>JANQYI010000027.1 GCA_030728985.1 Burkholderiaceae bacterium | reverse complement strand
AGCGGTTTTCTTCTGCTTGCTAAGTTGGCCGTCCAAAACAGCAGGGCCAGCAAGACCGCAGCGCCAACCTGAGCGACGAGCACTATATCGTAGGACTGATCAATCGCCCACAACCATGCTGCGACAACAGGACCGATGGCGCGCGCGATGATGGTGGGGACGGTGATCAAACCGTTGAGCGCGCCGTAGGCGTGTGCGCTCAACATTTCCGGGACGACTTGAGCACGCACAATCGTAAAAATACCATTGGTCAGACCATAAATGCCGAACAATGCGGCGACTAATTGAAAGCTCAGGGAGTCCAGCAAAAAAGTCGCGAACACAAAAGGAAAAACGCTCAGCATGATGGAGCCGAGCGTACGCATCGAAACACGTTGGGCAAAGCGACTGATGATGACGCGTCCGAGTACTTGCGCGGGACCGATAACCGAAATCGCCCAAACCACTTCACTGGTAGGGAGTTGCTTGTCCAGTAGCATCGGATACATGTGAAAGGTGAATACTGAAAACACCATAGAGTAGGTGGTCAGTGCGATCAATAACAGCCAGAACACCGAGCTGTGCAGCGCTTCGTGAATAATATTTTTATCACGTGCGATGTTTTCGACTTTGTTTGAGGTCTGCGTCGCATTGGCCGCATCAAGTTCTGGTTTGATCCAGTACCAATAGCCCACAGCGCACACCACGTTGACAAGGGCAAGTACCCAAAGAGACAGACGCCATCCCCAGCCATCGATTAAAAATTGTTCGAGCGGAATAAAAACCGTGCTCGCAAAACCTGCCCATAGGGTGATCGTGGTGATCCCCGCGCGGGAGTGTTGCGGACCGACGCGTCGCGCGAGCAGTGCAAAGGCGGATTCGTACAAAATGGCGGCTTGCAGCGAGCCCATCGCCGCCGCGATTAAGTAAAAAATAAATAGACTCTGCACGAAGGACCAAGCGATAAATAATACCGCTGCTGTCAATGAGCCCCACACCATGACGCGCTTGCCGTGCCCCCGATCGATCGCCAGTCCGACGGGATAGGCCAGCGCAGCCGCGAGAAGCAAACCAATCGTCAGCGCGCCATAGACGTCTGACTTAGACCACCCCAGTTCGCGCTGCATCGCCACGACAATGAGTGGAAAGGCATAGTAAATCGTGCCGTAGGAACAGATTTGCGCGATGCCAAGAAAGTGAGCAAGTCCGTGGACTTGCCCGGTCGTGTTCACGGTTTCTTTAGTCATGCGCGTTGATTCTCCAGCATTGACACTCCGTTAAGCCAGTCTCACCAAGCCATCAACGGCAAGGACTCGATTGGCCTGCACAAAGAGCGGGTTGATCTCGGCTTCAAGGACGTTGACTTCTTGGATGGCCGCCAGTTTGGAAAAAGCCACGACGGCTTGCGCTAACGCTTCGCAATCGCCTTTGGGCAAGCCGCGAAAGCCCTTGATCAGCTTGGTGACGCGCACCTCGTCGATCATAGCGTGTGCTTGTTCGAGGGTGACGGGAGCCAAGCGAATCGCAAAGTCTGGTGAAAGCTCCGCGGTGATGCCACCTGCACCAAGGATGATCGTAGGACCAACTAGTGGATCGTTGCGATACCCAAGGATCAACTCAAGCAGACGCGACTCCATTGCCTGAACTAAAAACCCATCCAGTTTTGCTTGCGGGGCATAAGCTTGAGCGCTTTGGGAGATTTCGTTGACAGCCGCGGTAAATTCCTCGGTGTTACCAACTCCTACCTTGACGCCACCGGCTTCGGTCTTGTGCGGGATATCCCGTGAGGAAATCTTGACGACAACAGGGTAAGGCACTGAATGCGTAAGATGCGTCTGACTTACTAGCTGGGCTTGCGCCGTCTGGACTCCAAGTGTTTTAAACACTTGTGCAGCTTCATACTCAGTGAGCAAGCCCTGTGTGGGCAAGCCAGTTGGCCACGCAATATCTGCTAATACGGGCGGAGCATGGTCACGCGCCTGGAAAAAAACCGAGAGCGCATCCGCGCACGACTCAGGTGTTCGGAAAGCTGGAATGCCCGCTTGTTGTAACAGGCTCAGCGAAGCCATCGCCTCTGGCGCTAAAAACACTGCGAGAGGTTTGGTGTCAGGCTTGTCCGATTCGACCAGGGGCTTGACCGCTAACTCGGGATGAAATTGCGCGGACGAACCCACCACGCTCAGCACGGCATCGCACCAGTCGGCACGCAAGAGTTGCTCAAGCAGATCTTTGTATTGCGCGCTGGTGGCTGCGAGCGTTAAATCGATGATGGTCGTTTCACGGATGTTCATGCCGCGTTGCGCCAATTGCGCAACGAACGCGGGCGGCGGGGCGACCGCCACCATGCCCATCAGACCGAGGTTATCCACCACGGTTGCCGCACCCCCGCCAGTCGTGGTGATCACTGCCACGCGCGCAGGCTGTGGGTGGGGTGCTGTTTTACCCAAGTAACGTTGGGCGAGAGGGGCGATCTCAAAAAGGGTTTCGAGGTTGCGCACACGCAGCACGCCATGGGCGCGTAAAAAGGCATCTACCGCGACGTCATTGCCAGCCAGAGCGCCCGTGTGCGATTGCGCCAAGGCATCACCTTGCTCAGAGCGACCAATCTTGTAGGCGATCACAGGCTTGTTGTGGGCGCGGGCGCGTTCGAGCGCGCGCGCCATGGCGGGCGAATCGCGTATGGTTTCTAGAAACAGCAGGATGACTTTAGTGTGCGCATCGTCGACCAAGGCGTCGATGACTTCGCCCACGGTGACGTCACTTTCGTTTCCTACAGAAACAGATTTTGCAAAACCAAACCCGCGCGCGTTGGCGCGTGCCATCAAGGAGCCCATCATTGAGCCGCTTTGTGAGACCAGACTCAGCCCACCAGCAATCAAGGTCTCCGCTTCGAAGGCGGCGTTGACCGACAAAATCATGCCGCTATGCAAGTCCGCCAAGCCGATACTGTTCGGTCCGACAATGCGAACGCCTAGCTCTTTTGCGCGTTTGATCAGTGCCTCTTGAGCCACCATGCCCTCGGGACCTGTTTCGCCAAAGCCATCCGAATAGATGGTGATCACTTTTGCGCCGGCACTGGCGCAAGAGTCAATCAAGGGCAACACAAGTTCGCTCGCCACCATCACAAACGCATGATCAATCGGACCAGGCAGGTCGGCGAGATCGGCATAGGCGGGCTCTCCCATGATTTCGGTCTGGGTACGATTGATCGGGTAAAGCTTACCCTCAAAGCCGTGCTTGCGCATAAAGCGCATCGGCCGCGCGGTGTTTTTTTGTAAATTTCCAGAGGCGCCCACGAGCGCAATCGCCTTGGGAGAAAAAAGGGCTTGGGCAAAGTCAGCTGCAGAGACGGGCTTGTTCATTTGATTCAGCGGGGCAGAAACGTGTTTTAAGGTTAGGAGAGTCGTTTTCGCTACGATACCTCAAAGAATCACTCGTTTTTTTTTAACTGACTATCCTACAATCGACGATAGACATAAAAAATGCTGACAAACGGAGGGGCTTGACCCATGGGTAAAGAAAGTAGCGGAAAACACGTTAAAACGCCTGAGTCTCTGCGCAGCGCTCGCTGGTTCGCACCGGATGACTTACGTTCTTTTGGTCATCGTTCGCGTGCCATGCAAATGGGCTACGGCCCCGAAGATTGGGTGGGCAAGCCTGTGATCGGCATCGTCAATACATGGTCTGACATCAATCCCTGCCACAGCCACTTTAAACACCGTGTCGAGGACGTCAAGCGTGGCGTACTTCAGGCGGGTGGTTTTCCGATCGAGTTGCCAGCGCTTTCTCTCGCTGAACAGTACGTCAAACCGACCACCATGCTTTATCGTAATTTGCTCGCCATGGACGTCGAGGAATTGTTGCGCTGCCATCCGATCGATGGTGCAGTCTTGATGGGCGGTTGCGACAAAACAACGCCGGCATTACTGATGGGCGCGACCAGTGCGGGCTTGCCGTCTATTTATGTCCCTGCAGGCCCGATGCTGCGCGGTAACTGGCAAGGCAAGGTCTTGGGCTCTGGTTCGGATGCCTGGAAATTTTGGGACGATCGACGCGCGGGTTTAATCAACCAAAAAGAGTGGATTGAAATCGAAGGCGGGATCGCCCGCAGCCATGGAACCTGTATGACCATGGGCACGGCCAGTACGATGACTGCGATCGCAGAGGCTTTGGGCATGACCTTGCCAGGCGCCTCCTCGATCCCTGCACCTGACTCCAATCATGTGCGTATGAGTGCCGAGTCGGGACGCCGGATCGTCGACATGGTTTGGGAAGATCTGACGCCCAACAAAATCCAGACCCATGCCGCCTTTGAAAACGCGATTGTGGTCGCCATGGCCATGGGGTGTTCCACCAACGCCATCATTCACGTGATCGCGCAAGCCAAGCGCGCCGGCTGTGACATCGGTCTCGAAGATTTTGATCGCTTCAGTCGTTTTGTGCCGGTGATCGCCAACGTGCGTCCGAGCGGCGATCAGTATTTGATGGAAGACTTTTTCTACGCGGGCGGTCTGCCGGGCCTGATGACTCGCATCAAGCAGCACTTGCACTTGGACTCCATGACGGTGACCGGCAAAACGCTGGGTGAAAATATCGAAGGCGCTGCCGTCTACAACGACGACGTGATCCGTCCGATTGACAATCCTATTTACGCCGAGGGCGCGCTGGCGGTGCTTAAGGGCAATCTAGCACCGGATGGTTGCGTGATCAAGCCCAGCGCATGCCCACCGCATTTGCACCGTCACACGGGACCCGCGCTTGTGTTTGATGACTACCCCTCCATGAAGGCGGTGATCGACAGCGATGATCTCGATGTCACGGCTGACCATGTGTTGATTTTGCGTAACGCCGGTCCTCAGGGTGGTCCCGGCATGCCAGAGTGGGGCATGTTGCCCATGCCGAAAAAGTTGCTCAAGCAAGGTGTGCGCGACATGTTGCGCATGTCGGATTCCCGCATGAGCGGGACGAGCTATGGTGCGTGCGTCTTGCATATCTCCCCCGAGTCTTTTGTCGGAGGGCCTCTGGCGCTCGTTAAAAATGGCGACATGATTTCGGTCGATGTACCCGCACGTACCATCAATCTGGATATTTCTGACGAGGAATTCGCACGCCGTAAAGCCGCCTGGAAAGCGCCCGAGCCCAAATACGAGCGCGGCTATGGTTGGATGTTTTCCAAGCATATCCAGCAAGCCAACGAAGGCTGCGACTTTGACTTTTTGCGCACGGACTTTGGCAAAGCGGTCTCAGAGCCCGATATTTTCTAAGACACTCGATCAGACAACTCAAGAGAGACTTATTCAATGAGCAAACTTTCTGCGGCAACACGCGACAAACTGATGGTGGTGAGTACCGCCACGTTGGCAACTTGCCTTTACAAGCGTGGCTTGCGCTCGCAATTTATCCAAAATGTACAAAAACTTTCGCTCGCCAAGCAAAACATGGTGGGCGAGGCCTACACGTTGCGCTACATCCCGGCGCGTGAGGATTTGAACGGTATCGAGGTCTTCAAAGACCGTGCACACCCCCAGCGTAAAGCGGTGGATGAATGCCCGGCGGGTGCCGTGATGGTGATCGACAGTCGCAAAGATGCCCGAGCGGCTTCAGCCGGCGGCATTTTGGTTGGGCGACTCATGGCGCGAGGTGCTGCGGGTGTGGTGACGGATGGTGGTTTCCGTGACTCGGCGGAGATCGCCGAGTTGGGGATCCCTGCCTATCATCAGCGACCCTCGGCCCCCACCAATCTGACCCATCATCAGGCGATCGATATCAACGTGCCCATTGGCTGCGGCGACGCCCCCGTGTTTCCCGGCGATGTGATTGTTGGAGATGCCGATGGTGTGTTGGTGTTACCCGCGCATTTGGCTGATGAGTTGGCCAATGAGGCGACTGAAATGACGGTGTTTGAAGATTTTGTGACCGAAACGGTCAAGACAGGGCGCTCGATCTTGGGTTTGTATCCCAACACAGATCCTAAGACGACCGAGGATTTTCAGGCGTGGCGAAAGAAAGTCGGGCGTTAGAGCAGTGGCAATATAAAAGCGCTGGCAATAAAAAAAGACCTGCCAGGCAGGGCTTTTCTAGAAAATCTATACTGGGGTGAACGACGGGGCTCGAACCCGCGACAACCAGAATCACAATCTGGGACTCTACCAACTGAGCTACGTCCACCACAGAAGCAAAATTCTATCATGTTTGCGCGTTTGACGTGATCCGAAAACACCACTTCTTTTATGACCTAGGTAGCATCTTATGGCCCGGTTCGAAGAAATACTGATTGAATATTGGCCTCATCTCTTGCTGGTGATTTCAATCGTCGCCAGCAGCGTGGCGGCCGTGCATGCCGCGATGACCAAGAAAGATGTGCGCGCGGCGATTGCCTGGGTGGGTGTGATCCTGTTCTCGCCTATTTTGGGTGCTTTTCTTTATCTCGTGGCGGGTATTAATCGGATTCGCAAGGACCGCGTGTTCGCCAGGCGCGCCCACACACTTTACGACCAGGAGCTGATCGATAAAATCTTGGTGCATGATGTTGTGGAGGTGTCGGGTCCTCAGTTTGCCTCGCTTAAGAACCTAGGCGATCACATCAGCGACTTTAAGGTCTTGGGCGCCAATCAGATCAAGATGCTCAATGGGGGCGATGAGACGTATCCCGCCATGCTTGAGGCGATCCGACAAGCCCAGCGTTCGATCGCGCTGCAGAGTTATATTTTCGATCACGACACCGTTGGCAAAGAGTTGGCACAGGCCCTGATTGAAGCTCAACAACGCGGGGTAAAGGTCCGCGTCTTGATCGATGGCGTCGGCGCCAAGTATTCGCATCCGCCCATCACGGCCATGCTCAGAGATGCCGGCGTCCATACTGCGCTGTTTATGCAACCTGTGATCGGTATCCGGCTGGTCTATGCCAATTTGCGCAGTCACCGAAAGTTGTTGGTCATCGATGGTTTCCACGGTTTTACAGGCGGGATGAATATCCGCGAGGGCTTTGTCACTGCGATCGCTAAAGAGGCCGTCACCCATGACACGCATTTTCAGGTGAGCGGGCCGATTATGTTCCAGCTCATGACAAATTTTGCGCATGATTGGGCGTTCACGACCAATGAAAAATTGACTGGCGAAGAGTGGTTTGCCTCTGCTGCCAGTGAGATCAAAGAAGCAGGTGTCGCGTTGCGTTGCATTCCATCAGGCCCCGACGCAACCTTGGCCAGCACACACAATATGTTGTTGGGTGCGCTCGCGGTGGCACAAAAGCATGTGCGGATCCAGTCACCTTACTTGCTGCCGGATGTGGCCTTGATCGCGGCCCTGTCGACGACGGCCAGACGTGGTGTGATTGTCGACATCGTGGTGCCGGGCGCCAATAATCTCAAGCTCGTTAACGCCGCGATGATGGCACAAATCGATCAGCTCATTGAAACTGGTTGCCGTGTCTGGCGAGCCTCCGGGACCTTTGATCATTCCAAGCTTTTCACTGTCGATGGTGGCTGGTCCTATGTCGGCTCTTCCAATATCGACCCACGCAGTTTGCGCTTGAATTTTGAGCTTGATCTTGAGGTCTATGATCGAGGCATCGCAAAAGAAATCGAGACTAAAGTGGACGGTATCATCGCCCATGCAGAGCGCATTACTTTGCGAAGTGTGCGCCGGGATCCATTCTGGATGCGCCTGCGAAACAAGGTGGTTTGGCTGGCTTCGCCATATCTGTAAGCCCCATGATTTAAAGGTGATCGAGAGGGTCTTGATTTGGATCCGCGGCCTGACCGACGCCTGCGCCTTGAATGCCGTGACGCGTCATGGATTCTTTGACCATTCCGCTTGCTTTCATTTCCTCGACAAAGGTGCGCAAAAAAGTCGCTGCCACCGGTCCCTTTGTTTTAGGTACGCCCATCGCTTGGTTGATAACCATAAAACGCTCACCCAGAATGCGAACGCCCGACATGCCTTGGGTGTCTGCCTCGAGTTGTTGTTTGACGCCAGCGGCGACTTCAAGCTGCTGCGCTAAAAAGTCTTGCACGACCGTTTGCGAAGACGAGGCGCGCACGATGGGGGATTGTTTGAGATGGCGGGTCAGAAACAAATCATAGGCACTGCCTTTGCCTACGACGACACGGTTGCCAGGGACATCGACTTGCTCGTTACGCGTAATCGGCGAATCCGTGCGCACAAGGTAATACCCCTCGATCAGCACATATGCGGCGGTAAATGCGATGTCTTTGCCACGCGCCGGATCGATGGCAAAAAAACCGATATCGGCAAGTCCGGACTCTACGGTTGCGACAGACTTTCCAGCCGTTTCGTTGACGATCAGCTCAACAGACACCCCAAGTTTTTTACCCAGTGCATGGGCCAGATCAATCGAGATCCCAAAGGGTTTACCGCTCGCATCGAGATTCGCTAAAACGGGGTTGCCAATGTTGAGCGAAGCGCGCAGCACGCCTGTCGGTGCAAAAGCCTGGATGATGTTTGAATCGACGAAAGTAGAAGTCATGCGTATTGCTCCGCGAGTTATTTTCTATGAGGTTATTTTCAGCAACATAACAGAACTGGCAGTACTCAAGAGTCCCGTGGCGGCTACTCGGCACACCAGTGTAAGCAAGCGAGTGTCTACGCCTATAATAGAAGCGTCTGCAATCTAAAAATTATTTAGCTCATCCACGGTCGTCCTCATGAAATTTCTTATGCTCAAGTCTTCAGTCCTGTGCGCCGTGTTTGTTTTCGCGGGTAGTCTTGTCCAAGCCCAGCCCAAAGCAGCCACAACGCCTGTCGCAAACGCACCCATGGCCACGGTTAACGGCATTGCGATTCCGACATCTTTACTCGAGCAAAATGTTCGCGCCAATGTGGCCCAAGGCCAGCGTGATTCACCCGAGTTGCGACAGCTGCTCAAAGAAGAGTTGATCAATCGCGAGATTTTGGCCCAAGAAGCCGCCAAGCTAGGTTTAGATAAAACCGCCGAGGCCAAGACCCAGTTGGCACAGCTGCGACAGACTTTGATGGTGGAACTGTTGCTCAACGACATGATGAAAAAAAATCCCATCACCGATATCAAAATCAAAGCTGAGTATGACCGTCGGGTAGAGGCGCTCAAAAACGAGCAACAATACAAGGTCGGTCTGATCGTGACGTCAACCGAGGACGAGGCCAAGGCTATTTTGGCGCGTCTGAACAAGGGGGAGTCTTTTCAGAAAATTGCTGAGCAGTCCTCAATTGATCCTAGCAAGGCAAAGGGCGGAGAAGTGGGTTGGGTATTGCCCGCGCAGATCTTGCCAGCGATATCAAACGTATTGGTCAATTTGAAAAAAGGCAGCGTGGCGGTCGCACCCATTCGCACACAAGCGGGCTGGAATATCATCAAACTCGAAGACCAGCGAAGCTACCAAGCCCCTGGCTTGAACGAGGCTAAAAATGACATCCGTCAGGCTTTGCTCCAGCAACAGCGCTTTGATTTGGTCAAGCGCTTGCGTGAGGGCGCTAAGATTCAGTAAATGGCGTCGCCTACAGGAGTCGAACCTGTGACCCACGCCTTAGAAGGGCGTTGCTCTATCCAGCTGAGCTAAGGCGACAACACGCAGTAATTTTAACCCTTCTCTTCTGACTGCGTTTTCATGTCACAACTCTTTGTCGTACACCCTGATAATCCTCAACCCCGGCTCCTGAAGCAGGCGGCTCAGCTTTTGCAAAACGGGGGGTTGGTCGCGGTCCCTACGGACTCAAGTTATGCGGTGGTCGCTCGCCTCGATGATCGGGCTGCGGCCGAGGGCTTGCGTAAGCTGCGCGGACTCGACGAGCGTCATCATTTGACGGTGTTGTGTCGCGATATGACGGCGATTAGTCAGTTCGCACGCGTCGATAACGCCCAGTTTCGTTTGTTAAAACAAGCCACACCCGGACCTTGGACTTTTATTTTAGAGGCGTCTCGCGACGTGCCCCGCCGCGTTTCGCATCCTTCGCGTAAAACCATCGGGATTCGCGTGCCTGCCCACCCCGTGACGCTTGCTTTTTTGGACATGGTGGATGCACCCTTGTTATCAACCACTTTGATTCCTGAGGGTGAGGAGCTGCCACTCAATGATCCCGAGGACATCCGGGCGCGTTATCAGCATGCGCTAGTGGCGGTGATCGATGCGGGCGCCTGTCCTTTTGAGCCCACGACGGTGATTGATTTGACGGGCTCTTCGCCCGAATTGATTCGACGCGGTCGGGGCGATCCAGCCGTTCTTGGGATCCCTTAGCGTTTGATCTGCGATAAACCTCTACAATCTATCGCATGAACGAAATTATTCAGACTATCTCGCTTTACGCCTTGCCAGTGATGTTTGCCATTACCTTACACGAGGCAGCCCACGGCTACGTCGCGAGGTTGTTCGGTGATCCAACGGCCACGCAACTCGGCCGTGTCACCCTCAATCCCCTTAAACACATCGATCCTGTTGGCACGATTGCCGTGCCGGTGGGCATTTTACTGATGTCTAAGCTGGTGGGCGGGCCGTTTTTACTCTTTGGTTGGGCTAAGCCCGTACCCGTAGACTTTGGACGCCTGCGCCGTCCCAAGCGCGACATGCTCTGGGTGGCTGTGGCGGGTCCTGCCGCCAACTTATTGATGGCGATTCTTTGGGGGATTTCCCTGCGCCTACTGTTCGAGTCCGGCGATCGCGGGAGTTTTTGGTTTCAGATGGCTCAGGTCGGCATTCAAATCAATCTGACCTTGATGGCCCTGAACCTCCTACCGATTCTTCCTTTGGATGGTGGAAGGGTGCTCTTTAGCCTGCTGCCCAATCAGTTGGCATGGCAGTATGGTCGCATCGAGCCCTTCGGGCTCTGGATTGTGATTGCTTTGCTGGCCACGGGTGCCCTGGGTACCTTGATCGCCCCGCTAATGTCCCTTGGGCAATCGATAGTCAGATTAGTGCTCTGAGGCGTCACTATTCCGGTACACTTTTACTTAATTTATTAATGGCGCAACCGCGCCTCGTTTAGCGCTCTGGATCCCCTTTATGGCCACGAATTCATCCTCGAACGGACCCCAGTTCCACGGCAGCATGCCCGCCCTGGTAACACCAATGCATCCCGACGGCAGTCTAGACTACCAAAGCTTTCGGGCGTTGGTGGACTGGCATGCACAAGAGGGAACGGACGGACTCGTCATTGTCGGTACCTCCGGCGAGTCCCCCACGGTCAATGTCGACGAGCACGCCGAGCTCATTCGCGTCGCAGTCGAGCATGCGGCTGGACGGCTTCCGATTATCGCGGGCGTGGGTGCCAATTCCACCCGCGAAGCCATCCACTTAGCCGAGCACGCCCTCAAAGTGGGCGCTCAGGCAGGTTTGTCGGTCGTGCCTTACTACAACAGGCCTTCCCAGGAAGGCATGTATCAACATTTCAAAACCATTCAAGAGGCCGTGGATTTGCCTACGGTTCTCTATAACGTCCCGGGTCGTACCGTGGCGGATATGTCCCATGACACGGTCCTGCGCCTGGCGCAGATCCCTGGCATTATCGGCCTCAAGGATGCGACCGGCGACATCGGTCGCGGCGCCATGTTGATTCGAGATGTACCCGCACATTTTCAGATACTGAGTGGTGACGACGCGACGGCTGCGGCGCTGATCTTGTTGGGAGGGCGCGGCAACATCTCCGTGACGGCCAACATCGCTCCCCGTCAGATGAGCGCCTTATGCAAGGCTGCTTTAGCGGGCGATGTCCAAACCGTCAGAACATTAAATAATTTGCTGGGTCCTTTGAACAAGCTCTTGTTTGTCGAAGGTAACCCGATTCCAGTGAAGTGGGCGTTGGCGCAGATGGGGCGTATTCCCTCTGGCATCCGCTTGCCGCTCGTGGAGTTGGGAGCTCAGTTTCACGCTCCCTTGAGAGCTGCAATGGTTGAGGCGGGGTTGCTCTGACATGAAAAGTTTGTTGAGTCAAAAAAATATGCTGTTAGTCACGGCTGTGGCTGCGATTCTGACACTCAATGGTTGTGCTTCAGTGCGTAATCTGCTGAGTGGCGATGATTCGGTTGATTACCAAAGCGTGGTACGCACCAATCCGTTGAGCATTCCGCCCGATATGACCCAGGCCGCGAGTGATCCGCGTTTCCGCGCGCCTGACGCGGGCACGACGACTTTCTCGCAATTCCAACAGACGGGAATGGCGAGCCCCGCTGCCCAAGCATCTTCAGCCCGAGCCGCTGTGTTGCCCACACGCAGCGATATGCGCGTGATGCGCGATGGTGATTTGCGTTGGTTGTCCGTGGACATCCCTGCTGACCGCGTATTTACCTCGGCGGCTGATTTTTGGACTGAAACGGGTTTCACCCTAGATGTGACCGATCCCAAAGCGGGATTGATCGTGACCAATTGGGCGGAAAACCGTTCCAACATTCCCAATAGCTGGATTCGTCAGCTGATCGGTAAAGCTATTCCAGGGGCCTGGGATAGTGGCACACGCGACAAGTTTCGTACGCGTATCGAACGCAATGGCAACCGTACAGAGATTTACATCACACACCAACGCATGAACGAGGAGGCACGCGGTCAAACCACTGGCGCCTCAACGGCTGAGATACGTTGGATGATTGGTAAAGAAGATCAAGGTCTCAATGCCACGATGCTCACTCGCATGATGGTTTTCCTTGGCGAGGATGCCGATGGCGCGCGCAAGAAAGTGGAGCAGGCAAACATGGCCCCCCAAGGACCTCAGGTCACGACGGCACCGGATGGCGATAAAACTGCGCTGATTATTAATGAAAGCTTTGACCGCGCTTGGCGACGTGTGGGTGTGGCATTGGATTCAGGTGGTTTCGCCGTGGACGATCGTGATCGTTCGGCCGGTGAGTACTTTGTCCGTTATGTGGACGTGGATACGGGCATCAAGCGCGAAGATCCGCACTTCCTGGCACGCATGTTTGGTGCAAAAAATCCTGGCAAAGCACCCACATATCGAATTCGTCTGACAACGAAGGGTACCCAGACCGAAGTCGTCGTGTTAGATGAAAAGGGTGTGCGTGATAAGAGCGCGACAGCGCAACGTCTGTTGGGTGTATTGGCGGACAAAATCTAAACGAAGCGCTAGGCATCATTTTTGCTTGTCTTGAGGTTATGCACCCTTTAGAGACTTCCACCCCAAAAGAATGGCTCGCCCGGCTTGCTCTTGATTTTCATGTTGTCAGTCCGGTTAATACTGCATCTGCATCTGCAACGACAACTGCAGCTGTTGGTGCGTCTTTTCAGACAAATCTAAAGCATCGACATCTGGGACCGTTAAGGATCCAAAAAGCGCTTTACCCAGAGGGCCCCGCACTTTGTCATGCCATCATCGTGCATCCGCCCGGCGGGATCGCAGGTGGTGATCGCCTCGAGGTGCAACTGCAGAGTCAGGCATGCACTCAGGGGTTGGTGACTACACCATCGGCCGCTAAGTGGTATGGGACCGACGGGATCCTACCCGCGAGGCAAAAAATAGAGATTACCCTGGACGGACAGTTGGAGTGGTTGCCACAGGAAACCATCATCTTTGATCGCGCTCTGGTTGACTCCGAGATTACGATCAAGGCCGGCGCTCAGGCTGCGATGTTGGGGTGGGATCATTTGATTTTTGGGCGCCATGCTTCGGGCGAGTCTTTTAAGACCGGTCGTTTTGCGCAGTCTCTGCGCATTCATTTGTTGGAGGGATTGATCTGGCACGATCGTGTTGTACTCGAAGGTGGAGACGCCTTATTTGATTCCCCGATCGGCTTGAGAGGGCATCATACTTTTGCCACGCTTTGGGCGCTCGTGGGCGAACCGCAGGCATGGACAGAGCCCCTTGTAGAGTCTGTCCGCGCGCAAAGTCCGCGGATTGCCTGGACGGTTTTGCACCCCAGACTGCTCGTTGGACGTCTTCTGGTAGAGCCATTAAAAATGAAGGTCTTGCTCGAACAAGCTTGGAGTACGTTGCGACCGATTGTTTTAAAGCGCTCAGCCCTGAACCCTCGGCTTTGGGCCACCTGATTAAAGGAGTTTCTATGGATCTCACCCCGCGAGAAAAAGATAAGTTGCTGATTTTTACAGCAGCGTTACTTGCCGAACGACGTCTAGCGCGCGGTTTGAAATTGAATGTGCCTGAAGCCATCGCTTTGATCACCGCGGCGATCATGGAAGGTGCGCGCGATGGCAAAACCGTGGCGACACTCATGGCGGAAGGCCGCAATGTATTGACGCGCGAAGACGTGATGGAGGGCATCCCGGAGATGATTCCAGACATCCAGGTCGAAGCTACCTTTCCAGACGGCACCAAGCTTGTGACGGTACATCAACCTATTCAGTGAGGCGTGGACATGCAAACAATACCGATGATTCCTGGACAAATGATTGTCCAGGAAAGTGAGGATCTTGAGATCAATGTGGGACGCGCGGTGCGCAGCTTGATCGTGGCCAATACAGGGGATCGCCCCGTGCAGATTGGCTCCCACTTTCATTTCGCGGAGACTAATGCGGCGCTGCATTTTGATCGTGCAGCGGCGCGCGGCTTTCGGCTCAATATCGCCTCGGGCACGGCGATTCGCTTTGAGCCAGGACAAGAACGAGAGGTGGAGCTTGTCGCGCTGAGTGGCGACCGGATTGTTTATGGCTTTTCAGGTGCCGTGATGGGGAGTCTGGACCAATGAAAATTTCAAGACAAGCGTACGCAGAGATGTTTGGTCCCACCACGGGTGATCGAGTCCGTCTGGCCGATACCGCACTGTTTGCACGAGTGGAAAAGGACTTCACGATTTACGGTGAGGAGGTGAAATTCGGTGGAGGCAAGGTCATTCGTGACGGCATGGGACAGTCACAGCGTATGAGTGCGGATTGCGTCGATACAGTCCTGACTAACGCGTTGATCATCGACTACTGGGGCATCGTCAAAGCCGATATCGGCATCAAAAATGGACGCATCTCAGGAATTGGTAAAGCGGGTAACCCCGATATCCAGCCCGGTGTCACCATTGTGATCGGACCCGCCACCGAGGTGATCGCCGCCGAGGGCATGATCGTGACAGCGGGTGGGGTTGACAGTCATATTCATTTCATCTGTCCGCAGCAAATCGAAGAAGCCTTGTGCTCTGGCGTGACTACGATGATTGGCGGTGGCACGGGTCCCGCGACTGGGACGTTCGCCACGACCGTGACGCCGGGTCCGTGGCACTTGGCGCGCATGTTGCAATCGCTCGAAGCTTATCCGATCAATATCGGCTTGCTGGGCAAAGGCAACGTTTCACTGCCTAGCCCCTTGCATGAGCAAATCGAAGCGGGAGCGGTGGGTTTAAAGCTGCATGAAGACTGGGGTAGCACGCCCGCCGCGATCGATAATTGTCTGACCGTGGCCGACGAAACCGATACGCAGGTTGCTATTCATACTGATACGCTCAACGAGTCCGGCTTTGTCGAGGCGACACTCAAGGCTATCGACGGTCGGGTCATTCACACGTACCACACGGAAGGGGCCGGGGGCGGTCATGCGCCCGATATCATTCGTGTTTGCGGTGAACAACATGTCCTGCCTTCCTCGACGAACCCCACCCGACCTTATACGGTCAATACGCTTGACGAACATCTCGATATGTTGATGGTATGTCATCATCTTGATGCGTCGATCGCCGAAGACATCGCTTTTGCGGAAAGCCGTATCCGTCGTGAAACGATCGCCGCCGAAGATATCTTGCATGACATCGGCGCTTTTTCGATGATTGCCTCAGACAGTCAGGCGATGGGACGCGTGGGTGAGGTCATCATGCGGACCTGGCAGACCGCCCACAAAATGCGCGAGCAGCGCGGTTCTCTCAGTGACGGTACGCTTTCCGATCCCTCGACCAGTGATAACGCGCGCATCAAACGCTACATTGCAAAATACACCATCAACCCCGCCCTCACGCACGGCATGGCGCATGAGATCGGCTCGATTGAGGTCGGTAAATGGGCTGACCTGGTGCTATGGAGGCCTGCGTTTTTTGGGGTTAAGCCCTCCACGGTCCTCAAGGGCGGACAGATCGCCATGGCTGTCATGGGAGACCCGAATGCCTCGATTCCGACACCGCAGCCTGTGCATTACCGCCCTCAGTTCGGTGCGTCTGCACGCGGCATCGAGACGAGTTGTATCACCTTTATGTCTGGCATCTCGGTGCAGCGCGGTCTGCATCAAGAGCTTGACCTGCGTCGTCAGATTGCGACGGTGCAAGGGACGCGCATGGTCACCAAGGCCGACATGAAACTCAACAGCGCCACGCCACACATCACCGTCAGTCCGGAAAACTATAAGGTGTATGCCGATGGCGTTTTACTGGACTGTCCGCCTGCTCAGGTGCTGCCGATGGCGCAACGTTACTTTTTGTTTTAGGAGCGGTGATGGCGATCATGTTGACAGTGCGGATTCCTGCGCATGGACAAACCGCTGGGCAGGTACAGGATGCGTACGCACAATCACCTCTCGAGTCCATGCCTGTGCTTGAGCTCACGCTCGAGGATCGACAGCGCTCGCGCTTAGCCGCGATGCTGCCCAACGGACGTGCCGTGGCCGTGATCTTGCCTCGAGGCGAAGCCATGCAGCACGGCGATGTCCTCACCGGTGAGTCAGGTGAGCGTGTCTTGGTGCAGGCAGCCGCCGAAGCGCTGATGTTGATCCGTGCCAACAATCCTTTTGAATTGATGCGTATTGTGTATCACCTGGCCAACCGCCATGTGCGAGCGATGTTACTGCCTGAGGCCGCTCTGATCGAGCCAGATCAAGTGTTGGCAGAGCTGGTCATACGCTTGGGTGGAACCGTAGAAAAAACGCATCAGCCTTTTATACCAGAAGGCGGTGCCTACTCGGGGGGTGCAGGAGGACATGCGCATCACCATCATCAACACCCAAGCGAGTGCGGTGTCGAACTGCAGGATGAGGCGATGGGTCAAATCGGTGAGCAACTCTCCATCGCAGCCCATGCACGATCCAAAACTTAACTCTCTTTTGTCGGCGCTCCATTTGGCAAGCCCGGCTTTGCCCGTAGGGGGCTTTGCATATTCTCAAGGGTTAGAGCAAGCGATCGAGGATCGTTGGGTCACCGATATGGAGCATACTTATGTCTGGATCCGGGATGGTCTGTTGCTCAACCTGGCCCGTCAGGAGTTGCCCTGGTGGTTACATTGTTACGAGGCCGCTTCACAACAGCAATGGGATGCGCTCATCGACGGGAATCAACAACTGAGCGCCATGCGTGAAACGGCTGAGTTACGACTCGAGTCTGTACAAATGGGATATTCGATGGCCAAACTGTTTGCACAGTGGCCGTTAGCCCAAGTACTCACTGAACTCAAAGATGTCACATGGTCTTACCCCGCCGCGTATGCTGCATTGGCCGCATGCACGGGCGTTGAAAAAGAAACGGCCTTGGCGGCGTATCTCTGGAGCTGGGCAGAAAACCAAGTCCTGGCTGCGATGAAAACAGTCCCGTTGGGACAAATCGAAGGTCAGCAACTGCTGCATCGTCTCAAACAAGACATTGCAAAGGCTTGTTTGATCGCACAGTCAACCAGTATCGCCGAGGCGGGTTCAGCGCCTTTTGGCCTCGCCTTAGCCAGTACAAGACATGAAACGCAATACAGCCGCTTGTTTAGAAGTTAAAAAATAGGAATCACACCATGACACAACAATCCAATCCCTTGCGCGTGGGTATCGGCGGACCGGTGGGCTCAGGCAAGACCACCTTGGTCGAAGTCCTCTGTAAAAAAATGCGCGATCAGTACAAACTCGCAGTCGTGACCAACGATATCTACACCAAAGAAGATGAACGCCTGCTCGTTGCAGCAGAAGCTTTATCAGCAGATCGCATCATGGGTGTAGAGACAGGTGGATGTCCGCATACCGCTATTCGCGAAGACGCTTCGATCAATCTCGAGGCGATCGATCGTATGCAAAAACGATTCCCTGATCTAGATTTGATTTTTATCGAGTCGGGTGGGGATAATTTAGCGGCGACGTTTAGTCCTGATTTATCGGACTTGACGATTTATGTGATCGATGTCGCGGGTGGCGAAAAAATTCCCCGCAAGGGTGGTCCTGGCATCACGCGTAGTGATTTGTTGGTGATCAACAAGACCGATCTCGCACCCTATGTGGGCGCAAACCTTGAGGTGATGCGCCACGACACCGCACGTATGCGCGTGGATCGTCCCTGGGTGATGACAAATTTAAAAACCGGAGAGGGTCTGGACGAAGTCATCCGCTTTATTGAAAAAGCGGGATGTTTGAAGCAGTCTTAAAGATCATATCCCACTTACTTGCGTACCAGATGAACCCAGCCATCGTCCATCCAGTCTGCCAGCGCGTCGAGTGCTTCCTGGGAAAGACGGTTGGCTGAGGGGTCTGTGCCGGCCAGTTCACGCTCATCCGCGAGTCGTTTGAGGCCTGCCTCGGCGTTGACTGTTGCAGGCTCGCCATTGATAAACAGTTGCTGATCACGGTACAACATCCGCGTGCGTCGATCGAGCACCCAATGTGTGTAAGCCGACGCCTGATCGTGCGTCTCTTGGTCTTCATCCATTGCTAACGAGAGTGGGCTGTCAAAGACCGCAGCCTGATTAGGCTCGGTCAGCCAGCAACCGAGAAACCGAGTGGCCAGTGCGCGGTCAAAGCGAATTTTGTTGGCTGCCGCGATCGCGGCCTCGGTCAAGCGATCAGGGAGTTCGGCGGGGTGCGCCACGGCAGGCTGTGCGGGATCACGGTAAAACTTATTGAGTGAAGGACCGGGAAGAGGCGGGTCGCCATAGGGGCCGCTTGCCACCCCGGCGCGTGACAAGATCTGATCGGCCGCCGCCTCGAGCATGCCGCGCGCCAGCGCCGCTTCATCTGGGGCGCGAAAGCCAATCGAGATCGTCATGCAATTATCGAGCGCGACACCATCATGCGCAGCCTGTGGTGGGAGGTACAACATATCGCCGGGCTCCAATACAAACTCTTGCTCCGGTTCGAAATGCTGCAAAATCTTGAGTGGTAAATTTGGAACTAACGACAAGTCCTTTTGTTGGCCAAATTTCCAGTGACGGCGGCCTTCGGCTTGTAATAGAAAGACGTCATAGCTGTCGTAATGGGGACCGACGCCGCCGCCCGCGGTGGCGATACTAATCATCAGGTCGTCGAGGCGCGCGTCGGGCACAAAACGAAATTGATTCATCAAGGCGCAAGCTGCATCATCATGGATATCCACACTTTGTACCAGCAGGGTCCAGTGCGTCTCTGACATTTTTGGCAGACGACTAAAAGGTCCCACCTCCATATTCCACTCATCCTTGTCTCGCCAAATGAGTTTGGACTCGACCTCGTCGCGTTTACTCATTTTTTTGAGCGTGGCCATCGAGACAGGTGGCTTGAAGTTTTTGAAAGCCTGACGCACGAGCAGAGGTTTGCGCTGCCAGTAGGTTTTCATAAACTGTGAAGGGGTAAGTCCGCCCAGCAGGGCGAGCGGTTGATCCGTATGCATATAAAAGACCTAAGGCAATAAATTTTTAAGTTGATACAGCGCATCGAGCGCTTCACGCGGGCTGAGCGTATCGGGGTCGAGTTCGTTGATGGCCTGCTGGAGCGCGGCTTGGGCATCGGCGAGTTCTGTGGTGATTTGCGTCATGCTTTCCGCAGCGACGACCTCTCCGAACAAACCGAGTTGAGGGGTGGGGGCGCCTTGGGACTCCAGCCGCTCGAGTTCGCGCGTCGCGTGCCTGATCACAGCTGCGGGCACACCGGCGCGTTGTGCGACCTGAATGCCATAGCTGCGGCTCGCTGGACCGTCTTTCACTTCATGTAAAAACACGATACCCGAGGGTGACTCCGCGGCAGCCAAGTGGACGTTGGCGGTATTGGGTTGCTCATTAGGCATGCGGGTGATTTCAAAATAGTGTGTGGCAAACAGCGTCAGAGCTCGGTTGTGTGTAACAAGGCGCTGGGCGATAGACCACGCTAGCGCCAGACCATCATAGGTCGAGGTGCCACGACCGATTTCATCCATTAACACCAAACTGTTTGCCGAGCTCGAAGCCAAGATCGCAGCCGCTTCGGTCATTTCCATCATAAAAGTCGAGCGTCCACCCGCAAGATCGTCCGCTGCGCCAATGCGTGTAAATATTCGATCCAAGGGGCCGATGGCTGCTGCTCGCGCCGGTACAAAGCTGCCGATTCTGGCGAGCAGGGCGATGAGGGCAACTTGCCGCATATAGGTGGATTTACCCCCCATGTTGGGACCCGTGATCACGAGCAAGGCGCGCTGCGGATTGAGGCTGCAACTATTGGGTGTAAAGCGCTCGATTGAGCGCTCCACCACAGGATGACGACCCGCTGTGATTTCAATCGCGGTGTGCTCGAGTAAGTTTGGGGCGACCCAGTCGTGATGCTGTGCGTGATGCGCGAGCGCGACCAATACGTCGAGCTCCGCGCACACACTGGCACAGTGGGATAAGGCCTGTGCCATCGGCATCAACGTTTGCAACACTTGTTCGTAGAGCCATTTTTCTCGCGCCAGCGAGCGGTCTTGCGCGGAGAGGACTTTGTCCTCCCAGGACTTGAGCTCAGGTGTGATGTAGCGCTCGGCATTTTTGAGCGTCTGGCGGCGGCGATAATCCTCGGGTACTTTATCGGATTGCGCGCGACTGACTTCGATAAAAAAGCCATGGACACGATTGAACTCGACGCGCAACGTGGAGATCCCGGTGCGGGCGCGCTCGCGTGCTTCGAGCTCCAGCAAGTAGGCGCCATTATCGGTAGATATCCCGCGTAGTTCGTCGAGCTCGGCGTCATAGCCATTTGCAATCACCCCGCCATCTCGGACTTGCACGGCTGGCTCGGTATCGATCGCTGCACTTAATAAGTCCTCCATGCCAGTGGGAGGTAACAAGTATTGCGAGATCTCTTGGAGTCGTACACCATGCGCTGCGTCTCCAGACTGTGCTGAGGCAATCAGCATTTGCAACTGCGGTAAGGCACACAGGGCGTCGCGTAAGCTCGCAAGTTCGCGAGGTCGCACGGACAGCAGCGCGATACGGGTGGCAATTCGCTCCAGATCGGGTAGTGCGTTTAATGCTGCACGGAGCGATTCTAAAACTGAAGTCGCGTGCAGCAATTCATTGCGCGCATCGTTTGCCTGCATGAGTGCGGCGATCGCGTGTTGACGGGCAAGGACAGGAGCATTGTCACGCAAGGGATGATGAAGCCAGCGTCTCAACAGTCGCGCACCCATTGGCGTGCGGCAATTGTCGAGGATAGAAAAGAGTGTGGGGGCTTCTTCACCGGATAACGTGCGTGTGAGCTCCAAGTTGCGGCGCGTAGCCGGATCCATTAACACATATTGGCTGGCACGGTCTGCGCTGAGCGTCTGTATGTGCGCGAGCCCTTGGGCTTGCGTGCGACCCGCGTAACGGAGCAATGCACCAGCCGCACAGATCGCCGTCGGCAGATCATCCACATCAAAACCAGAGAGCGATTGCGTTTTGAAATGCGCTAGGAGTTGAGCTTGGGCTTGCTCGGCTTCAAAGTGCCAGGGTGGAACGCGAGTGGAGGCACAGTTTAGGCTCACGTCGAGCTCGACATCGTCGGCGTAAATGATTTCGGCGGGCTCGATCCGGTGAAGCTCGGAGTCCAATGCCTCGGGCGCGCATTCGGTGATGTTGAAGTCGCCGCTGGCCAGATTGAGCCAGGCCAAACCCGCTCGCGCTGTTTTGCCTTTGCGAGACACAAATACCGCCGCCACGCAGCGATCGGATTTGGCGGGCAAGAGTGCTTCGTCGGTGAGCGTACCAGGCGTCACGATCCGGACAATTTTTCGGTCAACTGGGCCTTTGCTGGTGGCGGGGTCGCCGATCTGTTCGCAGATCGCGACAGAGACACCTGCGGCCACAAGTTTGGCGAGATATTGTTCCGCGGCATGATAGGGCACGCCCGCCATCGGGATCGGTGCACCATTGGAGGTGCCGCGCCGCGTGAGCGTTAGATTGAGCAGTCTCGCGCCGCGTTCGGCATCCTCGTAAAACATCTCATAGAAATCCCCCATGCGATAGAGCAGCAGCAACGGGCCAGCCTCCGCCTTGAGCCGCAAGTATTGCTGCATCATGGGGGTGTGTTGCTCACTGCTCGCGGGCGTCTGGACTTTGTCGTGCATACGGTTTATGGGGGTGGTGCAGGGCATCAGGCGAAGCCTTTAGTGTAAGCCACGTGGATGACAGACTTCTCTATAATCGATTAAATAAATACACGATATGTGACAAGGTGAAAAAAACATGATTTCTAAAATAGTGCCCGATTTGCAGGCAGCCATGGCAGGCATTCAGGACGGTTCCACCGTTCTGGTGGGCGGCTTTGGCGGTGCGGGGCAGCCCCATGAGCTGATTGACGGTCTCATTGAGCAGGGTGCGCGCGAGTTGACGATTGTGTGCAACAACGCGGGTTCGGGCGATACGGGCATTGCAGCGTTGCTGGCCTCCGGCCAAGTGCGCAAGATTATTTGTTCCTTCCCGCGCCAGGCCGACTCTTATGTGTTTGACGGTTTGTATCGCGCCGGTAAGCTCGAGTTGGAGCTGGTCCCCCAAGGCACACTCGCCGAGCGCATTCGTGCCGGTGGTGCCGGAATTGGTGGTTTTTTTACGCGTACGGCCGTGGGGACACAACTTGCCGAAGGCAAAGAAGTGCGTCACATTGATGG
>JANQYI010000026.1 GCA_030728985.1 Burkholderiaceae bacterium | reverse complement strand
CTTGCCCAGGCCGACAAGAAAGTCTACGAACCCACGTTCGCGCAAGCAGGCAAAGATGTCATCTGGGTGCCCACACCGAACGACCTCGTTGTAAAAATGCTTGAAACTGCCAAGGTGAACGCAAGTGACTTGGTCTATGACCTCGGTGCGGGCGATGGCAAGATTCCGATCCAAGCTGCTCGTCAGTTCGGTGCTCGCGCGGTGGGCATCGAGTTCAATCCAGACATGGCGAATTTAGCTCGTCAAAACGCACAGCGCGCCCAGGTCTCGGATAAAGTGACGATCGTGACGGGCGATATTTTTGAAGAAGACTTCTCAAACGCGACGGTCGTCACGCTCTACCTGTTAACCAGCCTAAACCTGAAACTCAAACCCACTATTTTGAAGATGAAGCCTGGTACTCGTGTCGTGTCGAACTCCTTCATGATGGGTTCTTGGGAGCCTGATGAGGTCATCAATCCTGAGGCCGGAGGTCGAGGCTATTACTGGGTCGTGCCGGCCAAAGTGCAAGGCGACTGGTCGATCAAGGGTTTACCCGGGATCCCAAGCGCTCGACTCAGCCTGCAACAAAAATTTCAAAAAGTCGAAGGCACGTTGGCGATGGGTGACAATCGTTCCCAGAAAGTCTCAGGCAAACTCAATGGTGCCCAGCTGACAATGTCCTTCCAGGACGCCAAGGACAAGCCGCAAATCTTTGTCGGTGAGGTTGCAGGAAAGAAAATCAATGCGAGTCTTAAAGATACACCGACAACCGTCATTACCGCGACAAAAATCCAATAGTGAGCGATCGAACAAAGTCTCCTGTCTGCGCGCTTAATTCCTTTAATATTTAGACTTTACGCACATGACAGGAAATGCTGGTGTATCCAATCGACTTTTTTTTCAGAGCCGCAAAACTTTACCCTGAACGCATCGCACTTCAAAGCTCGCAGCGCACTCTCAACTACCGTAGCCTTGCGTCAAAAATCAATGCGATCGCCGCCGCGCTGCAAGCCCTCGATCCACAACCTCAAACACGCGTAGCGATCTGCGCGGCCAACACGGTTGACCATGCCACTGCGATCCTCGCAGTCCTCGCGGCTGGCAAAGTATGGGTGCCGCTCAATGCACGCAGCACAGCCTCAGAAATTAGCCGAATCACGGATACCATTGAACCCTCCATCATTATTTCGGACGCCAAGGGCGCAGAGCTCATCGACAACCGCTCGGCCATATGGCTGCGACTCGACGACGATGGCGATACCGAACCGGATCGGCGCATTGAAACCCTAGCGCTACGCTATGCAGGTCAAACCCCGCGCGCCAACGAAGCCGGCGAACACGCCACGCAAGCCATTAAATTCACGGGAGGCACGACAGGCCTACCCAAGGGTGTCATGCAGCCCTATCGCGCTTGGACCGCCGGCATCATCAATCAAGTCAGTGGTTGGCAGATCACCCAAGATGACTGCTTTGTCGTGACTGCGCCTGTCACGCATGGCACGTCGACCTATCTGCTTCCCATGCTCGCCGAAGGCGCGAAACTATTGTTTCTCGACAAAACCGACCCGGTCTCCGTGATTCAGGCTTTCCGTGAACAAGGCGGCACGATGAGCTTTATGCCGCCCACACTGATTTATATGGTGATGGCGCACCCCGGCGTGTCGCGTGCTGATTTTCCAACGCTGCGTAATCTGATCTATGGTGGCGCACCGATGCCTGCCGAAAAAGTCGATCAGCTTAGAGCCTTTTTTGGTGATGTCGTTGGCACGACCTATGGTCAAACCGAAGCCCCTCAAATCGTCACAATGATGCGCCCTAGTGGCTTTAAGGATCCACTGAACCGTGGCTCCGTCGGCCGTTGCACGTGGCTCTCCGATATGGCGATCATGGCTCCAGATGGCTCACTACTGCCTGAGGGCGAGGTTGGTGAAGTCGTTGTTCAAGGACATCTGGTGATGGCTGGCTACTGGCGTTTACCCGAAAAAACGAGTGAGACAATTATTGATGGCTGGTTGCATACAGGTGATGTCGGCTTAATCGATGAACGGGGCTACCTCTTTCTCAAAGATCGGATCCGGGATGTCATCATCACCGGTGGCTTCAATATTTATCCGACCGATGTCGAAAATGTATTGTCGCAACATCAAGCCGTTTATGAGTGCGCAGTTTTTGGCATGCCCGATGAAAAATGGGGTGAAGCCGTCCACGCTGCGGTTCAGTTACATCCAGGCGTCACCTGCGAAGCAGAAACACTTATTGCGCACGTCAAGCACGCGCTGGGCTCGGTTCACGCACCAAAAAAGATTCACTTCCTTGAGCAACTGCCACGCTCCTCTGTGGGCAAAGTACTTAAAACAGCGATTCGCGAACTTTTACACTGATCCACTCTACTTTTAAAAAGAAGAAACAATCATGTCCTCCTCTACTAAAAAATCAACCCCCACGACAAAACTCTGCACACATACCTTAACGAGTATGAATTACCGCGATGCGGATTTGGTCGAAGATCTGATCGGTAAAAAAACTTTTTCTGAAGTCATGTTTATGCAGATCCTTGGTCGCGAGCCACGGCCCGTCGATATGCGCATCATGGACGCCGTCCTCATCACCTTGATGGAGCATGGCTTTACGCCAAGTGCCATCGCCACGCGTATGATTTATATGAGCGCTCCGGAGAATCTGCAAGGCGCCGTCGCCGCGGGTTTAATGGCCGTAGGCAGTCAGTTCGTTGGTACGATGGAAAATAATGCAGTCATTCTGCAACAGATCGTCGATGCCACCGACCCTGAAACATTCACCGAAAACCTGGTGATGGAGATCCGTAAAAACAAGCAAAATCTTCCTGGCTTTGGACATCATTTACACAAGCCTGACGACCCACGCTCGATCAAGTTGCTCGCACTGACCGAAGCCGAACCCGAGCTCGAACAAAAATATGTGCGCGCCTTGCGTTTGCTCTCGGCCACAGTCGATCGCGTCTACGGTCGCCACATCACGATCAACGCCACAGGCGCTGTCGCTGCCATGCTCGGTGAAATCGGTATTCCTTCAAAACTAATGCGGGGCTTCGCCGTCATCTCACGTGCCGCCGGCCTAGTTTCACACATCGCCGAAGAGCAACAAGATCCCGCCGGTCGTTTCATCTGGGATACGATCGATGAAATGATTCCTTATGTGGGTAATGGTCCTGGCACCGGAGGCAAAACACATGGCTGAGCGAAGCGTTCTCATTACAGGCGGCAGCGGCGGTATCGGTCGCGCTATCATTCGCCGATGCCTCGACGATGGATATACCATCATCAATCTCGATCGCGTCGCCCCCCCCACCTTGCTCAAAGGTGAAACACACTACGAAGCGGACTTGACCGATGCGCATGCCACACGCGATGTGCTCGCACGTATCACGCGCGAACACAATGTGCTGCGCGTGGTCAACAACGCAGGTTTCATTCGGCCTGGCACGCTCGAGGACGCCACGCTAGAGGATTTTGAAGCAGTATGCGCACTCAATCTACGCGCACCCATGCTCGTTGCGCAAGCGCTGCAACCCTTGATGCAAGCTGCACGTTTTGGTCGGATTATTAATATCTCCAGTCGCGCCGCACTCGGCAAAGAACTGCGCACCGTATACGCAGCCACCAAAGCAGGTCTTCTCGGCATGACACGGACCTGGGCACTTGAACTTGCACCTTATGGCGTGACCGTCAATGCGATTGGTCCCGGTCCCATTGCCACCGACCTCTTCCTTTCTGGCAATCCCCCCGACTCACCCAAAACGAAAAAAATCCTGGAATCAATTCCACTCAAGAGAATGGGAGAGCCTGACGATATCGCCCATGCCGTGGCATCGCTGTTGGATGATCGCGCTGGTTTTATCACCGGACAGGTGCTTTACGTCTGCGGAGGATTGACCGTCGGGCTAGGGCAGGTCGCATGAGCGCACATCTCACGAAGGCTCAATTTCCCGCGCGCACCGATCGGCTCAAAGGCCGAGTTGCATTGATTTTAGGTGCGGGAACCAGCGCGCCGGGCGTCAGTATTGGCAAGGCGAGCTCAATCGCCATGGCCTGTGCCGGCGCCTCGGTCGCCGCGCTTGATTTCAATCTTGCCGCCGCTCAAGAAGTCGTCGCGGAAATTAAGAGCCTCGATCAACACGCCATCGCCTATCAGGCCGATGTCGCAAACTTCGATGCGATGCAAACAGCGATTGAACGCGTGATGCAGGATTTTGGACGTATCGATATTTTGCAAATCAATGCTGGCATTGGCCGCGTGGGTGGTCCTGCAGAAACGTCCCTCGACGACTGGGATCGGATCCAAAAGGTGAACGTTGAAAGCATGTTGATCGCCGCCAAGCTCGTGGCGCCCATCATGGTGAATCAAGGTTCTGGCTCGATTATTGGTGTGTCATCCGTAGCAGGCATGCGCTACCTGGGCTATCCCCACCTAGCCTACAGTGTGACCAAGGCAGCGGTCATACACTTTATCAAGATGCTCGCGCAACAATACGCCAGCGAGGGGATTCGCGCCAACACGATTGTTCCAGGGTTGATTGATACGCCACGCATTCAGAAAAATGTGGCAAAGGTATTTGATGCGAACGCTGACATGGACAACACACGTCGGGCACGGGATAGACAGGTGCCCATGGGTCGCATGGGTACGCCTTGGGAAGTCGCTTCCGTCGCGACTTTTCTGGCTTCCGATGATGCGTCTTATATCACCGGTACAGAAATCGTCGTCGACGGCGGACTGATAGGCAAGTTTGTTTAGTTTGACTTCATCGGGGTACTGTCAACGACTTTACCCCAACGAGCGACTTCGGCCACGATAAAGGAACTGAGCTCCTTGGGCGTGCTCGTCATCGGCATCGCACCCTCTTTTTCAAAGCGCTTACGTAGCTCCGGTGATTTCATCGCTTGAACAACCGCTGCATTCAGTTTAGCGACGACGGCCTCGGGCGTCCCCTTTGGCGCGAGTAGCGCATTCCAGGTGCTGATGTCATAGCTAGGCAAACCCGCAGCTTCTGCGATTGTTGGCACGTTAGGCAGCTGAGCGGAACGATTTTTTGTCGTGACGCCCAAGGGGATCAATTTTCCGGAAACCACATGCGGCAATGCGCCAGGAACGGTCGCAAACGTCAATTGCGTGTCACCCGACAATACGGAAGCATTTGCTGGATTGCCCCCCTTAAAAGGAATATGGACAATATCCACCTTGGTCGCATTATTAAACACGGCCGCAGACAAATGCCCGGGTGAACCGTTGCCACTGGAGGCGTAATTCAGCTTGCCAGGATTCTTTTTGGCGTATTCAACGAGCTCTTTGACAGATTTGACAGGCAGCTTAGGATTCACCACCAACATCAGAGGGATCGATGCCACCAAAGAAATGGGTGCAAAATCCTTGATTGGATCGAATGTCAATTTGCCGCGGTACAAGGCGGGGTTGATACCATGACTGGCGACAGTTGCCATATACAAGGTATAACCATCGGGCTTGGCTTGTGCCACAAAACCAGCACCGATATTGCTCGCGGCACCAGGCTTGTTATCGACGATAATGGTCTGACCCAAAATCTTGCCCAACTGCTCGCCGAGCGATCGCGCCAAAATATCGGTCGTGCCACCAGCCGCATAACCCACCACAATGCGGATGGGGCCATTTGGATAAGCCTGCTGAGCTTGCGCACCCGTCATGCCAAAGGTCAAAGTCAAGGCAGACAGGGCGCTTGCAGCCCATTTCGTTGTGCGTATCAAGGGAATAGAACGATTGTTTTTCATTATTGTCTCCGAGAAAAATTGAACTATACCCAAAATAAGACAATGCATGGTGAACAAATCCTTAGTTTGTTTCTAATTTAGCCTCTGTCACGATCTTCTTCCAACGGGGGACGTCAACTGCCAAGAACTTGGCGAATTGCTCCGGCGTATCAGCTCTGATGCTCCCGCCCTCCTTGGATAAATCCCCAACAAGCTTGGGATCTTTGAGGATTTTGATCACTTCTTTATTTAAAAGATTGATGATCGCTGGCGGCGTCCCGGCTGGAGCGGCCAATCCATACCAGTTTTCAATCTCAAAACCCTTCACACCTGCTTCAGCTACCGTGGGCACGTTGGGAAACGCAGGAGAACGATCTGATGAAGTCACACCA
This sequence comes from Burkholderiaceae bacterium, assembly GCA_030728985.1. Classification (GTDB taxonomy): domain Bacteria; phylum Pseudomonadota; class Gammaproteobacteria; order Burkholderiales; family Burkholderiaceae_B; genus Zwartia. Next base: position 17,047 of record JANQYI010000026.1, on the reverse strand, counting down.
AACGCTCGGATTTTTCCACTTTCGACATGCGGCTTTACAACCGCAAGCGTGCTGAAATACAACTCGATTCTTCCACCAATCATGTCTGTGATCGCGGCAGCTTGTCCTTTATAGGGCACATGCACGATTTTGACTTTGGCTTCTGACCCAAACATTTCTCCGGCGAGGTGACCCGCCGTCCCAGCACCAGGCGAGCCGTAACTCAGCGCACCTGGTTTAGCTTTGGCCATCGCGATCACTTCTTTAAGGGTTTTCGCTTGAAGCGTTGCAGGCCCTACAATGACAAGCGGTGCGGACACCAAACGCGTAATGGGGGCAAAGCTTTTAAGAGGATCGTAGTTGAGTTTAGGCCGTAAGGCAGGCGCAACGCCCATATTGGCGGCCTGAGCAAACAAAATCGTGTAGCCATCTGGTTTGGACTGTGCGACATAAGAGGCAGCGATCGAAGAGCCCGCACCAGGTTTATTTTCAATGATGACAGGTTGCTTGAGTGCAGTCGCCAGTCTCTCGCCGACAGAACGCGCCATCAAATCAGAACCTCCCCCGGGCGGAAACCCCACCACAATTCTGAGAGGCTTGCTAGGGAAGTCTTGTGCTGCTGCGGACAGGGGCATCGCCGCAAACACACCACCCGCGACGAGTGCTGCGATTCCTCGTCCAACAAATTGAGTGATGCCTAATTGATTTTTTTTTGTTGATTTCATTTTTTGTCTCCTAAAATTTTAATTGACTTTGATACCTGCCTTTTCAACCACGGGCTTGTACATAGCCAAATCACGTTTAATCTCATCACTAAACTGCTCGGGGGTCACATTAGCCGCCTCGATTCCAGAGCCAAGCAATTTTGCTTTGACAGCCGGATCTTGCAAGACGGCATTGATCTCCTTGTTGAGCTTGGTGACAATGGCAGCAGGTGTCTTGGCAGGTGCCACGATCCCTACCCAAGAGTTCAGCTCAATCCCAGGAATCCCAGACTCTTTAAAAGTCGGTATGTTTGGATAAGCCGCCGATCGCGAGGCACTTGGCACACCAAGAGCCACCAACTTTCCCGCTTTCATGTGCTGGTTAATATAGAAGCCGCCGATGCAAACGTCAAGGGTATGTGCCCTGCTAAAGCGTCAGCCACAGCAGGTCCGCCCCCTTTATAAGCCACATGCACAAAATTTGACTTAGACTGTTGCTTAAGTAACTCTCCAGCCAAATGAACGATACTGGCATTGCCAGAGGTGCCATAGGACAGGCCTCCCGGCGTCGCGTTCGCGAGGGCAATCAACTCCTTCAGATTCTTTGCTTTCAATGCAGGGTTGGCCGCCAAGATAATGACAGAATTACCAATCTTCGATATGGGTGCAAAATCCTTGAGCGTATCAAAACCAATCTTTGAATACGCATGTGGATTAATCACCAAGGTGCCATCTAGCGCTAAGAACAGCGTGTAGCCGTCAGGCGCTGCATTGGCAACCTGTTGCGCGCCAATATTGCCAGACGCACCAGGTTTGTTTTCAACGATGACTTGCTGACCGAGCCGCTTGGACAAAGCTTCGGCCACGATACGCCCGCTCGTATCGGTCACACCACCTGGCGCAAATGGCACGACCAACCGAACCGTTTTAGAGGGGTAAGCTTGCGCCGATTGCGACTGTGCTGGCGTACTCGCCAGTGCAATACCCGTCATCACAAATAGCGCCGCACTGATTTTTTTAATGTGTAAAGTCGCATTATTCATCTATGTCTCCTCAAAAAATTGATATTTTTTATTTCAACGCAACAGCAAAGCCGCGCTGCACAGCAGGACGCGCCATGATGGTTTCATACCATCGCTTTACGTTCGGAAAATCGGCTAGGTCCACCTGATGTCGGGGGTGTCGCCAGACCCATCCCAGTATTGCGAAGTCGGCGATGGACAACTCGCCTGCAAAAAACGGCTGCTCCGCCAGGCGGCGATCCATCACGCCATACAACCGACGCGTTTCGTTCATAAAGCGTTGCACACCGTAGCGCTTGTCGTCCTCATTGCTCAGCCCCAGAAAATGATGGACTTGACCAGGGATCGGACCAAAGCCCCCCATCTGAAACATCAGCCATTCAAAAACAGATACGCGTGCCGCACCGCTAGCGGGAAGAAATTTGCCTGTTTTCTCAGCGAGATAAATCAAAATCGCGCCAGACTCAAAAACACTGATGGATTGACCTTCTGGGCCATCAGGATCAATGATGGCGGGAATTTTGTTATTTGGGCTGATCTTTAAAAAATCTGGCTTGAACTGTTCGTCTTTTCCGATATCCACCGGGGTGACGGAGTAGGGCAAACCCATTTCTTCGAGGGCTACAGAAATTTTGCGCCCATTTGGCGTGTCAAAAGAAAAAAACTGGATAGTCATAGGTGGCAATCTTTATTTAGAGGACTAGCTTCATTGTTCGTTAAGCCAATATACCCATTTTTCCTCGTTAAGAACACAAATCATCGCTCAAGTACACATATTGAGATACGCAAGTGCGTCCTAGGTATCAAACATGTAAGGTCAATCGTCAGTAACCTTTCTTTCTTGGCGCTGCCCCGACAAATCTTTCATCACAAGAGTCGCCGGGATACTTTCTCGAGGTACTAGGGTCGAATACAACCCCACGACAGGGCGAACCCTCGACCCGGGTGAACTCGTTGCCCATTTCCCCGTCCCGGAGGTACCGTTCACGGCCAAAGGATCGACTTCTCGGCGCAGTTTGTCGGCTTCGGCGCGCGTTTTTGTTTTAAGCGCCAAACGTAATACAACCTCATAGGGCTCCTGGGCAGGCATTGGTGAAGACTCTCGGTGCACGGCATTGAGACCGACAAAGTCCATCCGAAGCTCTTGAGCGACCAAATTGACGCGCTTGAAACGCTCTTTTAAAACGTCTTTGGTGAGTTCGGCACGCGCCAAGGCGCCAGGCCCCGCAAACAGCACCATTTCCTCGGTCATAAACCCCTCATTCAGTCCTACCAAGGCCTTGAGTGTGGGCGTTTTAGGCAGCCCCGCCTGATCGATGAATACTTCGACCTCGTCCTGTGCGACCTGTTTAAAACTCACTTTAGTCAGATCGGCGATCACATCCGGACAAAAATAACGGCTGGGATCTTGCACCTCGTAAATCAGCTGCTCTTTACAGGTTTGCTCTGAAACCACCCCACCCGTGTTGGGCAACTTGCTGATGATGACCCGGTCCTGCGTCACTTCGACGATCGGGTTGCCCACGTCATGGAGATTCGGTACGTCTTTATAGCCGGGGTCGGAGAAATAGCCACCACTCACCTGCGTTCCACATTCTAGAAGATGTCCAATGATCATGCCCTTGGCCATCATATGGTGATCATTGAAATCCCAATTGAACTCATAGGCCAAAGGTCCTAGATACACACAGGCATCGGCGACGCGCGTTGTAATGACCACATCGGCCCCTTGACGCAAGGCCTCGACAATCCCGCGCGCGCCTAAATAGACTTCGGCTGAAACGATGTCCTGGCGACGATCAGCGATCGGTGCGCCAGTTTCAATAAAGTTCAGAGCCATATCCGCGACCCGATCCACAATGATACCTCCGCAGACCGCTGCGACCTTGAGGTTGGTGATGCCTTGCCTTCGGGCAATCTCCAACACCTTGTCCACCGCAGCCTCGGGATCAAGCCACCCCTGATTGGTAATAATCTTGATGCCTTTATCTTTACAGTCGCGCAGAATCGGCTCCATCCGCGGCTCTAAATAGGGGTCGTAGGGCGGCGTGCGCGCATCCTCCATCATCTGAACTTGCGCCGCACTCATCGTCACCTCAGACATTGAGTCAAAACAAAGGTAGTTGACGTTGCCATCGCGCACCAGCAGGCTCGCCGGCTCAAACCGATCCCGTGCCCAGCCTGTCGCAGAACCTAAACGAACTTTTTTCATGCTACGACCCCTTGTTTGACTTGGACGGAACGCTCGACAAAGTCGTCCGGCACTTCAATCACCATCGTCAGCATCAAAGAGGACAGGGCTTTACCAGACTCCTCGAAAGCAAGCGTACGGGATCGCCCACCCTCGAGAACCTCCTCAAGCACAAAATTCAGACCACCGATACGGGGCACAAGATAACGCGTGATCCCGCCTTTTGTGATGGGTCCGTAAAGCTTGCGGACCGCTTCGACGGTCACGCGCTTTTCGAGCAAGGGATAGTCCTCCTGACGATAAGCAATCACGGATACGTTTGAGTTATTCCCCTTTTCTCCCGATCGGGAGTGCGCGATTTCACGCAAAGGTATTTGTTTCATGTTTTCCCCTCCTTTTTGTATATATTCATCATACCTAGGACAAACCCGAGAAAGGTGCGTCAAATCTTGTTGCTGCTTTAAAATCGTTGATTCGTAAGCTTTTTTGGGGAACCGCATGCTAAACATCCTAGCGGCGATTATGCGATCAATCAATGGCCTAAACAAGGTCGTCGGCAATGTGTTTGCCTGGTGCTCCGTGGCGATTGTATTGGTGTGTTTTGCAGTCGTGGTCGAACGGTATGTTTTTTCAACGACCAAACTTTGGATGCAAGATTTATATGTCTGGCTCAACGGTGTCATGTTTACGGCGGTTGCGGGCTTTGCATTATTTCGAGGTGATCATGTGCGTGTCGATATTTTTTATCGTCCCGCCTCGCCCAGGACAAAGGCGATCGCCGATTTGATTGGCGTTTGCTTGTTTCTTTTTCCCTTTATGTATTCCATTTATTACATTGGGCTGCCCTATGTTCAGCGCTCTTGGCGCTTGATGGAAAACTCCGCTAACGTCGGCGGCATGCCCGGACTTTATATTTTGAAAACCTTCATTCTCGTTTTCATCGCGCTTGTCGCCCTGCAAGGACTTGCTATGTTGATTCGCTCTATCCTTGTCCTCGCTAAACGAGACGAACTCATTCCAGAAGACTTCCGTTACCCCACGATTGCGCAAGCGACTGGCAAGGAGTGACGGACATGGATTACGTATTGATCGGTGAGATTCTCGCAGGACTCATGTTTTTCGGCGTGATTGGCATGCTGATGCTGGGTTTTCCCGTCGCTTTTTCACTTGCCGGTACTTCACTGATTTTTGGTGCGATCGGTTACTACCTCGAAGTATTTGATTTTTCAAACCTCGCCTCCTTGGTCGGTCGATATATCGGCTTTATGACCAATGAGGTACTGGTTGCCGTACCGCTCTTTGTTTTTATGGGCGTGATGCTTGAGCGTTCGAAAATTGCGGAGCAACTGCTCCTCACGATGAGCAAGTTGTTCGGCAATATCCGGGGCGGCTTGGGAATCTCAGTCATCTTGGTCGGCGCGCTTCTCGCCGCCTCGACAGGCGTGGTGGGTGCGACTGTCGTTACCATGGGTTTGATTTCCTTACCTGCCATGCTCAGAGCGGGCTATGACCCAAAACTGGCGAGTGGGGTGATCTGCGCCTCCGGCACCTTGGGTCAAATCATCCCTCCATCCACCGTATTGATCTTCATGGCCGACATGCTGGCGGGGATCAACTCCCAAGTGCAAATGGCCAAAGGTAATTTCGCACCGGATCCGGTCTCCGTTGGTGATCTGTTCGCCGGCGCCTTTATTCCGGGCATGATGCTGGTGGCGCTCTACTTGTGTTGGATGATTTTTAAAGCGATCGTCGATCCAAAGTCGTGTCCCGCCACACCCTTCAGTGATGAAGAAAAAAAGGGCATCCTTAAAGAAGTCATGACAGCCATGGTGCCACCACTGCTATTGATCATTGCAGTGCTCGGATCGATCCTGGGCGGTATCGCCACACCTACTGAGGCTGCCTCTGTCGGTGCGGTAGGCGCGACAGTGCTCGCCGCGCTGCGTTGGCGCCTCTCATTGACGGTGCTGCGCCAAGCGGCCGTGTCCACTGCTACGATCACCTCGATGATCTTCATCATCCTGTTTGGTGCCTCGGTCTTCTCGATCGTGTTCCGTCAAATGGGTGGCGACAATCTCTTGCACGAATTTCTCTCTGGCCTGCCAGGCGGAGCGATCGGCGCGATGATCGTTGTGATGATCATCATGTTCGTCCTTGGCTTTATCCTGGAGACCTTTGAGATTATCTTCATCGTGATTCCCATCACGGCACCTGTTCTGTTGATGCTTGGACTCGATCCAGTTTGGTTTGGCGTGATGGTGGGGGTTAATCTACAAACAAGCTTTCTCACTCCGCCCTTTGGTTTCTCGCTGTTTTATCTCAGGGGTGTCGCACCTAATATTGTGTCGACAGGCATGATTTACAAAGGTGTCTTGCCTTTTGTAGGTTTGCAAGTTTTGGCAATCGCCCTCTTGTTCATTTTCCCTGAACTTGTCACCTGGCTACCTAAAGTTTTGTACTAAATCTCATGCGTAAAAAAACCCCGGCGACCCATCAAGGTTCGCCAGGGTTTTTATTTTTTTAACGCGTGTATTAGACCTTAAAGTACTTAGCGCGCGCGGCAATAAATTGCGCATCCGTACCTTCGGTTTTAATGCGAACAGTATTCAATGCCTTGACATAGCTTTCAGCTGTCTTTTTAGTCACAGCATCGCCCTTGTCACGAATGGCCGTCAAGACCTCTAATGAGGCTTTTGCACCTGCTTCAATCACGCTATTGGGGAACTGGGCAATGGCTTTGACGCCATGATCTTTGACTAAGACCTCCAAAGCACGTGGATCGTTTGCGGCAAAATCAGATGCGACCTGGTCGTATTCGGCTTGACACACGTCGCGCACAAGATCTTGCAGACTCTTGGGCAAGGCTTGATATTTCTTTTTATTGACCACCAGCTCTGTTGCCAAACCAGGCTCGATGAAGCTCGAGGTGTAATAGATTTTGCGCGCTTTGTAGAAACCAAGAGCCAGATCGTTATAAGGTCCGACAAACTCGGCGGCGTCCAAAGCACCTGACTGCAGGGCTTGGAAAATCTCGCCAGCGGCCATGTTAGTCACGGAGACGCCTAACTTACCCCAGACCTGACCGCCCAAACCGGGGGTGCGGAAACGCAAGCCCTTGACATCGTCGAGGCTTTTGATCTCTTTGGGGAACCAGCCACCCGCCTGCGTTCCTGTGTCGCCTGACAAAAACCCTTGCAGACCAAACTGGTCGTAGACTTGATCCCAGATTTGCTGTCCGCCCAGGTAGCGCACCCATGCCGCGAGTTCGCGACTTGTCATACCGAAGGGTACGCCAGTGAAAAAGGACAATGCGACGCTCTTGTTCTGCCAGTAATAGGCGGCACCGTGCGACATCTCGGCACCACCATCAATCACGGCATCAATGGATTGCAATGCCGGAACAAGTTCGCCCGCAGAAAAAACCTGTACAGTCAATTGACCACCCGATGCTGCGGTGATGCGATCAGCTAAGCGCTGAGCGCCAACACCCAAACCTGGAAAGTTTTTAGGCCAGGTGGTCACCATCCGCCATGTGATTTTGCGTTGCGCGATAGCGGGAGCGGCAACAGTTGAAAGGCCAGCTGCGCCGGCAATACCTGCTTTGGTAATGAACGATCTACGGTTCATGGCGGAATCTCCGTCTATAACAACATTGTAAAAAAGAGGATTAAAACAACTAACATTATATTGCTCTTGGTGAATCAAAAATAAAGGAAAACCCTAGGTTTTGTCTTATATCTTCTTTGGTGACTCGGCGATCGTCATCATCAATAATCAATACGATCGGTATTAACATGCTTCAAATTTCGACAAATCATCCCTTTTGTTTCAAAACATAAAACGCACCCCCATGGACTCATTCACCACCCGCCCTGAAATTGTTGGCACTTTTGGCGTGGTCTCCTCCACACACTGGCTCGCTTCCCAAACGGCCATGTCCATCCTCGAGCGCGGGGGCAATGCCTTCGATGCCGCCGTTGCGGGTGGTTTCGTGCTCCAGATCGTTGAGCCCCATCTAAACGGACCGGGTGGCGAGGTTCCTCTCATGCTGTGGAGTGAAAAAGAACAGCGCATGCGAGTCATTTGCGGTCAAGGCTGTGCGCCCGCGCTTGCGACGCCCGAGTACTTTAGAAAGAAGGGACTCGAACTCATCCCCGGCATCGGTCTCCTACCCGCGACGGTTCCCGGCGCTTGGGGCGCTTGGCTAACGATGCTGCGCGATTACGGGACCCTGTCACTGGCAGAGGTGTTGGCGCCTGCCCTCCATTACGCAGAAAAAGGCTTTCCTCTCGTTCCTCGCGTGGTGCAAGCCATCACTGCCGTACAAGATTTATTTCGTGCCGAGTGGCACAGCTCGCGTGACGTCTGGCTTCCCGATGACAAGGTTCCGGCTCCTGGCTCTCTGTTTCACTCTAAGGCGATCGCGGCAACCTACCGCAAGATCATTGAACTCGCCCAACATCAGGGCGGTATGGATCGCGTCAAACAAATTGAGGCTGGACTCGATATTTGGTACAGGGGCTTCGTTGCCCGCGCGATCGACGACTACTACACGCATGTCGAAATCAGAGACACCACGGGTGAACGCAACAAAGGCCTCTTGCGCTATGAGGACTTGGCGAAATGGAAAGCTACCTATGACGAACCTCTCACGGTTGAGTTCGGCCGCTACACCCTCGCAAAATGTGGCGCCTGGTCGCAGGGCGCGACCTTCTTGCAGCAACTGACCATCCTTCGCAACGCCGAACTCCAACAATACGCGCCTGATTCCTTTGAATTTGTACACCACGTCGCCGAAGCCGCTAAACTCGCCCTCGCAGACCGCATGGTGTGGCTGGGCGATCCGGATTTTGTAGACGTTCCGCTTGAGACCATGCTGAGCTCGGATTATGGCAAACAACGCTTTGCGCAAATCGCGGCGCAAGCCTCCACCGCCCTGCGTCCAGGTCAACCCGATGGACGTCAGCCCGCCATGCCAGACCTCACACTTGGCGAACGTATTCTGGCAATCTCGGATACACGCTATGGGATTGGCGAGCCTACCTTTGCGGCCTTGCCCCCCGTACGCGAATGGGCTGACAAAGAAATCTTTGTTGGCGATACCTGTTATTTGAGCGTGATCGATCAGCAAGGCAATATGGTTTCGGCTACGCCCTCGGGCGGCTGGCTGTCTTCGAGCCCCGTGATCCCCGAACTTGGTTTCTCGATCAACACCCGACTACAAATGACGTGGATCGATGACGGTCTGGCCAGTCAGCTTCAGCCAGAAAAACGCCCCACTACGACACTTTCACCTTCAATGGCGTTGAAAGATGGTAAACCTTACATGGCGTTTGGCACACCCGGGGGAGATCAGCAAGATCAATGGACACTGATCTTCTTTTTACGTCATGCACTGTATGGCATGAATCTCCAAGAAGCTATCGAAGCACCTTCCTGGCATCTCGATCATTACCCCTCTTCCTTTTGGCCACGCACGACGACGCTTAATCGAATCACGCTCGAAGCACGCATACCAAAAGCCACGATCGAGCAACTCGAGCAAGCCGGTCACGATGTTAGGGTAGGTGGGGCATGGTCAGAAGGACGACTTTCTGCTTGCACTCGCGAGCACGGCCCCGATGGACAATTAGTTTTGCGTGCAGGTGCGAATCCCCGCGGTATGCAAGGTTATGCCGTAGGTCGTTAAAGACTAATTAGGTCGATTTTTTATCAAATTACTATTTTTTTTAACCCTCAATTTTTATTAATTATGGGGATCCACGTGAATAAATCCCTGACTCGCTTGCTCATCGCCGGTGCGCTCGCCTTTCCCTGTCTCGCTTCCGCGCAAGCCGCCTGGCCTAACAAGACAGTGTCCGTGGTCGTGCCTTGGGCGCCCGGCGGCACGACTGATATCTTGGCACGCATGCTGTCAGAAAATCTAACCAAATCTCTTGGTCAGACGTTTATCGTGGAAAATAAACCAGGTGCCTCTGGCAATATTGGCTCAAACACCGTTGCCAAAGCAAAACCGGATGGCTACACCCTACTTGTTGGCTCAATGAGTACCCATGCGATGAATGGTGCGTTGTTTTCAAAAATGCCTTTTCATCCTGTTGATGATTTCACCCCCATCGCTCTCATCGCACTCGTCACCAACACCATGGTCACCAATGCAACGGTACCTGCTAAAACAGTGAAAGACCTGATCGCTTATGCAAAAGCCAATCCAGGCAAACTCAACTATGCTTCAGCAGGCGTGGGCTCGACCAATCACATCAGTGCCGTGATGTTTGAAAAAGCCGCGGGAATCAAGATGAACCACGTCCCCTACAAAGGAGGCGCACCTGCAGTACTCGATACCGTTTCTGGTCAGACACAGGTTCTCTTTAGCGCAGGCACTCAGACCTTACCGCATGTCAAAACCGGAAAACTCAATCTGATCGCTGTGACAGAAGACAAACGCTCGGCATTGTTGCCTGAAACACCTACCGTCGCTGAAACTGTGCCTGGTTATGAATTGGTTGTCTGGTACGGCGTTTTCGGTCCCAAGAATCTTCCCGCGAGCGTCACCGCCAAACTAAATGCTGAAATCAACAAAACACTTGCTCAGCCTGCTGTGGTTGCAAGAATGCGAGGCATTGGTGTCGAACTTGTTCAATCCACACCCGAAGGATTTTCAAAAACTCTCAAGGCCGATACTGACCGCTACACCAAGCTCATCAAAGAGCTGAATATTTCTGCCGAATAACGCTAGAGGTTTTTGCTTGAACAACGCGCTCCTTAAAAAAGTGCACCAGCTCTGCCAGGGTATCGATCAGATCGCCATGGCATTGCTGGATCGAGAGCTATTGACGATCAATATCTTTTACCCTCAAGAGATGGAGCTTGAACGACTCTTTAGCTCAAATCCTGAAGCCTACCCCCCCGGAGGTCGAAAACAAAAAAAAGGGACGCCTTGGGGCCAACACGTTCTTATTGAGCAAAAAATATTTATCGGCGAAGGCACCGAGGCGATTAGGCAATCTTTTGATGACCATGAGACCATCGAACGCTTGGGCTTGCAATCAATTATAAATGTTCCCATATCAAACCATGCGCGCTGTCTGGGAACGCTTAATATTCTGATGACACTTCCGCGTGTGAAACCCGAACACATTGAAACTGCGCAATATCTTGGCGCACTTTTACAGCCGGGGTTGATCACTATCTCGCGTAAACAACCCCAGCGCCGCCTCTAGGATCTGCGCCGCCCCGCATGCGTCCGCCAATCGTCGAAATCACATGCGCGCGCGACATACTAGGCTCAAAGCTATGTGCGCTTTGATGAACGGTATGCCCAAGCGCGCGAAGTGCTTTGATGACCGAACGCGTTACCGTCGCCTCGGTATGAATGCCTAAACCTTCGCAATGTATACGAGGCACGGTGACAGCCTCTACTGGGGACATTCCAAAATCCACCACGTTCAAAATAGACTGTAGGGTCGCGCTAATAATCACACTACCGCCCGGAGCACCTGCCAATAAAACAGGCTTGCCCTCTTTGAGCAACATCGTCGGTACCATCCCGGTGGTCCGCGCTTTACCCGGCGCCATGGAGTTCTTTTTATTCGGCACTGGATCAAACAGTTTCATCGAATTGTTATAGTTAAAACCCAAACCTAGTGTCACCACGCCAGCCGCCGTGCCCAGCGTATGCGTCATGGACACCGCATTACCTGCGGCATCCATCACACACACATGCGTTGTGCAGCCCGGAGGCGCTTCTTCCTGTCCGCCTGCATAATGCCCACTCTTGATGCGCTCTGCCCAATACGCCGCACGCTTTCTTGAAATCAACATCTCAGTCGGGACGTCAGCAAAACGTGGATCTCCCAAATAAGCATTTCGGTCAACGTGCGCAGCCGCCATCGCGCGGGCGACTAAATCAAGGTGTCGCGCCGATCCGTGATCAAGAGAGCCCAAATCGAAATGCTCCAAAATCTGCAACATTTCGATCAAGGTGGCGCCACTCCCAGGAGGTGGATTAGATCTCACCTCGTAGCCGCGATAGTGACCCACTAAAGGCGCGCTCTGCTCGGGCTGATACTGCGCTAAATCTTTCCTCGTCACGAAGGAACCGTTGATCTCCAAATCACGCGCGATCTCATCACCAAGTGATCCTTGGTGAAACTCGCGCCAGCCACCTTTGGCAACTCGCTCAAGGGTCCTTGCATAATCAGGCAGCCGCATGATATCTCCCACCTTGAGTAATCGCCCCTCGGGGTGCAAATACACACGGGCGCACTCGGCAGTCTTGCGAATCCGCGTCAGACCATCCGGTATGCCAGGCTGAGCGTATCCACTCCAAACACTGGCCACAGAGGGGGTGATCAAAATACCTTCGTTTGCCTGAGCGATGGCTGGAGCGATCAAGTCCGCCCACGGCATCGAACCCAATTTTTCATGAAACAACCCAAGACCCGCCGGAGCGCCCGGGGTCATGATCGCGGTATAACCAATCTCACTCCTAAAGTCATCGAACAAGCTATAGCCTGAAATCGGCGTGCGACCTTTGCAATCTTTTTCCCACATATCAGGTCGAACCTTGGAGCCAGCGCGATTGTAGAAATCGATCATCCCACTGAGTCCCGTCGCGGCATTGAAGTAATGCAGCGTCCCCATGCCGCCCAAGCCGCACATAAAGGGATCATTGACCATTTGCGAAAAAGCAGTCGCCAGTGCTGCGTCAAAAGCATTTCCACCTTTTTCAAGGATTTCTGCACCCACCTCGGCTGCGCGAGGCTGTGGACATACAACGACCCCTTTCATCATGACTCCCTATTTTCTAATCTTTTGAGTCAAAATTACCATGATTCATCATTATTTGTTTTGCGCTATCCTATGGCTGCACATAACCCTCGAACCCTGAGACCTCGTGAATCACCTCATACTTGCCCTGGTGGCAATGTTTTTGCAGCAAACTTTTGCGGCACTTGGTCGTGCCCTGCCTGCGGTCATTGCTCCTGCGATCATTGCTGATCTTGCGATCGACTCCGCGTGGATTGGGGTGTATTTCTCGATTGCAGCCGCCGCGGCACTTTCTACTCAATTAGGCTGTGGCAGCTTTATCGTCCGCTATGGCGCCATGCGTATGAGTCAGCTGGCTCTGGTATTGCTCGCACTTGGTCTGGCCTTGGCCACGATTGGCCATCCGGTTGCGTTAGTGCTTTCCGCCATTTTGAGCGGCGGGGGCGCAGCGGTATCGACGCCTTCCAGCTCCCACCTGTTAGGTCGCTACTCGCCTCCGCGTTATCTGTCGCTGATTTTTTCAATCAAACAAACGGCCGTCCCCGCAGGGCTGTTGCTCGCCGGAATGCTCGGACCACAAATAACCGAACTTCTCAACTGGCAGTACACCATGCTATTAACCGCCTTGGCTTGCATCGTTTTTACCTTGATGCTGCAGCCCTCGCGCAAAAAATTTGATGATGATAAAGACCCTACGCGCAAATTTCATTTCTCTGACTTTGGTAATACGCTTCGCGCGGTGGTGGGTACCAGAGAGCTTCGCAACCTCTCGTACGCGAGCTTCGCTTTCAATGCGATACAAACGATTTTTACCGTGTATTTTGTCGTCTATCTTACGACCATGGGTTACACCTTGGTGGCTGCAGGTTTTCTCTTTTCCATCGCCGTAACTGTCGCTGTACCGGGTCGTATTATTTGGGGATTACTTGGAAGCACTTATGTCCATCCGCGCACGATGATGGCCGCACTCGCGTTTGGCATGGCGATCAGCATGGTGCTTCTCAGCATTTGCGCCGAAGGCTGGCCGACGATTGTCATCGGTATCGTAGCGACCCTCATTAGTGCCACGGCTCTATCTTGGCATGGCGTCCTCTTGGCCGAGACGGCGCGCGAAGCCCCAGAGGGCGCGCGAGGCGCCGTTACCGGTGGCGTTCTCTCTTTTGGACAAGTAGGTGCACTGACCGCCCCTGCCATCTTTTCTTTATTGCTTGGCATCACCAACAGCTACGGCATCGGCTTCATCGTATGCTCATTGCCCGCTGTATTAGTCGGCATCGCATTGTTACGACAAAAGAAACGGTAGTTTGCCGATGAATAAGCGCGAACACATCTCTTTCAAACAATCATGGCTCTGCGAGGCGATCCATCTTCGCGAGAGCCAATGGGGTCCACAAGACGATAGCAAGGCACGACTATTAGCTCAACACGAGCTATCGCCCCTGGCCAAAGTGACCTGCCGCGCGCAAGTCTTGAGCCAAAACATCGACCTGACCAGCACCATCGCAACTCTCAACTCAGCAGGTTGGTACGCCTTCATCCTGATACTTATTTTCGCGTTGTTGACTGGCGCGAGCATGGCTCTCACCGCACTTGGCAATGGAACTCAGCCCGTTAATATTGTTTGGGCCTTGATTTCGTTGCTAGGTTTAAATGTTCTCTTTCTCGTTCTGTGGTGCCTGACCTTGCTCTCACCCACGGCCTCCGGAGGACGACTTGCCCTACTCTGGCCATGGCTGACTCGCAAACTTGCGCGCGGCCCAGATATGGGCCTTGCCGTTCAAGCTTGGTGGGGCGTTTTACATCAGTCAAAAGCCACTCGATGGCTGTTGAGCACCGGCACGCATGTGATATGGATTACTGTGAGCTTGGGGGCTGCAGCGACGATGCTCTTTGCACTTTCGACAAGGCAATATGATTTTGTGTGGGAAACCACGGTTTTGTCCTCAGAGGTATTCGTCAAGTGGGTCGGATATCTTGGGGTGGTTCCGCAATGGTTGGGCTTTATCGTGCCCGACAGCGAAACGGTGCGCGCAAGTGGCTCGGTCTTTCAACAAAGTGCCGACCTGACACGTCGTTTATGGTCAGGATGGTTATTGGGATGTCTTGTTGTCTATGGCGTCCTGCCAAGAGTATTTCTGGGGTTATGGTCAGGATTGATCGTCATGAAACGACTGTCCAGCGCGGGACCGGATCTCTCCTCGCCTTATTACATCTCGGTCTTAAGCCGGATGCCCTTCTTCGACAGTCAAACAGATGGCAAGGAGCCTGAAGAGTCCGTCTTGTCAGAAGGTTTAGGGCCACGCAGTCGCACAAGCGACACTTGGCACACACAACACATTTTGATCGCCATCGAACCCGAGCCTAATGAGGCTTGGCCACCCGCAGGAATCGGCGCAGCCCTCACCTGCGCAAGTCCGGTCGATTCCCGTGAATCGCGCAAAAACATCCTTGCCACTATTGCGCATGCGCGTCCCAACAGTCTCGTATTAGCCTGCGATGCCAGACATTCGCCAGATCGCGGGACGCTGCGCTTAATCGCAGACCTCTCCGAACATTCTAAAAGAACACTGTTATGGCTAAGACACAGCCAGACTCCGCACGCGCATACTGAGGCCTGGGTCGCTCAACTGCGCAATCTCCCACAGATCGAACTCAAAATCCGCGACGATGCCGTCAGCGTCATGCAATGGTTGGAGCGCCATCATGACTGAGCACGCTAACCTAAATATCGCCGTCGTCGGTCATACCAATGTCGGCAAAACATCCCTACTTCGTACCCTCCTGCGTGATGTCAATTTTGGGCATATCGAAGATATGCCAGGCTCGACGCGTCAGGTTCAAGGCGCTGCGATCACGCTCGGTACTCAGATCGCGCTCATGCTGTATGACACGCCTGGTATCGAGGACAGTATTGGTCTACTCGACTACCTCGAGCAACTCAAGCAAGACTCTCAGCGCCTCGATGGCCCTGATCGTATCCGACTCTTTTTAGAAAGTCCGGAAGCCACCGCTCTGTATGAACAAGAAGCTCGCGTGCTGCGCAAACTATTACACTGCGATGCAGGCCTGTACGTCGTGGACGTGCGCGAGCCCGTTTTGTCCAAGCATCGAGACGAACTAGCGATCTTGTCGAGCTGCGCAAGACCACTGCTACCGATTTTAAATTTTGTGGCGAGCAATACCGCTCGGACTCATGACTGGCGTGACGCCTTGGCCCGTGTCGGGCTCCACACAACACTCTCTTTTGACAGCATGAGCCCTCCGATCGATGGAGAAGAAAGACTATATCAAGCATTGTCTTTGTTGTTATCGTCCTATGCACCGACGCTGTCTGCGCTTGCACTCGAAACCGCGAGACAGCGTCAAGCCAGACACGACGCCTCCATCAATCTGATCGCCGATATGCTCATCGACATCGCGGCACTGCGCATGCGCACAAATATCGACACGGATATCGATCAGAAAAAAATATCTCTCCAAATCCGCGTCCGTGAACGAGAGCAGGCTTGTGTCAGTGCGTTGCTCAATCTGTTTCAGTTTCGTCAAGACGACTTCCTCTCAAGTCCACTGCCCTTGACCGAAGGCCGCTGGAATCTTGATCTTTTTAGTCCACAAGCACTCAAACACTTTGGAGTGCATGTCAGCATGGGAATCGCGGCAGGTGCAGCCGCTGGGGCGACTATCGACGTACTAAGCGCAGGTCTGAGCCTAGGGACGGGTATGGCGATCGGCGCGATTGCCGGCGGCGCGTTCAAGGCCATTGATCGCTGGGGCGACCGCGTCATTGGAAAGATGCGCGGCTTTAGAGAGCTGACCGTGAATCAATCGATTTTGCAACTGCTCGTACTGCGTCAAATGCAATTGCTGCAAGGTCTTGAGCAGCGCGGTCATGCTACCCTTAGCCCATTGCGTCTCGAACACGCACCGCATCTATCGCTTGAAAATTCAACTCTAAACAAAACCATTGTACTGGCACGCGCGCATCCCGATTGGTCTTCCATCAGTGAAAATTTCAACCATAGCCCTGCGCGCGAACATGCACTCGCAGCGCTAGCACGAGGCTTATCCGAAAAAGAAGAAACATCGACGCGTGTGGATTAGAGCCCAACGTTAACCCTACGACTTTTAGTGACTACACAGGGTAAACTCCATAGGCTAAAAGCATCGAAAATGGTTAGCATAGTGTGCCTGTCTATGAGTGACTTGGCCTTCCTAACCCAGTCTAGTTTACTTAAACGTTGGAGACCAACATGAAATTTCTACCCCTAGCAAGTGCCGTCGCGGCGACTTTTGCTTTGACCGCGGGTGTTGCGCAAGCTCAAGCTTACCCAAACAAGCCGGTCACGCTTGTGGTTGGCTACCCGCCAGGCGGCGCGACA
>JANQYI010000025.1:67240-89819 GCA_030728985.1 Burkholderiaceae bacterium | reverse complement strand
ATTTGTGGCGCGCCCTGGACTGACGCCAAGATCGTGCAGCAAACTTGGGAGGTGATGGAGGGGGTTGGTCAAAAGCCCGTTAAGATCCATCGTGAGCTCAAGGGCTTCGTCCTCAATCGTTTGCAAGGTGCGCTGTTGCGTGAGGCCTTTAGATTAGTTGAGCAGGGATATGTCGATGCTGAGGGCCTCGATGTGACAGTGCGCGAGGGTCTTGGTTTGAGGTGGTCGTTTATGGGACCTTTTGAAACGATCGACCTGAATGCACCTGATGGTCTGGCGGATTACGCAAGACGCTTTAACGATATGTATCAGTCGATTTCCACTGAGCAAACCTCGACCGAGCCTTGGTCTGAAGCGGTGATCGAAAAGCTTGAGTCGCAGAGACGCGCTGCTTTGCCAAAGGAAAAATTGCTTGAGCGGCGACTCTGGCGCGACCGGCGATTGATGGCGTTGGCTGCGCATAAAAAGTCAGCAGAGTCATAGCGTAAGTAAGGATGTTTCATCACGTATTGAGTTAAACGTAACGACACGGAGTCAGTATGGCCAGCGCGCGAAAAGTCATTATTACCTGTGCGGCTACGGGAGCGATTCACACGCCGAGCATGTCGCCCCATTTGCCCGTCACCGCAGAGGAGATCGCCAAGTCGGCGATTGATGCGGCCCGTGCAGGTGCCGCGATCTTGCATCTGCATGCGCGCGATCCCAAGGATGGAAAGCCCACGCAAGACCCAGAGTTTTTCCGCCCGTTTTTAAAAGAAATCAAAGCCGCCACCAATGCCGTGATCAATATCACGACCGGCGGTAGCCCCCACATGACGGTCGAAGAGCGTATGCGTCCCGCGATGACTTTTCAGCCCGAGGTTGCCTCGCTCAACATGGGCTCGATGAATTTCGGATTGTTTCCGATGCTGGACCGCTTCAAAGAGTTCAAGCACGAGTGGGAACGTCAGCATCTTGAAAATAGTCGCGACCTCGTGTTTAAAAATACCTACAAAGATATCGAAACGATTTTGCGGCGTGGCTCGGAAAACGGCACACGTTTTGAGTTTGAGTGTTATGACATCAGCCACCTATACAACCTGTCGCACTTCGCGGAAAAGGGTTTGGTCAAAGGGCCCATCTTTATTCAGTCGGTGTTCGGTATTTTGGGTGGCATTGGACCGCATCCAGAAGATCTGATGCATATGCGCCGCACGGCGGATCGTTTGTTTGGCGATCAGTATCAATGGTCGATTTTGGGCGCTGGTCGCAATCAGATTCCGCTGGCGACAATGGGCGCTGCGATGGGTTCGCATGTGCGCGTGGGTTTAGAGGACTCATTGTGGATCGGACCTGGCAAGATGGCTGCGTCTAATGCAGAGCAGGTCACGCGGATTCGCACAATTTTAGAAGCCTTGAACTGCGAGGTCGCGACGCCTGATGAGGCGCGCGATATCTTGGGTCTCAAAGGCGGTAACAACGTTAACTTTTAATCGGAGCAGTTTAAATATGAAACTTGTCGATGCGTTTGCGGACTACAGCCGCTTTATTAAAATCCGCCGCGATATTCACGCCCATCCGGAGCTCGGTTTCGATGAACACCGAACCTCTGAGATTGTCGCGACCCTCCTTAAAGAGTGGGGGATCGAAGTGCATCGCGGCATCGCGGGCACCGGCGTTGTCGGCGTTTTGAAGGTCGGTGAGGGTGGTCGGACATTAAGTTTGCGTGCCGATCTTGATGCCTTGCCCTTGCAGGAGATCAATGAGTTTGAGCACAAGTCCACCCACGACGGAAAGATGCATGCATGTGGCCATGACGGGCACACCACCATGCTGCTTGCCGCCGCTTGGCACTTATCCCAGACGCGCAATTTCAAGGGCACGGTGAACTTTGTGTTTCAGCCTGCCGAGGAAATGGGTAAGGCGGGCGCCAAGAAGATGATCGAAGACGGCTTGTTCGAGCGCTTCCCCTGCGAGGCGGTGTTTGGTTTGCACAACTTCTCGATCGGTAACGTGGGCGGCTTTGCCCTAAATAACGGACCTTTCATGGCCTCGAGCAATACCTTCAAAGTCAAGATGAAGGGTCAGGGGACGCATGCTTCTTTACCGCATACAGGAACAGATCCGATCGCGCCCGCTTTGGAGTTTGCCCAGGCATTGCAGGGCTTGGTGGCCAAGGTCATACCGAGCACGGAGCGTGCTTTGCTGGCGGTGACGCAGCTTGAGGGTTCCGTTGCGCCCAACGTCATTCCGGATGTGGCGGCAGTCGGTGGGACGATTCGTACGTTTTCAGTTTCGGCCTTGGATCGGCTCGAGGAGCGCTTGCGCACGCTGGCGGTCCAAATTGCCTTGGCACACGAATGTGAGGCTGAGATTTTCTTTAGGCGCGCCTCGCCCCCCGTGGTCAATCACGCCAAGGAAGCGCAGTTTGCGGCCCAGGTCATGCGTGAAATCGTGGGTCCTGAGATGGTCAATGACCAGTTTCCGGGAGTCATGGCGGCAGAGGATTTTGCGCATATGCTGATGGCCAAGCCAGGCTGCTACGCGTTTATAGGCAACGGAGAGGGCCATCACCGTCTGGAAGGGCATGGCGAGGGTGCTTGTGTGGTGCACAACACTTCCTATGACTTTAACGACGCCATTATTCCTGTTGGTGCGAGTTATTTTGTACGTTTAACAGAACGCTGGATGGCAGATTCAGCCAAATAACAGGTCATATCTGGCTCTAAGGGAGTGTTTACCCTTAGAGCCTAGCTATAGCATGGCGTTAGTTAAAAGCTATTTAAAAATTAGATAAATTTAATTTCCTTTATTAACTGACTCCGCATAAAATTTTTAAAGAGTACAGATTGAGTCTTTTTATCAGTAACTTCCAAATCTTGACTCCACTTCTTCTTTTTAATTATTTTGTCAGGAGGCTATATGGCCCAGCTCAAAGGTTCCAAGACCGAACAGTGCCTGAAGGATGCATTCGCAGGCGAATCACAGGCTAACCGCCGCTACTTGTACTTCGCAAACAAGGCTGACATCGAAGGCCAAAACGACGTCGCTGCGTTATTCCGCTCGACCGCCGAAGGCGAGACCGGTCACGCCCACGGTCACCTCGAGTTCCTCGAGGCCTCTGGTGATCCAGCAACAGGTTTGCCAATCGGCTCCAGCCGTCAAAACTTGACCGCTGCAGTGCACGGCGAAACACACGAGTACACCGATATGTATCCCGGCATGGCCAAAATCGCTCGCGACGAAGGCTTTGACGAGATCGCCGACTGGTTTGAGACCTTGGCAAAAGCCGAGCGTTCACACGCCAATCGCTATCAGAAAGCGCTGGACGCCTTGGTTGACTAAGCGTCTTTGTAAAAATCGAGCGGCTGATAGCTAGTTTGTCTGTCGCTCGAATAGCAAGATCTGTGGCCGGCTCTGCTGGTCACAATTATTTTCGATGCACCCGACTGCAGGGTGGCAAGTTTAAGGATCCACTATGTCAAACCGTGAAGGTAGTCTCGAGGCGCCCACCCGTCACCCGCTGGACTGGACCAATCCAGACTTCTATGACGAGGAAAAACTGCACACAGAAATGGAGCGTGTGTTTGATATGTGCCACGGCTGTCGCCGGTGCTTGAGCCTGTGTGGCTCGTTCCCGACGCTGTTTGATCTGGTTGACGCGACCGATGACGGCGAAGTGCACGGCGTCGATAAAAAAGACTATGACAAGGTTGTGGACGAGTGTTTCCTTTGCGACGTCTGTTACGTCACAAAGTGTCCTTATGTGCCACCGCATCCTTGGAACCTCGACTTCCCTCACTTGATGCTGCGTGCGAAAGCCGTGAAGTTCAAGAGTGGTGAGGTCAAAATGCGTGACAAGCTGCTCGCCTCGACGGATACGATGGGCAAGTTTGCGGGTATCCCCATCGTGACCGAGGCGGTCAACGCCATTAACCGCACGGGCGCCATGCGTTCGGTGATGGAGTCCACACTGGGTGTCGATAAAAAAGCCTGGATTCCTGAGTATGCCCCCAAAACCTTTACTCAACTGGCGACAGCCTCGACGGCATGGCCGGTGAAAGATGGTGCGAAAACGCCAGGCAAGGTTGCTATTTATGCAACGTGCTACATCAACTATAACGAACCCGGCATCGGCCAGGATCTGATCAAGATTCTTGAGCACAACCAGATTCCCTACGAAGTGGTTGTCAAGGAAGCCTGTTGTGGTATGCCCAAGCTTGAGCTCGGTGATCTCGAGTCGGTTGCGGCGAACAAAGACAAGAACATTCCCAAGCTCGCGAAGCTTGCGCGCGAAGGCTATGCGATTGTCACGCCTATCCCCTCCTGTACGCTGATGTTCAAACAAGAGCTCCCTTTGATGTTCCCTGACGAGGAGGATGTTCAGCTTGTTAAGGAAGCGATGTGGGATCCTTTTGAGTATTTTATTGAGCGCAACAGAGACGGCTTGCTCAATACAGACTTTAAAGAAGAGCTTGGACATGTGAGCTATCACATCCCTTGCCACTCTCGCGTACAGAACGTCGGTAAAAAGACAGCGGAGACGCTTAAGCTTGTGCCAGGAACTGAGGTGAATGTGGTTGAGCGTTGCTCGGGACACTCCGGAACCTGGGGTGTGAAAAAAGAGTTTCATGATACGGCAATGAAAATCGGTAAACCGGTGTTTAAAGCCATGGCGAACAACACACCTAAATATATCAGCTCGGATTGCCAGCTCGCTGGCCATCACATCGAGCAGGGTATGGAAGAAAACGGCTTGGCGAAAGCTGAGATGGCTCACCCTCTCACCTTGATCGCTAAAGCATACGGTCTATAAAGGAAATGGAAATGAGCAAAATTACGCGCGAAAGTTTGATGACTCTCGAGGCTTATCACAAGGCCCGCCCGGAAATGCGTAAGCAAGCGATCGAAGAGCGACGCAAGCGCAGTGTTCGTCTGGGCGAGCATTTGAATCTGTTGTTTGAGAACGAGTTGTTGATGCGTTATCAAGTACAGGAAATGTTACGTGTCGAGAAAATCTTTGATGACGAAGGTATTCAGGATGAGTTGGGTGCCTATAATCCTCTCGTGCCGGATGGTTCGAACTTCAAAGCGACGATGATGCTTGAGTATCCCAACGAAAGTGAGCGGCGGTTGGCTTTATCAAAGTTGCTGGGTGTTGAGCACAAGATGTTTGTTCAGGTCGAAGGTCAGCCTCGCGTGTATGCCATTGCGAACGAAGATCTCGAGCGCACAACAGCTGATAAAACTTCCTCTGTGCACTTCATGCGGTTCGAGCTCACACCGGAAATGAAGAAGTCCTTAAAAGCCGGCGCGCAGATGATGGTAGGTTGCGACCATAAAGAATATCCCATGCATGTGGAAACCCTGCCTGACGATACGCTTGCATCGCTGGTCAACGATTTAACCTGATTAATAAACTTAGCCCGATTTAAGGTCAGGTCGTTCGAGGCTCGAGCCGAAAGGTTTGAGCCTTTTTCTTTGGGTTGATAAATTTCACTAGGTGGACGTACAAACAGCGACTTGCAGCATATGTTTCAAAAAGGATTTTGCTCCTATTGTGGCGCACAGGTAATATGACTCTATATACAACAACAAACAAAAGGGACATTATGTTCAGACTGGATGGCAAAATCGCGCTGGTGACGGGCTGCGGAACATTGGGCGAAGGCTGGGGCAATGGCAAGGCGATTGCCGTCGCCTTGGCACGACAAGGCGCGCATGTGTTTGGCTCGGATCTCAGTCTCGAGGCCGCACAAGAAACGCAACGCATCATCACTGAAGAAGGCGGTACGGCACATGTCATGGTGGCCGATGCGACCAAAGCCGAAGACGTGAAAAAACTCGTTGATGCGTGTATCGCGCAATACGGTCGCATCGATATCTTGGTCAATAACGTCGGGCGCTCCGAGCCGGGTGATCCGGTGTCGATGAGCGAAGAAATCTGGGATGACCAGATGGACGTGAACGTCAAAGGCGCTTTTCTGGCGTGCAAGTATGTGTTGCCCACGATGGCTGCGCAGGGTGGCGGCTCCGTGATCAGCATTTCCTCCGTAGCCGCGCATCGATACATTGGTAAGCCACAAGTGGGATACGCAGCAGGTAAAGCGGCTCTTGAACAACTCATGAAAACGACGGGTGTCATTTATGCCGATCGTGGTGTGCGACTTAATAGCGTTGCACCAGGATTGATGTTTACGCCGCTTGTGAAGCGCTTGGCTGACAAATACGCAAAAGGCGATTTCGAGGGCTTTGTCGCGCACCGTCACAAACAAGTGCCTGCAGGCTATATGGGAGAGTCTTGGGATGTCGCGCACGCCGTCGTGTTTTTGGCGAGCGACGAGGCACGCTACATCACCGGACAGACCATCGTCGTAGACGGCGGTATTATTTCCGCAACCCGATAACCGCAAGAGAGTCGAGATGGGAAATCAATCAGGAAGACTGGCCGGTAAGGTCGCGATTGTAACGGGTGCGGGCTGTGTCGGGCCAGGCTGGGGAAATGGCCGCGCAATTGCAGTGCGTTTTGCGCAAGAGGGTGCGCAGGTATTTGCCGTCGATAAAGAACTGTCGGCAATGGACGAGACCCTTGCGCTGATTGCGCAGACCGGTGGTGATGTCACACCTTACGATTGCGATGTTACAGATAGCGTCGCGATTCAAAAGCTTGTTGAGACATGCCTCGCTCAATATGGCACGGTCGACATCTTGGTGAATAATGTAGGAGGCCCTTCTCGTGGAGGACCGATCGAGCTTTCCGAAGAAAATTGGGATAAACAGATCGATATAAATTTAAAAACCGTTTTTCTGATGTGTAAGTACGTCATGCCCATCATGGAAGCGAAAGGGGCGGGTGCGATTGTCAATATTTCTTCGACGTCCGGCATCCGCTTTACGGGTGCGCCACAAGTTGGTTACGCCGCAGCCAAGGCGGGTGTCATTCAGTTTGGACGTGTTGTGGGTGTTGAGTACGCAAAAAAAGGCATTCGTATCAACACAGTATTGCCAGGTCAACTGCATACGCCGCTAGTCGAGGCGACGCTTGCCGGAGCACAAAGCGCGGGCGACTCTGAGCGTTTACTTAAAATCAGACAGGCACGTATTCCAATGCCCTTTATGGGTGATGGGCGAGATACTGCGAATGCAGTACTCTTTTTGGCTTCGGATGAGGCGCGTTTCATTACGGGTACGGAGTTGATTGTCGATGGGGGTATGAGTGCCAAATGCGATTGAGAGAATTTGAAGTAAATATTGATGTGTTCACACATCTTACCCAATAGGAAAATACATCATGAAAGCAGTCGTCGTGACAAAGAGCGGTTTTGAAATCTCTGAGGTTGCCAAACCTACAGCAGGCCCTGAGCAAGTGTTGGTCAAGGTGCGCGCCTGTGGTCTGAATCGTGCCGATTTGGGCATTTTGGCTGGAGGCGCACACGGTAATGTCGGTGGAGTCGGTGCGATCCCTGGCCTCGAATGGGCCGGAGAGGTCGTCGAAGTGGGTGCGCGCGTGCGAGGCTTCAAGCCGGGCGATCGTGTCATGTGTTCCGGATCGGCAGGCTATGCAGAATATGCCGTGGCTGATTGGGGTCGAGTGATTGATATACCGAATGCTTCGATGTCTTTTGCCCAGGCCGTGACGCTACCAATCGCGATTAAAACGATGCACAATGCGGTCGTGACGGTAGGCGAATTAAAAAAAGGTGAGACGGTGTTGGTGCAAGGCGCTTCATCTGGCGTAGGACTGATGGCGATGCAAATCGCCAAGCTGATGGGTGCTAAAACCGTAATTGGTACTTCGACCACGGCAGAGAGACGTGTGCAACTCACCAAATTTGGCGCTGATGTCGCGATCGACAATAGTGATCCGCAGTGGCCCCAGCATGCGATCGAAGCGAGCGGTGGCAAAGGAGTTGACTTGATTATCGATCAACTCTCCGGACCCTTCGGCACGCAAAACCTCGAGGCCTGTGCGATCTTGGGTCGCATCGTCAACGTTGGGCGGATGGCGGGGCGCTTTGCTGAGTTTGATTTTGATTTGCATGCACTCAAGCGGATCAAATATACCGGCGTGACCTTTCGCACACGCAGTGTCGAGGAGGTTAGAAGTATTACCTCGTTGGCCCTTGGCGACTTGGGTCCGTACCTTGAGTCGGGAAGACTGTCCCTGCCGATCGATAGTACCTTTGCCTTCGCGGATATCGCTCAGGCCTTTGAGCGTATGCGCACCAATAAGCACTTTGGAAAAATCGTCGCGACACTGGATTAGCGTGATGAAAATCGAAACACTCGAGCAACTCCGAACGCTCTATGCGGCGCCTAAAGAGCGAGCGGTTAAAAAGCAGTTGTCGTCCTTGGATAGACATTGCAAGCGCTACATCAGCTTGTCGCCCTTTGTCGTGCTCTCGAGCATCGGTGGTGACGAAGTGCTCGATGCCTCGCCTCGAGGCGGTGCGCCGGGTTTTGTCAAGATCATCGATGACAACACCTTGTTAATCCCGGATTCGCCCGGTAATAATCGCCTTGATACGCTGGAAAATATTATTCACACGGGACGTCTCGGTTTGTTGTTTTTGATCCCCGGTGTCGACGAGACGTTGCGTGTCAATGGCACCGCTGAATTAAGCGTAGCCCCCGCTGATATCGCGCTTTGCACGACTGAAGTACGTGCACCAAAACTCCTGATTCGTATTAGTGTGCAACAAGCTTACTTGCACTGTGCAAAGGCTTTCATGCGCTCAAAGCTTTGGGAGAGCGAGAGCCAGATCGCGCGCAATCAACTACCAACAATGGTTGATATGATCAACGAACAGGCCGCGATCGAGGGTGTATTCGAGACGCATGAAGAAATTATGCGGCGTTATCGAAATGAATTATAAAAAATGATTGATATCAATCGGACGAGATAACGTTATGACAGCACCGCTCGCAGGAATCAAGGTTGTTGAAATCAGTGTGGCGATGGCGGGTCCTTTTTGCGGCATGCTGCTGGGTGATTATGGCGCCGACGTGATCAAAATCGAACGTACTGAGGTGGGCGATGACAGTCGCGCTTGGTCACCTTTTTTCCACGGTGCAATGGGCTATTACTATGCTTCTGCGAATCGTAACAAGCGCGGGATGGCCTTGGATCTAAAAACCGAAGAAGGTGTGCGGATCGCGCGCGCTTTGATCGAAGACGCTGATGTTTTGGTACATAACTATCGCGTTGGTGCCCTTGAACGCTTGGGTTTGGATTATGAAAGTTTGTCACGCGTCAATCCACGTCTGATTTATTGTGCGATTAGCGGCTTTGGCGCGACCGGTCCCTTGAGCAAAGAGCCGGCGAATGATTTATTTATGCAAGCGTATGCTGGCTCGATGAGTATCACGGGTGATCCAGAAGGGAGTCCGGCAAAAATGGGAATGTCCGTCGCCGATGTGGGCGGCGGTATGTTTGGCGCGATCGGTGTGATGATGGCGTTGGAAACAAGGCATAGAACCGGGCGCGGGCAGCGTGTCGACACCTCTTTGCTCGAAGGTCATATAGCCATGCTGGCACAATTTTTTACGCGCTATTTTTCAAGTGGAGAGGTGCCCGGCCCGAGCGGTAGTGGTGCATTAACAAGTCCGACTTATCGCGCCTATCAAGCAAGCGATCAGTGGATTGTGATTTCTGCGTTTAATCAGCGCATGTGGAAGGGTCTCTGCGCGGCTCTTGAGCAACCCGAATGGTTGGAAGATTCGCGTTTCATCGACCCTCAAATGCGTGCGTTGAATCGTCCGCTTTTGATTGAATTGATTGGCGCAGAGATTATCAAGCAGCCTTTGGCTTATTGGGAAAAGAGATTAAAAGAAAATGATGTGCCGTGCTCACCGGTCAATACGATCGATAAAGTTGTGGAGCAACCACAAGTACGGGCGCGCGACATGATCCAGGAGATCGACCTAGAGGGTCTGGGCATGATGTCGATGGCGGGGCTGCCGATCAAGTTTAGCGAGTCGCCCGGATCGGTACGTCTGCCTCCCCCGAGATTGGGTCAGCACACGGCGGAAATATTGACTGAAATGGGTTATGCGCCAGAGCAGATTAACGTGCTGGCCGAGCAGGGTGCGATTGGTCTTGATCAAGGCTGGGTAAAAATCGACCGTGCGCGAGATTGATGTGGCTATAGTTTCGGTGGAATAAAGGGGTAGGGCACTGCTTGTCCGTTCTTGAAGGGGAGCGCTACGATCGCGGTGCCAGGGGTAGATTCCTTGTCGGCATCATTGATAATGCCTAATTCGATATCGATGAGGCCGAAGTCAGGCCCTTCGCGCTTGTCGATGACGCGTCCCCAAACGCGAATAGTTTCCTCAACAAGGTTCATCGCTCTAAACTGAAAACTGGCTTTCCATACCCAGCCTTGCGAACCCGCCCAGTCAGCGAGTAGTTGCAGCACAAACTGTTGTTTGAGCGAGCCATTAATCAACAGGCCTGGTAACTTGTCGTGCTCCATCGCAAAGGGTTTGTCATAATGAATCTTGTGCCAGTTTTCCATTGCGGCAGACCAGCGCATGAGGTGCGCAGTCGTCAGAGGACCTTTTTCAAGAGTGGTAATCGCAGTGCCAACGGCAACATCTTCAAAATAGGGTGTTTTGCCCAGTGCCATATTATTTTCTCCTGATCTGCGTGCGTCGTGTACGGATGAGAAGATCACCCTCGCCATTGCAGTACTCTGACTCGATCACGACCAAAACAATCGGTCCCTTGCTCGTTTCTTTTTCTGTGATGTCTGCGTAGCGAGACGTGAGTTTGACGGTTTCACCATGACGCGCATAACGAAAGAACTCGATTTCGGAGCCGCCATTTAGAAGAGCATATCCCTCCAAGGGTTCAAGCGCAGGCAATCCCTGTGCGCTCGTCGCGGCGACAATACCGTCAAAGTCGGGATTGTTGGCATTGTCTTGAATCGGATCCGTTTTGCCGAAAGCGCGTCGAAACATGTGCGTGGGAAATAGCGGCGGAGCAACGGGCCCTCCAAAGCGGACGTTGTTTTCGCAAGGCCGAGCGAAGATTGGATCTTCGTTCATGATCGCTTGTGCATAGCGCCTCACTCCACCACGTTCGACGGTATCGCACGCCACTTCGGTTTCAGACTGCAAACCGATATATTTTTTTAATGATTCAGAAAGAGCAGACATGCTGAACCTCTTTGTGTGAAGACGTTAAGTCCAAGCTTTGTCAGCAACAGCGTTGCGTGCCGCGATGCGACCAAAGGCAAAGCACTCACCGATGTTACCGGTACCCTGATATAAATAGCTAAAAATCGAACCCATTTCGCCTGCACTGTAAAGGCGGGGAATCGGTGTACCGTCAGGCCGCACGATCTGAGCACGCGCGTTACGTCGCGGTCCACCTTGCGTGTTGAGCATCGAGGGTGAAAGCTCAATCGCGTAGTAGGGTCCCGAGCCAAAGGGCTGAATCATTTTGTCGCGACCAAAGTCTTCATCTTTGCCTTTGGCGCAGAGCGCGTTCCAGCGCTTGACCGTTCCTTCGAGGTTACCTTCAGGTAAGTTAAGTAAATTGTTGAGCTCAGTCAA
The DNA here is from genome assembly GCA_030728985.1 of Burkholderiaceae bacterium. Taxonomy (GTDB): domain Bacteria; phylum Pseudomonadota; class Gammaproteobacteria; order Burkholderiales; family Burkholderiaceae_B; genus Zwartia. The sequence continues at coordinate 78,281 of JANQYI010000025.1, read as the reverse complement.
GGTTGCTGCGGTTTTGATCCAGCCTTTTGCGAGTTCGGCTTTATTGTCTAAGCTCCACTTATAGCCGCTCATAATTTGCGTCCAACCGTGGGTTGGCTTGCCCTCATAAAGAGGACGATCATCGAACATCGCTTGATCGAAAATCATATACATCGGACAGGGCGTACGCATGGCGTACCATTTGCCGTTTTGTTCGACTTTACCGTGGCGCGTTTTATATTTTTCATCCGTAAAGCGTTTGCCATCTGGGCCGACGACGACCATGCCGCCTTTGGGTTCATGCGAAAAATGCAGGGCGACCATTGAAAATGTCGTGGGGTATTCGGGGACTTTGAGGGCCATTGAAGGTCCCGCGTAGTTATTCATGTGCCAGAGGTCCGCGCCGATCTCCATGGCCATACGAATGCCATCGCCTTCGTTGAAAGGACTGCCCGAGGTATAGCAATACGGTACACCTGTTAGGTAATTGCGAATCATTTCCTGATTGTTCTCAAAACCGCCGCAGGTCAGAACAACACCTTTTTTGGCTTTGAAATTGAGAGTCTTACCTTTGTGAGCGGCGGTGACGCCTAGGACCTCTTGGGTCAGCGGATCTTGAATGAGCTTTTGTGCCGGACTTTCGTAATGCACATCGATTGGGCGCGCTTTGACGGCGTCCGCAAGCATTTCCCACGTTTTGGAATAGCCCAAGATATCGCCATGGTGATATTTACGAACACTGTCTGAGCCTGGCAATTCGGGAAACTCAATTCCCGTGCCATGCGAACCGTGCTGGTGTTCTTGTGGATCCCCACCAATCGACGTCAGCCACTCGTTGTTCAGGCACATTTCCTTGGCCCACACTTCAACCATATCGTCTGGCACCTTATAAGGTCCGCATAGCGCTTTTAAATACGTCGCTGCGCCTTCAGGCGTGGACGTATTGAGGTAACCCTGCGATGCCACGCGCGTATTACCGCCTTCCTGCCCTTCGGGTGCTTTATCCAATAAGATCACCGAAGCGCCAGCCTCGCAAGCGGTGATCGCGGTGGCCGCACCTGCTCCACCAAAGCCAACGACGACCAGATCCGCTTCGGCGTCCCAATGAATCGATTGGGCAGTTTTTTGAGTCATTTGTGTATCCATGAAAAAGAATTGTTTGATAGACGCCTGCGGGATTATATTTCTTTGGCGGTCTCGTTGCGGGGAGGTTGTCGATTCCATAGTGTGGACTAGAATGGATTTGAATCGAGTGACGTTGACACAGGATTCGCGTCAGTATTACTCTCGTTTCAATGGTGGCTTTTCTATCTTCGGATCAGATGGGCCGTTACAAAACAAAGGAGCAGACATGTCAGACTTGCCAAAGCGCGTACGTATTCTCGAAGAAGGTCCTCGGGAGGGTATGCAAATTGAGAAAGGGCCAATTCCAACGTCACGCAAGATTGAGCTCATCGATAGCTTGTCCGAGACGGGTCTTGAGCAGATTCAAGTCACGTCCTTCGTGAGCCCGAAAGCCGTGCCGCAGATGGCGGATGCACCCGAGATCGTCGCAGGTTTCACCCGTAAGCCGGGCGTGCGCTATACCGCCTTGTGGCTGAACGACAAAGGGCTCGAGCGCGCCATTGCCACTGAAAAATTGGATATCCGTGGTTCGCTTTCTTTAACGGCTTCTGAAAAATTTTTATTGCGTAACCAAAAGCGCACACTCGAACAAAACGTCGAGGCCGTGCGCTCGATGATTGGAATGTTCAAACACTATAACGTGACGATCAACCGGGCCAGCATCATGGCCGCCTTTGGTTGCAACTTTGAAGGCGATATCCCAGTTTCTCGCATATTGGACATGATTCAGACGTTTTATGATTTGTCTGCGGAGCATGACTTCAAACTAGAGGTGCTTTCCTTGGCGGACACGATGGCCTGGGCGACACCGGGATCCATTCGCAACGTGGTCGGTGCCGTGCGTAATAAATATCCTGAGCTGCAATTGTCCCTGCACCTGCATGACACGCGAGGTATGGGGATTGCCAACGCCTACGCCGGGATGGAAATGGGTGTCGGTATATTTGATGCTGCAGTCGCTGGGCTTGGGGGATGTCCTTTTGCCTCGCATTCTGGTGCTTCGGGTAACGTATGCACTGAAGACTTAGTGTTTATGTGCCAGGAAATGGGGATCGAGACAGGCATTGACCTTGAAAAACTGATCGAGTCTGCGCTGCTGGCAGAGCAGGTCGTGGGCCATCCCTTGCCTGGCTCTGTGATGAAAGGCGGTTCGCTTGATCGTCTGCGTCTAAAGGTAAAAGAATCTCTGGCCGCTGACGCTTAAAGGAGTCTCTTATGACACATATCACGCGTGATCTGGGCACCTTTGCTGCAAATCTGAAATTCGAACAGATTCCCGCTGCAGCCCTAGACGTGATCCATACGGGTTTTGCCGACTGTGTGGGCGTGATGCTCGCGGGACGTGACGAACCCCCCACACAAATCTTGACGCAGGTACTCGCCCCGCCGCCCGGACCTGCGACCCTCGTGTTTGGTGCGCGCACAGCGAGTGCGACGGATGCGGCATGGATTAACGGAGTCGCGGCGCATGCACTTGATTTTGACGATGTTGCGATCAAAGGTCATCCGAGTACAGTGCTAGTACCAGCGATCTTAGCGGAGGCGCAAGCGCTGGGCTCTTCAGGTAAAGACATGGTCGTCGCCTATGCGGTGGGTTATGAAGTCTGGGCCGAGCTCGCGCGTCGCGATCCTGAGCATTACCACACCAAAGGTTGGCATCCAACGGGTATCCTGGGTTCTATTGGCGCGGCTGCCGCGTGCGCCTCGCTTCATCAACTGAACGCAGAGCAGTGCGCCATGGCGATTTCGCTGGGTGCGTCGCAAAGCGCGGGCATCATGGCGAATTTTGGCACGATGACCAAACCTTTTCATGCCGGACGCTCTGCGCAGTCGGGCGTGTTGGCCGCGCGATTGGCAAAGGCCGGCTTTACCTCCTCGCTTGATGCGCTTGAGCACCCGCAGGGTTTTCTCTCCGCGGTATCTCCTGGTACACGCTTCGATGTGACCTCGCCCGTCGAGGCCGGAAAAAAATGGAAGCTGACGGTCAGCAAACTTTCGGTTAAAAAATATCCACTCTGTTTTTGCACGCATCGTGCGCTCGATGGCATGCTTGATTTAGTGGCGGATAAAAAATTCAAGCCAGAGGAGATAGAAAGCATCAGCGCGCGCACCAGTTTGCGCAACACCAAGGTCTTGCGTAACCACAACCCTCAGACGGGTCTTGAGGCAAAGTTCAGCATGGAGTTCGCGATGGCTTCGTGTGTCGTGGCGGAGCGTGCAGGACTGACGGAGTTAGTCGATGAGTTTGTGTTGAGGAAGGATGTGCAGGACTTAATAAAAAAGGTGTCGGTCGAGGCAGACGAAACTGAACACCCAAATTTGCCAGGCTATTCGCCCTTTGATCAGGTCACAGTCAAACTCAAAAACGGACAAGTGATCAAAAGTCGTGAGGTCGTTGCGGTGCGAGGTGGACCCGATCTGCCCTTGAGCCGGGAGCACTTATGGAGCAAGTTCGAGGATTGCGCGCGTGTGGGCAATGTCGAGTTTTCCGCTCTGAGTTTATTTGATGCGCTGATGTCTCTCGAAAAGGTCGCCAAGGTTTCAGATTTGCCCGGGTTGGCTTCAGGTAAACACTAGATTTTTCGACTCGTTCTTCGGAATCAATGTTGTTCGTAAAAAAAGGGGTGGATTGAGATTTTCAATCTACCCCTTTGCACACTTAAGTTAAAAAGTTTTAGCCAACGTATTTCCGGATCATGCCGAGCGTTCTTTCGCGAGCGAGTTTGGCCGACTCGGCGTTGTAGGAGCCACGATGGTCGCAATTAAATCCATGATCGGCAGGATAGAAAAACGCCTGCTCGTTGGGATACGCGGCAACCACGGCTTTGGCTTTTTCCATGGGAATGGATTGGTCTGTTTCACCAAAATGGAACATGACCGGGCACAAGGGCTTTTCTTCGAGGAAGTTTGGAATCCCACCACCATAATAAGGAGCAGAGCAACTAAAGCCCGTGACGCGGCTGGCAGCGAGCCAAGCAACCACACCACCCCAGCAGTAGCCAACGATGGCTGCTTTACCGGCAGATTGGCCGAACTTAAGGGTTGCAGCCACGTCGAGCATGGCATGGTCAAAACTCATTTTCTTCATGACTTCGACACCAGCCATGATTTCAGGCTGGGAATAGCCCGTGTCGTATTTGCGCTGGATACGGTCAAATAAAGCGGGCGCGATGCTGAGGTAGCCATCGGCGGCGTAGCCGTCTGCAACGGCTTGAATATGTTTGTTGATGCCGAAGACTTCCGGAGCAATCACGACGAGGCCGCGGGGCTTGCCAGCAGGCTCTGCGACATAAGCGTCGAACTCGTGACCGTCGGATGCTTTAAGCTGAATTGTCTTACCCATTTTTATCTCCTTTGTGAAAACACCACGAAATTATATGCAATTAACTGCTAGTCTTTCAGACTTGTTTCAGATCAATTTCCTATCGGAGCGCGCAACATGACCGATCCCATGACACGCCTTCTCGCGCCAGCAGGACGCTTGAGAGTCGGTTTGTACCCTGGCAGCCCAGGCTCACTAATTGTTGGCGATTCTCCCGAAGAAAACAAGGGTTTAGGTTTTGAGCTCGGTCGCGCTTTCGCACAATACCTCAATGTGGTGTTTGACCCCGTTGTTTTCCCTACGAATGGCGATATTCTTGCCCAAGCGAAGCTGGAAAAGTTAGATTTCGTTTTCGTCAACGCCACGAGCGTGCGTGCTGAGTATTTAGCCTTCGCAGAGCCTGTCCTTTTTACCGATCAAACCTATCTGGTGGGCGCCCATTGTCAGATCCAAACGATCGCGCAGATCGATAAATCCGGTCTAAAGGTCGGTGTGTCTGCAGGGAGTACCTCTGAGGCGACACTTCCTAAGCTTTTACTGAATGCGCAGGTCGTATCAACAAACAGTCTAGAAGAAGTGGTCACGTTACTTTCTTCATGTCAAATTGACGCCTTTGCCACAAATAAAGCCATCCTGTGCGAGCTGGCGGACCAACTCAAGGGCGCTCGCATCTTAGAGGGTGCTTGGGGTCGAGAAAATATCGCGATCGGTATCCCTAAAAGTCGCGTCCAAGGCTTACCTGTCGTCGCACGATTCTGCGAGCACATCAAACAAAACGGTTTACTGGCGGAGGCTGTGCGCCGGGCTGGAATGCGCGGCGCACAGATTTAAATACAGATCATCCTGATGATGGCATTGGGTGAATTAAAAAGTTTTAGTGAGCGAAATCAGGAAGCCACCCTTACCAAGGTTTTGGAGCTGTGGATTCACATAAGAACCATCCTTTGCATTGGTTCCCACGTACGCCATCGAACCCGAGAAGCCACTGCCGAAATCTTTGGTGACACCTAGTTTCCAATCAGTATAGGAAAATAAGCTGCTGTTAGAAATGTTCCCTGCGACGGTCTTGCCCGCCACGTATTGATATCCAACGTGAGCATTCAACGCCAAGCCCCAGAATCCAGTGTCGACGTTCATGGTGAGATCTGTGTAGTTCGAACCCGCGCTATTTGCCGTACCAAAAAGTGTTGAGGCTGCCCAGGAAAATTTTAGATATCCTGTGACGGCATCAAAGGTGAAATTTTGTGCAGCATAAATTTCAGTCGTATTTGGATTGACAGAGAAAGCCGTTAGGTTGGTCGTAGGATAGTAGTACTGCAAGATCCCGACATCGGCCGTAAAGCCTTTAGACCACTCGTATTTATAGCCACCATAGAAATCCATTTCGATGGGCGCTGAGGCGCTATTGCCAGCCGCTGACGCAGAGTCCGAAATCCAACTGATGGACGAGTTCCAGTTGCCGATATAAAAACCGCTGGAGTGCGCATAATCGAATCCCCCTTGAACTGCCGGACGAAAATTTGATTGGGAAATTCCACGGTAGCGGTAGTCATTAGTCAGTGTGAGGTTTGCGGTAAAGGGCCCCGGCGTAGACGCCGCCGGAGGTGCCGCGGTTGAGGGAGCTGTTTGAGCGAATGCCGTTTGGGTGAAGGCCGATATTGAAATGAGTGCTGCTGTAAAACCCAAAGCGCTGAGCCTGCGTACGTGATTCATAATGCCCTCGTCATGTGAATGTGGTGTTCGAACCAACGATTAAGCAATATGCGTGCCAGCCCTAATAACTGTTATCAACGCCGAGATTTAGCAGAGAAAAAGACGCGCATCGATAAAACCGAGTGCATGATTTGTGCGCATTGTGAAGTGCAAATGCGTTAATGTAGTGCGGAGACAGGCAAAAGAACTAAGGCGTATTTAGGACTTCGTCAGCGGGGAGAAGAAGTCTCTGACGATTTGATTGTACTGAGCAGTGACTGTTATCGAGGCGGCGTGACCGCCTGTCTCGAGAATCACGCATTGAGCATTCGGGATGAGTGCTGCGTATTCTTCAGAAAAATAAAGCGGGGTCAAGATGTCATCCTTCGCGCACAGAACGAGGGTCGGCACGCTGAGGTGTTTGAGCTTTGGTCGCGGATCGAAATTTAAAATAGCATCAAGTCGGCTTGCCTGCGCCTCGGTGCACCCCATAGACTGCACTGCGCGCGCCTCGTCGGCAGCCAAACTCTCATGATGCTGATTGATGTACCAATGCGGGTAAAGCAGCAACGTTGTATAGCTCGCATAGGCATCGGGGCGACCCATTTCTAACAATGTTTTTCGCAAGCCTAATAATTTGTGTCGATACGCGTCGCCATGCGTCGTGCTGGCATTGATGATGAGACCGGCAATCCGCCCTGGATATTTGAGCGCAAGAGCGACCCCAATCGCGCCACCCGTTGAGTGACCGAGATAAAGAGTGCGCTCAATACCGGCAGCATTCATGACGGCGACGGCATCATCGGCCATTTGTTCTACGGACTTCACCGGGATCTGGCTTGAGCGTCCTGTGCCACGTTGATCATGCAACAGGACCTGATGGTCTTGACTAAAGGTATTGACTTGCGGTGTCCAGTAGGTGGCGACCCCGCCGAGCCCTGCCACCATCATCAGTGGTGTTCCGCTCCCGACAGACTCCCAGTAAATGCTTGCACCATCATGCTCAACCTGTGCCATCGCCAGACTCAGCTTCCTAAGTAGGCAACGGAGGTAATCTCAACCAGAAACTCTGGTTTGACCAGATCGGCTTTAATGCAATAGCGCGCAGGTGGGTTGTTAGGAAAGTATTCGGCATAGACCTTGTTCATCGCAGCATAATCCGCGAGATCCTTGAGAATAATCGCGTTGTAGGCGATATCACTCATCTTTGCACCACCCGCCTCGATCACGGCTTTGAGACTTTCTAGAACATGGCGGGTTTGCGCCGTGATGTCGCCGATCCCGACAGATTTTCCGTCCTGATCGATCGCGAGCATGCCCGATACATAGATGTTGTTGCCCGCGCGTACGCCGGGTGAATAAGGAGCAAGTGGAGGCGCTGAGCCCGATGGAATAATAGGTGTGTGAGCCATGATGAGCTCTCCTTAAGCTGGGGTGACGGGCGCACGGCTGCGCTTAACAAACAACAGAACGGCTACAAGAAGAAAGGCGATACCTAAACCTGTGCGGAACCAGCCGCCCATTAGGATGATGGGGACTGCTAAGCAAGCGATAAAGGCCGCGGCATAGTATGTCGCCCAATGCTTTTTCGCATTGCGAGCCGCCTGGTAGATGGGAAAGAAAACCGAAAATACAGCCATGATAAAAAAGAACAAAGCCCAGGGGCGTGTGAAGAACAACGTCAGATCGTCGCTCGTTGCAATCGCGCGAGACAGGTTAATCTCTGCGAGCGGTCCCAGTACGACGCCCAACACCATGGGGGTGAGTGGAAACCCATTTCTGACCATCACAAAACCCAGCACGCCAAAAATTAGCAGTGTCCAGATATCAGCAGTGGAGTTATTCAGCGTGAACACACCAATCGCGCAATACAGCAGAATCACGACACCCAGAATGTAAAGAGGAATACGCGTCACCAACAAGAACATACGCAGACTGCCCGAGGTCAGGGCGAGTGTCATGAAGTTCGCCAGAAAATACGCGATCATGATGGCGTAGGCGAGTGTCGGCTGACTGGAAATAAAGGTCGGACTCGGTGCGATGTTGTGAATCGTGAGAGCACCCAGCATGACGGCCGTGACGGCGTCACCAGGGATGCCTAGGGCCATCATCGTAATGAGCGCGCCGCCCGCCGTCGCGTTATTAGAGGACTCGGAGGCGATCACGCCCTCGGGCACGCCCGTGCCAAACTTCTCTGGATGTTTGGACGCTTTCTTTTCTTGGTCATACGCAAGGATGTTGGAGATCGAGCTGCCTGCCGCCGGTAATAGTCCGATAAACAAGCCAATCGAGGAAGCGCGAATCACTGAACTCCAATGTTTAAAGCAAAGTTTGATTGACTCGAGATGCTCCATACGAATGACTTTTTGAGCCTTGGAGGTCATTGGTTTTTTGGCGGCCTCGGAGTCGCTCATGTCGGATAGCAGCTGACTGAAGGCAAACAGACCAATTAGAACCGGGAGAAAGTCAAAGCCGGAGCCGAGATTTTCAATCCCGAAAGTGAGTCGCTCTGCACCATTGATCGCATCCTCTCCAACGGCGGCGATCACCAAACCAAAGACGCCTGAAATCAGACCTTTGATAAGATCGCCGTCCGAGAGACTCGCTGCAATGGTGAGTGCGAAGCACACCAGCATAAAGTAGTCCCAAGGCCCGAACTCAAGACCAATCGCAGCGAGGGTAGGCGCTAACACCACCAAGACTATTGCTGACAACAGTCCGCCAAAAAACGAAGCCCAGAGACCAAGACCTAAGGCGAGACCCGGACGTCCTTTTCGCGTCATGGGAAAGGCGTCGAAGGTCGTCGTAATCGCCGAGGGAGTGCCAGGAATGCCGATAATCGCAGACGAGAACATGCCGCCTGTCAAGCCGCCGACATAGACGCCCAGCATCGTGGAGAGCCCCTCGATGGGACTCATGCCAAAGGTAAAGGGTAGCGTCAGTACGACGGCCATCGTGATCGTGAAGCCAGGAATCGAGCCTGCGATGAGTCCACATGCTACGCCAATCGCCATGAGCATGAGCGTGTAGAGCGTAAAGACATTGCCAAAAGCGGTAAATATATTTTCAAACATGATTGGCGAGCCTATTGACTTAGAACAAGGAGCCGGTGGGCATCACGACACCCAAGCCAAAGCGGAAGACGGCCCACATACCTCCGACGGCACCGACAGAGACCAGCGCGTGAAGAATCAAGCTGCGCTTGTCGCGGGAGCCAATCAGTGTCTGGGTGATGAAGACGAACAAAATGCCGCCGATCAAGATGCCGACGTAGGGCAAGGCGAGCAAAAATAAGAAGAACATCCCGAAGCACAAAACTGGGTTACGGTACATCTCCAGCCATACCTTGAGGGATCGTTTTTCCGTGGCGTTTTTGGGTGGGGTGATGAGAGACTTAAATAAATAGATCAATAATAAAATACATAATGCTGTGAGGATCACGCGTGGCCAGACCTCAGAGCCCATGATCGAAAAAGGAACTTTTCGCACAAAAAATGTTTGTTGGTAAAGCAGGCCACAAAATAATAAAAGCAGAACAGCCGTGACCGTGTCGCGATTGAGGCGTTTCATATTAAAACCAGAGAGTCGTTAAAGATAAAAAATGCCGCAGGATATGCGTCCTGCGGCATTGTACGGCGTCTCTTCATCACAGAGACACCCAGAGAAGCTCAACCCGCGTTAAGGCTTCTTGTACATACCGATTTTGATCGCCAGTTTTTCATGTTCGGCAAACGAAGACTTCAGGAAAGCGCCATAGTCCGCCGCTGGTTTGTACATGACGGTTGAGCTCGCACCTGTGATTGCTTTGATGACGGCGGGATCCTTGGAGGCCTTTTCAAATGCGACGTCCCAGAACTTGATCACGTTAGCAGGCGTACCCTTGGGTGCCACAACACCGCGCGCTAGACCGTAGACCACAGGGATCTTTTGCTCTTTTAGTGTCTGCACGTTGGGTAATTGTTTATCGCGGGCTTCGGTAGCGATACCGAGTGCCAACAAGGCGCCTTCAGCGAGGTATTGCTTGGCTGAAAGGATGTTGGTCTCGCCGAGTAGCACGTTGCCTGCTAGCAAAGCAGTGTTACGCTCACGGGTGCCGTCATAGGAAACATAGCGGAAAGAGGCGCCAGTCGCTTCTTCGATCAGCAGGAAGATGAAGTGGCTAGTCGAGCCCAGCGTCACGCCTGCGGTGACTTGCTTTGGATTCTTTTTAGCATAAGCGACCATTTCAGTTGCGGTCTTGAAAGGAGCTTTAGAGGTGGCGCCCACAATAGAGGGCGTATAGCTGACCAAAGCGACAGGATCAAAGGCGTCATAGGTATATTTGACTCGTCCAGTCAGAAAGCTTGTGATCACGCTTTCATGAATGGCGAGGAGTGTGCAGCCATCAGGTTTGGCTTTACGTACCTCACCAGAACCTTTGTTACCACCTTGGCCACCCATGTTGACGACCTGCAGTTGTGGCTTGATACCACTTTTGTTGATGGCATCAACATAAACTCGAAATACGATATCCGTATCACCGCCAGCTCCCCAAGGCACGACGAGTTGAGCGGTTGAGCATTTGGGGGCGGTGCCTTGGGCCTGGGCCGACAAGGAGATTGCCATCGTGGCGCTCACTGAAAGAGCGAGAGCGGCTTTTGAAAGAATGGATTTTCTCATGAGAACTTCCTGACTTAAAACGTTGAAAGAAGAGAGTGACTGTGTAACAAGTATGCAAATTTTTATTGCATTACACAAGACTTTTGCTGCGATTTGCTAGGATATTTCTTGAAATGCACGCTTATGGTGCTGAGTGCGCTGCCTTGTCAGGTCGAAACCCGACAAGGCATCTAACGTTTTAATTAGGCGTCATTTTCGCGCGAATAATCACGTCTTTCCATTTCGCTGTTTCAGTCTTGATAAAGGCAGCGTATTGCGCAGGCG
>JANQYI010000025.1:62896-67140 GCA_030728985.1 Burkholderiaceae bacterium | reverse complement strand
CAGGCGCGCTACCAGGAGGCGCGGGCACGACCATTTTGACTTGCTTTTCAGGCCATTTTGTTTGCGCTTGCGCAGTATCGTGTGAGAGAAGTCCATAGGCCATCACAGTGGCGAGGGCGGTAGTCAAGCCACGTTTTACTGTCAATTTCATGTTGTCTCCTGACGTCATTAAGATTTTCGACCACTTATTCTAAACAAGTACACGCTTTTGATGTCACATCGCTTTCCCTAGAGTGGACTAAGTAATATTTTATTGAATGATCTCATCGTTGTGCTCGCCAAGCCTGGGGGGGCGTCGGCCGACTTGACCCGGCGTCCCGGAAAGCTTGATCGGCAGGCCAATGCCACGATAGTCTGGGCGTTCAATCACCATGTCACGCGCTTTTGCGTGGGGTTGCTGCATCGCTTCGGCCACTGTGTTGACGGGGCCGGCTGGAACGCCCGCCTCCATCAGCGACTGACACAGTTGGGCGCGCGAAAAACTCTTCAGCGCAAGCGCCAGTTCTTCGCGCAAGGCATGTCTGTTTGCCATACGCTGACTGTTTGTTTCAAATAGAGGGTTGTTGCACAGATCTTCGCGATCGATCCGTTTGCAGAAACGTACGAACTGGGCATCGTTCACAATGCCTAAAAACATTTGTCCGTCACCGACATCGAATCGGTCGTAGGTCGGGATATTCGGATGCGCGCTACCGATCAAGTCCGGCACCACGCCAGAGGTCATCCAGTTCAAGCCATGAGGCACAAGCATACTCAGCGCTGTGTCAAACAGCGTAGCATCCACGCGCTGTCCTCGTTGGGTTTTGTTCCGCGCATAGAGAGCCATCAATACGCCGGAGAAAGCTGTGTAGCCTGTCATTTGGTCAACGATGGGCACGCCAACGCGTGTCGGGCCTGACGCGGCACCGCCGTTAATACTCATCACCCCGCACATGGCTTGAAGCACGGCATCATAGCCAGGCAGTCCTCCGAGGGGGCCTGATTTTCCAAAGCCTGAAATGTTGCAGTAGATGAGCCTGGGGAACTGGTCTGAAAGAACCGACTCATAGCCCAAGCCCCACTTCTCCATGGTTCCGGGCAGAAAGTTTTCGATTAGCACATCGGCTTCGGACAAAAGGTCACGAATCACCTGTTGGTCTTTCGCTTGAGTAAGATCAAGACAAATGCCACGCTTGCCGCGGTTCAAGGCGGAAAAGTAGGCCGCTTGTCCGGGCTCGGTAAACGGGGGTCCCAAGCGCCTAGTCTCGTCGCCTTGCGCGGACTCCACTTTGATGACGTCAGCGCCGTGATCCGCCAGCATTTGCGCGCACAAAGGACCCGCGACCACCCGAGATAGATCCAGCACGCGAACACCCACCAGAGACCCCGTTAGGTTGTCGGTGCCACGCCAGGCGTGTGATGTCAGGTGTTCGCTCATAAGATTATCCTCGGCTAGGAAGCTCAACGATACCTGAACCTAGCACGGAAAGCTCGTTATCTTGGTTATGCGCTTCTTGTGAAATCTCAACCAAGTAACGATCGCCTTCTTTGTATTTTTTCACCACCTTGGCTTGAATGAAAATCATGTCGCCTTCGGGATTGTGGCGTCTGATTTTGCATTCTGCTTTTCGTAAAAAACCGTCATCGCCCATCCAGTTCGTCAGTTGATGCATCAGCCATGAACTGCGTTCAGGACCATAATCGTACGCACCCGGGGCGCCGACCTCGAGTGCGAAGTCTTCTTCCCAATGCACGCGCTCGGGCACATCAGGAATACCAAAGCGGTTTTTGATGCCCACGCCGGGATGGGCGTCGATCAGTTGCCAGGCGAGTTTGTTGGCGCGAATGTAGAGTCCGCCCCAGCCTTGGGCGTAAGCGATAAACCCGGTGACCGTCATAGGACCTTTAAACAAAACAGGCAGCGCTTCACCTTCGGTGACGTCTTCCCAATAGCGCGTGTTGGCTCCGCGCACTTCCTCGTTCGCATAGAGCTTGTAGGCTTCTTTGATTTGCTCGTCGGTGTAGGTCACATGGCCCTTATCCTGAACGGACTTGTACTTTGTGCCTTTTTCCCTGGCGTGGTCGCGTTCGGTGCGAAAGCACCAAGTATCGGCCTCAGCAAGTTTGTCGCCGGTCTGGTTGAAGAAATCCACATGATAGATTTGCTGAATCGCTTTGCCTGCGAAGCGTGTATCGTGCTCGATACAGTCCTTCAGATAAGCTTCGGTGCTGATGACGTCGTTACGCTGGGCATATTTGTGCCAGGTCCAGTCCGAGCCTGACCACATTGCATGCACGCCAGGCAAGCCGCCAACATAACCGGACACAATTCGGTTGGTCGAGTAGAGAAAGCTAGGCAGGGCGACTAGGCCGCCATGTTTGGTTTTAGCGGCATAGTCCGGATCGCACCAAAGTGGATTGTCATCGCCGATCCCGTGCGCGTAGTGACGGATATTGTCGCGCGTCGCTTCATAGCACCAGGGTTCAGCGGTTGCGCCGATTTTGACGCCGATGCGACGACGCAAGTCATCCAATCCTTGTTCGGTAATTTTAGGAAAACTTCTTTGACCTACAGGGGATGATGACATGAGTGTCTCCAGACGATAGATTGAAATTCAGACCTGATTGAGCTGTTGCTCTTGTTCTCTTAACTTTTTGCGATGCACTTTGCCAGCAGGTGTTTTAGGCAGTTCGGTGACAAAAGCAATTTGACGAGGATATTCGTGCTGACTCAGGCGGCTACGCACCAGATGTTGAATTTCATCAATAAATGCTGCGTCGCCCGTGCGCTTTGTTACGACGAACGCTTTGACCGATTGACCGCGTAAAGCATCCGGTACACCAATCGCTGCAGCCTCAGACACATCAGGGTGTTTGAGTATCGCATCCTCGATTTCGACCGCGCTCATTGTCCAGCCTGCGGAGATAATGACGTCGTCGGCGCGGCCACCATGGAAGAAATAACCTTCGTCGTCGGTTCGTCCCAGATCCTTGGTTGGAATCCATTGACCTTTGCGCCAAACCTTGAGCTCTCCTGTGATGCCGGGCGGGCAGGGTTGCCCAGTGGCGTCTTGCACTTGAACCTGAGCGCCGGGGATTGCTTTGCCTAGCGAGCCATGTTTGACGGCAAAATCCGTCGCGCCCGGATAGCTCACTAAAATCACGCCGATCTCCGTCGTGCCGTACATACTGCACACTCTGATGCCGAAGGTCTGATCAATGAATTCCTCAGTGGCGCTATCGATAGGTTCGCCGGTAAAAGACATTTTCTTTAAATCATAGGAGAACCGCTCTGCGACACCGGCGTTTTTCATCATGCGATAGTGCGTGGCGGCAGCCGAGATGTTGTTGAAGCGATGATCTTGTAGGCTTTTAAGTAAGCGCTCCGCATTGAATTTTCCGGCAAAGGCGCCCACCGTCAGGCCGAGTGCCATCGGCGCCAGTGTGCCGTGCCATAGCCCATGCCCCCAGGCGGGAGAGGAGGGGCACATGAAGCGATCGCCCGGTCGCAATCCGGTGCCGTAAAGCGCGGCCACCATCAGGGTCACAATCGAGCGATGTTTATGTTTAACAGCTTCGGGCAGTTCGCGCGTCGTGCCGGAGGTATATTGAAAAATCGCGAAATCGTCGGCGCGCGAGCTGCAAGTAAATGTGGTCGGGAATTGTGACAACATCGGCAGGAACTGCTCATCGACCCGCTGCGTTCGCTTGAGCGTTTCGGCATCGACGATGTCGATTTTCTCGTTGTTGGTCAACAGCAGGGCGGGCGAGCAGTCGCGAATTCGGAGTTGCAAGCCGTCGGGACCAAACAAAGTGAAGAGGGGCACAGCGATCGCGCCCATTTTCATGATGCCGTAGAGGCAAGCATAAAAGGCGAAGGAGGGCTCCAGCATTACGGCGACGCGGTCGCCTGGTTTGATTTGTCGCTCCTGAAGGTAGTGCGCGACTTGTGATGATTTCTCTGAAAGCTCTTTGTAGGAAATGATTTCCTCAGGACCGTCAATCCGAACCACAATCAATGCTGTTTCATCGCTGTTCGCATAGCGATCGACGCACTCGTGCGCGATGTTGATGCGTTCACGATCGCCGTCAAAAAGCTCCCACAGTTTTTCCGAGGAAAAATACTGTAGCGCGTCCGCATACGAGGTGTATTCGGTCAGCTTTTTCATGTCTTGTCTCTGATTCATTTGATTATTTCTGATGAAACGAATTTAACGACTAAGGTGGCTATTGTCAAATGCAAATATTTGTTGTATTAGTACAAT
>JANQYI010000025.1:45916-62796 GCA_030728985.1 Burkholderiaceae bacterium | reverse complement strand
CTTCGAAGCACTATCGTCTGGGCGCCGGTATGCTGACCTTGGCGCGAAGCGCGATCGAGTCAAACGTGTTTCCATTACTCGTTCAGCCTGCGCTTGACCGTTTATCCACAAAATGGGGCGTCACCGCGATCGGTGTCGATGTCAGTGATCCCGAGCAGATGGTCGTGGTTGCCTTGTCTCGTTCCAATATGCCCTTTCGCTTGCATGTCGACGTCGGTAGTGTATTCCCGGCTTTATTAAGCGCGACGGGCAGACTTGTCGCGGCATTTGGTGAGCAGCCTGAGGCTGAAATCAAAAAACGCTTTTCAAAACTTCGCTGGGACAAGCCAGTAAAATATGAAGACTGGAACAAGGAAGTGGTTTTTGCTAAAAAAAATCATTTCAGTCTGGATCGAAACACCTACATTGCGGGCGTGACGATTGTGGCGGTACCGGTGCTCACGCCAACAGGAAAAATTACGCACACGATTGTTTGCGCGAGTCTAATGGATGCGCTCAATAAAACCGAGACTAAAAAATTAGTCATTGAAATGCAGGCTCAAGCGCGCCACATCACGGACCAAATGTTTATTTGAAAGAAAGTCGTTCAAGAATAGTTTTCAGCTTGTCGTAGGCATCCGCTCTTGAGGCGGAGTGCGGGCCGACGTGGACACCTTCGCCGGGGTTCACACCATTCGGGACGTCGCGCCGTAAACGAACTTTACCTGTCGGACTGTCAAAGCCATGATGTGCCTCGGGATACACAAATAGTTGCGCACCTATGCGATCACCAAGTGCGATACAGGGTTGCGCGGGCGTCCAGTCATCTTTGCCTCCGATAAAGAGCGTTAGGGGCACGAGTGTTTGATAATCGCGCGCCAACTGCCTCGAACAGCCAGGATAAAAAGCGATTGCCTGATCGATCAGGTTCTCTAGGAGGTCGCCAGAGGGAAGGGAGGTGCCTGGTTTAGGGGATTCGATGGTTTGGAGCACGGTCGTCCCGCCGTTTGACCAGCCTAATAAAACGCTCTTGAGAGGGTTTGTTTTATTTTGTGTCTGTACCCCCCCAAGCCAGTCTTGCGCCTTAACCCAACTGGCAGTGGTGAGGGCATCATTTTTTCTATCGCCTTGCCTGATTGTTCGTTCTGAAAATTTCTGAGTGCATATCTCTCTACGACCACGCGAGGTAAAACTGTCTGGAAAAATGGCGATCCAATCCAAGTCATTGGCAAATTGCGCCATACCGGCATGACGAGAAGAGAGCTTGTCGCCATTTTTTGTGTTGGTGGTGAGTAGCCCTCCGCAGCCGTGAAGGGCAATAAGTACGCCCTTTGGCGTATTTTGAGGCATAAAGACATGTAGCAAAATGTCGCGTTGGTTGGGTATGGGCAATACGACCTGATATCCCCGCTCAGCCGCATGAACATTGAATATGAGACTAAAAAAAATCAAATTCATGCTGAAGAAAAGATGTTTGATTTTTGGCAATTGTGTTCCAATTCAACGGCTCGCATTACTTTCGCACTACTTTGTTAGTTATCAAGCCAAAAGTTACTTCCGACGATCGGAGATTGAAGATGAAATTTACGCTAAAAAAGAGCACGATGGCACTTGCCATGGCGGCTGGCGCATTGATGTCAACGCAAGCACTTGCACAAAAACAACCCAACGTCCTGATCCTGTGGGGCGATGATATTGGTCAGTTCAATATTAGCGCCTACAACATGGGGATGATGGGCTATAAAACCCCTAATATCGACAGCATCGCCAAACAAGGTGCGCTGTTTACTGACTGGTACGGTCAGCAAAGTAGTACGGCAGGACGCGCCGCTTTCATCACCGGACAGTCACCAATCCGTACCGGTCTGACAAAAGTGGGTCTCCCAGGCACGCCAGAGGGGATGCGTAAAGAGGATCCAACGCTTGCGACCCTTTTGAAAGCGCGTGGTTACAAGACAGGTCAGTTTGGTAAAAACCACCTGGGTGACCGCGACGAAATGTTGCCAACCGCACACGGTTTTGATGAGTTTTTCGGCAATCTCTATCACTTGAATGCCGAAGAAGAGCCAGAGAACCCAGACTACCCGAAAGATCCGGAATTCAAAAAGAAATTTGGACCGCGTGGCGTGATTCATAGCTTTGCCGGCGGCGCAATCAAGGATACGGGTCCGTTGACACGCAAGCGCATGGAGACAATCGATGACGAGGTCATGGTCAAGACACTCGACTTCATGGAGCGTGCGAAAAAAGAAGACAAGCCTTTCTTTATCTGGTGGAACTCGACACGCATGCACATCTTTACGCATCTGAAAGAGTCCTCCAGAGGCAAGACGGGCTTGGGCGTGTATGCGGACGGTATGGTCGAGCATGATGGTCACGTTGGTCAGATTCTTGCAAAGCTCAAAGCACTTGGACTTGATGAGAACACCATCATTATGTATTCGACTGATAATGGTGCAGAAACCTTTACCTGGCCAGATGGCGGCACCACAATGTTCCGCGGTGAAAAGAACACCAACTGGGAAGGTGGTTATCGCGTGCCAGCCATGATCAAGTGGCCAGGCGTGATCAAGCCCGGCACCATCAATAACAATATCGCCGCGCATGAAGATATGCTTCCAACCTTATTGGCTGCTGCGGGTGACAAGACCGTCAAGCAAGATTTGCTCAAGGGCCGCAAAATTGGCGACATGACCTACAAGGTCCACCTGGATGGCTACGATATTGGTCCATCACTGAAAGATGAGAAAACTACATGGCCGCGTCGCGAGTTTATTTACTGGACTGACGATGGCAGCGTCGCTGCTCTGCGCTACGACAACTGGAAGGTCACTTTCCTGCAGCAAGAGGCAGAGGGACTGGAAGTCTGGCAAAAGCCTTTCACCGTGTTGCGTGCACCTGCGCTGACCAATTTGCGTATGGACCCCTTCGAGCGCGCGCAACAAGAGCACGCCATGGGTTATCAGCGATGGTATCTTGATCGCATGTTCGCCATCGCACCAGCAGGCGCCTATGTAGGTCGGTGGTTGCAGAGCTTCAGGGAGTTCCCTCCTCGCCAGAAACCAGGTAGCTTTAACCTCGATCGCGTGATGGAAGCCGTGACGCGCTCGCAGCAAAACTGAGCTTGATTATGTTTTGCTGAGCACATCAGCTCTGAAGCACGTTAGACTCACTCCGCCCTCATCAGGCGGAGTTTTTATTTAACCCACGGGTGGAATTTTCTATGAAGCAAGTGATCGCGAGCCTATTATTTTTTCTGGCAGTCAATGCTTTTGCTCAAGACATACTGCCCTCTTGGAATGAGGGTCCAAGCAAACAGGCTGTGCTCAGTTTTATCGAGAAAACCACGACGCCAGGCAGCGCGGATTTCGTCCCCGCTCCTGAACGTATCGCGGTGTTCGATAACGATGGCACCCTGTGGAGCGAACAACCGATTTATGTTCAGATCGCTTTTACTTTTGATCGCGTCAAAGCCCTCGCTCCCCAGCGTCCTGAATGGAAGACCAAACAGCCGTTCAAAGCTGTCCTCGAGGACGATTTGAAAGGCGTACTCGCCACCGGTCAAAAGGGACTCTTTGAGTTGATCGCGGCAACCCATGCGGGCGTAGATACGGACACCTTTCGCACGACGGTCGAGCAGTGGTTAAAGACCGCGCGTCATCCCAGAACCGGGCGACCATACACGGAGATGATCTATCAGCCGATGTTGGAACTGCTTGCGCACCTTGAAGCGCGGGGCTACAAAACTTATATCGTTTCGGGCGGGGGGATCGAGTTTATGCGACCCTGGACCGAGATGGTTTATGGCATTCCACCTGAGCGCGTCATCGGAAGCTCCATCAAATCCAAATTCGAGATTGTCAATGGCATTCCCAAGATTATTGGCTTGCCCGAGGTGCAGTTCATTGATGACGGTCCCAATAAACCCATCGGGATTCAAGAGCGCATTGGACGCCGTCCAGTCATGGCGTTTGGCAACTCAGACGGCGATCGTGAAATGCTGCTGTGGACGACGTCGGGAAAAGGACCTCGCTTTGGTATGTTGATTCGTCATACCGATGATATTCGCGAGGTCGCGTATGATCGTCAGTCTCACATTGGGCGTTTGGGGAAAGCGCTTGATATGGCGCCAGAGACAGGCTGGGTAGTCGTGGATATGAAAAAAGAATGGAAAGAAATTTTTCCACCGAAGAAATAGAAATTTCTTCGGCAGACTTATTTGGGTAGATGACCCAAATGCTTGAGAATACGAACCACATCGGATCCGATGTGGTCGTAAAAGTGATAGAGACCGGAGCATAGATAGTTCATG
Organism: Burkholderiaceae bacterium; assembly: GCA_030728985.1. Classification (GTDB taxonomy): domain Bacteria; phylum Pseudomonadota; class Gammaproteobacteria; order Burkholderiales; family Burkholderiaceae_B; genus Zwartia. Next base: position 58,505 of record JANQYI010000025.1, on the reverse strand, counting down.
CCGGACTCGCCGTCCCGACTTTTGATGAGTCTGTTCTTGGGGCATTCGCCCCAGCAGAGTTGGAGATAGTCGCAGCTGCGGCACTGCTTGGGCAAGGTGTCGCGCTTGTCCATGCCAAACTTTTCCTGCACGACGGAAAACGCCATGTCGCCCAGATGTGTCTGAGCGATATTGCCGAGGCGATACTCAGGGTAAACAAAGTGGTCGCACGAGTACACCTCTCCGTCGTGTTCAACCGCGAGTCCTTTGCCGCAAAATTCTGCTTGCGTGCATGTCTGGGCGGGCATTCCCGCCGCTTGAGCGATCGCTGTTTCAAACAGATTGACATGGATGCGACCAAAGTCCGTCGCCAGCCATTCATCCCAAACGCCTGCTAAAAATGTGCCATAGTCGTCGGGGTCGACAGACCAGTCCGTGACGATCGATAAAGGATGTCCGGGTTTAGCGCGAGGCGAGTCCTGAAGGGGTGCTGTCGAAAAATCCATTTTCCCTGGCGCGGATTCTTTGAAGGCGCGAGGCTCAACCGCAGGATTGAACTGGACACGCCAACTGCCGACCTCATCGACCAAAAAGCGATAAACCTCTTTGGGATGTTTGGCATTGGCGCGGTTGACGACACACAAAGCGGCGAAAGAAACGTCGGCTGCGACAAGTTTGCGTGCCGCGTTCATCACCAGATCGAAAGTGGGTTTGTTGTTACGTGTTTTTCTATAACGGTCGTGTAATTCCCGCGGACCATCAATGGAGAGTCCGACATGGAAATTATTTTTTTTAAGAAATGTAATCCACTCATCGTCCAGAGCGATTCCATTTGTTTGTAAATCGTTTTCGATACGCTGACCTGGTTTGGCGTATTTGGTTTGCAATTCGACGACACGCGCATAAAAGGGCAGACCCATCAAGGTAGGTTCACCGCCTTGCCAGGAAAAAACGACCTGTTCGCCTGTCTGACTCTCGATGTATTGCCGAATATGTTGTTCAAGCGTCGGATCATCCATCCGCGCGTGCGGTTTATGCTCGAGCAGATCCGTCTTGTGCAAATAAAAACAATAATCGCAATCGATATTGCATTCAGCGCCGGACGGCTTATTCATCGCATGAAAGCGATAGTGCCGTCCGGCGGGGAGAGGGGGGAGCTTGAGTTCGGGCTTTTGCACAGCGCTATTTATTTGTTGATTTTGGTGATTTTGTTACCCTGAATACCGATGCCTGCCATTAGTCCTTTTTGACTGAAGATAATGGCATAAATGTCTTTTTGCATGGTGGTGGTCGTCATGGAGTTCGCCATGCCTTGATCGATTAAGACGACACTGGGACCGACACCAACCTCAAAACCTTGGGCGACATTCAGGGCATTGATGGAGGCCTCTGTCATGAAAAACATGGCATAGCCGTATTCCTGGGCCCCTGCTTGAAAACCAAAGGACGCACCGCCAGTGTTGTAAAAAGCGGATGCCTTGTCGCCACGCCACAGGACGCCTTCACCATACTGTCCGCCAACCATGAAGCCCGCTTTTTTGACGCTTGGAAAAACCAAAATCGCTGCCGCTTTTGCACTCAGTTCTTTGGCAATGGCGTTTTGAGTAGTCAGGGCGTTGAGTGCCGCACGGGAGCTACGCTCAAGTGCTTCACGCGATTCTGCATGCGCACTAGAAGTGAATACTGCCACGATGGAAAGAGCTAGGACGGCGAAAGCGTTGCGAAATGAAAGATTCAGCATGATTGGTTTCGATTGAGTTAAAAGTAGCCGCCAAACAGCAGTCGGGCACCCTTTGGCGAAGCAATCAGAATACACGCAACTTTAACGATTGAATACTATTCCCGTTCTTGAAACGGTGCCATTGCGCGACAAGGACCGAGAATCGTCATTGTCACGATAGACTCCCGCAGGTCAGCATGTGTGCCGAGTCGTGGGTGTGCCGCCCGACCGCCTTTTGGTGTATGCCGAGGCGCCGCTGACTGCAGAGGGGCGATCTCTTGATAGCTTTGCCCCGAATACAGGGGCGAGGCGAATGCAGGCGTCAGCGTGGTAGGTGCGAATATCGGAGGGGGTGATTCAGGGTTCGATCCCCTCGAAGGGGGCGCCGATGTTTCATAGGTTGGCTGTGGAAAATTCCACTCCTCAAGGTCTGAGCCTTGGGCAGTGGACTCAGAACTACCAGGCATCTTTTTTAGGACGAACGGTTTTGTACTGGTTTTGATTTGACGTTTTGAACGCTTGTTGATGTAGGCGATCAACGCAGCGATACCTGCAAAAATCGCAACGATCGATGAAAACTCTAAGTCGAACATCATGACTTACTTCCTGGGAGTCGAGGTGGGTGTGGGATCGTCGGGTGTTCCAGCGATGGTGTCGCGCATCTGGGTATCCGCCTGCAAGTTTTTCATACGGTAATAATCCATAATGCCCATATTGCCTTCGCGGAAAGCCATCGCCATCGCATGAGGTACTTCGGCTTCGGCTTCGACAACTTTGGCGCGCATCTCTTGTTCGAGGGCGACCGCCATCGCCCGTCTTTCTTCGGCCTTGGCTTGAGCGATTTGTTTGTCGGCATTGGCTTGGTCGATCTGCAACTTAGCGCCGATGTTGGCACCGACATCGACATCGGCGATATCGATCGATAGAATTTCATAGGCTGTGCCGGCATCCAGACCTTTACTCAAAATATGTTTTGAGATGTGATCGGGATTTTCCAACACACTTTTGTGATTCACCGCAGAGCCGATTGTGCTGACCATACCTTCACCCACACGCGCGATGATGGTTTCTTCGCCAGCGCCACCCACGAGTCGATCGATGTTCGTACGAACCGTGACGCGTGAAACGACAATCAATTGAATGCCATCTTTCGCGACAGCGGCGATACGTGGTGTTTCAATCACCTTGGGAAGCACCGACATTTGAACCGCTTCTAAAACATCACGGCCTGCCAAGTCGATAGCGGCAGCGCGCTTGAAGGGCAGCGGTATGTTGGCCTTGTCGGCTGAAATCATGGCGTTGACGACGCGCACGACATTGCCGCCTGCGAGAAAGTGCGCCTCAAGATCGTTGACTGAAATTTCAAGGCCGGCTTTGACAGCACTAATGCGCGCATTGATAATCGTGCCGGGTGGTACGCGGCGCAGACGCATCGCGATCAAGGTAAAAATCCCGACGTAGGCGCCTGATGCCCAAGCGGCGATCCACAATGGAAGCGGCACGAGATACAGTACCAAAATAATAACGGCGATGAGAGGAATGAGTAGTCCAAGAGACCCGATAAGGCCTGTATCAATTCCGATCATGATTGACTCCTTAAGTGTGGGGACCAAGGTCCCGCTGAACAACGATACGATTACCGTCGACATGCAACACGCGGATGGGGGTACCCGCGTCTATGAATTCACCGTCCGATACGACATCGACGCGGTGACCTTGAAAGTCTGCGATGCCCGCAGGTCTAAGCGTGCTGTGGGCCTGTCCGGTGCGTCCCAACCACTGATAATCCGAAGGGGGTGAGGAAGAGAAGCCGTCCGAGGTTTCAAGTTCAGTGCTCAAGATGAGTTTGCGACCCATGGGTAGTTTGGGGAGAAATTTTAAGAACAACACGCTTAAAACAATAGCGAGTAAAAGTGAAAACCCCATTCGTGCCACTGCCCAAAGTACAAAATCTGAATGGCTGCCGGCGCCAAGCGTGCTCATTACCAAGGCACCGAGCAAAGCAAGCAGCCCCAAGATGCCCACCACCCCGAAGCCCGGAATCACAAATAATTCGAGCGCGAATAAGAAAAGACCTAGCAACGCGAGTACGAGTTCTTCCCAGCCGGCGAGCTGAACGATCCAATGACCCCACATAAACAGAGAAAGACTCGATATGCCAATCACGCCGGGAATACCGAAGCCAGGAGTGCGCAGCTCAAGGAATATCCCGAGCATGGCGACGCTGACAAGCAAAGAACTCACCACGGGGTGCGTTAAAAAGCGGACAACTTCCTCTGCCCAATTTGGCGTGAGTGTGCGCAATTCTGCATGTTGAATATTCAGTTCTTTGAGCAAGGCTTCGATAGAGCTGGCCTGGAGGTCTGCGACCTTGAGCTTGAGGGCCTCTTCGGTCGTTAGGGTCAATAATTTTCCTTTCTCGCTGACGTCGGGGATGACGACATCACTGTCGACCATGGCTTCGGCCACTAGAGGGGGGCGCTTTCGACTTTCAGCGGTCGCGCGAAATTCCTTTCGGACATAGGAAACCGTTTTTTCAGAAGTGGGTGCTGTGGTTGTTCCAGACGGACCAGACTGTACAGGGGTCGCCGCGCCGATCGTGCCACCCGGCGCCATCACGATGGTCTCGGCAGCCAAGCTAATCAGCGCGCCAGCAGAGATCGCACGCTTGTCCACAAAAGCAATCGTTCGGAGAGGACTATTTAATAATGCGTCACGAATTTGTACTGCAGCATCCACGCGACCGCCGAACGTGTTGATCTCAAGCACGACGGCGACGGCCTGATTTTTTTCGGCTTCACGCAGCACGCGTTCTATGAAAGGCGCCAAACCAAGGTCGATGACCCCTTTAACGGGTGCGACATAAACAATATTGGTTTTGGTGGAATCTGGTTTCGCATAAAGCGATAGGCCTGCGGTCAAGAGCCCCAGCGCAAGCAGGCACATACTAAAAAAAGTTTTCTTAACGAAGCTCATATCCCGAGTTTACAGGGACATGGCTTGGTTATCAGAATTTTTTAGAGTGCCCGCTTGGTCTTAATGCTTTTGCGTCGAGCATTAGTAAAAGGATTTTTCATCCGTGGACAGGAGAGGGAAGGTGCTCAGAACACTCGAGGGCTCGAGCGCTCTAGCTGCTTGGAGGTAACTTGCATCGAGCTCTTGTAAGGTATTGACCCCTAAAAGTCCGAGGCAAATATTGACTTCTGTCTCGAGAAGTTCGAGTGTGCGAACAAGTCCTGCAGTGCCATCGGCTGCAAGCCCAAGGCATTGCATGCGACCCATGCCGACCATATCGGCGCCAGCGGCAATCGCCTTGACGATGTCAGTTCCTCTGTTGAAACCTCCGTCTACGATTACTTTCGCGCGTTTGTTCACCGCGCTGATGACCTCGGGCAGCACGTCCATCGAGCCCAAGCAGTGATCGAGCTGGCGGCCACCATGATTGGAGACGTACACCATATCCACGCCATGCTCGACAGCCATTGAGGCATCCTCCGCCGTTGCGATTCCCTTTAAGATCAACGGTATTTTAAGTTTTGCTTTCAGACGATCCACATCATGCCAGGTGAGCTTGGGTTGATGTTCGCGGCCGGGTACGTTGTTGCGTCGAATATTGCGCTTGGCAAGATCTCTTTCGCGCCGACTGTAGATAGCCGTATCAACAGTTAAACAAAACGCAGCGTTTCCCGTGGCCTCTGCGCGTTCGGCGATTGCGTCGACCCATGCCGGATCGCCGTGCACGTAGAGCTGAAAAAGCCGAAGCGCGTCCGGCGCCGCTTGCTCAACAGCTTCAAGACCGGGCTCGCAAACCGAGCTCAGCATGTGCGCAACGCCGAACTCTCCCGCAGCCCGTGCCGCGGCAGCGCCCGCTTCGGGGGTAAAGAGCTCCAAGCTACCAACAGGCGCCAAAATAATGGGCAGTCGTAACGATCGACCTAAAAAGGACGTGCCTCCAGAAATGCGACTCACATCCCTAAGAACTCTGGGGCGAAAGGCAAGCGCATCTAGTGCTGCCCTGTTGCGACGCAAAGTTGTTTCAGTTTCAGTGCCGCCAATAATGTAATCCCAGTGATCATGATTCAGTTTTTGGCGAGCTTTTTGAATAATCTCGTGAAGTGTTAAAAAGGTATGCATCGAGGGCGCAGGTTTATTTTGTGTTGGACTTGTCATGTTGATTTAAATGGCTAGATTGCTTGGTGTGATGGTTTACCATCAAGTTAGGCGGCGGGATGTCATTTGTCAACACCGCGCCCACGATTCCATGCCACAACTTTTTTGGTGACCACGATGCATCAACAACTTTTATCAGAAATCGCGCCGACAGGTACGCTCAGAGTCGGTATTAATTTACTCAATTTCTTGCTAGTCACGGGCAAGGCTGCCGATGGGCGTCCCGAGGGTGTTGCCCCGGACATGGCCCATGCGATCGCTCAAAAGCTTGGCTTGCCACTTGAGCTCGTGCCTTTTTCTTCGCCCGCAGCGCTCGCGGATGCGGCGCTCGATGGCGTGTGGGACATTGGCTTAATTGGTTCTGAACCTAAGCGCGCCGAAAAGATCGACTTCACGTCGGCATACGTGGAAATCGAAGCGACGTACTTAGTTCCCGCTGGCTCGTCGTTGCGTCATGCAAACGAGGTCGATCAGACGGGTCACCGCATCGCGGTCGCGGCGGGTAGTGCCTATGATTTGTGGCTAGTCAGAAATATAAAAAACGCCACATTGATGCACGCCGAGGGTTTTGATGCAACACTAGACCTGTTCGTTTCACAAAAGCTAGAGGCCATGGCCAGTCTCAAGCCCGGTTTGTTGGGTGATGTTGAAAAAGTGCCGGGTTCCAGGATCCTGGAGGGACAGTTCACTGCAGTGCAACAATCGGTCGGCGTGCCCAAGGGACGCACAGAGGCAGCAAAGTGGTTGCAGGCGTTCGTTCAAGAGGCCAAGGACTCGGGTTTTGTGGCCGATTTGATTGACAAACACCATGTGAAAGGGCTCTCGGTCGCGCCTTGACGCGTATTGAATGAAGATTTGTAGTTCCTTGAAGGAGAGCAATATGAAGCAGACCAAAGTCAGTGCTACTGAGATTTCCGCTCAGGAAAAACTTCTTGAGGCAATGAAGTCTGCGTTAGACGAAGCCGAAGGGTTGTTGAAAGAGGCCGCGCAAGCCAGTGGAGATCAGGCGACCGAGTTGAGAGCCAAGGCCGTCGACGCATTGCGCGCCACACGCGAAACCTTGCAAGACACTACGTTGTCGTTTGCCCGCGAAGGCAAGCGCGTCGCCCGTGAAGCTGACGAGTACGTTCATGACAATCCATGGCAGGCGATCGCCGCGGCGGGTGTGATTGGCTTAGTGGTCGGTTTGCTGATTAGTCGTCGTTAAGTCGAGATGAGTATTCGTGAACATCTAAGTACTGTGGCGAGTGATTTCGTCGCAATACTTCGTACGCGTGTTGAGCTCCTCGGCGCCGAGTTGGTGGAGCAAAAGCATCGGCTCTTTTCTTTATCCTTACTCTTGCTTGCGGCAGGTGTGTTGTTGCTGCTCGCGGTCGTACTAGTTTCCTTTCTTTTTGTCGTATTCTTTTGGAATACAGATTACCGCCTTTGGGCGATTGCCGCGTTGGCGATCGCCTACGCTTTGATCGGTGTCGGGTTGATCTGGCGGGTATGTCATCGCTTAAAAACAGAGCCGTCTCCATTCGCAGCCTCGATCGAAGAGTTTCATCGAGACTTGGCGGTGTTGGGGAGTTTGCGTACGCAAAGCGCGGCAGTAGATGCCCCGACGGATCAAAAAACAGGAGGGCATCATGAGTAGACGACGCGAGGTGGTGTCCGCTCGAGAGGCGCGTATTGATTATCTGCGCGCTCGGGCCGCTTACGAGCGCGAGGCGTTCGCGTTCCACACGTCGCAGCTTGGTCGTGAACTCAGTCCTCGGCGTTGGCTTGGAGGGTTGCTGCGCAGCGAAGACCGCGACGAGGCAGGCAAGTGCTTGGGCTTAGCTGGATTGCTTGCGCAGGGCTTTTCTCTGGCGGGTCAATATCCCTATCTAACCGCCACACTCTCTTCGTTGCTCACCGGCAAGCGTTGGCGTTGGCTGAAATGGATTGGTTTAGGTATGACAGTTTGGCAAGCGGTCGCGGCGACGTCGCAGGATACCCAACAGCCTAACTCGGGCTCTAGTCAAGAGGCGTAACATTCTTTTTGAATGAGTGCGATGAGTGGATTCAGCGCTTTGTCTCGTTGAGTAAACGCGAATTTTTATCAGTGCGAAACACAAGTGGGTGCTCAGTTTGAGCAGCTTGGTTGCGCTCACCCATCAGCGCGGCTTCTTTAATCACCTGCTCCACGATGTGATGTTTTGGTGATTTGGCGCACACCGGATCTGTCGCCGCAGGATCCCCTGTCAACAAAAACGCCTGACAGCGACAGCCACCAAAGTCTTTTTCCTTTTCCGAGCAAGACCGGCAGGGCTCCTGCATCCAGCTGTCACCGCGAAAGAAATTAAAGGCCTGACTTTCCACCCAAATATCTCGGAGCGAGTGGTCTTTGACATTAGGAATATCTAGACCAGGAAGCTCTCTCGCGTTATGACAGGGTAGGGCCGCGCCATCGGGTGCGATATCCAGAAAGATCGAACCCCAACCGTTCATGCAGGCTTTAGGACGCTCTTCAAAATAATCAGGTACGACAAAAAGCAGCTTGCAGCGCTTACCAATTTTTTCGCGATAGGCATTCACAGTCGCTTCGGCCGCCACAAGTTGCTCTCGTGTGGGTAAAAGTTGCTGGCGATTTTTCATTGCCCAGCCGTAATACTGTGTATTGGCCAGTTCTAAGTATTCGGCTCCGAGGTCCAGTGCCATGTCGATGATCTTGTCGACATGAGGAATATTGTGACGATGCAGCACGACATTCATGACCATTGGATAGTCGTATTGCTTGATCAGATTCGCGACTTTCTTTTTGAGCTCGAAGGTTTTCGTGCTGCTCAGAAAGTCATTCATCTCCTGAGTCGAATCTTGAAAAGAAAGTTGTATGTGATCGAGTCCCGCCTCTTTAAGTGAGGTGATTCTTTTTTCGTTGAGCCCGACACCGGAAGTGATCAGGTTGGTATAAAAGCCAAGCTGTCGCGCCTCTGCGACCAAGATGTCCAGGTCATCACGAAGCAAAGGCTCGCCGCCAGAAAAACCCAGCTGGGCTGCTCCGAGCGCGCGCGCCTCGCGCATCACACGAATCCACGTTTGCGTATCAAGTTCGTTTTTGATGCTGTCATAGTTGACTGGGTTATAACAAAACACGCAGTGCAGCGGGCAGCGATACGTGAGCTCGGCGAGCAGCCAAAAGGGTGGGTTGATGGCAGGCTGAGTCATGGTGTAGCCACGTCCCTATTGAATCCAGTCTTTATCGAAGGCCGCGCGCAGCATGCCCTCGACGGGGTCGCGTAAGTCTTTTTCTCCAAAGGCCAACTGGAGTTCGGCGATCAGTTCATCAACAGTACGCACACCATCGCAGCGCTTCAAAATTTCAGCAGCGCTTTGATTGAGTTTAACCATGCCTTCTGGATATAAAAGTACGTAGGCTTGCTGGACCTCTTCCCACTGCAAACGAAAGAGCTTGTTCAGTCGCGGACGCTCAGGCAGGTCGGAGGGGTGTGTGGAGCTCATGTTGGATAGGCTCGCTCGATTGCATCCAGCATCGACCAAAGGATGTCGAGCTTGAATTGCAGGATGTCGAGCGCGCGCTCTTGTTGAGCGCGTGTCGTAAAGTGGTTGAGGGTGACCTCGAGTCCATGATCGACATCGCGCTGCGCAAGAGGTATGCGCGAACGAAAATAATGCAAACCTGCTGGTTCAATCCAAGGGTAATGCGTCGGCCAGGTCGCCAAGCGATCTTTATGAATTTGCGGAGCGAACATTTCCGTCAGGGATGAACAGATCGACTCTTGCCAGGGTTGCTGACGCGCAAAATTCACATAGGCATCGCAGGCGAACTTTACCGCGGGCTCAACCTCTTTGAGAGACCATAGCGTGTCACGATCCAAACCCACAGCCAGACCAAGCCTTGTCCATGCTTCGAGGCCACCACATTCTGTGTCTGTCTGATACTCGCCAAAGCCATCGTGATCAAGAATGCGTGAAATCCATCTGCGGCGCGTTTCGCGATCCTGGCAATTGGACATGATGGCGGCATCTTTGATCGGAATGATCCACTGATAATAAAAACGATTGAGCACCCAGCCGCGAACTTGTTCTTTGGAACATTCGCCGGCGTTCATTTTGATATTGAATGGGTGATGAATATGATAGCTCTGACCTTTTGCGCGAAGTTGAGCTTCAAATTCTTGGCGAGTCCAGGCGGATTTGGTATGGATCATCGTTCAATCTCTATATTTCAATGTGCATACCATCGAAGGCGACTTCGATACCGAGAGCCTCGAGTTGCAAGGCTTGCGGGGAGTCTATGCGCAGGATGGGATTGGTGTTGTTGATGTGAATCAAAATACGTCGCTTGGCTGCGTAGGGCGCTAAGGCCTCGATCATACCGCCAGGACCCGACTGGGCGAGATGGCCCATATCAATGGCGCGTTTGGACGAGAGTCCTGCGCTGATCATTTCATCGTCCGTCCAAAACGTGCCATCGACCAACAGGACATCAGCTTCGCGCATCGCTTGTTCGACTTGAGGTTCGAGCATGCCAAGTCCCGGTGCATAGAACGCTTTTTTCCCCGTCGCGATGTCTGTCATGAGCAGACCAATGTTGTCGCCCGGATGCGGGTCGTTTCTGTGTGGCGAGTAGGGCGGCGCTTTACTTGAAAGGGTGATGGGCTTAAATCTCACCCCATCGATTTCTGGGATGCTGAACCCCTCTTGATCGGGGCGAACCAAGCGTTGCTCCACTGTGCAGTAGTGCGCAAGCGTGTTGACTAAAGGCAAGCCCGTAGTGAGATCGTCGAAAACTTGTTGGGTCGCATAAATGGGTAGTGGCGAATTTCTTTCTCGCAACATCATCAGCCCAGTCACGTGATCGACCTGCGCATCCATCAAGACAACCGCGGCAATACCACTATCGCGAACCTGTCGCGCGGGTTGTAAGACAGGCGTGTTTTTAATTTGGGTCAGAATGTCGGGCGAGGCGTTGATCAGCGCCCAATCAGCCGAGCCGTTGCCAACGATGATGGAGGACTGTGTTCGTGCCTGTGCGTTGATCGTGCCAGAACGTACACCCGCACAGTTCACACAATTGCAATTCCATTGTGGAAACCCTCCGCCGGCCGCGGAGCCTAATACGCGTATTTGCATCACAACTCAAAAAAATAAAGGCCGGGACATGAGTCTCGGCCTTTTAATAACGATTAGCGATTGGCGATGTACATTGTGATTTCAAAACCAAAACGCAGATCAATTGCTGATGGTGTTTCCCATTTCATAATGGTCTCCTGAGTTATGTTGTAGGGCGGTATGCAACGCCATTCGCTAGCATTAACGCTAAGTATATAGAATTAGAATAAATTGATTTAAACGAGTAACTTTTTTTAAGTACCTACTTCATGAAAAATAAGCTGTTTCCTGAGATGCAGCCCTTGGCGCAAGGGTGGCTGGAGGTTGGCGACGGGCACGAAATCCACTGGCAAACTAGTGGTAATCCCGAGGGAATGCCTGTGGTGTGGTTGCACGGCGGCCCCGGGAGTTCGGCGAGCTCGCTGCATCGCCGCTTTCTTGATCCGACCCGGTTTTGGATCATTCAGTACGATCAGCGGGGGTGTGGACGCAGCCGTCCTTCGGGGAGTGTGCATCGCAATGAAACGGTCGATTTGATTGCGGATATAGAGCGATTAAGACAGTTTTTGGGTGTGTCGCGTTGGAGTGTGGTGGGCGGCTCCTGGGGCGGCGCGCTGGCATTGCTGTATGCCTTCGCCCATGCGGACCGAGTGGTGAGGATGTTATTGCGAAGCCCGTTTTTATGTACCCAGTCGGAAATTGAAAACTTCATGGAGCATCCGCCAAAAGAGTGTCGAGATCTCTGGATGAATTTGAAAACGCTTGTGCCGCCGTCATCGCGCCAAACGATCTTGGAGTATGGCTACCAAGTCTTTTGCCAAGACCAAGACACGCAAGAACAAGCGCGTCTAGCCCACGCTTGGGTGTCCTACGAGGCTGCGATGAATGTTTACCCCGCCACGGCGCCTGTCTTAGGCATGGTCGATGGCATGGCCTTAATCTCACGTTACCGCGTGCAGAGTCATTATTTAAAGCATCGATGTTTTGTTAATGAGGATCTCCTAGCTCAGGCCACCGTTTTAAAGGAAATTCCGCTGACGCTGGTCCATGGCGAGCTGGATGCGCTGTGCCCTTATACCAACAGTTTGTCGATTCAGCGTGTCGCGCCACAAGCAAAACTTGTTCTTGTCAAAGGAGGGGGGCATGACCTCACAGATCCCGGCATACTGACGTCAACGTTCGAGGAGCTTGAGCGGTGGCATTAGTGTTAACCATGAGTCAGCATTGTTGGTCAATTCTAGTAATATTGGTCAGTAGGTTCTTAAAAGATAAAGTTGTTTAAACATCAAACGTCACGGAGACGACTGTAAAAAATTACTTGCGCGCAATTAGCGGCTTGGGTTTGGCCCTGGCCTTTGGAATGTCTGCTCAAGCGCAGACAGCAGCCCCCGCTGCAGCACCTCCACCCGCTTGGAAGCAGGGCATGCCAGAGTCAATGGCCAAGTCGACTCTAGCGCCACTGCCTGGCAAACTCGTTGCGACAAAAGCGGCAGATGTGCCAATCGACAAAATCAAATTGCCTCCTGGTTTCAAGGTTGAAGTCTGGGTCGATAGCATCCCTGGCGGTCGCGCCATCACCGAAGGTGAAAACGGTAAGTATTACGTTGGTACGCGCGCACT
>JANQYI010000025.1:28082-45816 GCA_030728985.1 Burkholderiaceae bacterium | reverse complement strand
ACACGCCTAATGACACGATGAATCGTTTGAAGGTGAAGGGCAACTATGGCTTTCCTTATTGTCACGAAGGCAAAATCGCCGATCCTGATGTGAAAAAAGCCAATGCTTGCGCGGGTGTCGAGCCGCCTGTCGCATTGATGGGACCTCATGCTGCTGCCATGGGTGTCAAGTTTTACAACGGCGACATGTTCCCTGCTGAGTATAAAAACGTGCTGTTTAACGCGCGTAAAGGTTCTTGGAACCGTACGCAAAAGATTGGCTTCGATGTCGTGACAGTGCGCTCCGATGCCGATGGTAAAAACGCAAAGGTTGAGCCCTTTATGACGGGTTTTATGAATCCTGCGGATCAGTCATGGTGGGGTCGTCCTGCCTACTTGCATCAAATGAAAGATGGTTCATTGTTGGTCTCCGATGAGCAGAATGGTGTCATTTATCGCGTGACCTACAAAAAGTAATCTGCATGCAAATGCTGTCTGTTGTACGTATGTTTGTTTTGGTGGGAGCGGCCCTCGCGGCGGCTCCCTCAGCGATGGCCCAGATTGCGCCACAGCGTCTCGCGCTGTGTGCGGGCTGTCACGGTGCAGAGGGAAACTCGACGTTAAAAGGGATTCCCTCTCTCGCCGCACAACCTAAATTATTCCTTGAAAATCAACTTGTCTTGATTCGAGAAGGTGTGCGTGATATTGCTTCGATGAAAGGGATGCTGGACGGTGTCACGGATGCCGAGGTGACCGCGCTCGCCCAATACTACGCCGACAAGTCTTTGGCTGCCGTACCGACCGACCGAGACGCCGAGGTGTTTGCGCGCGGCGGCAAGCTCGCCGAGGGGATGCGTTGCGGGATTTGTCATCTGCCAACGTATCTAGGTCGTGAGCAAATACCTAGACTCGCAGGCCAGCGCGAGGATTACTTGCTACACAGCATGCAACAGTTCAAAAACAATCAGGCTGTGGGTCGAGACTCTAATATGGCGGCTTCAGTCTACGGTGTGTCTGATCAGGAATTACAGGACATTTCATATTATTTGGCGCGACTCACGCCTACGTCCCCAACACGCGCGCCCTAGTCGGCGTACATACATTTTAGGTATTTAAATACTATAAAAATCACCTAAAAGTATTATAAAAATCAATAAAATCTAATATTTCCTTGCCATTCTTCGCACAGTCACGCATGATAATCGTCCGTTATCTGAGTTTTGGTGCGTACTGAGAAAATATTTTTTGGCTCCGCACCGATTTCACTTAAAAGTGCCGTTGTGTCCAAAGAAAGTACAAAAATAGATTATCTCAGTGCTGCCGACAAGTTTTGGCTTGGCGAGCAGCTTAACGCCGCGCGTTTATCGATCGGGTTGGATGTTCCGGCTGCTGCGCATCTTCTCAAACTATCCCACGCGCAAGTGATGGCGATAGAAGCGGGTAGTCAAAGCCCCTTCATGCATACGGCGCATTATATTCACAACGTTAAGCGCTATGCTCAGTCGATGAATGCGCCACAGTCGATCGACGTGCTTGAATGGCTTGAGCGCATGGAAGAATGGGCACGAGGTGAAGTCGTAGTGACCTCGCAGGTGATGCGTATGAATAAGCTGTTGCACGCACGTCTGTCCAATGACCTTGTGGTTTGCACAAGAAGCGAGCGTTTTAGTCGTTTTGGCGCAGTGGGAGTTGGCATAGCCCTGCTCTTAATGGGCGTTGTGATGACGATGATGTTGACGCGCGACTTTGATGAGGTCGAGCACAGCGTTGCAGATCATCAGGATGCGCATAGTCAGGCCGCCGTACTAGTTTCTCTGCAGAGCGCCTCATCTCAGAGCTCCTCACTTCCTAGCGAAGCATTGGATACATCAAGGACTGAACCTGTCCTTGCCGCCAACGCAACAGGACGCATAACAGAGAGCTTACCGGTAAGTACACAGTCCAAGATGCTTGGATTCAATTTCACGGCACCATGCTGGGTGCAGATCACTTCAAGCGATGGACAAGTCACCGACCGCTTGTATCAGGTGTCTGAAGTTCTGTATCTCAATATTGATCAAACCGCGTCGCTCGTGATTGGAAATGTGACGGGTGCAAAAGCGGTCACGGAGCATGGTCATCCGATCGACTTTAATGCTTTTGTTTCGGGAGGCAATGTCGCGCGACTCAAGGGCCAAGACTTGGCGAGTCTTGCGATGTATCATTGATCCTAAAGCTGAATAGCTTTGTAGGCCAAGCCAAGATTGAGCAGCAGAAAAAGAGTGCCAAATCCTAGTTGAATATTTCTGGCGTGATTATCTGCCAAACCAGGGATGAGTTTGGCGCGGATCCAGCACGCGACAAAAGCCCACCCGGCGCCCATGATCAGCGCGATGGCGAATGCGGTCGCGAGTGAAATGAAATCAAGAGTTTGAGCGCGGATCACTTTGTCGAATTGGATTGCGAAGCTCATCAAGGCGCAGACAATCCAGGTATTCATGGTGAGCATAAAATTTACTTTTTCTGTGAAAAGATAGACAATTTTTTAACTATCGTCTGAGTCCTTGTTGAGCCTCAGAGCTCCGCGGGGCTTAGCGCTTGGCCTTTGACCATGAGCCGATATAAAAACCGTTTTTGCTCAGGATCGTAATCGGCGTTCGCCTGATGCATGACAGCCTGATTGTCCCAGATCACCATATCACCCGAGCGCCACTTGTGGCGGTACTCGTAGCGTGCGTCCGTGGCATGTTGATAAAGATTTTCAATTAGGGCGAAACCAGCATCTGGATCCATATCTTCGATGCCTTCCATACGACCTGTATTGAGATACAGTGCCGGGCGACCATTGCCGGGGTGGCGAATCACAAGCGGTTGGAGTGCGGTAGGAATTTTCGCAAGATCGTCGGGACTCAGTTTTGTGAGTTCGCGAGGGCTGCGACTACTTTGATGGACGTGGCGCGAGCGAAGGCCGCGAAGTTTGATTTTTAATGATTCAGGTAAATCATCAAAAGCTTTACGTACATCGACAAACTGCGTGTCGCCACCAGTGGGTGGTATTTGCAAGGCGTGCAGCGTCGTCGCTTTCGGTGGGCAGCGCTCATTGGAGTGATCAGTATGATAGTTTTCACCCCGCACTTGCAGCTTTCCGTTCTTGCGAGGCAGGTCATCGGTTGAGTTACACCCTACCATCGGGTAGTCGGGCAATACATATTTCTTGAGCTGCTGATCCATCAACTCGCCAAAAATTTCTGCTGCAACCATAAATTGAGGCGGTGTTAATGACTGCTCGCGAAAGATCAGCACCGCATACCGCGCCAGCAAAGCATTCAGCGACTCTTTGATGGCGGGCAATACGGGAATGGACAGATCGACACCTGAAATTTCAGCGCCAAAATCCTCACGAAACGGTGTGACGGTTAAGCTCATCTGTGTCTCAATGATCTTGATGATGAATATGTTTACTGAGCGGTAATACCCGTTTGCTTAGCCACTTCGTCCCATCGTTTCAGACCGTCATTGACGAGAGTAGTAAAGTCAGCAACGCTCATCGGTTTGGTCTTGCCACCGTCCGTCGCTAAAAACTTGATCAATTCTTCGGACTTAAGCGCTTGATTGACAGAGCGATTAATAAAAGTCTGAATGTCGGAGGGAACATTAGCGGGACCTAGCAGACCCCACCATTGCTGAATCTCGTAATTTTTTAGGCCAGCCTCTTGAAACGTTGGGAGATTGGGCGCAGCTTCTGAGCGTTGTGTGCTCGTCACCGCGATTCCGCGTAATGTCCCGTTGCGAAGCTGAGGTAAGATTTGGGTCATGCTGCCGATGGAAAATTCAATATGTCCGCCCATAGTATCAGTCATTGCTGGACCACCGCCTTTGTATTGAATGGCGACCATCTTGTTACCAAGCGCTTGACTCAGCATCACTCCGGCAAAGTGTTGGATACTTCCGACACCTGTCGCACCATAATTTAAATTGGGCGTACGCTTGAGATATTCAAAATACTCCTTCGCATCTTTACCGGGTGCGTTGGGTTTGGCAGCCAATACTAGAGGAACCTCACCGATCATTGCGATGGGCGTGAAATCCTTGGCAGGATTGAAAGGCAGTTTTTTATTGACAGAGGGTGCCATCGTAAAGGTTGAGGACGCGATCAATAAGGTATAGCCATCATTACGCTGCTTGGCGACATAAGCGGCCCCAATCGCGGTGCCTGCCCCTGGTTTGTTCTCGATGATGACAGGCTGCCCCCATTGCGCTGTGAGTTGCTTGGCAAGTTGGCGCGCCACAATATCATTGGATCCGCCCGGAGCAAAAGGAACGACGAGCGTGACGGGTTTTTCGGGGAACGCTGCCAAAGCATGATTCCCTGCGATGACACAAAAAAAGCACAGCAGTTGCTTGAGCATCGAGATAAATGTTTTATTCATGTTATTTCACCTTTAGTTTGCCAAGTAAAGCTGTCAACGCTGAAACTTCATGCGTATCGAGCGCGAGAGACGTATCGAGAATTTGATTCACCAGCGACTCCGGTTGGGAAGTGGCGTTTTGTTTAAACTTTCTCATGAAGTCCTCGTCACTGGCGGGATTTTCGGGTTCACCCTTTGAGAGTGGAACTTCAATGGAAAAATGCTTGCCTGAGGTAGTTTGCAATTCAATATTTGCCCCGCGCTCGCGAGGATAGGCTTGTGCCCAGCGATCGTTGGCGGAGCTCGTGACACGCGAAGCAAGTTGTTTGATCTCGGTATTTTCAACTGTATCGATCGAATAGCGTTGTTCCCCGACATCGCCATAATAAGCCGCCATTGCACAAGACGAGGCGAGACTGAATTTCGCCGCCTCTGCGGTTTCAGGGAGTGTGCTTGTGCCGCAAAAACTAATCGCGACAGGATATGTCGTCACATTCAAGGCATCGATTTCTTGATAGGACAGATTTTCTTTGCGCATGATATCTAACAAGCCATCAATCGCGGGATGAATGTGACGGCATGCCGCATGAAACTTGATGTACTGGCCCATGATGTAAAAATCAGATCCTAGGCCATCGAACAGTCCGTCCGTATTGACACTGTCGGCCATCGCCTTAAATAAGCCTTTTTCACCTTCTAGGGCGGTCAATGGACCTTTGGCACCACGCTTGGCGAACTCAACGGAGAGCACGCCACCCATCGCTGCTTTGCCGGGATGTAAGGGTTTGACCATCGCGCCGTCATTCAAGATCTCTAACAAACCGGCACCCTGAAGGGCGGCCATACCCAGCGCACTGGCCATCTGTTCTTTATTTAGACCCGCCAGCACGCCGCAGGCGGCCGCCGCACCCAACACACCAATCGTCCCTGTCGTATGAAATCCTCGTCCTAAGTGCGACGGGTTCATTGCTTTAGAAATACGATTGACGATTTCGTAACCGCAAACAATCGAGAGAATCAATTGTTTACCGTTGAGTTGTAGTGATTCCGCAAAAGCCATTGCTGCGGGAATCACGGCGACGCCCGCATGCACGCCACCATAACGAAAACCATCATCCATATCGAGCGCATGAGCCGACACACCATTACCCAAAGCGGCATGAATAGCAGGTACCTTGCGAGACGCACCCATCATGGTCGCTTGCTCAACGCCTTCGAGACTCTCGAGGTAGTCGACGGTCATGGTTGGGAAATCCATTTTTAAGCCGGCAATCGATACGCCAAGATAGTCAACAATCAGTAGTTTGGTTTTTTCGACGACCTCAGGGGGGAGATGTTCAAAGCGCGCCTTTGAAAAGTACTCGGCGAAATTCTCAAGTATGGTTTTAATTTTTGTCTCCTTCGATGAATGATGGATCTTGCGATGCACGGTGGCGCTTAAATGACGCCTTCTGTTTTGAGTGCTTGTATCTCTTGCGCGCTCATCCCAAGTTTTTCACCATATATTTCATTATTATGTTGCCCAAGCGAGGGACTGGCAACTGTTTTCACACGCTCGGTGCCGTGAATGATGAGAGGGCTCGCCGGTAAAACAACGCGCCCGAGATCCGGATCGTCAAACCACTCGAGCTGTCCCCGGGCGTGCATGTGGGGGTCATTCATGACCTCGATGAGATCGCGCACAGGCGCGGCAGGAAAACCAAACTCTTTGCTGAGTTTGAACAGCTCATTGCGGGTGATGGTGCGTGTCCATGCTTCGACAAAGTCATCCGTGCGCTTGATTTGTTCAACGCGGACTTTGTTGGTGGAGAAACGCTCATCTGTCACCAAGTCTTCGCGACCCATGGATTTCAAAATTTTGACCCAGTGATCTTCTGTGGCGCACACGATCGCAATATGTCCGTCTTTTGCCTCGTAGACGTTATAGGGGGCTAGCGCCAAGCCGCCATGGCGATTCCCAACGCGCTGTGGGACCTTACCTTTACTGCGATAAACCAATCCTAGATTGGAGGCCATCGTAGGATAGGCGGTTTCTTGCATCGAGACTTCAACGAGTCTGCCCAGACCCGTGCGGGTGCGCTCGAAGAGAGCGGTGATGATACCCGCGTAAAGATGGACGCCGCTCAAGAAATCAATAAAAGAAGAACCCGAGCGCAAAGGCGGACCGTCCGGATTGCCCGTGACACTCATTGCGCCGGACGAGGCTTGGATCGTCACATCCATCGCCTGATTGTCCTTGTCAGGCCCTGAGAGACCGTAGCCTGTCCCCGAGCCGTAGACAAGTTTAGGATTGATTTGATGCAGGATCTCCCAGCCCAGTCCGAGACGATCCATTACACCAGGCGTGAAGTTTTCGACGAGAATGTCGGCGTCGGCGATCAGTCGCTTTAAAAGCGCTTTGCCTTTGCTTGTTTTCAAGTTGAGCGTGATGCCTTTTTTGTTGACGTTGAGCATTGCCATGGGTAAAGACGCACCCCCACTGACTTTAGCGCGAATGCGCGAGGGTTCGCCCAAAATAGGCTCGACCTTGATGACTGTCGCACCAGCCTTGGCCATCAAAAACGTCGCATAAGGACCTTGATAGATCTGCGTTAGATCGATCACAGTGATGCCCTCGAGGGGCTTA
This sequence comes from Burkholderiaceae bacterium, assembly GCA_030728985.1. Taxonomy (GTDB): domain Bacteria; phylum Pseudomonadota; class Gammaproteobacteria; order Burkholderiales; family Burkholderiaceae_B; genus Zwartia. Next base: position 38,824 of record JANQYI010000025.1, on the reverse strand, counting down.
CTGGCTGTGCTGGGATGAGGTGTACTATTCATCGTCTTTACTTGACGGTCTTTAGGATTTTCTTGGCGATCGACATACGATGGACTTCGCTCGGACCTTCGTAGACACGCATGACACGTGCCTTTTGAGCCATCAGATGCAGAGGCAGCTCTTTAGTCACGCCCATCGCGCCAAAAGTTTGCATTGCATTGTCCAGAACTTCGGTGGCCAGTTCGGTGGCGTAAACCTTGATCATGGACGCTTCGGTCCGGATGTCTTGCCCAAGGTCCAGTTTGCGCGCAGCGTCACGTACCATCAGACGACAGGCATGCATTTTGGTGACACCATCGGCGATCCACCACTGAATGGCTTGGCGATCCGAAAGCAGGGCACCGAAGGTTGTGCGTTGCTTGGCATGCGAGCTCATCATTTCGAGGGCTCTGCGACACATGCCAATACACCACGCACCCATCTGCAGTCGACGAATATTGAGGCGCAATTGCATAGGCGCAAAACCTTCACCAATCGCGCCGAGTAAGTTTTCGGCTGGTATACGGCAATCCTCGAAGGCGATTTCGTAGGTTCTGTGTCCTGCGAGCATCGGAATTTCACGCAAAATATTAAATCCAGGCGTGCCTTGATCCACGATAAAAGCGGTGATGCCTTCGTGTCGCTTGCCTTGGCCGACGCGCGCCATGACGACGGTGAAGTCGGCGCTTTTCATACGGCTTACCCAGATTTTTCGACCATTGATGACCCAGGAATCGCCGTCACGTTCGGCGCGTGTAATCATGCCCGAAGGATCACCACCCGCATTCGGTTCGGAGATGGCGATACCTGATTTCGCAGTGCCTGCCGCATACGGTTCGAGGTATTTGATTTTTTGACTCTCGGTCGCCGTGGCCATCAACATGTGAAGGTTGGGTGAGTCAGGTGGAAACGAGAACGGCGTGACCGTACGACCAATTTCCTCGTTGAGTGCGACTAGCGTCACGCTCGAAAGTCCTGCGCCACCGTACTCCTCGGGTGCGTCCAAAGCCCAGAGTCCGAGCTCTCTGCATTTATCTAGAAGAGAGGCTTCTTCCTCTTTGGTCAATGCGCAATGCGCACCCTTGATTTCACGCTCCAAGATGGCCGCCTCAAGTGGCATCAGTTCCTGGTCGACGAATTTTGCGACCAAGTCTTGAATCATGACTTCATCACTGTCAAGACCATCGGCACAAGCTTGCAGATCCATTGCATCTCTCCATCAATCATCATATTTGTTAAGCAGACTACATTGACTTATCATAGCAAAAATAGAATGAATGTCTATTTTCATTTTCAAGGTCGAGTCATGGCTACAAAGAAGGAAGAACCGGGTGTTGCGGCCGTGAATCGGGCCTTGTCAATCCTGCTTGCATTTGAAAAAAGCGTGGAGGGCATGACACTTGCTGAAATCTCTACGGCGACCGGCCTTTATCACAGCACGATTTTACGTTTATGCGAGTCACTCGAGCACGCGGGATTTATCAATCGGCTCGATGATGGCCGGTTTATGCTTGGTGCGACACCCTTTTATCTAGGGATGCTGTATCAAGAAACCTTCCGGATTTGGGATTACGCCGCGCCAGTGTTGAGAATGCTAGTGCGCGATACCAAGGAAACCGTTGCGATTTATATTCGTGAGGGAAACGACCGTATTTGCCTGCATAGGATGGTACAGCCTAGGGCAGTTCGCATGCATGTTAGAGAAGGTGAGCGCGTCGAGCTCGATAAAGGTGCTGCAGGTAAAGTCTTGCTCGCTTTTTCGGGAGAGAAAGGCGAGCGTTTCGATATCATCAGACAAAGTTATTACTCTGTCTCGCTCTCAGAGCGTGGCTCCGAAGCGGCAGCCATTGCTTGTCCGATTTTCGGACCGAAGCAAAAATTGATTTGTTCGATCTCGCTTGGTATGCCGGTCTTTAGATTTGACCGTAAAATTTTTAAGGAATTTCTACCCAAGGTAATGGAGGCGGCTGCCGCCATTACTAAAAAATGTGGTGGTGATCACTCCGTATTTTTGCCGCCCTACAGGCACATAGCGAAAGTCAAATTCGCGAGTAAAAAATAGATAGGTCGCGATGAGCTCGTCTTTGGACATGCCCCTTTATTTCAGCAACATTCTCAACGATTCGGCCAGGGCATTCCGCCCGTAAGAAAGCCTTGTTCAAATCAATACTGAGCAAAATTAAATGTTTAATGTTGATATCGCTAACACAAGAATAATCAAGTAAAATTTCATTGTTAGTGTACTTACAAATAGGAAAAATTCCATGACTCATGTTGTCACTGAAAATTGCATCAAGTGTAAATTCACTGATTGCGTCGATGTTTGTCCGGTTGATTGCTTTCGTGAAGGACCTAACTTCCTTGTTATAGATCCGGATGAGTGCATTGATTGTGCTGTGTGCATTCCAGAATGTCCCGCCAATGCAATCTTCGCGGAAGAAGACGTCCCCGAAGATCAAATAAAATTTATAAAGTTAAACGCTGATTTGGCCAATGAATTTGAAAGCATTTCAAGAACAAAGGAACCATTAGCTGAGGCAGATCAGTGGAATGGTAAAAAAGAAAAGTTTCAATATTTAGAGCGTTGAAACAAAATTTTCTCAAATTATCTAAATGCTTTTCCAGGATCCATGTCGACTGGTGAGTCAAGGCTGTCATAGGGATTATTCTGAATACGTAAGTCTACCGTCGAGGGATCAACGGTAGAAGCATTGCTTTTGTAATGCGTTACTACCCCAGGAAATGCGAGAACAATTGACACCATGATTAATTGGATAATAATAAATGGGATTGATCCAGCATAAATTTGGCCTGTCGTAACACGTGCAATTTTTTCCCCGGTGATCTTATCTTGGTAATCAAATTTTGGGGCGACAGATCTTAGATAGAATAAGGCAAATCCGAATGGTGGATGCATAAATGACGTTTGCATATTGACTGCTAGCAAGACGCCAAACCAGATAAGATCAATTCCCATTTTGTCGGCCACGGGACCGAGAAGGGGCACAATGATGAATGCCAATTCAAAAAAGTCTAAGAAAAAAGCTAAGATAAAGGTAAGAATACTTACAACAATTAGAAAACCTGTTTGACCACCAGGCATATCAAATAGCAAGTGCTCTACCCAAAGATCACCATCAACAGCTCGAAATGTCAGACTAAAAACTGTCGAACCTACTAAAATAAAAACAACAAAGCACGAAAGTTTTGTTGTCGTATCCATCGCTTGACGTAACAAAGGAAACGAAAGACGTTTACGCGAAACAGCCATAACAATGGCACCCACAGCGCCCATCGCGCCACCTTCAGTAGGGGTCGCCACTCCAATAAAAATAGTCCCAAGAACGAGGAAAATTAGAGCGAGTGGCGGGATCATCACGAAGGTGACACGCTCGGCGATCTGGGATAACAAACCAAGTTTCAAAAAACGATTAATTAGCGCTATAACAAATGCAACGGATCCCCAGACCAGCACAGCCATCACAATACGCTCGTCAATAGGCGCATTCTCTGCAATGACAATCTTTTCAAATAGCAATGCAGCTGCAATCGATATCAGCATCAGTATGCTGAGCGATCGCGTACCGCGACTTCCTGAAGGTTCAATATAGGCGCGAGCAGACTCAGGCATAGCAGGCGCTACGTAAGGGCGAAAAAAGGACAAGACAAAGGTATATGCGACATAGGCCAAAACGAGGCCGAGACCGGGCAGGAATGCCCCGCGGTACATGTCTCCAACGGAACGACCAAGCTGGTCGGCAAGGACGATCAAGACGAGCGAAGGAGGAATGATTTGCGAAAGTGTCCCAGAGGCTGCGATGATGCCCGTTGCGAAGCGACGGTTGTAACCGTAGCGAAGCATGATAGGCAATGAAATTAGGCCCATTGAGATGACAGAGGCTGATACAACCCCTGTCGTCGCGGCTAGCATGGCGCCCACAAGAATGACGGCAATGGCGAGACCGCCACGTATTGAGCCAAATAGTTGTCCGATCGTCTCAAGCAGATCTTCGGCCATTCCTGAGCGCTCAAGAATCAATCCCATAAAAGTAAAAAACGGAATCGCCAGTAAGGTATCGTTTGAGATGATGCCAAAAACACGCTGCGGTAAAGCTTGAAAAATGGCCGGAGACATCAATCCAAGCTCGATGCCAACGAGGCCAAACAAGAGCCCGTTTGCTGCAAGTGAAAAGGCGACTGGAAAACCCAACAGTAGCAAGAGAAAAAGTGTCACAAACATGACGGGTGCTAAGTTGGCAGTCAAGAATTCGATCATGGCAATCTCAACTTCTTGGCGAATGATCACGGCTTGCTGAAGAAGGCTCAGCTGTCGCGACAGTTCTAATTGCTATATCGAGTTTGCTATTCGCGAGAATTTCCTCAGCAAGCGTTTGCTCAGTAGTTTTGCCTTGCGGTTTTAAGGTTGGGTCTGGGCATTGGCCTAATAAGAAGCCAATGCATTTAATCAGGTGCGAAAGACCTGCTAGGACTAGAAGTAGGAAGCCGATAGGAATTAATAACTTTGCAGGCCATCGCACTAGACCTCCCGCGTTGGATGATTGTTCGTTTTGTAAGTAAGCATCAGTGAATACTGGCCAAGACAGGATCATGATCAGAATCGCCATCGGCAGTAAAAAAAATATAACGCCAAAAATTTCAATCCAAATCTGGTGAACCCGCGAGAGTTTGGAGGACAGAACATCGACCCTGACATGATCGTTTCTTAGTAATGTGTAACCTGATGAGAGTAAAAACATAGCGCCGAAGAGGTACCACTGGAGTTCGAGCCAGCCATTAGAACTGTTGTCAAAGAGCTTGCGAATAACGGCATTTCCAGAACTAACCACCACCACAATCAAACAAATCCAAATGACAATTCCACCGACCATCTCATTGAGGCGATCTATTAAACGGGAAATGCCAAGAAAGAATTTCATTGATTATTTGGAACGACTAAATAGGTTACGTAATCGATCCCAAAAAATTCCGAAGAACAATGCAAGGGGACGAAGAGCTTGCGGCTGTTGAGTAAGCGACTGATTTGGATCAGTCAGAGAGAGAACAATATTATCTGCGAATATTTTTATCATTCTCCGAACAAAATCTTGGACTATCCCTGATCTTGAAAACTGAGCAAGAGGTCCCTGGAGGCTATAAAGCATATTGACGTGTACTCGAGAGTGACCATGCTCGATAGATTCGATTCGATAAGTGATCTTTGCAGACGCTCTAGATTGACTAAGACGATCCTTGCCATTGCCGTTCAGTATGGCCGTTTGATTGTGCTCATCGATTGACATCGTAGCGACACCGTCGAAGGCCGCTTGCATTGGGCCAAATTTAAGAGATATACCACCCTGCACACGATCGGCCTCAAGAGTTGAAATAAATGCGCCAGGCAAGCACCGTGCTACAGCGGGAAGATCGATCATCATTAGCCAGACCGTAGTCGCAGAAAAAGGTAAATCAAAGCTTTCTAAAATCGTTGTGCCATTGGTGGTCAACTGTGGCGAATCTTCTAAAGCTGCCGCAGGAATAGAGTGGCCGCCACGCATGTTGGGGTCTACTGAACTGACATCATGTGCCGAGAAAGTCTGAAATGGAAGTGTGTTGTTTTGAATCCTAGTGTTATCAGCTAGCTGATGCTGCAACACCTTAGAGGATCGTAGCGCCTCGACGCGCGCATCAGGCGTCTGCTTAAGATCATGCAGTACGAAAAGAATGGCCTCAACGATGCCAAGATAGCCGGTACATCGGCAAAGGTTTCCCGATAATTCAGCGCGTACGACGCGCTCATTCGCATCAGGAAGCCGCAAAACAATATCTCGCGCGGTTGCAAGCATACCGGGTGTGCAGTATCCGCATTGAAGCGCATGATGACTCGAAAAAGCGTGACGTAGTTTAGCCATCAGTGGATCACTGTCATAGCCCTCGATCGTGGTTACAGAACGACCCTCACAGGCCACGGCATACGTAATGCAAGAGCGAATAGGCTGGTCATCAACCAGCACCACACATGCACCGCAAACGCCATGTTCGCAACCCAAGTGTGTTCCAGTCAGTTTTTCTTGTTCGCGAAGAAAGTCACCAAGGTGAGTGCGCGGGGATACTTCATACGCGACAGTCCGACCATTAATCTGCAAGGATAATCGGGTGGTCATGCTGGCCCCTTGGTATTAAATGCGCGATCTAGGCAGCGGCTAATAACGGTCACCAGCATTTTTTGATTAAGAGTATCAAGTGAGGCGAGGTTGTCGGAGACGTGTTCAGTAATCGTTTCACGACCAGTGGCTGGCCATCCCTTTTGGGCAACAATCTGTGCAAGAGTCGTAAGTGATTTTGGTGCACCATCTAATGCGCCAACGACAAGATTGGCAACGCGGCTCGTAGGGTCAAAATAAGCAGCACAACTTGCATCGGCGAATTCGCCCACTTTTCTGCAGAATTTGTAGTAACCCCATCTCACCTGATCGTTCATCACCGGAATATGAATGGCGGTAATAATCTCTTGATCTTCGAGTACGGTAGTGTATGCCGCCTGCATAAAATGCGTCATAGGCACACGGCGAGTTGAGAGCTTTGAAGTAATCTCGATGACAGCATTCATCGCTGTTGCTGCGAGTACCCAGTCTGCAGCTGGATCGGCATGCGCGATGCTACCGCCTACAGTACCTCGATTCCGAATGGATCTATAGGCGATGGCAGCAGCGACGGATTGCCATGGATGACCTCTTAATAATTCGTAAACCCCATCTTCAATTTCAGCGTGGGTAACACCTGCTCCGATGCAGAGAGTGGACCCATCTTTTGTAACATTTCTAAGCATACTCAGACTGGAAATATCAATGACAGACTCTGGGCGTACAAGTCGTAAATTCAGCATGGGTCCAAGAGACTGGCTGCCAGCCATCACTTTGATTCTTGAGCGCTCTGCATCCAAGATGTCAAGGGCATGGTTTAGAGACTCAGCGCGGGCGTATTCAAAGCGCGCAGCTTTCATGAAATACCCCGATCTTTGTTGACACTCTCAGTCTTGAATTGATGAAGCGCACTGAGAATTTTTCGTGGCGTGACAGGTGTATCTAAAAGCTCTGTTGCGCCAAGTTCTTTGAGTGCGTCGTTAATAGCACCAAAAATTACAGCGGGAGGTGCGATCGCACCGCCTTCGCCCATTCCTTTAGCGCCGAACTCAGTATGTGGGGAAGGTGTTTCAAAATGATCGACACGAATATTTGGCGACTCAGATGCGCCTGGAATCATGTAATCGGCAAAGGTGGATGCAAGTGGTTGCGCAAAGTTGTCATAAGGCGTTTCTTCATACATAGCTGTGCCTATGCCTTGAACAATTCCTCCAATGGTCTGCCCTTCAACCACCATTGGATTGACCATCACGCCACAGTCTTCAACACATACGTAGTCGAGAATTTCCACTGCTCCTAAGTCAGGGTCAACGGCGACAACAGCAGCGTGGGTTGCATAAGTAAAGCAACCCGTATCGACACGTGGCTTGTAACCTACAGTTGTCTCTAGACCGGCAGGATCGACATTTTGGGGTAGTTTTTGGGGACTGATGTACCAAGCATTCGCAACGTCGGAAATTGAGACTCGCTTTTCACCACACACCAAATCAGCACCGTCTAGTTGAATATTTTCTTCGTGTGTGCCTAAAAGATGTGCGCCAATTGTGATTACGCGTTTGAGTAATATTTTGCTGGCCTGTGATACCGCACCACCTGACATGACAAGAGAGCGTGAAGCATAAGTACCCGTCGAGAAAGGTGTTTGTCCTGTGTCGCCGTGCACAAGGCGGATACGGCTGATATCTATTCCTAATACATCGTTAGCAATTTGAGCAAACGTCGTTTCCATACCCTGACCATGGGAATGAACACCTACGCGAATTTCTAGCCCACCGTCGGGAGTAATGCGTACAAAGGCCTGATCAAAGCCTGGAATAACGGGTGTCCCCCATGCCGCGAACACTGACGTGCCGTGAGCCGCTTGCTCGGTATAAGTGGCCATGCCGAAGCCAATCAACTTGCCATCTGATCGAACTGTCCGCTGCTCTTCACGGATACGTTTGATGTCAATCATTTCCAGGGCCCGATGGACGCTAGAGGGGTAGTCACCGCTATCTAAATGTTTATTGGTGACATTGATAAAAGGCATTTGTTCTGGTTTAACAAGATTGTCGATTCTGACTTCCCAGGGCTCGCGACCCACGGCAGTGGCCAGTGCATTCATCGTCATTTCAATCGCAAAGCAGACGCCTGTTCTCGCGACACCACGATAGGGAACGAAGCCAGGTTTATTCGTAGCAATACATTCGGATACGCAGCGATAGCCTCGAAAATCGTAAGGACCTGGAAGATTTCCGATTGCTTGTCCTGGTTCAAGTCCAATGGTGAAGGGCCACACCGAGTAGGCGCCGCCATCGATAGTGATATGCGCGTCAAGAGCCAGTATGCGACCATTTTTGTCTGCATAAACGGTCATGTCGTACAGATGTTCACGAGTATTCGCGCCTGCAATCAGGTGCTCTCTGCGGTCTTCGATAAAACGGAATGGTCGCTTGTAGGTTTTTGCGAGCCATGCGACACAAAGTTCTTCCTGTTGAAGCACGCACTTGTAACCGAAGGCTCCTCCAACATCAGGTGAAATGATTCTGACTTGACCTTGATCAATATTTAGGAAAAGTGAGATCGCAGTCCGAATCATATGGGGTACTTGAGTGGCGCTGACAACAACTAGCTGATCGGCTTGATGATCCCAGTAAGCCAATACCGCTTTGCCTTCCATGGGTACCATACACTGACGAGAAAGGGTGATTTTACGATTGACGACAACCTCTGCCTGCGCTGCAAGTTTGTCAAAATCACTATTAGTGTTTAACGTTAAAAATGCATTGTTATTCCAGTGCTCATGAACAAAATTTTGCTTCGCTGCGCGCGCTGTATGTACGTCGTGGTAAATAGGTAATTCATCATAATCAACACTAATTTCTTCAAGCAAATCTTCGGCTTCTGCGCGAGTGGCAGCGAACGTCATTGCGACAGGCTCGCCAACAAACCGCACTTTTTCATGTGCCAGAGGGGGTTGAGCGGAGGATTGGTAGGAAGGAAGTGTTGAATCAGCCTTAATGTCGAGAGCATCTATCATTTCCCTGGAAAAGATACAGCTCGCGTATTGACTTGGAAACTTAATATTTGAGATCTTTGCATGAGCAACCGGGCTTCGCAAAAAAGCGACCTCGCACAATCCAGGCATCGACATATCGGCAACAAAGTTACCTTTGCCTAAAAGATGTCGGTTGTCTTCTTTGCGCAGAACGCGCGCACCGATACCTTGTGGCTTGGTGCGCGTCTCAGGGCGATTTTGGTCTCGCATGATGCTGCGGCTATCGAAAGAATCAGCGACGCGTCACAGCGGCAAAAGTGTAGTTGTCCAGTGAGCTCTCAGCAATTCTGAACCAGCTAGCTTCTTCTTGCTGGAATTTTTTCCAAGCAGGGAAGATCGCCGCAAAATCAGGATTTTTCTGATTGAGTTCAGCCCATAGCTCTTGTGACGCGTTATAGCTCGCATCCATAACATCACGCGGAAAGTACCGTAATTGCGCACCTGCTGCGATCAGCTTGCGAAGCGCACCTGGGTTGACGGCATCATAGTGAGCAAGCATCTTAAGATTTTGTTCATTACAGGCAACATCAAAAGCAGCCTTGTAAAGGGGGGGGAGAGCCTCATATGCTTTTTGATTAACCATTGTGGTAATCGAAGCGCTTCCTTCCCACCAGCCTGGCGCATAGTAAAAGGGAGCAACTTTATTAAATCCGAGTTTTTCATCGTCATACGGACCAATCCACTCAGCGGCATCCATTGTTCCTTTTTCAAGCGCAGAGTAGATGTCCCCAGCGGGAATCTGTTGCGGAACAACGCCAAGTTTACTCATCACCATGCCACCAATGCCGCCAATCCGCATTTTTAGGCCCTTGAGGTCGGCAACCGTTTTTATTTCTTTTCTGAACCAACCGCCCATCTGTACGCCCACATTGCCGCATGTGAAGTTCATTATTCCGTATTTTGCATAAAGCTTACGCAAAACATTCATACCGCCACCGTAAAGAAGCCAAGCATTGTGTTGTCGAGCATTCATACCGAAAGACAGGCCTGTATCAAAAGCGAGTGCGGTATTTTTTCCGACATAAAATGTGCTCAACACGTGATTGCACTCAATCGTACCGTTCCCAACCGCATCCATGTTTTGAGGCACAGGAACGATTTCGCCACCAGGAAAAGCTCTGATATCGAATTTGCCCTCGGTCAAAACTGAAACGCGCTTACAGAGTTCATCAGCTGAGCCGTAAATAGTGTCAAGGCTTTTAGGCCAACTTGTTGACATCCGCCATCTGACTGAAGGTGAGGACTGGGCAATTGCAGGTACAGCCACGGTGGAAAGGCCAACGCCTGAAAGTGTTGCTGCGCCAGTGAGGAATTTACGTCGTTGCATGAGCTGCTCCTTGGTGAGAGACGAATATCAAACAAACTACAATTTTGAATGAAATATCAATTGCTAGGTGCTACATGTCGTTCATTTCGTAATGTCAGCATACTGACAGAATTATAAAAAATCAACAATATTAATTAGTAGGCTAACAATGCACTGCACAAGAGTGAAACTTTTTGCTACTGAAATAATTAAGCTTGCCTGCGAAATTATTGGTAGAAGAGTCTTACAA
>JANQYI010000025.1:0-27982 GCA_030728985.1 Burkholderiaceae bacterium | reverse complement strand
ATTGGTAGAAGAGTCTTACAATTTAGTACTTTCCCTAGCTAAGTCATTTAGGAGGTTGTGTGCGAGCAGGCGCTAAAAAGAAATTGCTAGTCAAAAAGGGATTGGATAAAAATGAGAAGGAACCGATAAGGTCGGGTCCGCTTAATGCCAATGCATTGAGAAAAATCGAAATTGCAGTCAAGGCGCAAGAGGGCTATACGATATGGGATCGGCCTGGATATCTTGTGCGTCGTCTTCATCAGATCCATGTGGCTATGTTTCTGGATAAAGTGGCGGACGGAAGCATGACGCCTATCCAATATGGCCTGCTAAGCATTCTTGCGACACGACCTAATATTGATCAATTCACGATTGGCGAAGAGCTCGGCCTCGATCGCGCTAATGTCGCCGGAATCCTTAAACGGTTAGAGTCACGAAAATTGATCTCGCGTATTGTCGATGATGAAAACCGAAGAAGAAAACTGTGCATTGCAACAACGAAAGGGATTGCTCTTGTTAAGCAGCACGAAAAAGCAATGAAAGATTGTCAGACTCAGCTTTTAAACCCTCTTTCAGGGGGTGAAAGAGATGTTTTTATGCGCTTGTTATCCCGACTGGTGGAGGGAAATAATGAAAGTAGTCGAACCTCTCTACGCCCAAATGGAGAAGCTTTCTTGCCATCTAAACCTAATGTTCCATCAAAACGTAGCCGAAAATCGAACTCCTCAAAAAGTAAAGCCTGATAGCTCATATATTTTAAATGGAAGTCACAAATTTTTTTATAGATGGGCTATTAATTAGCATGCAAACAATGTATTCTTTCAATATATTTGACGAATGAAAGGAGCTTTGCCGTGGCTGACCTATCGCTTGAGTTCTGTGGAATTAAATTTAAATCTCCAATTATTATTGCCTCGATTGAGACAACTAATAGCCCGGAAGTGATTAGAGAGTGCGTGGATGCGGGTGCCGCGGGAATGATCGTCAAGACCTTGACCGATATTGAAGATATGGCAAGACTGACCCAGAATTCAAAATATGCCATTCTGAATGAAAAGAATGAAGTAATTAAGGGCAAGGTCAATAAGAATTTCGTTTTCTATAGTCGCTCCGGCTACTCAAGCACAGGATTCAAAGAGTGGATTCCTTACCTTAAGGAGCTCAATGAATACGCCAAGGACCAGGGTTCGCATCTAATCGGCAGCGCGGGTGGGAAAACCGTCCAGAGCTGGATCGACATTAGCAGAACCATTGAGGATTGTGGTCTGCCCATGGTTGAGCTTAATTTTGGTTGTCCACACCCGGCCATGATGCCGGGCGTTCATGGCGGATCGATGATTGGCCAGGATGCAGCAGTTGCCGCGGAGGTTACCGCGCGAGTTTGTGAGGCCGTCAATATACCTGTCGTGATCAAGCTAACTCCAGATCAGTCAAAAGTAATGGATATCGCAAGAGCCGTCCGTGATGCAGGCGCATCAGCGGTCACCGCGACCAATCGCTACACTGGTTTTTCGGTTGATATCGAAACCGGTCAACCACGCCTTGGCGGGCCGGCAGGCATTGGGGGCGTTTGGGCAAAACCGTTATCGCTAAGATGGGTGAATCGTATTTATACAGAGTTGGGCATGCCGATCACAGGTTCCAACGGAATCTATGATCACAAGGATGTTGTTGAGTTCATTATGACGGGTGCACCGTTGGTGCAGGTTGGTTCAGTGTTGATGCTCAAAGGAATCAAGCATCTTCCCAGCATTATTTCAGGACTTGAAGAGTTTATGGATAAGCATGGATACCCCGACATCGCATCGATGACTGGTATCGCGTCACGCGCCGCAGTAAAAGATTATGGTGATCAATTCAAAAAGCCGCGCATGCATAGCGAGATCAAGGAAGAAACTTGTAAAAATCCAACATGCACGATCTGTATTCAGACATGTTTTTACGATGCGTTAGCGCAGGGCCCGGACGGTGTGATGGCACTTAGCGATAACTGCATTGGATGTGAAATGTGCACACAGACATGCCCATTCGATTCAACGAGTATGCATACGACGACAGAGTTACAGCGCGTAACCCAAAATTTTTACCAAATACCAGAGGAGGTGTTTGAGGCTGGAAAGTTTGAAAAGAATTTTGATCGGGGAATCAAATTGGCAAAAGTTCGTTGATGAGAATTTGATGAAGCACGATCAAAAAGAGATTCAGTATAGGTTTGCTTTTGACATAGGCGGCACATTTACAGATTGCGTGTTGCTAGGATCAAACGGGGTCATTTTCACTACTAAAGTGCTTAGTGATCACGATAATGTTGTCGCGCCCATCGCAGCAGGGCTCAGACAGATGCTTGATGAGCATCATGTTTCAATTTCTCAAATAAGTGAAGTTGTCGTGGGTGCTACGACTGCAGTGACTAACTTGGTCATTGAGCGAAAAGGTGCTGTGACGGGCTTAATTACGACGCTCGGATTTAGAGACGTGATAGAGATAGGGCGTGAACTTCGCTTTGATCTTTATGATTTGACAGCGCCTGGTCCAGATCCTGTTGTCTCAAGGGATTTACGGGTTGAGATTGATGAAAGACTCGATGCATCAGGGGCCGTTCTCAAACAGCCAACAAATGAAAATATCGAGCAAGCGGTTCGCTTACTCATTGCGAGAGGTGCAAAAACGATCGCTGTTTGTTTGATGCACAGTTTTACAAATCCTTCTCACGAACAAAAGGTCAAGTCGATCGTAGAACGCATTGCGCCGGATACTCCTGTTTCTCTGTCATGCGAGGTGCTAGGCGAATTACGAGAATATGAGCGTACAGTCGCGACCGTGCTAAATGCCTATGTGATGCCGATGGTGGGAAGTTACTTAAGCACCATTGAAAATGGTTTGAGAGCTTTAGGTATTCTGGCGACGCTGAGGATCATGCAATCCAATGGGGGAGTGATTTCCAGAGACCTCGGAGAGCGTATGCCGATTCGGATGCTTGAATCTGGTCCAGCCGCTGGTGCGCTTGGTGCCGCCCATGCCGCTCAGCGCGCGAGTGTTGCTGATGTCTTGGCGTTTGATATGGGTGGTACTACAGCTAAAGCCTGTTTGATCGCGAATGGCAAGCCCTCTGTGACGACTGATTTCGAGACGGCCAGGCAGCAGCGTTTTAAAAAAGGAAGCGGTCTGCCCGTCCGGTTACCAACAGTGGATCTGATCGAGATTGGAGCAGGTGGAGGCAGTATCGCCCACATTGATTCGAATGGATTGCTCAAGGTAGGTCCGGAAAGTGCGGGTTCGAATCCTGGGCCAGCGGCGTACGGACTTGGTGGAGAGTTTCCAACAGTGACCGATGCGGCATTGATCATGGGGTATCTGGATCCAGAGGGTAGTCTAAGTGGTTCGGTACGCTTGCGGTTGGATCTTGCTGAAAAGGCGATGTTGACACATATTGCCAACCCGCTTGGTATTTCAGTGATTGAGGCGGCAAATGGTATTCATCGAATTGTGTGCGAGCACATGGCGACTGCCGCGAAAATTCACGCAGTTGAAAAAGGGCAGGATGTTCGTCGCTACACCTTGTTGGCCTTTGGTGGTGCTGGACCTATTCATGCGCGAGAGGTCGCGAGACGCATCAGGTGTCAGGAAATATTTGTACCAGCCAATGCAGGTGTTTTTTCAGCGTTTGGTTTATTGGTCGCACCAATGAAAGTGGATACTGTGCGAACCCGATTCACGCGGTTAGACACGATAGATTGGTCTCAGACTGAAGAACTACTTAAAGAAATGGAGCAGACTTTATCTGATCAGCTTTTATCTGCCGATATGCCGAGAGATTCAATCCGTTTTCGCCGTACGGCTGATATTCGCTATGTCGGTCAGGGCTTTGAAGTTGAGACTGAGTTACCTGCCATCATGCGGGAAAGCGAAAGAGACGCTCTGGAGCAACGCTTCAATCGCGCATACGCAGCACTCTTTGGCCGCCATCTTGAAAGACAAAAAGTTGAGGTGATCAATTGGCGAGTCGAAGGTTTCGCGGATATTTTATTACCTCCCACTGTGGATGGTCTGCAAGCAGCATCAATTGAAAACAAGCAAGAAAAGAAGCGGCAAGCTTATTTTCCTGATATCAATGCCTTTGTCGATACTCCTGTTATTGCTGAGTCTACATTGAAGCCAGGTCAAACATTAGAAGGGCCCGCTCTGATTGAGCAAGCGGGTTCCACCGTTGTCGTGGGTCCTGGTGATCAATTTGGCCTGGATGCGTTCGGAAATATCCGGGTCGTCATCGGTACACGCACAAAGAAATAATACCTTAAGACAGGATATGGATGATGAATCCTATTGATCTAGAAATTTACTGGAACCGACTCATCGCCATTACCGATGAAGCTGGCGCAGCCCTCAAGCGCACTTCTTTTTCAACGGTTGTGCGCGAGTCAAACGATTTTGCATGCGTGTTGTTAGATACTGAGGCGCGTCTTGTTGCACAGTCCTCACTCAGTATCCCCGGATTTATTGGAACGGCTCCATTGTCGCTTCAAGGTATGCTCAAAGTCTTTCCAAAAGAGACACTTCGACCCGGTGACATTCTGTTCACCAATGACCCTTGGATAGGTACGGGTCATTTACCTGACGCAACAATGGCTTCACCGATTTTCCTCCATGGAAAATTGATTGCTTTTGCGATTGCAGTCGCGCATCTTTCTGATATCGGTGGACGACAATGGTCTGCAGATGCGAATGAGGTTTATGAGGAAGGGATACGTTTTCCGGTGATTAAGCTTGCCGAGGCGGGTCATTTCAATCCGCTTGTGATGCAAATGATTGAGGCCAATGTACGTTTGCCGCAACAAGTTCGAGGTGATATCGAGGCTCAAGTCGGTGCGCTAGGTGTGGCACAACGTCGTTTGATTGAAATGCTTGAGGAGTATGAACTCACGCATATTGATGATATCGCTGCTGCGATTTTCAAAGCGTCGAATGATGCCGCGCTTAGAGAGTTAAAACTGATTCCACCCGGTATTTACAGAGGTGGCGTCGACTCGGATGGTTTTGACGAGCGGGTCAGCATTCAGGCAACCATTACTGTGACACCCGAGGGTGTCACAGTCGACTACACCGGTAGTACCGGGCAGATTCGTTATGGAATTAACGAAACCTTCAACCATACTTATGCCTATACGATATTTCCTTTTAAATGCCTGCTTTCCCCCGGACTACCCAATAACGACGGTTTCACGCGTTTGTTTAAGGTCATCGCTCCGGAAGGAACAATTGTCAACGCTCGTCCGCCCGCGGCTGTTGGTGCAAGGCACTTAATCGGACATCAACTTCAGGCTGCTGTATTTGAAGCGATGTCTACGGTTTTTCCTGAACGCGTACAAGCTGATAGCGGGACACCTTTATGGTCTGTTTTGCTCAGGGGTGTCGATGTGGAAAAAGGGACTTCTTTCTCGACCATTCTTTTCTTTAATGGTGGAATGGGTGCGATGCGGGATCGGGATGGGCCTCCTGCCGCTGGCTTTCCTGCAAATATTTCAAATACACCAATTGAAGTGGCGGAGACGCTTGCGCCGATTGTGTTCGGTCAAAAAAGCCTGACAAATGGCTCAGGTGGACAGGGTATTCATCGGGGAGGAATGGGTCAAACCGTATCGTTCACTTCAAAATGGCCAGGCCGACTGAGAGTGTCGTTACTCACCGACCGTACAAGAGTGCCCGCGAAAGGTATTTATGGGGGCGAGCCTGGTAAGGTTGGCCATGTTCTTTTAAATGGACACCCTGTCAGTAATCCAAAGAGTGTTGTTGATATGTTGGAAGGTGATACGCTTGAGCTCGCCTTGCCCGGAGGTGGTGGTTATGGCAAAGCAAAATGAAGTGACTATCTTAGATGTGAAACATTGGAATGAAACACTGTTTTCATTCAAAACAACACGCGACCCTGGCTTACGCTTTCGAAATGGTCACTTCGTCATGATTGGTCTAGAGATCGATGATAAGCCGCTTATGCGCGCCTATAGCATTGCGAGTCCTAATCATGCTGAATACCTCGAGTTTTTTTCGATCAAAGTCGAAAATGGCCCACTCACGTCCCGACTGCAGCATATCAACGCAGGCGATAAGCTTCTGATTGGGCAAAAGTCTGTAGGCACGCTCGTTTTGGATGATTTGACCCCAGGCAAGCGGTTATTTTTATTATCTACCGGTACAGGACTCGCTCCTTTTATCAGCATCATTCAAGACCCTGAAACGTACGAGCGTTTCGAAAAAGTTGTTTTAATTCATGGCGTACGCACAGTGAGCGAACTGGCTTATGCTGACTTCATCCGTCAAGAGTTGCCTGCGGATGAGTACCTCGGTGATTTGGTGCGTGAGCAATTGATATATTACCCAACTGTTACGCGCGAAGCATTCAAACACACAGGGCGTTTGACGCAGGCGATTCAGTCTGGAAAACTGTTTGAAGATATCGGTCAGCCGCCACTTTCCTCCTTAACAGATCGCGCCATGATTTGTGGCAGCCCTGCGATGCTAAAGGAAACGTCGGAAATGCTTGACGCGGCTGGTTTCACTGTCTCACCGAGCGCGGGTGTTCAGGGAGATTATGTTTTCGAGCGGGCCTTTGTCGAGCGCTGAGTGTCGGCACAATGCCGACATGACTTAGGCGCTCTTAATCTGAATAATCGCTTCGATCTCCACGGACATTCCACCTGGCAAAGAGCCCATGCCGACCGCAGATCTTGCGTGCTTGCCAGCATCGCCCAGCACCTCAACAAGCAAGTCTGAACAGCCGTTAATCACTTTAGGATGATCGCCGAAGCTGGGCTCGGCATTGACCATTCCTAATAATTTAATCACAGCTTCAACACGGTCGAGTGAGCCCAAGGCCTGACGAATCGTCGCCAAAATCTGCAGACCGATTTGTCTGGCATCCTTGTAACCATCTTCAACTGAATGATTCAGGCCTAACCGCCCCACGACAGTGCTGCCATCTTCTTTGCGCGGACCTTGACCCGACAGATATAAAAGTGAACCGGTCTGCCTCCACATCACGAAGTTTGCGATGGGAGTCGGTACGGTCGGCAGAACTATGCCGAGGTGTTTCAATTTTTGCTCGGGGGTCATATCATGTCTCCGGATAAATGATTATCTAGGCGTAACAATTTAGCTTTAACTTTAAAGCAATTTACCTGGATTCATGATCTGATTCGGATCGATCGCGCGCTTAATCGCGATCATGAGCTCCATCTCAACGCTTGATTTGTAGCGTTTCAACTCCTCACGGCGCAACGTTCCTACGCCATGTTCGGCGCTGATGCTGCCGTTGAATTGTGTCACTAGGTCATGAATTTTCTTATTCAAATCAGCTGTTGTCTCTTTGTAGGACGAAGCTGAATAATCTAACGGCACCAACACGTTGTAGTGTAAGTTTCCATCGCCGATATGCCCAAAGTTAATAATGGGTAAATCAGGAAAACTATTTTGTACGAGCTGGTCTGCTTCTTTGACAAAGGTTGCCAAGCTCGAGATCGGCAGGGCAATGTCATGTTTGACTGCTTTGCCCGCTTTCACTTGAGCCATTGAAATGCCTTCACGTAGCCGCCACAAGGAAACGCTTTGCGCTTCATTCATTGCAACAACACAGTCATCGATCAGCTGATCATTAATCGCGGAGGTCAACGCCTCCTGCAGCATGTCCTGCAAGCCACTCATATTCGTATCTGCAAGTTCAATGAGAGCGTAATAAGGATATGTTTTATCAAGCGGCGAGATATGTGCGTCGAGATGCTGTGTCACAAGCGACAAGCTTGATTCGGACATCATTTCAAAGGCGCTTAGGCGCGGACCACAGGCAGACTGTAAACGGTTCAAGAGCGTGACAACACGGGACAACTCTTGTGCGCCGACCCAGGCAGTGACGCGCCCAGCCGGAGCGGCAAAAAGTTTCAATACGACTCCGGTAATGATTCCGAGCGAGCCCTCGGAGCCGATAAACAGATCTTTTAAATCGTAGCCAGTGTTGTCTTTGCGCAGTCCGCGCAGTCCATTCCAGATTCGCCCGTCAGGCAAGACGACCTCCAAACCCAAGGTCAGATCGCGGGTGTTGCCGTAACGCAGGACGCCTGTACCCCCGGCATTCGTGGCGAGGTTTCCTCCAATCGTGCAGCTGCCTTCCGCGCCTAGGCTCAAGGGAAAATAGCGACCGACTGCCCGTGCGGCCTGTTGAATGTCAGCCAGAATAGCGCCCGCATCCGCAGTCAATGTGTTGTTAACGGGGTCCACCTCATGAATACGTTTCATGCGATTCAGAGAGAGGACAACCTGCGCACCACTCATGTCTGGGGTCGCGCCTCCGCTCATGCCTGTATTGCCACCTTGAGGGACAACAGGTGTTTGGGACTGATGACAGAGGCGCATAAGGGCTGAGACTTCGGCCGTATTGCGAGGCCGCACGACTGCGACTGTGCGACCGTGAGACTTTCCTAACCAGTCGTTGACATAGAATTCTTGGTCTGCAGGATTCAAAATCACACCCTCTTCGCCGACGACATGCTGCAGTCGAGAGGTGAATTCCTTTTGCTTCATTGGATCCTGCATGGTGTTGCTCTCACCAGCCTAAAAGTGTTCGACCGATCGCCATCGCTGTTGCCGCCTGAGTCGGTTCAACCACAGGAATGCCCAGCTGTTGCTCAAGCCAGGCGCGATGGGCCGCCATGCCAGCGCAGCCAAGCACGACGACATCAATCAGATGCGTATCCCGCAACTGTTGACCGGCGCGCAGCAGCCCCGCGCGGGTACGATCTGTATCCACCAGATCAGTCACGTTCATACCCAAAGGAACTTCTGCCACAACACGTTCTGTCAGACCCATGGCGCCGAACATGCGACCATGACGCGGAATAGAGGTGCGCAGAATCGCAATCACGCCCACGTGGTGACCACGCGTGAGGGCGGTCAAGACGCCACACTCACTAATGCCAAGAACTGGTTTTGACGTGGCTTCTCTGACTGCGTGTAAGCCCGGATCGCTAAAACACGCCACGACATACGCGCCGGCGGCATCACCGTGCTTGGCATCGAGGCTCTGCACGAGCTTGACCAATGGCAAGGTGACGTTTTCTACATCCATTTGGGACTGAATGCCAGGAGGACCCTCAGCCAGCGTAAGGGACTCAATAGCGGGGCCACCCGGAATACGCAAAACGTTGAGCGCTTCGTCAAAAGCGTCTGTGACCGCCTGTGACGAGTTCGGATTAATGACGAATATGGTTTTTGGCACGGATCTCTCCTTTTTTATGCGAGTCTAGCAGCGCCTAGGCATGTTTAACATTGTCATTTTATGTACAAGCATTAACATAGTGTTATGGTTTAAGAACATCATTATCCGGGGCTCGGACACATGCAATTGAATCTGAGGCAAATAGAAGTGTTTCGCGCAGTGATGACCGCTGGTTCCATCAGCGGGGCGGCGAAGCTTTTGTATGTTTCTCAGCCAGCAGTCAGTCGTTTGTTGTCACATACTGAACAGCGCTTAGGATTTGGATTGTTCGAACGCGTCAAAGGACGACTTTACCCCACTCCCGAGGCGCGTCAATTATTTAAAGAGGTCGAAGCCGTCTATGACGGGGTTCGCCGAGTCGAAGAGCTTGCCAATGAGCTTTCGGAAAAGCGCAGCGGTATTTTGCATTTGGTGTCGAGTCCTAGCATCGGCCATATGCTGATTCCTATGGCCATTACGGCTTTCCATCAGACGCACCCTGAAGTCAAAGTCACTTTTCAGCCGCTGACTGTTGTCCCCCTTACGCAGATGTTGCTTGAGCGGCGTGCCGATTTAGGCGCAGTTATTTTGCCCTCACAGCATCCCAACCTTTCTTCCGAGCCCATCGGACAAGGCAATCTCGTGGTGATCTTTCCTTACGGTCATCCTCTGGCGAGTCGGTCAATGCTGACAATAGAAGACTTGCTTCCTTATCCTCTAGTGTCCTATCGAAGTGAAACGCCCTTTGGCACGCTCGTTGAGCAGATGTTTCAGGAAGCAGGATACGTACGTCGCGTGGCCATCGAGGTGAGCTCGCCTCACAATGCATGCACACTCATCAAGGCGGGGGGAGGGATCGCCATCGTAGATGAATTTTCAGCGCACAGTGCGGCCGGAGATTTTGTCGTGCGTCCTATCGCGTATACAAAAACACTCGCCATTCATCTCGTTCAGTCCCGCTTTGAACCACTTTCACAGCTTGCGCAAGATTTTGCGCATGTGCTTCGCGATACGGTCAAGGCGCAAGGCTTTGAGATGAGGGAAAATCAAAAAGTTTGATTTCACCCATAACAGTAAGTTATGGGTGAGTGATAAAAAAACAAGTGATGTTCTAAAGCAAGAAAGATAGCATTCAGTAGAAGGTGCTCGATTTGGTGTGCCAATTATTTTCTGCGGAGATGCAATGCCAGCCCCACTCAATGCCCGAGGTGTATTCACGATTTGTCCGACTCCCTTTGACGATACGCTCAGAGTGGATACTGAAAGTATCAAGAGTTTGGTTGATTTCTTACTCGATACTGGCATTACAGGTTTGGCCATTCTGGGTTTTCTGGGTGAACTGCACAAGCTCTCCAACGCAGAACGCCGTCTGGTCACGGAAATCTTTATCAAGCATACGAAAGGTCGTGTCCCAATCTGGGTCGGTGTGCGGGCCCACGGAATCACGGGTGCGATCGAGCAAGCCCAAGAGGCGCAGGAGGCGGGCGCCGATGCGGTATTTGCAGCGCCCCTTGATAATGCGGGCGACGCACTCCTATTCGATTATTACAAAGCCATCGCCGACGCCATCAATATTCCCGTCGTCATTCACGACTTTCCTGACTCGTTCTCAACCGAAATCCGTCCCGAGGTCGTCGCTCGTTTGGGTCGTGAAGGTGGGGTCCATATGATCAAGATGGAAGAGCCGCCCGTCGGACCAAAAATTAGTCGTATCCGCGAGTTGGCGGGTGACGATGCCATGAAGATCTTTGGTGGTTTGGGCGGTATGTTCTTTCTAGAGGAGCTGCAGCGTGGTGCGGTAGGCACCATGACGGGCTTCGCCTATCCCGAGGTATTGGTAGAAATTTACAACCGTTTTGCCGCGGGTGATCAGGCAGGTGCCGCAGCGATATTTGACCGTTACTGCCCACTGATTCGTTACGAGTTTCAGCCAAAACTTGGACTGGCCTTGCGCAAACACGTCTATCAGCAACGCGGTGCGATCAAGAGCCGCGCGATCCGCGCACCCGGTATGCAAATTGATGCGTTAAGTATCAAAGAACTCGAGGCCACGATTGCTCGGGTTGGCCTGTCGGTCACAGCCAGAGGACGTCAAGCAATCAAAGCTTGAGAACGGAGACAAGAAGATGAATACAGGCACAACCTTCGATCTGACGATTCGTCATGGACGCATTAGCACCGCCAATGAGACCTATTACGCTGACATCGGGATCAAGGATGGCATCATCGCAGCCATCGCAAAAAGTTTGCCACCAGGCAAACAGGATGTCGATGCCGCAGGACGCTGGGTGCTGCCGGGCGGGATTGATAGCCATTGTCACGTCGAGCAACTCTCGGGCATGGGAATGATGTGCGCGGATGATTTTTATAGCGCAACCGTCTCCGCAGCGTTTGGCGGTACGACAATGATCGTGCCGTTTGCCGCGCAACATCGTGGCAATAAAATTCCCGAGGTCGTCGCGGATTACGCTAAGCGCGCTGCGGAAAAAGCAGTCATAGACTATGGCTTCCATTTAATTTTGGCGGACCCCACACCTGAAGCGCTTGAACAACATTTGCCGGAAGTCATTAAAAACGGTGTGACATCGTTCAAGATTTACATGACCTATGACCGCATGAAGCTCGATGACTACCAGGTCCTCGATGTGCTGGAGTGTGCGAGCAAAGAAGGCGCGCTCGTGATGGTACATGCGGAAAACAATGACATGATTCGCTGGATTGCGCGTCGCCTCGTTGATCGTGGTATGACAGCACCGAAATACCACGCGGTCGCGCACACCAATTTAGCAGAGAGCGAGGCCACCAATCGCGCGGTGGCGCTTGCGCGCTTGGTCGATGTGCCTTTGCTCATCGTTCACGTCGCTGGCCAGGAGGCCGTCCGTGTCATCCACGCGTCACAAGCGCTTGGGTTGCCGATCCATGCAGAGAGTTGTCCGCAATATCTCTTTTTGACTGCAAAAGACATTGATTTACCTGGACTTGAGGGCGCAAAGTTTTGTTGTAGTCCTCCACCTGGCGACGAAGCCTCCCAAGAGGCTATCTGGCAAGGGTTGATCAATGGAACACTACAAATATTCTCCTCCGATCATGCTCCTTACCGCTTTGATGAGTCAGGCAAATTGCCTAAGGGGGATGCCACAACCTTCAAAGACATGGCCAATGGCGTGCCAGGGTTAGAGGTGAGAATGCCTTTGCTGTTTTCAGAGGGCGTATTAAAAGGACGCATGACCATCGAGAGATTTGTGGCAGTCACTGCCACCAATCATGCGCGTACGTATGGCATGTATCCACAAAAAGGAACGATCGCTGTCGGCAGTGATGCTGACTTGGCGATTTGGAATCCTGAGAAAGCCATCACGATTTCGACGAGTATGCTGCACGATAACGTGGGCTACACGCCTTACGAGGGAAAAAAAATCACAGGATGGCCCGAACAGGTATTTAGCCGTGGACGTCTGGTGGTGTCTGACGGCGAGCTCAAGGTCGAGCGTGGTTCTGGTCAATTTATCAAGCGCTCGACGCCAGAGCCTGTGCTGCGACAGCGCTTGAACGGAAATCCAAACTCTGTGATGCGTAAATATTTTTCTGTTGATGTTTCGGAGAAGCACTGATCATGAGTAAACGCCCTTTCGGTTTGGCGGTCGCGCAGTTGGGTCCCATTCAGCCTCAAGATACACGTGCACAGGCGGTTTCCCGCTTGGTGGAGATGATGAAAGAGGCAGCGAGTCGCGGCGCGAAAATGGTGGTCTTTCCAGAGCTGGCCTTGACCACATTTTTTCCGCGTTACTGGATGACAGAGCAAGAGGCCATCGATCGGTACTTTGAAAAAACGATGCCAAGTGCGGATACGCAAGTATTATTTGATACGGCCAAAAAACTCAGTATTGGGTTTTATCTGGGCTACGCCGAAGTCTCAAATGATGGCAAGTGTTTCAACACTTCGATCCTGGTCAATCAACAGGCCGTCATCGTCGGGCGCTACCGCAAAATTCATTTGCCAGGACACAGCGACAACAAATCGCACGCGCCGTTTCAGCATCTTGAGAAAAAGTATTTCGAGGTCGGGAACGAAGGCTTTAATGTCTGGGAAACAATGGATTCTCGTATCGGGATGCTCCTGTGCAATGATCGACGCTGGGGCGAGGCTTGGCGTGTACTGGCACTCCAGAATGCAGAAATTGTCGCCGTTGGGTACAACACGCCATCCCAAAACATTCACTGGAACGAACCGCCCCACTTAAGAATGTTTCACCATCTCTTGTCGCTTCAGGCCGCGGCGTACCAAAACTGTGTTTGGGTCGCTGCGGCTGGCAAGGCAGGCAAAGAAGATGGCTTCCACCTGTTCGCTGGATCCGCCATCGTGGCGCCTACCGGAGAAATTGTTGCTCAGGCGCAAGGTGAGGACGACGAGGTGATTTTCTGCCAAGTCGACCTTGCGCTCGGGGACACCTTCAAGCAGCACATTTTTAATTTTGCCGCCCATCGACGTCCTGAACATTACACGCTCATCACAGAGCGTGTCGGTCCAGGTTCTGCGTTGGGTAAACCTCCACTGCCCTAAAAAGGACTGATGATGAATAACTTTACCTCTTTATCGAAGCGCGCAGTACGTTTTGGACTTGCTATGGCAATTAGCGCATCTTGCGCATCAGTTGCCTTGGCAAATAAGCCTCTAGCGACAGGAGTCGACGCCACTTTTGCGCCGCATGCAATGCCTAAACTTGGTGGTGGCATTGACGGGTTTAACGTTGAGTTGGGTCACGCCTTAGCCAAACAGTTAGGTACAAAAATTACGATTGATGGGACAGAGTTTTCAGCGCTCATCCCAGGGTTGAATGCAAAGAAATATGACTTTGTCCTGGCACCGACGACAGTGACCGAAGCACGCGCCAAGGCGTTGCTTTTTTCTGAGGGGTATCTAAACACTGATTTCGCTTTTGTGCAGGCCAAGAAAACGCCTGACATGAAATCCCTCGAAGACCTTAAAGGTAAGACAATTGCCGTCAACAAAGGTTCTGCTTATGAAAACTGGGCAAAAGATAATGCCAGTAAATACGGCTTTAAATATGATGTTTACGCGACCAATGCCGACGCCCTCCAAGCGGTACAGTCTGGACGCGCTTATGCAAACATGGCAGGCAATACCGTTGCCGCTTGGTCCGCTAAGCAAAACCCCGCTGTAAAAATGACATATGTCCTGCCTACAGGTCTAGTGTGGTCGCTAGCCTTTCGACTGGATGACAAGGAAGGTCGTGATCGTATCTCCAGCGCCCTCAAGTGCCTGAAGCAAGACGGCACTGTGTCAAAACTTGCGCAAAAATGGTTTGGCTTTACACCCGCTCCTGGCTCAGTTGCCATCACCGTGGGTGTTGGTCAAGGTGTACCAAACATGCCTGGCTACGATCCAACCCCCGTTAAATTGAAGTGCTAATTATTAAGTAAAACCAGCCTCATTGGACTATCCATGCAAAGCCCGATTCTGAAAATTACCGGCCTTCACAAATCCTTTGGCGATAACGAAGTGCTCAAGGGTATTGATTTGAGCGTCACGAAGGGCCAACTAGTTTTCATGATCGGGCCGTCCGGTTCAGGCAAGAGTACTTTACTTCGCTGCTGTAACAGGCTGGAAAACCCGAGCGCGGGTTCTATTCTGGTGGACGATGTAGACATCACTGCCGCTGGAGCAGACCTCAATCGCATCCGTCAAAATATCGGTATGGTATTTCAGCATTTCAATTTGTACCGCCATATGTCTGTCCTTCAAAATGTGACACTTGCGTTACGAAAAGTACAAAAGCTTTCCAAAGATGATGCTCACGAGCGAGGCTTGGAAGCGCTCAAGCGTGTTGGCCTTTTAGAAAAAGCGTCGGCTTTTCCAGATCAACTCTCTGGTGGACAACAGCAGCGTGTGGGAATTGCGCGCTCACTTGCGCTTCGTCCAAAAGTTGTGTTGTTTGACGAACCGACCAGTGCGCTTGACCCCGAACTCGTGGGCGATGTGCTCAAAGTGATGCGCGAACTCAAAGACGACGGCATGACAATGCTTGTTGTTAGTCATGAAATGGGATTTGCCCGTGCCGCTGCGGATCATGTTGTATTTATGGATGTAGGAAAAATAGTCGAACAAGGCACGCCTCAGCAAATATTTAGCGCACCCACACACGTGCGTACCCAAGCGTTTCTCGCACGCATGAGTGAGCATGCTGCTTGAGAATGGGTGATCGACACATATGGATTTAAACGCACTCGTTTTCTCGTTTTTCAATCTTGAGATTGCTTGGGAATATCTGCCTGATATTCTCAAAGGCATGATGGTCACGATTGAGTTGGGCCTGGTGGTTGCCATCACGGGGCTAGTCTTTGGCATGGCGCTTGCAGTGCTGCGCGCTTTACTGCTGAGACCGCTTAACTTTTTTATTATTTGTTTTGCCGATATCATGCGCGCCTTGCCGCCACTTGTCGTCATCATGATGTTGTTTTTTGCTTTTCCTTACATTCAAATTTCAATGTCGGCGTTTACCGCTACATGGCTGGCGCTTTCACTGGTGCTAGCGGCCTTCGTCGAGGAAATTTGCTGGGCGGGTATTGTTTCCGTTCCGAAAGGTCAATCAGAAGCCGCACGATCAACAGGTCTAAGTTGGCTGCAAAGTATGCTGTATGTCGTATTACCGCAAGCCGTTCGACTTACGGTCGCACCACTGACTAATCGCGTCATCGCTATTACGAAAAGCACAGCGCTTGGTTCGGTTGTTGGCTTAAGCGAGGTGTTGAATAACTCGCAATCCGCCATGAGTAACTCCGGTAATGCGACGCCCCTGATTATGGGCGCGATTGGTTGCCTGTTGATCTTTATTCCAGTGGTGCTGCTTGGACGCTGGACCGAAACTCGTTTTCGCTGGAAGCAATAGAGAGCTATGGACGAGATCTTAAAGAATTTTTTCAACATTTCGATTTACATCGAAGTTGCACCTTTCTTATTAAGGGGCTTGCTCAACACGCTTTTATTATCGGCGCTCGTTATTCCCTTTGGTTTGGCAGCGGGACTGCTTGTTGGCGTGTTGTCTATCACGCTTAAAAATCGCTGGGCCCGCGCGCTCTTGGCTATCTATATTGATGTGTTTAGAGCCTTGCCTCCACTGGTGTTGTTGATTTTTATCTACTACGGCACACCATTCCTCGGGTGGGAGCTCCCCAAGTTGCTGGCGATCGTGATTGGCTTTATGTTGAATAACTCGTCTTATTATGGTGAGATTTTCAGAGCTGGTCTTGAAAGTGTTCCGAATGGTCAAATCGAAGCGGCACGCTCAACGGGACTGTCTGCGACACAAACCTTGATTCATATACAGATCCCGCAGGCAACGCGAAATGTGATGCCGGATCTCATTAGTAATACGATCGAGGTCATTAAGCTCACAACACTGGCCAGTGCCGTCGCCATGCCCGAGTTGTTGCGTGTCGCCCGCGATGCCCAATCGTTGTTTTATAACCCTTCGCCGATTGTGTTGGCTGCGATTTTCTATTTGCTTTTGCTTTGGCCGCTTGTAAGAATTTTGAGCCGTTTCGAGCATAAGAAAATGGGGGGCGGCCATTAGTCTCTCTCAGCCCATCAATGTGATTAAATTCTTTTCTCGCTCTTAATATGACAGGAATCCATGACGAACCGATCCACGACTTCGCATCACCTTGAGGCCATATCTACGATTACCGAGAAAGATGCAACTCCGAGCGTGTCCGCAATATTTGCTGATATCAAAGTCACATTGGGTGTGCCCTTTGTGAACTTGATCTGGAGACACCTGGCCACTATTCCGGGTGGCCTCGAGATGACATGGTCTTTGGCCAAGCCCCTCTACTCAAGTAAAGTTCTTAATGAGTCCGCTCGAACATTACGTCTGCAATCAAGCTTAGCTGATCGTTTTTCTCCTTGGCCCGATTCTGTGCGTGCTGCGCTTGGTTTGAGCCTTCAAGATAAAAGCGAGATTGTGTTGTTGTTAGAGGACTATGGTCACGCCAACTCGCGCGCATTGCTCATTTTGTCGTATTTGTTCGCGAATTTGTCAGCGCAATCATCTGCTCTAGGTCAAGGAGAGGAGCGTGTTGCTCAACCGCTGGCTCAAATCGATCCCTTTTCGCAACTTGAGATCAATAAAGAGACGAGCATCAAGCCCGCGCGTCCTTTGCCCGCACCTGCAGAGATGACCACAGAGGTCGCCAAGCTTGTCAAAATATTGAATACGTTTGGCGAGTCGGTGCCCAGCCCGGCTGAACCGAGTCTCTACCGTCACTTATCGTATTGGCCTAGTTTTCTTGCTGCGTTTTGGCTTGCGGTTGAGCCGATGGAGAGGCAGGGGCTACTGGTGCGTGAGGCCACTGATTTGTACGCGCGCGCCTCGAGCATAGTGAACCAATGGAAACCTGTTTTTTCTGTAGATGAGACGATTGTGCCTGAGGCACGTACTCAAGTTCTTAAAAGTCTGGATCACTTTACGTATGCCGTGATTGCCCGAATGGTTGTACACGGTGACATGATGAAACGCATGATTGACTGAATTTAAAGCAGTTTCAGTCTAGGGTTTGGTCAGCAATCAGATAAATACCTTTTTTGGTGAATGAGCCGAATAATATCGGCGGATTTGCCCTCGACGATATGGACAACTAGAAAAGGTAGTTTGGTTATAAAGAAATGATAAAAATGTCGTTTTAGTTTTAAAGAGTTTTTATTATGCTGGCGAAATGTTCGGATATGCCGTTCCGAATAGCGTTTGTATAGCCGGCATCATAAAGATGAGATATGTCGAAAATTTATGTGATTCATGAAAACTCTGCCTGGGTAGAGCCCTTGCAAGAGGCTTTTCGGGAGTTAGATTTACCCTACGAAGAGTGGTTTTTGGACGAAGGCAAATTAGATCTATCCGTGCCTCCGCCTCAAGGAGTGTTCTACAACCGAATGAGCGCTTCATCGCACACCCGCGATCACCGCTTCGCGCCCGAATACACGGCAGCAGTTCTGTCCTGGCTTGAGGCTCACGGTCGGCGTGTTGTGAACAATAGTCGCGCCCTTCAGCTTGAAATTAGCAAGGTCGCACAATATGTTGCCTTGGAGAATGTCGGGATTAAAACCCCCCGCACCATCGCTGCAGTCGGTAAGCAGCACATCATCGAAGCCGCTCGCCGGATGACAGGCTCATTCATCACCAAACATAACCGTGCAGGCAAAGGGCTGGGCGTAAAACTTTTCCATCATATCGATGCCCTGCAGGACTATGTGAATAGCGTGCAGTTCGATCCCTCCGTCGACGGCATCACGCTGATTCAACAATACATTCGCGCACCACAGCCTTATATTACGCGCGTCGAATTCGTAGGCGGCAAGTTCCTTTATGCCGTGCGCGTAGATACTTCGCTCGGGTTTGAGCTCTGTCCTGCGGACGTCTGCCAGATCGGTGATGCTTTTTGTCCGGTGGGCGAAACTGCTACCGAAGCGCCTGCGCCACGCTTTCAGATCATCGAGGGTTTTAATCACCCCATCATCCAGCGTTATCAGCGCTTCATCGCCGACAACGGAATAGAGGTTGCCGGAATTGAGTTTATCGTTGATGAGGCAGGTGAGATCTACACCTACGATGTCAATACGAATACCAACTACAACAGTGATGCTGAAGCTGCCGCTGGAGTTTACGGTATGCGCGCAATTGCCCGATATCTTGGGCAGCAGTTGTGTGAGCTTGATGTTCGGCGTGAATGTGCACACTCGTCTGCAGCCATTGCCTGACCGCAGGTTGTTTCACTGACACATCGCACCGAACTAAACGCGCCTTAAGGATATGTTGTACAAGATTGCGCCTGAAAATATTCATACAGAACAAAGTTTTGTTCTTGCCATGGGTATGGAGATGCTCTAGTACCTAAACCATATGTTCCCGATACTGCTCGTGGTCTAAAGTCGTTAGAAGTTATTCTAGATCGACCTTTCAGCACGTTCCAAGTAATTAAGAACGTCATCAACAGTCACAACGTCGGCAAACTGACGGTTCATGTCAAACAAGCTGATGGCGTGAGAGATTGGAAATCGATCAAATACGGCCTCATGCGGAACAATTACACGAAAATTGTACGAAGCGCCGTCAAATACGGTCGCTCTGATACAGTTACTCGTCGCACCGCCCACCACAATGACGGTATCAACGTTTCGGTCGATCAAGTAGCCAAGCAACGGTGTTCCATGAAAACCGCTAGGTTTTTTCTTGACGAATTCGATATCATTTTCACCTACCACGAGCTCAGGTGACAGCTCGGCACCGACTGTACCAGCCAGACACCAGTGTTCACTCGACAGTAGGTCGCGCTTGCGCGCATATACGCCGATATCTCGACCACTGGGATCTAATTCGAACCGAGTAAAAAAACACGGGACTCCGCATCCTTGCGCGCTTTGCACCAGTCGCTTGATCTGTTGCAGCGCCTCTCGACCGACATCACCACAGCTTGATGGCCACTGGTCGTCCTGACCCGGCTCCCCCACCATGTAGCGTTGAGCATCTATTACCACCAAGGCAGGAGTTTTTCCGAACCCCATCTTGCGCGCAAATCGGCCGCGGGCAAGCGTGGCTTGATCCACTTCTCCGAGGTACTTTTCCCAGGGCTGCATAAGTAATTGTATCCAACGTTAAGTTTAAGGGCTTAAGCAGGTTGCATCATGAAAGGCAGTGTGCGAAAGACAAAAGTCGTGCCTCCGAAAGAGGCCTACCAATGACTTGAGCCCCAACAGGCATGCCAGATTTATCGGCGCCCGCGGGCATGGTCAAAACAGGCAAGCCCAAGTAACTAAAGGGACGTGTTAATCGGGTCAGGGTAGCGACAACACTAAAGACGCTACCAGGTTTTTCCATATCGGCTTCCTGACGGGTTGGCACAGGAATGGTAAGCGTCGGGCACAACACAATATCCGCTTGCTTTAATGGACCATGAAGGAAATTTTCAAATACAGCACTGCGAAGTAATAAGGCTTCGAGATAACGAACAGCGGGTAGGTGCAGGCCTGGCTCAGTCCGCGAGTAGACCGCTTGCGAGTAGGCACTAGAGTTGGTGCGCATCCACTGACCGTGAAGTGTTGCGGCTTCTACTTTGGAAATGACATCGCCCATCGCGTTGCAGGCGTCAATGTCAGTAAACGCCAAGAGCTTGACGCGCCCGAACTTTCTCTCAACCTTTTCTACAAACAGCTCGAAGGCCATTTGAACCTCAGCGTGACTTTTGTAGGCATCTGGCAAATCAAGAATACCGATTTGACTGCCTTCAACCGCACTATCAAGCATTGCAGGATAGTCAAGAACAGGCGCTGCCAGTGTTGACGGCTCTTGCGGGTCGTGGCCCGCAACAGCCTTTAATAATATTGCACAGTCTTTTGCGGTTCGGGCCAGAGGTCCCGGGCAGTCCAAGGTGAACGCTCTTGGAAAGCAGCCATTTCTTGAAACACGACCATAGGTTGGCTTCAGCCCAAACAGGCCATTCACCGATGCGGGTAATCGGATTGATCCTCCCGTGTCACTGCCAATTGAGCCAAAAACAACACCAGCCGCCACACTAGCGCCAGAACCGCTGGAGGACCCACCAGAGATCTTGGCGGGATCGATTGCGTTAGCGCAGTCGCCAAAAATAGGGTTTTGACCTGTAGGCCCTGCAACCATTTCATTCATATTCAGGGTACCGATCGTCACCGACCCTGCCAAATCGAGGCGCCGTATTACCTCGGCATTAAGAGTACTGGGTCTAGGGGAGTGCGCTCTCGAACCGATTGTGGCCGCATGTCCAATGATTTCAAAGCAGTCTTTGTGTGCCAAGGGAATTCCATGCAGATCTCCCCGGTCATGCCCCTGACTTAGCTCCTGATCGCGTTGCTTGGCAAAGGTAAGCGCCTTATCAGCCCAGATCTCGATAAATGCATTGAGCTTAGGTTGAGTGCTAGCTGCGAGCTCCAGCGCTTTAAGCGTAAGCGCCTCGCAAGTTGTCCGACCGGCGCGTAAAGCAGCCGCGGCATCAGCGATCGTTTCAATGTGCTGGTCTGAGGATTTATTTACCAGCCCGTTACTTACGTTTGAGGCAATGGTCGTATTGGTCGTCACTGACAGCGTGTCTGCAGCCTGAAGCAAATGACGTTGGAAGTCAGCGGGCTGGCTAAATGGACTAATCCCCCGATTCACACTTTGACCCAGAACCGCATCGTTTAAGCGTTCAAGCTCAGAGGCCAGCGTACTTGGATCGGTTCTAGAGACGATGCCATGCATCAGATGGGTGCTGGCCGATACAAATTTCGAGGCAATGGGCCTGAAGAGATCTTTCTTGCTATCCGATTCTGGTTTCATATGTGGGTCGGGGAATCCATAGGTGCGGTTATAAATTTAGGTTTACTTTTTTACTTTGCGCGAATCCCAATTTGTTCGGCAATCGCGGTCCAGCGGTCAACATCGTCGTCCATCAGTTTTTTGAGGGCTTGAGGCGTCGAGTGCGTAGAATTGGCGCCGATAGACTTGAGAAACTTTACAAACTCTGGATCCTTCACGGCTTTACCAATCTCAGCATTCATCTTTGCTACGATTGCTTTATCCACCCCAGCTGGTCCAAACACACCCCACCAAACGTCCACAACGTAGTCCAGACCCGTCTGCTCCTTAACGGTCGGAATGTTGGGGTGATCGGGATCACGCTGCTCGCCGGTGAAAGCAAGCTTCGGCACACCGTCAGCCGGAGTGCCACGGATTGACGCCATGGTTGTGATGATCATGTCCAATCTTCCTGCAACCAGGTCAAGTTGAGCGGGACCTTGACCTTTGTAGCCGACGGTCTGCATTTTGACGCCGGCTTTGCTGGCTAATAACTCCGTGGCCATCTGCGAGCTGTCACCGAGTCCAGCACTGCCAAAATTGATTTTGCCTGGGTTAGCCCGAGCGTACGCCAACAATTCAGTCATATTTTTGGCGGGAAAGTCCTTCCGTGTCACAACAACAAACGGAGCGCTTGCAACCAATGAAATTGCCTCAAAAGCTTTTTTGACATCGTACGGGGTTTTTTGCACAGCTGCAGATGTGGCAATTGAGCCGGATATAAAGAGGTAGGTGTAGCCGTCTGGGGCTGACTTCGCAACATAGCTCGCGCCAACAACACCGCCAGCACCGCTTCTGTTCTCAATCACAAAGTACTGTCCCGTGCTTTTTCGAAGTGACTCAGCCAAGCGTCTTGCGATAACGTCGTTACTGCCGCCGGGCGCAAACGGAACTACCAAAGACACAGTCCGTGTTGGCCAAGCGCTTGCGGTGGACTGTGAGGGTGCCAGTGCTGCAATTGTGCCGATAGTGCTGAGCAGAGAGAGCGCTGAGAGGCTCTTGAGAAACTGTCGTTTGATCATGATAAATCTCCTTGGTTACATTTGATAAGCGGTCTCACCCGCGTCAGTCATAAATTTTCGCAGCAGCGTCTACAAGCAGCATAGGAGCATCTGCACTAGTTAGAAGTCACAGCCCCTTGCTTTATGGCTGCTTGGATCTCATAGTCACTGAAACCAGCTTCTTTCATAATCAATGCGGAGTGCTCCCCAAGGGTCGGTGCACTACCAACGGGTTTTTGAGGTGCGGTCGCCGCACCGAATTTAATGGGTCGCCCCACCGTTTTATAGGCACCGATAGAGGGATGAACGTGATTTGCTATCAGCTCTTGTTCTTGGACTTGATCATCTTCAAATACATCTTCGATGCTTCGAACGGCTGAGCAAGGCACTTCGTCGCCGAATATGGCTTCCCACTCTTTCGCGGATTTTGCACTCAAGGCGTGCCGCAGCTTGGGAACGACTTCATTAGCGTGCTGTGCGCGTTTTTTGACCGAGTCATAGCGCTCATCCTTTGCCACTTCGTGAAGCCCCACGAAGTCACACAGTGCCTTCCAGAAGTGTGGTGTGTTGGCTGAAATGTAAAGGTGTCCTGCTTTGGTTGGGTGTATCCCGGTCACACCACCCGAGCGCATATCTCGGTTGACCGATCGTGGCTCAGACTCTGCCACGACCAAGCGCGCTGCTTGCATGGCGATGGCTGCTGCTAGAAGCGACACCGAAACATGTTGTCCCTGACCAGTTTGAGCACGTTGTAAAAGAGCTGCAGTCACTGCATTTGAAACTAAGGCCGCGCCGTAATAATCGACCACGGACCCATAAACAATTTGAGGTTCGCTCGCCGACCCTTGGGAGGTGCAAACTCCAGTTCTGGATTGAAGAACCTGATCGTAGCCCGCTTTGTTAGCCAAGGGACCAGATTGGCCATATCCAGACAAAGAGCAGTAGACCAGTCGAGGATTGATTTGACTTAGACGCGCGTAATCTATTCCAAGTCTCGGGGGCACCGAGGGCCTAAAATTATGAATCAACACGTCGGACGTTTCGACAAGCTTGAGCAGCACCGCCAAACCAGCGGGGTTTTTGAGGTCAAGGCAAGCTCCACGCTTGCCCCGATTGACCCCAAGAAATGCGCGGCTCTCGCCAACAAGGGTTGAAGGGTATTTTCGTAGGTTGTCGCCGTCGGGAGGTTCGATTTTGATCACCTCAGCGCCCATGTCAGCAAGTAGGCTCGCGCCATAAGGGCCCGCAATATAAGCACTCAGGTCGAGGACTTTAATACCAGAAAGAGGAAGACTGTCTTGTTGTGGCATGGGTGTGGATCCGCGGTTAAAAGGTTCAGGAAGAACGAACCGAGTCCAAAATACTTTGTGCTCGTGCAATAAAAGGCGCATCAATCATCTTCCCGTCAAGCATGTAGGCGCCATTGACCATGTTCTCTTGGGCTGAAGCCAGCACCTTGTTCGCCCATTGAATTTCTGCTTCAGAAGGAGAAAAAACGGCGTTAGCGATCTCGACTTGATTGGGATGAATACAGGTCTTTCCGAGAAAACCGGCCTTTTTAGCCTGTATCGCCTCAGCACGAAAGCCCTCAGGATCTGCAACATTGGTGAACGCTGAGTCGTAGGCAATTTTGTTATAGGCACCCGCTGCCAAACTCATGCTAAGCATGACATGATGCACATTGATTGGCTCGTAGCGCTCGATCCCCCTGGGCTCAAATAGGTCTCCGAGCCCTAACTGCAGCCCCCAGACCCTTGGGTGAGAGGCGATCTTAGCGGCATTAATTAGGGCAGACGGCGATTCAATATTCGCGAGCACTTTTAATTCAATTGAGGCACCTTGGGTGACTGGCGCTTTTTTTTCCACGGCAGTCAGGATCTCAACAAACCGAAATATGTCCGCCTCCGTATTGGACTTGGGGATATTGACGATATCAACACCGACTTTGCAGATCGCAACAAGGTCTTGCTCAAGATGTCCTGAGTCCAGAGGATTAATACGAACGATAATAGTTTTTTTATTTTCGGCTTTTAGTTGTAGAAATTCTGCAGATGAAAAATAGGTTGCTAAATTTTCACGCGCTTCAAGTTTTCGGTAGTCAAGTACAGCGTCTTCAAGGTCAAAAGATATCGCGTCCGCTTTGCTTCTTAGCGCTTTTTCAAAAAAATCAGTCCGTGTTGCGGGTACAAAAAGTTTGCTACGCATTTGCTTGGTTTCCTTGAATTTCAAGTCATAATAACGATAATGCCCTTGTTAAGAGCATGCTCTTTTTATCTTCAAACGATGTTTTTTCTATCATTATGAACACTAACCTGCTGTACACGCTGTTGCTCGTTCATCGTTACGGCTCAATGGCTGAGGCAGCACGACGACTTCAGCTTACCCATGGCGCGGTTGCCCAACAGATTCGTGCGTTGGAACAAGCGTTACAAGTGGAGCTTGTAAGCCGAGCAGGCCGAACTGTTCATTTGACACGTGCAGCACACAGAATCCTTGGCCATTCTCAAAAAATTCTTGATGATGTCGATGTGTTGGCCGCTCTGGCGAACACAGATGAATTGCGTGGCGAACTGCGCCTCGGGGCGGGTAGTACTGCTTTGACAGGGAAGATGCCCGATATTTTTGTCGTCTTGGGTTCTCGATACCCAAATATTCGCGTCAATATCGTGAGCGGTCTTTCGTCAAGTTTTTATCAAATGGTTGAGAATAGCTCTCTGGACGCGGCAATTGCACTTGAGCCCGCATTCAATCTATCGAAAGGATTTGGTTGGCATTTTTTAAGTGAAGAGCCTTTTTTGATGATCGCATCATCTCGGCACCAAGGGACAGACCCGCTTGACTTGCTCGAGCAGGAGCCCTTTATTCGATATCACCGGGAAAGCTGGGCTGGCCAACAGATCGACGCGTACTTGAAGCAAAACGGTATTGCTCCGCGAGATCGTTTTGAGCTGGCCTCCACAGAAGCCATTGCAGCGATGGTGCACCGTGATTTGGGAGTCGCCATCGTGCCAAGCGCCTGGAACTTATGGCAACGAGGGCTCGATGTCGTCACATTGGCATTACCAACACCTTGCAAAGCGAGGCGTTTCGGACTTATTTGGGCTCGATCCTCGCCTAGGCTACAACTGGTAGAGGCCTTCTTAGAGGCAGCTACGCAAGTTTATAGACGCCGAGCTGCAACAGCGACCGACTCTATTTTTAGCCTTTAGGTCAGCCGTTGGTTGTGGACCTGAAGGTCCTGTTTTACCCGATGCCCGCACTTTAAAATGTACAGACCGCTTAATAGTGAATGTTTACGCTTTTACGTGATTACTTAAACCGCTGTGGCGCGTATGGACTTGGATCCACGCAAGGCGGTTCGCCGTTTAGCATCTCGGCGAGCAAACGACCCGCCACGGGTCCTAATGTGAAGCCTTGGTGCGCGTGGCCAAAGTTGAACCACAGCCCAGGATGGCGAGGCGCGGGGCCCATCACTGGCAGCATGTCAGCAGAACAGGGACGTGCGCCTAGCCATGGCGGCTCAGCCAAGGGCTGACCGAGGTCGATCAATTCGCGCGCCATCACCTCTGCCTTTGTTAACTGTACTGGAGTGGGGGGCGCGTCGAGGCGCGCAAACTCGGCGCCAGTGGTCAGACGCAGGCCACGTTGCATAGGGGCCAAAGCGTAGCCGCGTTCGGCATCTAGCAAGGGCAGCCTTACCCCTGCCGGCGCTGTGTAGTGTTGGTGATAGCCGCGTTTGATGAATAGCGGAAAGCGGTAGTCCAAGGTCCGAATCAAACCATCAGACCAGGGGCCTAGCGCCAGCACCGCTTGCTGAGCGTGCACGGGACCGTCGGTCGTGTTTACTAACCAGCCCTTACCCTGCGCTCGTAAACTTGAGGCGTCACCTGTCATCACCCGCCCATTTCGTGCCATAAAGAGCTGAGCGTAGCGCGCCACCAACGCGCCAGGATCGTTTACAGACCATGAGTCAAGCCAATGTACAGCACCGACCATACGTTTACGCAGAGCCGGTTCGGCCAGGGCCAACTGCTCAGAGTTTTCAGTGTGGGAGCGCACACCAAAGCGCGCATGTAAGTCCTCGGCGCGCTGCACCGCCGTGTCAAAGGCTTGTTCCGTACGAAACATAAAACGAAAACCTTCACGTGCCACCAAGTCCTGCGCACTCGCAGCGAGTATGAGCGGCTCGTGCTCGACGGTGGATAGGGCAATGAGGCGGCTGTAGGCCTGCGTGGCGAGTGCGTGACGACTGGGATGTGAATGCTGAAGATAGCGTAGCAATGACCCGGCCATTTGCCATAGGCCCTGAGCGTGCCAATGTACCTGGGCACCATTTCCCATCGCCACGTCCCACAAAAAACCAAACTCGCGGGGGAAGGCATAGGGCTCGACGGCTTCGCGTTGGATGAGACCGGCGTTACCCATGGAGGTTTCTTGGCCGGGCGATTGCCGATCTACCAACGTGACATCGAAACCGCGCTGCTGTAGGTGCAAGGCGGTGCAGGTGCCCACCATGCCTGCGCCTAAAACAAGGATGGATGTATTCATAACGCCCTCAATTTCATTAGCTAAATTTCCTGCAACCGCTGCGTCTACCTGTTCGCGGTATTAACAAATGATATCGTAATCGTCATCATCGTTATCTTTGCGTTTGTCCGTTCAAAAGGACGACTTTAAGCTGTCAATCATCTACTCGATATGCAAACATCCTGACACAAGCCCCCAAAAGCAAAAACCCCAGCGCGAACGCAGGGGTTTTTGTTCACCCAGTGATAACCTGGGGTCAAAATGAGGGTCTAAGAGAAAGACACTACTTTGCCATCCAAAGACATGAGCCCCAATTCTGCAGTCAATGTGGGTTGCCGAACTTTGAGTTGCTTCTTAAATTCTAGCAATGCTGCTTTGTGAATTTCAAGTTCTTTTGCGGGAGTTGCGACTGCCGCCTCACCATACGCAATTTTAGCTGCACCACAATCGAGATGATTCATCACGATTACTTTGTTAATGCTATGTAGACTTTTTGAAGCATCTAAGTTTTGCCAAAAGGTTTCGTGCCAAGCCTTGAAAGCTGGCGCGACAACACCAATAGCTCCTCCGGCTATTGTAAATGCGCTGTACTTTCCTCCAAGCCCCCTATCATTTTCCCTTTTGTTCACTGGATTTTGAAAGCGAGGGTCAATACAAGATAACAGCATGGCATCATACTTTCCAGATCCAGCAAAAGCCATTCCAGGGCCCATCAGCATTCCGAGACTACCCATACCAGCAATTCCACCGGCTAAGCGTAAAAAATCTCGTCTTGTCTTTTTAAGATCAAATAAATCTTTGCAACAACCGCACGAAAATGGTGAAGCGTTTATATGACTATGCAATTTCATATG
>JANQYI010000024.1:16735-24551 GCA_030728985.1 Burkholderiaceae bacterium | reverse complement strand
CTCAGACCTTGACCAAAAGCAAAGACCGCAGCCAAACCATAAAACGATGCAGAAATATTTCCAGCGAGAAACACGGTGAAAAGCGCCTGCGGAGCCGCTTTGAAAAAATAAGGAAAGTCGATCGGCGCGGGTGGCTGTGGAATAGGCAGCTTGCGTTGCGTCAATACGATCGGCAACAAGCTCAGCGCCTGACAAAGCGCCACAAAGATCAGTGGACGCAAATCCAATGTTGGGTACAGCGTAATCGCGAGCTGTCCGAGCGCGGTCCCTGAACCAGACATGACCATATAAACAGACATGACACGACCGCGATGACTGTTTTCTGTTTGCTCGTTGAGCCAGCTTTCCACCACGATGTATTGCACCGACATCGCCACGCCAACGATCAAGCGCAAGCCGATCCAGATGGGTAAGGAGTCAAACAAGCTTTGAGAGAGCACTGCGCAAATCGACAAGATCGCTGCGGTCGCGCACGCGCGAACGTGACCCACACGAATGATCAAGCGGTGCCCGATCCGCGCACCAAACACCAAACCCAAGTAATAAGCCGAAATCAGGGTCCCGATCCAAAAGGCACTCACCGACTCGGCGGACAGTTTCAACGCGATGTAGGTGTTGAATAGCCCCGTACTGACCAGCATCAACAGCGTGGCCAAATACAGCGAGGGAAACGAACTAAGGGTTGAGATCATCTGAATATGAAAACATCCCGCCAACAAAGGACTTAGGTCCTTATGAAGCGGGATGAAGTGAAACGCGAGTCTAACGAAAAGAGTCCGTCAGACTCAGCCTACAAAAAAACGAACCGTTTAGATCGCCTTGAGCATCGAGCCTGCGTCGCTAACCTCGTACTTACCGGGGCCTTCGACGTGCAAGACTTTGACGACGCCATCAACGATGTAGGCAGCGTAACGTGTCGAGCGTGTGCCCATGCCGCGGGCATTCAAATCAAGTTCCAGACCAAGTGCTTTGGTCCACTCAGCAGAACCGTCACCCATCATGCGAACCTTACCAGCGGCTTTTTGCTCACGGCCCCAGGCGCCCATGACAAACGCGTCATTGACGGAAACGCACCAGACTTCGTCAACGCCTTTTGCTTTGATCGCGTCGAAGTGCTCAACGTAACTCGGAACATGTTTGGCAGAGCAGGTGGGCGTAAAAGCGCCGGGCAATGCAAACATCAAAATCTTTTTGCCCTTGACCAAATCGGAAACTTTAAATGCATTGGGACCAACGGTGCAACCCGCTGTTTCAGTTTCGATGAATTCTGTGAGTGTGGCATCGGGTACCCGATCGCCGACCTTGATAGTCATATGCGCTCTCCTGAGGCTTCACG
This sequence comes from Burkholderiaceae bacterium, assembly GCA_030728985.1. Lineage (GTDB taxonomy): Bacteria > Pseudomonadota > Gammaproteobacteria > Burkholderiales > Burkholderiaceae_B > Zwartia. The sequence goes on along the minus strand of JANQYI010000024.1, from coordinate 23,215 downwards.
GGCAGCGACGGCTGCCACACTTGAGCCTAGCGTAACCTCTATCATATGCCAGCCAAGGGTCAAATGCTACTTAGACTCTTCTTTCACCCGATACACCAACACGGCAGTGTGGGTCAGTGCCAAAACCTTGGTCGTCACGCTCCCTAGCAGCAAACGAGACCAACCGCTGCGCCCATGGCTACCCATAAAAATCATGTCGCACTGATAGTCCGTCGCCGCTTGCACAATCCCATCGGCGATATTGAAATTCGACACAGCGTGCGCCGTGGCTTTGACACCGGCTGTTTCGGCGCGATCCACGACACCTTTGAGGTGTGTTTTGGCCTGCTGGGCATTGGCCTTGTCATAGTCCTCGTCGGTAATGGCATAAGCCGCCGACATACCGTCAAAACCCATGGTCGCCGCAAAAGGCTGCGAAACGTGGAGCGCCACGATCTCAGCACCCGTCGAGCGTGCAAAAGAAATGCCCGCGTTGGCAGACTGGGCCGACAAAGCGGAACCGTCGGTCGGAATCAATATTTTGTTGAACATCATGGTCATGCCTCCATAAAGAACTGCATGACAACATACTAGGCCCTAAACCGTGCCAACCCAATAGGGATTATGCGGATAATTGATTCAAATCAAGAATTTCCAGTCGCGGCGCGATACAGAACCGTACAACGGGTACCCGAGCGGCAATACGCCAAAATTGGCTTAGGTAAGGTTTCTAATAACTCTGTAAAACGCTCGACGTCCTGTGACGTCATCCCACCGCTCACCACGGGCTGATACTCAACCGCAAGCCCAGCGGCTTTGGCGGCCGTGCTCACCTCGGCTGCCGTTGGCTGGTCCGGACCCGCTTCGTAATCAGGGCGATTAATAATGACGCTTTTAAAACCCGCTGCGGCAACCGCAGACATATCACTCGGTTGCAACTGAGGCGCGACGGCAAAATCGGGAGTTAAAGCGCTGATAGGCGTGGACACAAGGATCTCCTAAAAAATATACACATACGATGTTAAAGCTTAGTATACGCAGCGAAAGCCAATGTAGACCACATACACATCGTCTGGTTTGTATTGCATGCCCTCAACCCGCATTTGCGAAGGCCCATACCACCAAGAGCCCCCAGCGGTGAGGTGAGCCTTGCCTTGGGCATCCAGCAACCATTCCCAGGCATTCGCCCCCATGTCATAGAGACCATTAACCCCTGCGCGCGTGCGACCGACCGGAGCATGGCGCTCCCAGCCATCCGCACGCCCCTTCACATTGGCACCCTGGCCGGTATCACCCGTGGGATATTCATAGGTTTTCCCCTTGATAAAGGGTGCGGGAGGGTTGTCGCGCTGCTCGGTATACGCCGCTCGTTGCCATTGGGCTTTAGTCGGAAGATCTCCGCCAGCATCCTGACAAAAGGCGCGCGCCTCCGCCCATTTGATATGAACCGCAGGCTCATCGGCTTGAGCCGGCGTGCCAAAAGGTGTGCGCCAGTTCCAGCCTGGGCGCTTTTGCCAGCCCATCACGTACTCAAACCCTCCCCCGCTGCGCTCGGCCTCGGTCACAATGCCCTTGCGTTGGGCATACTCGGCAAAACGACCGATACTGACCTCTGTCAGATCAATCTTGAAGTCACCCAGATCCACCCTGGGGCTTTGAGTGCCGGTTTGAGCCAAGGCGCTGGGGGACACGGCCAAGGCTATCACCATGACAACACCGTTTAGAAAAGTACTTTTAAGGGGTATCTGTCGAGTCATCTTCAGGATCTCTTGGTACAAGGTCAAATTTGAGCGATACTCAACTGTAAATCAAGTCAACACCGACATAAACAACACCCACACAACATCCACACAAACCGGAGATAAAAATGATTTTGGTCGGCCGCTACGTTTCACCCTTTGTTCGCCGCGTTGGCGTCGTTCTACAAACCCTAGGCATCCCCTACGAGCATAAAAGCCTGTCGACCGCCAAAGACGTCGAAGCCATCAAGGCATTTAACCCGATCGCCAAGGTACCCGTTCTCGTCATGGACAATGGCGAGCATCTGGTGGAGAGCTCGGCCATCATCGATACCCTGCTTGAGATGAGCCCCGGACAAAAGCTCTTGCCCGCCAGCGGTGCCGAGCGCCGTCACATCCTCCAGCATTGCGCGGTGATGACCAGCGGTCTCGACAAGGCGATTCAGATTTTGTACGAACCCCTCAAGCGCCCCGCTGAAAAAGTCCACCAGCCCTTCATCGATGGTCTGGGTGCACAAGTGCGCGCGAGCCTGGTCATGCTCGAGGCACTCGCCGCTAAAAACACTTTTCCAGGTGGCGACAAGGCCCGCCTTGATTGCCTGACCGTCGCGGTCGGCTGGTTCTTTCTCAACAAAATGGTCCCCAAGGTTGCCGTCGCAGCCGACTTCCCTCATCTCGTGGCGCTCACTGCACGCTGCGAAGCATTACCTGCCTTTAAAGCCTGCCAACTCGAGGCCTAAACCCATGCAGGGGGCGCCATCCGCCATGAAATCAACCGTTTTTCATGGCTGGTGGATGGTTGCGGGCTGCATGGTAGTCGCGACCGTCGCCTGGTCCTTCGGTCTCTACGGACCAAGCGTTTATCTACACACCATCAGTCAGATGCACGACTGGTCGATTGGCTTGGTGTCATCGGCCTTGACCCTCGCCTTTCTGGTCAACGCCTCAATCTTGAGTTTTGTTGGCAGCGCCATCTCCAAATACGGTCCGCAACGCGTCATGGCGCTAGGCGCAGCCGTCATGGCGAGCGGCTTTATCGCAATGAGCGCCATTACCCAAGTCTGGCATGTCTATGCGAGCTTTGCCCTGATGGGGCTCGGTTGGGCCTGCTTGTCGACCACCGCGATCACCTCTTCCCTAGCCCCCTGGTTTGATCGTCATCAAGGGCGTGCCGTCTCCACAGCCATGCTAGGCGCGAGCATCGGTGGCATGGTCGGCGTACCTATTTTGCTCGCGCTGATTGGCGCCTTTGGATTTTCCATCGCCGTGCTTGTAGTCGCCGCAATCATTTTAATAACGGTTTGGCCCATCAGCTTTTTTATTATGCGGCGACACCCGCAAGATTTGGGTCTCTATCCCGACGGCATCGTACCCACAAATAACACGCCCATTTCAGCGCCCCGAACCTGGACACGCGCTGCGGCACTCAGCACAACCGCCTTGCGCACCGTCACCCTGGCCTTTGGTGTCGCACTCATGGTGCAAATCGGTTTTCTGACGCATCAAGTGTCCTTGTTACTCCCTGCGATTGGCGCCTCAGGGACTGCGCTGTGCGTCACGCTGGCGGCGGTTCTTGCGTTTCTAGGACGTATTTTATTGGCGCGGTTTTCAGATCATCTGGATGTTCGACTGATCGCGTGCGGGGTATTGGTCAACGCCGCCGTGAGTCTGAGCCTGGGTGCTTTTTTCAACGAACATACCTGGGCACTGATCATCGCGGTCTTGGGCTTTGGGCTTTCAGCGGGGAGCATCACCACGCTACCTCCACTCATTGTGCGCCGTGAGTTTGGTGCAGCGTCGTTTGGTGCGATCTTTGGTATCGCGGCGATGCTGATGCAGCTGATGTCTTCCTTGGGACCCGCTTTTTTTGGTGTGTTGTTTGACTTGAGTGGTGGCTACCAACTTCCCCTGGGCTTGGCGGCAGGCCTGAACTTTTTTGCCGCTGCGGTTGTGATGCGCGGTCGTCAGACATCCATCCAGACGACCTCATGAGTCGCCCTTTTCTCTTAAAAGAAGCCTATGAATACTCTCCCCTCGCCTCCCTCTCTCGAGCAACGCCTCACGGATCTGGAGATTAAAACCGGTCTTGCCGACGACATGCTTGATCAACTCAATCAAACCATTTTTCGTCAACAGCAACTCATTGATGCACTTGCACGAGAGGTGAACGCATTGCGTCAACAGCTCCCTCAGGATCGCAACACCGGTTTACAAAATTTGCGTGACGAATTACCGCCACATTATTGAATGTGTGACTTCGCCATGATCTTTTTGAACAGATCGCTCTCGACCCAACCTCGCAGCCACTGTCGTGTCGCGGGATAAGGGCTCGCCTCAAACCAGCCCGCATCGACCGCAGCGAACTGCCTGACAAAAGGAAAGAGTGCGACGTCACTGAGGTCCGGCTTGTCCCCGCCTAAAAAAGCAGACTGAGATAAGCGTTGCTCTAGTACCTCCAGCTGGCAGCTCAGCGCCTGCTGACGATAATAGGCCTGATCAAACTCTGGGTATCGCTCAGCATATTTGTAGCGATCCAGCCAATACTTGAATGTCGTATCGTTGCAAAGGATCAACGATTCTTGCCGCGCGAATGCCTCAGAACCCTCCTCCCAACGCAACCAGCCTTGAGGATCGTGTTGTTGAAGTGCCCAGCGCATGATATCGAGGCTCTGCTCAATGACTTGCCCATCGGCAAAGTGCAATACAGGCACAGTTCCCTTTGGAGAAATCGCCAGCATCTCAGGCGGCTTATCGCGCAAACTGATCTCGCGCAGATCCACCGCAATCTCGGCGCACCACAGCGCCATCCGCGCGCGCATGGCGTATGGGCAACGACGGTACGAGTACAAAACAACAGACAACATCAGCCTCGCGTGACACGAAAGGGCGCAATGGATACAAACTCTTCGTCTCCAGAGGTATTGTCGCGCCACATAAAAATATTGAATTTTCCAGGCGCATCGAAGACAGTCAAACCGTGATGCCACGTATTGGGCTTGTAGGTGATGCCCTGTGTATCGTCCGCGAGAAAAGCCTGAACGCGCTCTAGATCCGGCTTGCCTTGCGCATCATGGGGAGCCACCACAATCATCCAGCACTTGACCTCTGCAGGCATAAAGCTCTGCGAGGAAAACTCGTGACGCTCTAATAGACTCACTTCAAAAGGCAAACTCGGGCTAGGCTCTTTATGGGTCGTCGAAAGCGATGCAGACGCATGAGGGCGCAGATTACCCAAGGATTCTTGAAAGTACACCCGCCCCGGTGCTTTGGGGATCTCCAACACATCGCCAAACGGGGCGAAATCTTTAGCATTCAAAGGCTTGGCAATAATCGTTTTCAAGTCGCGTCTCCTGAGAAAAATTTCATTAATGCTTTTGAGGGCGTGTAGATCGGCACATAACCCCGCATAAACACTTGTGTGTTGCGCGCATAGGCCGCCCAAGGAATCGATGCGCCCTCGTCTGATAACGCACCACAAACACGGGCGCGCAAAATACCCGCAGGATTTTCCATATCGACGACGATTTCGCGCTCTTCGTTTGAAAACTCAGCCAAATTGACAGCAACCTCATGCGCCACCGTCCCTGGCAATAAACACGCTGTCGCCAGACAACATCCGCCTGTGACTGCCAGTGAATTGTGCGCAGATTGGGGCGTAAAGTATCTGACAGTGATGTGTCCTGCAGCTTTGGGCGATGAGACCATACAAATTTTTGGAACCGTTTCGCTGTTTTCCAACTCGGTGCGCGTCATCAACTCACCGTTGCGTTTCTTCAGCCCCATTTTTAGGCCTGCTTCGACCCAGATTTCACGCAGTCTTGCTTTGAGTGCATGGTCTTGATTCAGCGCATCAACCGACTCATCGCCTTGCTGACCCAACTCAGCCGCGTTGACAATCACCATGGGTACCGCGACATCCAGACAACTGACCGTCACGCCGGCAAATACATCCTTGCGATTGCCCGTCGGAAAGAGCTTGCCCGTCTTGGCGCCAATCGGCTGTCGAAGACTGAGCTCCACACCTGGGAAAGCGCCCATCACACCCGGGATCTCCGTGTCAGCGGGCACCATGGCATTGCCCTCGGGCGTAATCACGCGCGCGTCGGTAATGACTTTGGTGTTGGTATTAAAAATCCGAATCTGCGTCAAAGGCTTTTGTGCTTGGATCAAGCCCGTCTCGAGGGCGTACAGCGGCAACGCCGAGGACATGTTGCCGCAATTTACACTCCAGTCAATCGCGGACTTATCCGCCGCAAGCTGAGCCAGTGTGCTGCTCAGGTCGGCCTCGGGTCCTTCGTGCATATTCAATATAAACACTTTGTTACTGGTCGCAGGACCGCGCCCAAGACCATTGATTTGCTTATTACCTTTGGTATCGCCTGAGACAGGCACGCCCATGATGCGACGGATGAGCTCTTCTTTGAGCTCAAGGGACTCAGGCAGATGTGGTTCCCAAATCACCACACCCGTCGATGTTCCTCCACGCATGTAATAAAGAGGAAAGTGCGCAACACCGTTAAACATGCGTGGTGAAAAGCTCTCGACACCGGGTGGCTTGGGCGCGAGCGTGGACTTGGGCTGGGACATTTTCTGCACTTTTATGGGGCGTTATAAAAGATGGGGCGTTATAAAAAAATATTGTGCTACATCATAGCTGCAGAATTACTTTAGGATTTTGACAGCCAGTTCAACACCACATTGGCCAGTTGCTTGGGCTCTTCCATTGGCATCATATGTCCACAATGCTCAAGCACCACGAGTG
>JANQYI010000024.1:0-16635 GCA_030728985.1 Burkholderiaceae bacterium | reverse complement strand
GCACTGCGACTCATACCGCGAAACATCTTGGCGGCTGGACCATCGGTGACAGGCGGGACCGTCGGTCTGGTCGAAGTCCCGATCAACACTAACGCCTCCACACGCTCAGGTGCCTGGTACAACATATGGCGACAAATATAACCACCCAAAGAAAAGCCAATCAAAATAAACCGCTCCGGGCAGCGACGTAAATTACTCGCGGCCAATTCTTGCAACGTCGTCCCTTCTCTAAAGTCTGCGTACATGACGTTGTAGTCCTTTAAAAAAGGAACGAAATCACTCCACATGTCATAGTCGGTCATAAAACCTGGGGCCAGGACAATGGTCGGCTTAGTGTTATTAGTTGTGTTGGTATTGACTGTCATTCCGCATCCAAAACTTTTCTAATCGTCTCAATCATCAACGCCATATCTGCATTAGGATTCGCTGCAGTGTTGCGCAGCCATTGATGCTGGCCAATCGCCACGGTCGAAATCATACCCGCAGGCAATTGTTGCGTGAGGCGTTCGGTGACCTTCGGTTCAATGGCTCGCCATGCGACGATGCCAGTCATAGGCTCGGCAAACAACACGAGTCGCGTATCGCGCCGAATAAAATCGGCCAGTTCATCCGCTAACGCCATGCAACGCTCGATACGTTGCGCGACACCTTCGCGCCCCCAGCTCATCAGCATCGCCAACAAAGGAATAGCCGTCGCACCATGCGAGCCAAGCAAACCCACATTGGGCTCGGTCAGGTAGGCACCGCCAAAACTAATGGCTTCGGTCGCTTTTACAGAGTCGCGAAACAACACGAGTGCGGATTCTTTGGGCTGAAACAACCATTTGTGCGACGATACCGCCACCGAATCCGCATGTTCTATACCGGCTAGTCGATCTGCAAAACATGTCAAACGTAACGGACCACCCCAAGCCGCATCCACATGGGTCCAAGCAGCCCGACCGATCAGTTCGAGTGGATCGAGAGCACCAACACTCGTCGTCCCTGAGGTCAACACCAAGGCTGCACGTGACATATCCCGGGGAAGTGCCTCCGTACAAAGCACGCCTTGCGCATCCGTTGGAACCATGGTGAAACGCAGTCCGAGAATATTGGCAGCCTTTTTAATCGACAAGTGCGCAGAGTCGGACGCCACCACTTCTGTGATGCCGGCGCATTCGCGCGCCGCCCATAAGGCAGTGAGGTTGGCCGCTGATGAACCTGGGGTCATATGTCCGCCCGTCATACCGAAATAAGGACACAACCACGCAATGACTTTTTCTTCGAGCTGACGCGCCACGGGTGCAGTCGCGGGATGCAACAAGTTTTGATTGAGAGACGCATTCCAGAGCGTCGTTGCCCAAGTGATCCAAGGTGTTGGAGGGTCCTTGTGCGCAAAGGCAGTCGGTGCGCCTAGTCTGGCGGCATGTCCCAATACGAGGGGAGCAAGTTGATTCAAGGTCTCAACCGAGCCCATACCTGTCTCGGGCAATACGTCACCGATAGAAGCGGTATTCGCACCCTCAGAAACCTTTCCCATCAGTGAGACAGCATGCAGCAATGCCTGCGAATCAAGCAAAAATTCCTGATCAAACTCGTGCGGCATAAACATAGATGATCCACCAAAATAAGTGCATATTTTAAACAATTATCACTTTGACTCCTCTGCCATGTTTAGCGGCTCCTCCTCCACCGAAGCTGCCAGCCTTTACGCGCGCTATCGCGCCCCGACAGGCCTCGTCGTCAGGGACAACCCGCTGCGCTACGTCCTTGAGGTTGCCAACACCGTTTTTTTGGGAGATCAGCGGGGTTTACTAGGCTTTAATAACTTAACGTCCGTCGGCGCAGGTATCGAGTTTGACTCGAGCAAATACAAAGCGGTCATCGCGAGAACCAGAATCGTGGCACGCTATGCTTTTGGTGATAATGTTCGTGGTTTTGCGATTGGCCTAGCTGTGAGTTTCTGAGGACACTACCAGCCCTTAAAAATTCGTATAATATTGGAAATAGTCGCTGTTGCGCTTCTTAAAACTTCCGACAGGAGATTGAAAAATGAAAACCCTTTTAAGTATTGTTTCTGCATTGATTCTGATCATTTCTTCTGTGGGGATCGCCTCTGCACAGTCTAAAACCACCTATCGCGACTCCAAAGGCAGATCCGTTGGAAGCTCGACGACTAATTCCTCCGGAAAAACAACCTATCGTGATTCGCGTGGCAGAACAACGGGAAGCGCCACAACAAACTCCTCAGGAAAAACGACATATCGCGATGCAAAAGGCAGAACAACCGGAACTTCTTCGACCCGTCGCTGATTAAAATATCAAGCTATGTGGTGCTAAACATCGTTTTAAGATCATAATAAAATCGTCCAAGTAGCTCACGCATCAATACATCGGTCATGCTCAATGCACGAGGATCGGGTAAAAAATCCATGGGTGTCATGGCTCTCGCTCTGACCCTGAAGTCAACCGGAAATGCCTCGACCTCAAACCCTTGTTGCTCAAATAAACGTTGAGCGCGAGGCATATGAAATGCAGAAGTAACGAGCAAAATTTTGGGTGGGTGAGATGCAAATAACTCCCACACCGCTTGAGCCTCCTGCTCCGTATTTTGAGCTTCTCGCGATACAGTGATATTGGCTTCGGGCACGCCCATTCTTTGTGCAAAGGTCTTTAGAACCATCCCTTCATTTTGTGCGACTTTATCCCAGGGTAAAGAGCCTCCAGTAAAAATCAACCTTGGTGCCTTACCCGCCTCATATAAATCAATTCCTGCGAAAAATCGATCTGCGTCTCCCCATTCATATGCAGGTCCTGCAGCACTCGCAACATGCGTCATCATCCCACTCAATACAACAATACCATCCGCTGGTTGAGCCGCTGCAACAGCCATGACTCCTTTACCTTCAATTTTTTCAAATAAAAAATCAGCAACGACAGAGGTACTCGAAAAATATAAAAGGACTAAGCCCACAATGCTATATATTTTTTTATTTTTAAAAACACCATAGGCCACGATCACAAGAATCAAGACGAGTGGTGATATCGCGAAGGGCAAAATCTTATGTAGATAAATCATGATGTCACTTATCACGCCCTCTGAGTTCATGTCTGACCTACCCTTTCTTTTCGCATATGAAGTTTGAACGCCGTGGCAATCGGCGATAGTCGCTTGCTCGCAGGATGTACGATATGCCAATTGGACTGAATAGGAAAACCCTTCACTTCGACAACCGCCACGCCATGTTCTTTTTGATGGCCATGTAAGGCATGGCGAGAAACGATGCCAATTCCAAGCCCTCCTGCGACAGCTTCTTTGATCGCTTCATTACTCCCCAGCTCCATCCTGATGTCAGGGCGAAATTTATGCTTCTTAAAAAACTGATCGACACCCATTCTTGTACCCGATCCCTTTTCCCTCAAAATGAATCGCTGCTCAGCCAGGCTTGCGAGACTCACTGCGCTCGCCTTTACTAGCGGCGAACGCATTGCCGCAACAAGAACAAGCGGATTGGTCATGAAAATTTCATCACTGAGATCCAAATCCAGTGGTGGTTGCGACATGATGTAGAGATCATCAAGATTATCGCGCATGCGTTGCACTACGCCGTCGCGATTCAAAATTTCAAGCGAAACATCGATCTCAGGGTATTTTTTGCAAAAGCTCCCAATCAAGCGCGGCATAAAGTATTTGGCCGTACTCACCACGGCGACTCTGAGCTTGCCACGTGCGAGTCCCTTAACACCATCCACACCCTGCTCAAACGCTGCCCAAGTTTGCATCATGTCGCGAGCGGTATGGGCCAACTCGCGACCCATATCCGTGAGATGAATTTTTTTTGAGATCACCTCATAGAGTGGTACCCCGACCGCTTGCGTCACCTCTTTGAGCTGCATGGAAGCGGTCGGTTGCGTCACATGCATGACCCGCGCTGCAGCGCTCACGCTACCTGTCTCTGCTAATGCAAGAAAAAGCCTTAATTGCCGAAAAGTAATATTCATAGATTTTTATCTATATATAACTACATTAGAATCGATTTTACAATGTATTCTCTATCGCACTACGATTGCATGAAAGGACATTCATGCAAAATCTTCTCGACCCCGCCATTCTCTTTTTCATCTTCGGCGTCCTCGCCGGTTTTGCCCGCTCCAATTTAGAAATACCACCGGCCATCTCGCGATTTTTATCGCTTTACCTATTGATGGCATTAGGACTCAAAGGCGGTTTTGCACTCGCCCAATCGGGCCTAACCTATGAGGTCGCTGCGAGTTTGGGTGCCGCAGTCTTGCTGGCCATCATCGTGCCCGCCCTTGGTTACTGGGTCCTCAAACGCTTCCTCTCAGGCTTTGATGCGGCGGCCATCGCAGCAACTTACGGTTCGGTGAGTGCCGTGACGTTTGTCACCGCTGTGCAATTTCTGGAAAACCAAGGTGTCGCATATGGTGGTCATATGGCCGCTGCGATGGCCCTGATGGAATCCCCTGCGATTATTTTGGCCGTGATTCTCGCCAATACGCTGAGACAGAATAAATCAGTCCCCATCGGGAAAATTTTGCACGAATCCTTCACGGATGGCGCTCAGTTGCTGCTCTTGGGCGCCATGGTCGTCGGTCTCCTAACAGGCGAAGCAGGTCAAGCCGCCATGCAGCCCTTTTCGGGTGATCTATTCAAAGGCATGCTTGCCTTTTTCCTGCTCGACATGGGTTTGATGACCGCAAGAAACCTGCCTCAACTCAAGGGCATCTCCCCCGGGCTGATTGCTTACGCCGTATTAGGGCCATTGCTTCACGCGGGCATCGCGCTCGGCCTGGCGCTCCTGCTCAACCTGTCACCCGGTAATGCCACTCTGCTGATGGTACTGGCGGCCAGCGCCTCCTACATCGCAGTCCCCGCCGTCCTGCGCTATGCCGTCCCCGAGGCCAATCCGTGCTTGTATTTTGGTCTATCCCTCGGTTTGACGTTTCCGTTTAATTTGATTGTCGGAATCCCGCTTTATTCGAAGGTTGCGACTTACTTTCTCGGTTGAAATGCCGCTCTGCTAACATCCTGATTTTATTCAGGATCTGTCGATTCTACGATCGGCACAGTTTTCATGGAATCCCTTCTCGTCTCCACCGGCGTGGTCGCACTCGCCGAGATTGGCGATAAAACGCAGCTCCTAGCTTTTATCCTTGCCGCACGCTTTAAAAAACCTGTGCCCATCATTCTCGGTATTTTGGTGGCGACCCTCATCAATCACGGTTTGGCGGGTGCTCTGGGCGCTTGGCTCACTTCAGCCGTGACCCCCGAAATTTTGCGCTGGGTCTTAGGACTTTCCTTTATCGGCATGGCGATCTGGACCATGATCCCCGACAAAATCGAAGAAGAGGAAACCAATGTCGCGCAAAAATTGGGCGTCTTTGGCGCGACACTCATCACCTTTTTCCTCGCGGAAATGGGAGACAAAACACAAATAGCGACCGTTGCGATGACCGCACATTACGCCGCCCCCTTGATGGTGGTGATCGGTACAACGCTCGGCATGCTGATTGCGGACGTCCCAGCAGTCTTAGTTGGGGACAAACTGGCCAACAAGATCCCGATGAAACTCGTCCACTCCATCGCTGCCGCCATCTTTGCCATCCTTGGTATTGCGACATTATTCGGTGCGGGTTCAAGATTTGGTTTTTAGAAAAACGATTTAAATCAAACACCTAAAGCACATTTGCTATATATTTACAAATCTGAAGTTGAAACTTGGATTTGCAAATGATCCCTCGTGATGCCTCACAGACCTTGACTCGTCTCGCCAAGGGATTTCCAGTCATTGCGATTACTGGCCCTCGTCAAGCAGGAAAAACCACGCTTGCGCGCAATCTTTTCAAAGATAACCTTACATTTCTTTAGAAAACCCAGATGAGCGAGAGTTTGAACTGTCCTGGAAACCAGCTATATCGTCACCTTACTGCGACCACACTTTCGCAACTACGGAAAACGACTGGTCAAGACGCCAAAACTTTACTTCTTAGACTCGGGTTTAGCGGCGTGGCTTATGGGTATACGCGATACCCAAACCTTGGAGATACACGCAGCTCGAGGCGCGCTATTTGAAACATGGGTTGTCAGCGAGCTTATCAAACAACGTCTGAATGCGGGTCTTACGCCCGGTCTCTATTTTTGGCGAGACAACTCAGGACAGGAAATTGATGTCTTGTGCGAAACAACACAAGGGCTGCAAGCCATTGAAATTAAATCTGGAAGCACCTACGCCTGCGACTGGGTTCAGAGCCTGAAAAAGTGGCAATCACTCACCGGCACTGATGCCCTCGATCTGAGCATCGTGTACGGCGGAACAAACAACTTCGAACGCGAAAGCATTAAGGTATGGGGCTGGAAAGATATCGCTCAAGTCTCACCGCTTCCACGAATCTCCTAAACGCTCGTCCTTCAAAAAGTTCTCATCTGTGAGCGCATGTAAAAAAGCGATCAAGTCTTGCACCTCTTGTTCGCTCACTTGGGCTACTTCATACTGAAGCGAACCGATTTGGGTAACAACGCCATTTTTTCCGAGTGCCTGGTTAAAGTCATCGCAAGTAGCCTAGAGTTGGGCTCAAACAAAGGAACGCCACACAGCACGGCCACTTCGAACACCACTCCCACAGAGCACCCGGGATCACCGCGCTCAATCCGCTGTAACAATGCACGAGATATCCCAGCACGTAACGCTAGATCGGTCGTGGTCATTGCACGCACGATTCGCCCCTCGCGAATCAACTGTCCTAGCAATTTCAAAGCGTCCTGACTGTGCTGGGAATAAGGTCGATCGACGAGCTTGATCATGCTGTGTAGACTATGTCGCTTTTTATTTTTTGACTCATTAATGTATCACAATACCCAATTATGACTCATTAATGAGTCATTTTTTAATATCACCATATTTATATCACCATACTCTTTCCGTCCTTGAGGTATGGCGTAAAGATCCACTTTCTTTTTAGTACAAAAAAATAACCAAAGTTAAATGCTTACTGTATAAATGAACCTCTAACAAAAACACCGGAGATTCTCATGCGCTTTTTTTCGACCATGACCCGTGCCCTCGTCGCGAGCGCTGCCCTCGTTACGATGGCGCATGGTACTGCCTCTGCTCAAGCCGCCTACCCTAATCGTCCGATCACTGTGATCGTCCCACAAGCACCTGGCGGTGCCAATGACACCATCGCTCGCATCATCACTGCCAAGCTCAGCGAAATCTTGGGTCAGCAACTCGTCGTAGAGAACCGTCCCGGCGCGGGCGGCAATATCGGCACAGCCGCATCGGCCAAGGCCAAGCCTGACGGCTACACGTTGATGCTCACCACCAATAGCGCACAAGTCATCAACCCTTGGTTGTATAAATCAACAGGCTTTGATCCCATCAAAGACTTTGCGCCAGTCGGTCTAGTCGCCAGCGCTGGCTATGTCCTAGTCGCGCACTCTACTTTTCCAGCCAATAACGTCAACGAACTGATCGCATATGCCAAGGCCAATGCCGGCAAGATCAATTACGCTTCCGCAGGCAATGGCACGCTCAACCACCTGATCATGGAAATGTTCAAACAAAAGGTGGGCATTGATATGCAGCACGTGCCTTACAAAGGTGCCTCAGCGGCCGCAAAAGATGTTGCAGGTGGTACTGTGCCCGTCTCGGTTCAGAGCGCCCCCTCTTCGCTTGGCTTGATCGCCGCGGGCAAGATCAAGGCTTTGGCCGTCACAAACGAAAAGCGTATCGCAGCTCTACCAAACGTTCCCTCGATAAGCGAGACCATTCCGGGCTTTGGCTCAACGCCGTGGTACGGCATTCTGGCCCCCGCCGGCACACCTGCTGCAATCGTGAACAAACTCAACGCCGCCATCAAAACAGCGTTGGCTGACAAAGGGGTGCTGGAACGCCTGCTCAAGCAAGGCTGCGAGCCTCTGCAGAGTACACCTCAGCAATTCGCCACACTGATTAAAGATGATTTGGCGAACTGGCAAGGTATCGTTAAAAGCTCTGGCGCACGCGTAGACTAAAACGCATCCTCACGCATCGTGTCTCTCTCGACCAGAGGGACACTTTGCTCGCCATACTTCAAAAAGTTTTCACGGTGTCTTCGGTAAAACAGCAAGCCTTCTTTTATGCTTGCAACCGTGGCACCTTGCTCGAGCATTTTGTCCCAGAGATTCCAATCCTCTTGGGGATGCCCGTGATCAAACCTTCTTTCATATCCCACACGCTGACCCAACTCCGTGCGATACATCATGGAGCCGTGATGCTGTTCTTGACGATCCCAATACAAATCACCTAAATGCGGATACGTCTCTCCCGGCACACGCGTCAAGATTTCTTCCTTGAGCTCGCCGGTGACGACAATGTCATAGGTCACAATATCTGTTGAGGCAGTTGACAACAATTCGATCGAGTCGGATCTGAGCCAATTATCCGCACCAATAAACAAGACATACTCTGTCTCTACTCGGGAGAGCATGTCTTGAAAATTATGCACGGTCCCTAAGTTTTTAGGCCTCAGAGTGTATTCAATATCTGGATACAAGCCGGGAAGATGCTTGCAGTCCATCCCGCCGTCGTCCACAAATAAAATCTTTGAAGGTGAGAGGGTTTGGGAAAGCAAAGACTCGATGCAATGTGCGGCGAGGTGCCCGTATCGATACGAGGCGATGATGACAGTAATCATAATTGAGTGCATTTAAACATATAGGGTCCTCAAGCGCCTGAAAACCCCACCAAGAATGTGCGTGAGGCCTTCACCGTTTATATTGACGCAAACGCTCTTTAGATCAATGATTGATACATCGGCAAAAAATCAAATAAGGAACGAGACAATGAAAGAAAACATCCGCATCGGCTCTGGTGCTGCGTGGTGGGGTGATCGAGTCGAACCGGCTGCCCTCAACGCAGAACAAGGTGATCTTGACTACCTGTGCTTTGAAACTATGGCCGAAGCCACTGTATCAGCCGCACAAGTCAGGGCGAGACGCGATAAATCCTTTCCGGGCTACGACACCTATCTCGATGACCGCATGAAGGCCGTCCTGCCCGCCTGCATGAAACGCGGCACCAAAATCATCACCAATCAGGGATGGATCAATCCGGACGCCGCAGCACGACGTGTTGCTACACTTTTACAAGAACTAGGTTACAGCGGTGTGAAAATCGCTTCTGTGAACGGCAGTCTCATCACAGAGCATGTGCTTGAACTCACCGACACCATTATGGAAACGGGTGAAAAAACTTCCACCCTTAAGTCCACCTTAATTTCTGCCGAGGCCTATCTCGGTGCAGAGCCCATTGTAGAGGCTCTCAAAGCAGGTGCGCAGATCGTCATCACCGGACGCGTGGCGGATCCCTCCATCTTTATGGCGCCAATGATGTTCGAGTTTGACTGGGATCCTCTCGATCACGTCAAACTAGGACAAGGCACAGGCATCGGTCACTTGATGGAATGTGGGGCACAAGTCACAGGTGGTTATTTTATGGACCCAGGCTTCAAAGACGTACCTACTCCATGGAACTTTGGCTTCCCTATCGCCGTCGTGAGCCCGGATGGCAGCGCGGTCATCACCAAAGTAGCTGGCACCGGTGGCGCGATCACTTTACAAACCGTTAAAGAACAGTTGCTCTACGAAGTCCACGATCCCGCCAACTACCTCACGCCCGATGTCGTGGTCGATTTCACCACGGTCAAGCTCGAGCAAGTCGGCCCCGATCGCGTCCACGTGAGCCATATCAGCGGCAAGCCACGTCCACCCACACTCAAAGTGTCTCTCGGTTGCACCGAAGGGCATATCGGTGAAGACATGTTTTTTTATGCAGGCCCAGGTGCACTGCGCCGCGCGCAGATCGCAAAAAAAGTCCTCGAAGAACGTTTCAAAATCGTCAAGCTTCAAGCCGAAGATCTGCGCATTGACTTTCTAGGTCTCAATGCCATCCATGGTGCAGCCACGCCGGCGAATGCCCCCGAGCCCTATGAAATTGCCGTACGTGTCGCTGCACGCACCAAGACCAAAGAAGAAGCGACCAAAGTTGGACGCGAGGTCGATGGTATGGCGGTCTCTGGTATCGCACATACCGGCAAACGTGTCCCGCATCAGGACCGCACGCGAGAAGTGATCGGCGTATGGTCCTCGCTCGTCCCGCGTGAAAAAGTCCCTGCGTCTGTCACCTACATTATGAGCTAAACCATGAAAGTCAAACTACAACACGTCGCGCATACGCGCTCTGGTGACAAAGGCAACACCTCAAATATCGCAGTATTTGCCTATGCACCTGAACTCTATCCCTTACTCAAAGAACAGCTCACCGAAGATGCATTCAAAAAATTTTATGGCGGCGCCATCACGGGCTCGATTACGCGCTATGACGTCGACAATATTCATGCGATGAATTTTGTCTGCCAAGGCGCACTAGGTGGCGGTGTCTCCAGAAGCCTCTGCTTGGACAACTATGGCAAAGCGCTCTCCGCTGCGATTTTAGGTTTTGAGATCGATGTGCCAGAGCATTTGAAAATATTCCTTAAAGCATTAGAGTTGAGTTAATACTGGCATGAACTCTTTAGGTTTCTTGATGAAAATGAAAAAAATTTATTTACTTATCCATTCTGGATGTTTACTCTTTTGCTCACTAAGTTTTGCTCAAGCGCCCAACCCCCAATCTATCGCGCTCGCAAAAACAGTCCCCATTGCGGATTTGCATCTCCACACGTACTCCCGCAATGGGCCCTCAAGCCAAGATGTTGTTCAAAGAATGAATGCCAACAATGTTCGTTGGGGTGGCGGTGTCGGTGACCTGCGACAAGATATCGCTGAAAGTCTAGGCAGTCGACACATTCCGGCCGCAGGTCAGCGAGAGTTCGCAGAAAGTTTTTTTCGCCAAGGTCCTTCGACACTTGTTGCAACAGAGAATCTCTATTTTCGAGATCTTTTTGGTAATGCTCATGATCTTTTTGCTGCTGGAACGATCAAGGGTTTTGGCGAACTCCACACCAACAACGAATCAAGTGGTCCAAAACCATTTCGTCGAAACATACGCACTGACAACCCAGCGATGCGCAAGTTTTATGACATTGCAAATGACTTTGGTGGCTTTATACAAATCCACGCTCAGCACAATACTGAATTCACCGAGGATATCTTGCGACTGGCTGCTGATTATCCTAATACGATCACGATCCTATCTCACTGCTTACCTCTTGCACAGCCTGATGATCTTGCCAATTTATTTAAACAACGAAAAAATATTATGTGCGAGATGTCAGCAACTGGAGAGTTGCATAATCGCTTGGCGAGAGTCACCCGACCTGGCCGTGCCTACAACGCGCAGGGCCTTTATACAAAATGGAAAGCGCTGATCGAAGCTTTTCCAGATCGCATCATGTTAGGTTCAGATATGTGCTGTGGTTGGGATGCTTTTTATGACGAAGCAATTACCGAAATTCGCACTCATTTCTTGCCCTATTTGCACCCAGACGTCATTGAACAAGTTGCCTATAAAAACGCATTAAGGGTCTTTAAGATTCAATTCTGAATCAGCCTTTAAACGAGTGCGACATAAGCGAAAACTATTTACGCTTATGAGTAACTCCTGATCCCGCTAGGAACGGAAAGCGCGCGAAGATCGAGGAAACCATGTTCTCGACTATGGCGTCGGATGGGGTTTGTTCAATATTGCCCAGGAGCGTTGTACCGATGCCCTCCCACACCATTCGCTTGCGTCTTGCATCAATGAGATCAACCTTGACCGTGCCCTCGTTGTATTTGATTACATCGGGTGCAAAAGCATAACCGGGCCATCCGCCATAAAAACCAAACCCGTAGCCAGCGCCCCACATCATGGGCGGAGGCGGGACGTATTCGGTTTTACTTTGTGCGTATGATTGAAAATTGATCCATAAATCAGGATCTTTCTCGCGATAAACGTACCCCCGCGACTCCATCTGCAGCGCCGTTGCACGCTTGAGCCGCTCAGTCAACAGAGACGTGTAACCTGCTCGATCAGTACCTAAGGGCTCCATAAAGGCAAAAGAACGGTAGGACGAAAAGTCAGCCCGTGGATCATAATCACTCCGCACAATAGGCGCGTTACTGCAAGCCATCAACAAACCGAACAGTACGAAGGCACCTAACAAACGCACTAGAGTGTTCATCGATATTCCATATATATTGATATTTTATTAAGTAAGTATATCCGTGCATTAAACAATTAATGCAATACTCTTGGACCATCAACAAAGGAAACATCATGAAGATTACGTTTATTGGACTGGGACGTATGGGCTGGCATATGGCAGGACATTTAGCTCGCCAAAAGCATACTCTCACGGTTTTAGACTCAAATCTCACAGCTGTTTCTACATGGCTAGCCGCACATCAAGGCCAAAGCGCACCTTCCACGCAAGATGCCGTTCGTGACGCCGAACTTGTTATCACCTCATTACCCGCCGACGCAGCGTTGCAATTGGTTTGGAACGAAGCAGCAGACTCGCTCGCGCTCGGTTGCATCTGGATTGATCACTCAACCACGTCAGCTGAAATCGCACGACAGCTCGCAACAACTGCAAGTACGCGCGGCAATTTCTTTATCGATGCTCCGGTATCAGGCGGCACTATCGGCGCCGAGAAAGGCACGCTCGCGATTATGGCCGGCGCCGATGAAACTGCGTGGAAAAAAGTCGAATCAGTCCTTCAAGCATACGCGCAACAAATCTCCCGCATTGGACCTCCAGGCGCTGGCCAGCTCACAAAGATGTCCAATCAAATTTGTGTGGCGGGCATCGGTCAAGCGCTTGCGGAGGGCTTGGCTTTCGCTGAAAAAAATGGCTTAGATCTTGAGAAAGTACTGGCCGTCATGCTCAAGGGTTCTTCAACCTCTTGGATGATGGAAAATCGATCAATACCAATGATCAAGGGAGAGTTTGATTTTGGCTTTTCTACCACTCTCATGCGCAAAGACCTTGCGCTCGTCATGGATGAAGCCAGGCGCTCAGACGTTTCTCTCCCTGTCACTGGACTGGTGACACAGCTGCTGTCGGATGTAGCCGCAATGGGCCATGCGCAAAGCGACTGGTGCAGCCTCATACAAAGGCAGCGCCGCCTAACAGCATCTCGTAAACCCTAAAAACATCGCCAAAAGGCTAACGCTAGACATAATTTTCTAGTAAGAATCGCCCGGGACTGATAATCTATCTAACGGCTCAGAATGACTGAGACAGACTTCGCTCAATGGAGAAAACTATGCGTACTTCGTACAAAAACTTACTCGTCGCGGCAGCCACTGTCACGATCTCGTTTGGTGCCGTTGCTCAAACGAAATGGAATATGGCGACGCCCTACCCACAAGCCGAGTTCCACACGGTCAATATCACACAGTTTGTCAATGATGTAGACAAACTGTCTGGCGGACAACTGAAGATCACAGTTCACCCCGCTCAGTCTCTGTTTAAACACCCTGAAATCCCACGTGCAGTTCGCACAGGCCAAGTGGAAATGGGCGAGACGATTATGTCAAACCTGGCCAACCAAAACCCTATCTTTCAAGTCGACTCCATTCCATTTTTGGTGACGAACTACGCGGACGCCAAAAAACTGTGGCAAGGTCAGCGTCCCTTTGTTGAGGCCTACTTGAAAGACCAAGGCATGCGCTTTATTTATGCCGTGCCATGGCCAGGCCAGGGCTTCTTCACAAAGAAAGAAATCAAAACCATGTCGGATATGTCAGGTGTGAAGTTCCGCACTTACAACTCCACGACTGAGAAAATGGCCACTATGATGAAGGCCGTCCCTACTACGGTAGAAGCCGTGGAAATTCCTCAGGCCTTTAGCGCTGGCATCGTTGATGCAATGGTGACCTCTGCCGCCACTGGCGCGCGCACAGAAGCCTGGACTTTTTCAACTTATTACTACGACACGCAAGCGTGGATGCCTAAAAACATGATCTACGTGAACGAAGCTGCCTTTAAACGCTTGAGCCCCAAAGCACAACAAGCGATTCTCGAAGCAGGCAAAGCAGCAGAGGCGCGTGGTTGGAAGATGAGTGAAGAAGTTTTCACAAAAACCACTGATACGATCAAAGCCAAAATGCAGTATCGCGCACCAAGCCCGGCACTGACCAAAGAGCTCGCTAAGATCGGTGATTTGATGTCAGCGGATTGGGCTAAGGCCGTCGGCCCCAATGCACAGAAGATCCTCGCCCCCTTGCGTTAAACAGCGGTTGCTTTGACAAATCCGGCGTAACCCGCCGGGTTTGTTTTTTATGGAATTGAATGTCATGTTCGGTAAATTTCTTGATCGCCTGTTTACGTGGAGCGGCTACCTGGCGGGCGTTTTTTTAGTCACCATCGCCATACTTGTCGTTTCACAAATCGTGGCACGCATGATTAACAAGCAAATACCTTCTGCCGATGAGTTCGCCGGCTATTGTCTGGCAGCCAGCAGCTTCTTAGGGCTTGCATACTCCTTTCGCTCGGGATCCCATATTCGCGTGACCTTGTTGACAGACCGCTTGTCCACCCACCTTCAACGCGTCTTGATGTTGTTGGTGCTGGTGTTCACGATCATCATGATTGCCGTCTGGGCATTCAACTCCATTTCGATGGTGTACGAAAGCTGGAAATTCAAAGACATGTCGACAGGCATTCTCAAGTACCCCATCTGGATTCCACAATTAAGCATGGGTATTGGCGTGACGCTATTTTGTTTAGCCATCATCGAAGACTTGGTCAACGTGATGCGCGGCATTGAGCCGAACTTTGAGAAGAACAAAGAAAAGGTAATGGACTAAGCCATGGATGTCTCAACGATTGGTTTGATCGTCGCGGTCATCATGCTGGTGCTCTTGGCATCCGGCGTATGGGTTGCCGTGACTTTAATGTCGGTAGGCTTGATCAGCATGTTGTTGTTTTCACATGCGCCTGCCACTACGATCCAGACAACGGTGATTTGGGGCCAGAGCTCAAGCTGGGCACTGACGGCCCTGCCCTTGTTTATCTGGATGGGCGAAATTCTCTACCGAACGCGTTTAGCCAAAGATATGTTCGAAGGCTTAGCACCGTGGTTAGCGGGCTTTCCTGGACGATTGATTCATATTAACGTGGTCAGTTGCGGTATTTTTGCGGCGGTGTCCGGCTCTTCGGCCGCGACGACCGCAACGATTGGCAAAATCACCATCCCTGAGCTGCTCAAACGTGGCTATGACGAAAAAACCACCATCGGCAGTTTGGCAGGCTCGTCGACCCTTGGATTTTTGATCCCACCCTCAATCATTATGATTGTCTACGGGGTGGCCGCAGACGTCTCCATCACGCGATTATTTATCGCAGGCATCTTGCCTGGCATCATGCTCATGATTCTTTTCATGGGCTATCTGGCTATCTGGTCGATGCTCAACCCTTCAAAAGTCCCTGCGCGTGAACCACGCATTCCATTTTTAAGACGCCTGCGCGAAACCGCGAAACTCTTTCCGATTGTGCTGCTGATGATCGCAGTCATTGGTTCGATCTATCTCGGTATCGCGACCGCCACCGAGGCCGCTGCGGTGGGCGTCGTCGGCGCGCTGTTGATTGCGCTGTTTACCGGCTCGATGACCAAACAGAATTTTATCGATAGCGTCTTGGGTGCGACGCGCACCAGCGTCATGGTGTCCTTTATTTTGGCGGGAGCGGCCTTTTTATCCACCGCGATGGGCTTTACCGGTATCCCGCGTGAGCTCTCGGCCTGGGTCGGAACACTTGGTTTAGACAAGTTCGAGTTGCTCTTGGCACTGACCCTGCTGTTTATCGTGTTGGGTTGCTTTTTAGACGGCATCTCCATCGTGGTGTTAACCGCTGCCGTCATCATGCCGATTATTCAACAAGCTGGTATTGATCCCATCTGGTTTGGTATCTTTATCGTCGTCGTGATTGAAATGTCGCAAATCACACCGCCGGTGGGGATCAACCTCTTTATTCTGCAATCCATGACAGGGAAAAACCTGTGGCAAGTTGCCGTCGCAGCCTTCCCCTTCTTTTTGTTATTGGTCGTCGCGACTATTTTGTTAATCTTATTTCCGCAAATCGCCACCTGGCTGCCGGATACGATTAGGAAATAAAAATGAGCAATCCCCGCATCCCTTATCGTTTCTCCAATCACGGTCCTGCTTTAACGCCACATGAGGATGGACCGATCCTCGTGCACATCGTGGTCAACGTGGAAAACTGGAGTTTTGATGCGGCCATGCCGCGCACCATCATCACACCACCCCACGGCAAAGAGACGGTCCCGGATATTCCTAACTTTTCCTGGGCAGATTACGGCATGCGCGCGGGCTTGCCACGCATGATCGAGGCGATCCAACAGCGAGGTCTCCCCGCCTCGACCAGTATCAATGCCAGCGTGATTGATGCCTACCCGGGTGCGGCCGAGGCCATGCTGGAAGCCGGCTGGGAGTTTATCGGTCACGGCATGCATCAAAAATCAATTCAACAAGCCGGTACCGAAGAAGAAGTCGTTGCACAAACCCTCGCCAAACTTAGAGGCTTTAGCGGTCAAGCCGTGACCGGCTGGCTCAGCCCCGGTTTGCGCGAGACCGAACGCAGTCCCGATATCCTCAAGGCCGAAGGCGTACGTTACGTACTGGACTGGTGCATGGATGATCTGCCCAA
>JANQYI010000023.1 GCA_030728985.1 Burkholderiaceae bacterium | reverse complement strand
AGGGCAGACGCAATGATCAACATTTCGGTCAAACAGTGTTGGTCGCGTGCGGCCAAAATCATCCTGCCCAGACGCGGATCCACCGGAAGCTTTGCCAGACTTCGACCTGTTTCTGTCAGGGCATCGGGCCGCTCTGACTCTGGATCAATCGCTCCGAGCTCTTGGAGCAAATGATAGCCATCCGCGATCGCGCGCCCACTAGGAGGATCCACAAACGGAAAAGTCTCGATATCATTGAGGCGTAGTGCCTTCATCCGCAAAATGACACTCGCCAATGAAGAGCGCAAAATCTCTGGATCGGTAAAGGCCGCTCGATCTTTAAAATCTGCTTCGTCGTAGAGTCGGATGCACACACCGGGTCCAAGTCGACCACAACGACCGGCACGCTGGTTAGCCGAGGCCTGACTGATCGGCTCAATGCGCAGTTGCTCGACTTTGTTGCGCCATGAATAGCGTTTGACACGCGCCAGACCACTATCGATGACAAACCTAATGCCGGGCACTGTCAGCGAAGTTTCAGCGACGTTGGTCGCCAGCACAATTCGACGCGCACTGGTGCGCGGGCGAAAAATTTCCTCTTGCTCCTCTTGGGACAGGCGCGCAAACAAGGCGAGCACCTGCGTGCCGGGTGGATGGTGTTTGCGCAGCGCCTCAGCGCATTCACGTATTTCTCGCTCACCCGGTAAAAAAACCAGGATATCGCCCGTTCCGACGCGCGCGCATTCATCGACCGCTTCGACCAAAGCATTGATCAGATCCCGCTCTTCGTCTCGCGCCAAACTGCGCTCGGACAATCCCGCATGGGATGCCACTCCACCCGCAGCCCCATCCTCAAGCGCCGGATTCAACACAGGCCGATACCGAATCTCCACAGGATAGAGACGGCCTGAAACCTCGATCACTGGAGCGGGCGCACCTTTGGCATCGGCAAAATGGCGGGCAAAACGGCCTGCATCGATCGTAGCGGAGGTAATGATGACCTTGAGATCGGGCCGCCGCGGCAGGAGTTGCCGCAAATAGCCCAGCAAAAAATCAATATTCAGACTGCGCTCGTGCGCCTCGTCAATAATGATGGTGTCGTAACGCTTGAGCAACGGGTCACGCTGGGACTCAGCCAGCAAAATGCCATCCGTCATGAGCTTGATCGCCGTCTGGGCACTGCTGCGGTCTTGAAAGCGTACCTGATAGCCGACCCACTCTCCCAAGGGTGTTTGCAGTTCCTCAGCAATGCGTCGAGCCACCGAACTGGCTGCCAAACGCCTAGGCTGGGTATGACCAATCATTTTTTTCGAGCCCCGGCCCAACTCAAGACAAATCTTAGGCAACTGGGTCGTTTTACCTGAACCCGTCTCACCGCTCACAATCACCACCTGATGGGTGGCGATCACGCGTGCGATTTCCTCACGGCGTGCGCTGACCGGCAAATCCTCTGGATAGACGATCTTGGGGGGCTGGCGTGGGGAAATGACAACGCTTTCCGGCGTTATGTCGGTTGAGCGCTTTGATTCGAGCATATTTTTCAATCCGGTGAACAGCTCATTATAAAATTTATCTCTCATACTCACAGCGCTCACGAGGTTAACAACACAAGCCACCATGCCAGACAAAAAAGAACAAGAGACTGAATCCGCTCAGGAATCTTCGAACACGAACCCCGATGGGACTGTGTCAGCCCTGGAAGCCCCTGAATTCGCCGCAGCCCAGTTTGTAAGATGGTTCAGAGAGGTCGCGCCTTATGTCCATGCGTTCAGAGGCAAGACCTTTGTCGTCGCTTTTGGGGGGGAACTTGTTCAGGCCAACGCCTTAAACGCCTTAGTTCAAGATTTGTCTTTATTGTCCGCGCTGGGGATCAAACTGGTCCTCGTGCATGGCTCACGCCCACAAGTCAACGAGCAACTGCGTTTAAAGGGCTTTAATCAGCAATTCGACCGAGGCGGCGCGCCCACCGATGCCGATGCACTGGAGTGCGCCAAAGAAGCCGCTGGCGAAATCCGGCTGGATATTGAGGCTGCTTTTAGCCAGGGCTTGCCCAATACCCCCATGTCGTATGCCCAAATCCGGGTGATTTCAGGCAATTTCGTGACAGCTCGACCGACAGGCATCATTGATGGTGTTGACTACAAGCATACAGGTCAGGTTCGAAAAATCGATGTCGACGCCTTACGCTTCTCCATGGAGCGCGGCTCGATCGTGCTGCTTTCACCTCTCGGATTCTCTCCAACCGGCGAAGCCTTTAATTTATCGATGGAGGAGCTTGCCACAAGCGTGGCGACCAAATTAAGGGCGGAAAAGCTGATTTTCCTGACGGAAACCCCTGGTGTGCTGGCACCCGATGGCTCGGTCGATACCGAACTCGCTCGCCTCGATGCCGATGCCCTGCTCGCCTCCGGCGAACTAGACGAGAACACCGCGTACTACTTGCAATTTGCCTCCCGGGCCGTCAAGCGCGGTGTCACACGTGCGCACTTAATCCCCTTCTCGATGGATGGGGTGGTGCTACTAGAGATTTTTACCCATGATGGGGTCGGGACCATGGTCGTCGAAGACACGCTCGATGACCTGCGTCCTGCGACGATCGATGACGTCGGGGCGATTTTGCAGCTCATCGAACCTCTTGAGCAAGACGGCACCCTTGTCCCGCGCGGCCGCGCCGTCATTGAGCGCGAAGTTGAAAACTTTACCGTGCTCGAGCACGACGGCATCATATACGGTTGTGCAACACTCATCGACTATCCCAAAGACCACATGGCCGAAATGGCCTGTCTGATCATTCACCCCGAATGGCAAGGCGCTGGCGAAGGAGAGATCTTGCTGCGCCACATGGAGTCAAGGGCTCGAGCGCACGGCGCCAAGCGCCTCTTTGTGCTGACGACACGCACCTCGCATTGGTTTATTAAGCGAGGTTTTGTCCAAGGCGGCGTTGCGGACCTACCTAAAGAAAAACAATCCCATTACAACCGCTCTCGCAACAGCCTCATTTTTATAAAGCGCTTGTGAAGCCTAGGGTTTTGGTCACAGCACACAGACCAAACGTCCTACAATGGAATGTATATATGAACTTAGACAGGACAAAAAAATGAGTCGTACCGTTCAGTGCTTAAAACTTAAAACAGAAGCCGAGGGTTTGGAGTTCCCTCCATATCCTGGCGAAACCGGTACCAAAATCTGGCACAGCATATCTAAACAGGCCTGGCAGGAGTGGCTCAATGTGCAGACCCGTTTAGTCAATGAAAACCGTCTTAACCTCGCGGATGCCCGTGCCCGCAAATATCTCAAAGAACAAATGGAAAAATACTTGTTCGAAGATATCGATGTCGAGGCACAAGGATTTGTCCCTCCTCCCGCCTAAACTCGGAACGAGCGCGTAGAATTTTTTACCCTAAACGACGGACTCCTTGCTGAGTGGCAAGCAAGGCTACATGGGCGGGACGGATCGCAAACAAACCATTGGTGACAACGCCTGAAATGTTATTGAGCTGCCGCTCAAGCTCTGGCGCATTGTTGATGGTCATACCATGGACGTCCAAAATCTGATTGCCATTGTCGGTCGTAAATCCTTGGCGTAAGACAGGCTTGCCACCGAGCTTCTGGACGACGCGCGCAACGGCCTCGCGGGCCATGGGCAAGACTTCGATCGGCAAGGGAAAGCGACCCAGTGACTCGACCAACTTGCTTTCATCAGCGATACAGATGAACTGTTGGGCGACAGAAGAAACTATTTTTTCACGGGTCAAGGCCCCTCCACCGCCTTTGATCATATGGAGTTGAATGTTGATTTCATCGGCGCCATCCACATAGACTGGCATAGTCTGCACCTCATTAAGATCAAGCACGAGGATGCCTAGGTCGGAGAGCCGTTTGGCGCTGCGCTCCGAACTCGCGACAGCACCACGAAACCGTCCCCGATACTTTGCCAAACCATCGATAAACAAGTCTGCGGTCGAACCTGTCCCGACACCAATCACCGCCTGCGCTATTAAATGAGGCTCGATGAGTGTCAACGCAGCATCAGCGGCTTGTTGTTTAAGATCTTGTTGCGAAAGCATGAGCATTTCCTGATGAAAGGTTATTTATCACGAGCGGGATCTGTATCCGCAGACTCTATACCCTCTAAGTCAAGCCGCTCAGCCTCGCCGGACTCCGCGGCAAAGATAGCACGCGCTTGATCTTCGGGCATCGCCTCGACACTTTTGAGGCTGCGCAACATCACGCGAGAGCGAGATTCAGTTTGACCAATTTTATGACTGGCGCTGTCGAGAGATTTTTTGACGTTGGCGAGTACGTCACCGAACTTGCCAAACTCTGTTTTGACCGCGCGCAATACTTGCCATACCTCGGAGGACCGCTCCTGAATCGCGAGGGTCCGAAAACCCATCTGCAGACTATTGAGCAAGGCCGCGAGGTTGGCAGGTCCCGCGACGTTCACGCGTAAGTCATGCAGTTTGTCGAGCAAGCCGGACTGGCGTAAGACCTCGGCATACAGGCTTTCGCTTGGTAGGAACATAATCGCAAAATCAGTCGTATGAGGCGGAGAGATATATTTGGCGACGATGGTTTTAGCTTGTAGCTCGACCGCACGCGCCAAGGCGGCGCCTGCCGCCTTGATACCATCCCTGTCCGCCGCTTCGTGTGCGTCCATTAAACGCTCGTATTCTTCTTTGGGGAATTTGGCATCAATCGGCAACCACACAGGTTGATCCAAGAGACCCTGCCCTGGCAACCGGATCGCGAATTCGACCTGTGCATCGCTGCCCGGAACGGTCTTGATATTTTGTGCGTACTGATCGGGCGTCATGCTGTCCTCGATCAGACGCGCGAGCTGCACCTCGCCCCAGGTTCCACGCGTTTTGACATTGGTCAGCACACGCTTGAGATCACCGACCCCCGCTGCAAGCGTTTGCATTTCACCGAGTCCTTTTTGCACAGACTCCAAGCGATCAGAGACCTGTTTAAAAGACTCCGTCAGGCGTGACTCTAAGGTGGCATGAAGCTTTTCATCCACGGTTTTGCGCATCTCATCGAGCTTGGCTGAATTGTCGGTCTGCAAAGATAGCAACCGGTCTTCGACTGCGACACGCAGCTCGGCAATGCGGCGCTCGTTGGTTTGAATCAGGGTTTGCAACTGCTCGGCAAAACCCGCGGCGAAACGATTGAGGGACTGCGCACTCTCGCCACGCCCTGCCGCGGCATCTCGCGCCATCGCCGCACGGAACTCCGCGTCACTCTGCGCGAGCTCGACCCTCAGTGCGCGCGAGGACTCTGCGAGTTCTGCGCGTAATTGTCGATGCGTCTCCGCTTGCTCCGTCCTCAAACCTCGTTCAAGTCGTTCTTGTCCAGCCACAATTTGATCGAGTCTGGGATCGACTGGAGTGGACGGCACGCGCGCGGCACGCAACCAGGCTAACAGCGAAAAAAGAACCGCCAAAAAGGCAGCTCCTGCAATGAATGGCAGCAAGACTGAGGCGTCTGCGAGGAAAGATAAATCTATCAAGCGATCCCTAATTTTTCAGCGTAGCGCTTTTCACTAAAGCCAACCGTCACAGAATGATCGGCATAAGCTGTCACGGGCCGTCTGATCAAGGCGGGAAATTGTGCGATCAAAGAGAGCCATTCCTTAGCGGAGCCAGGTGTTTTTAGACCGTCATCCAGATTGCGCCATGTCAGGGAGGCGCGGTTGACAAGCTTTTCCCAGCCGCCAAGTGACTCGGCCCAGACCTTGAGCGTCCCGGAATCTACGGGTGCGTCGCGATAATCCTGAAACACATGCGTAATTCCATTGGCATCGAGCCAGGCGCGCGCCTTCATGCAAGTGCTGCATTTGGCCAATCCGTAAAGTTTGACAGCCATCACATTCCTATTATTGTATTCGTAGGTTTTTGGGTATTTTATTTTAATTGCTCAGGGGCACACCATCGCTCTTGGTAGCCGTCGAGAAGTGCAAGCCAACATGGCTGATGTTGCGACAAGGACAACTTCTTGAGCGAACGCAAAAGACGCGAGAGATTTCTAGCCCGCTGACCCGGCGTCAAAAAAGCCATTAAACGCCCGCGGTCAAAGTCAATCAGCCAAACCTTTGCTTGATCATCGAACAAAACATTGTAAACATTGAGATCCGCATGCCAAACTCCAAAGCGGTGCATTTCAGCGATGGCTGCGCCCGCACGTCTCCAGGTCTCGAGATCCGAACATTGCGCCAGAGGTTTGGCACGTGGGATCCTTTGTGTCAGCAATGCCGCCCGATAGCTCAAGCCATGCCGCCAAGCTGCCGCACCCAGCGGGCGCGGCACCGGCAGACCCAACCGCCACAAGGTCCGCATCAGCTCAAACTCTTGGCTGGAACGCGTTTTTGCAAAACCCGCCCAAAGATAGCGATTTTGTATGAATTTGGCGACTAAACCACCGCGTTGGTAATGACGCAGCACCGCATCAAAAGGATCTGCCCGCACAAACCAGGCTGCCGCCCGCCCGCCCTGCGTCACGGGTTGGGCATTCAACCAAGACGTCAGTGGATCAAAGCTCGCCCAAATCCTCGCCTCGTCTGCGCAGTGATCCGAGAGCGTTTGATCCACCCTAAACCAACGCTCAGAAGATTTCGACTCAACCGTCACGGTTACGCATCCAGTCCGCCACCCCAAAAAAGATTTCGAGCATTTTATCCAACAAGGGCTCTGGATAGTCTAACTCTCGCATCGCACGCGCCATGCAAAGCAACCACTGATCTCGCTCAGCAATGCCAATTGAAAAAGGCAAATGCCGCGCGCGCAAGCGCGGATGTCCGAAACGCTCAATGTAATGTTGTGGACCACCAAAGTAGCCACACAAATACCAAAACAGCTTATCGCGAGCCGAATCCAGACTTGCGCCGTGGACATCTCGCAGGAGCTTGAGATCAGCGTCGATTTCCATCAAATCATAAAAACGATCGACTAAACGACGAAGGCCCATTTCGCCCCCCAGGATCTCAAACATAGTTGGGCCAGCGGGCTTGGCTTGAGGTTCAATTTCAATCATCAGAGTCTTGGCATTTTAAGCGGGAAGGCCTAGGAGTGATGTCGCAAAATGGCTAAAGGTGGTGTCTTGAGAACGCCTCTTAGAACGACCGCCCCCGCGAGCCATGCGCCAAGCATACAAACGGAAAGCCCCAACAGCCATGGCCACAAGGACAGACGCATGTCAAACTCAAAGACCCAATGTGAGAGCGCCCACGCGCCTAGAGTCGCCCCTCCGGCGGCCAGCAAACCAGCCAAGGCCCCCACTGCGAGCAATTCAATACGCTGAGCACCGGCAAGTTGTCGTCTCGTCGCACCAAAGGCTCTCAACAGCGCGGCCTCTCTGACACGTTCATCTCGAGTCGCCGACAAAGCAGCCGCCAAGACCATCGCACCGGCAAAAACTGAAAACAAAAAGAGGCCCTGAACCGCGACAGAGACCTTGTCCAAGATATTTTGCAGCTGACTCAAAATCGCGCCAACATCAAACACCGTCAGATTGGGAAACTGTTTGACCAATTGTTGAGTGATGACGAGGCGATCCGCAGGAAGATAAAAAGCCGTCATCCAAGTCTGAGGCGCCTCTTTGAGGGCTGAGGGTGTTGTGATCGCAAAGAAGTTGGCGCGCATCGAATCCCAATCGACGCGACGCAGACTGGTCACCTCAAGTCGAATCTTTTCGCCCGCCACATCAAAGTCAAGCATATCGCCCACCTTGAGTCCCAGTGACTTGGCTAAACCAATCTCAAGTGATACTTCTGAGCGAGAGGGATCGAGATCGCGTCCCGCCACAATTTGTCCAGGCTCTGCCAGGCGGTCGACATAAGAAAGATTGAACTCGCGCTCCACCATCCTTTGGGCTCGCGCATCCTCATAGTCCGCAGCAGACACCGTACGATCGTTGAGTGCAATAAAACGGCCTCGCACCATCGGTGAGAGCCTGACCTGAGTGAGACCAGCTTCGCTCAAGGTTTTTTCAATGCTCTGCACTTGATCGGTTTGGATGTTGATTAAAAACCGATTCGGCGCATCTGCAGGCAAGGTGCGCTGCCAACCGGCCAATAAATCGGTGCGCACGATCGTCAGCAACAAAATCGCCATCATACCCACAGCGAGCGCACTCGTTTGGGCAATGGTAGCGCCTCGACGACGCACCACACCCGCCAAAGCAAAGCGCAAGACCGGGAAGGATTTGAGACGATCTCTGAGGCCCGAGAGCGCCCACAACACCAGCATGCCTAGACCTGCAAAGAGCGCAGCCGCGGCAAAAAAACCAGCCGCAAGCCCGATCCCAAGCTTGACGTCGTTGGCGACCCACCACATCAACAAAGAAAACCCAGACAGCCCAAAGGTGTAACCCATCAAGCTCTGCAAGGGAATACCTTCTTGCCTCGCGCGCAGCATCTGGGAGGGTGGCACATGCCTCAACCCGTTGAGAGGCGGCCAAGAGAACGCCAACAACAACCACAATCCGGCGAACAAGCCTTGTAAAGCGGGCTCAATACTTGCCTGGGGCAAATCAGCACCGAGTAGTCCTCTGAGGGCCTGCACCATCAAGGCCTGACCACCCCAACCCAACGCCAGACCCATTAGCGAAGCCAGCAGTCCGGTCAGGACGAACTCGCCCAGCAAGATGACTGTGATTTTTCCTTGAGTCGCCCCCAGGCAACGCATCACGGCGACGCTATTGAGATGGCGCTGACCAAACCGTCTCGCCCCCAAAGCGACGGCAACGGCGGCAATCAACACCGCCAACATCGCCACCAAGGCAAGAAACTCCTGCGCCCGATCAAGGGAACGTCTGATCTCCGGGCGACCCCCTTCGATCGTCACGATCTTTTGCGCTGACGTCATCGAGGTCGATAACCATTCGCGAAACACGTCCACGGCGGGCGAATCGCCTGCGACAAGAAAGTTATAACCAATCCGACTGCCGGGTGCGATCAAACCTGAACGCATCAAATCTTCGGCGCGCAACATCACGCGCGGTGCCAAATTGACAAACTGAGCCCCACGATCAGGCTCATAGGTAATCACTCTCGTCACCTTGAGACTCAAGTCACCGACCTTGATCGAATCACCCACACTCAAGCCCGTTTGGCTAAGCACCTGGGCATCGACCCACGCCTGTCCGACTTTGGGCGCGACGTTTGTTATTTGCTCGGGCCCACCCAACACTTGCGCGGTGCGCAAACCGCCTCTCAAGGGATAGCCCGCCTCAACCCCTTTGATCGAAGCCAACACCAAACGTCCATCGGCGCCCACCATCGAGGGAAACTGCCAGCCCAA
This sequence comes from Burkholderiaceae bacterium, assembly GCA_030728985.1. GTDB lineage: Bacteria > Pseudomonadota > Gammaproteobacteria > Burkholderiales > Burkholderiaceae_B > Zwartia. Next base: position 15,812 of record JANQYI010000023.1, on the reverse strand, counting down.
TACGGTGCGCAGGCCGAGGTTTTGCGCACGCTCAACGAAAGCCGTGGGAATGGGCTTGGACGACTCCAGGACTAAATCCGCGCCCAGCATTTGCGCCGCGTCGCGTTCTAGAGCACGGCCCACGCGATCGGCCAAGAATCCAACGCTGGTCACCGCCGCCACGGCAATGACCACGGCCAGACCTAATAGACGCAAATCACCCGCACGCGCATCGCGCCATGTTTGCTTAAAAATAACGTTCAGCGTGTTCATGCTCTCAACCTGTCCAATGCGTCTTGCAAGCGATCAACCGCCCAAACCTCGAGCCCCTCGATCGGCTGTCGCGGGGCATTGGCCTTGGGGATAATCGCGACTGAGAAACCAAGTTTGGCCGCTTCGCGCAAACGCTCCTGACCTCGCGGAGCGGGTCGGACCTCACCCGCCAACCCAACCTCGCCAAAAGCAAATAAACCCTTGGGCAAAGGACGATCGCGCAACGAAGACAAGATCGCCAGCAGGACGGCTAAATCCGCTGCGGGCTCAGTAATACGCACACCACCCACGGCATTGACAAAGACATCCTGATCTGAGGTTGAAACCCCTGCGTGTCGGTTGAGCACGGCCAGCAACATCGCGAGTCGATTTCCCTCCAGCCCGACAGAAAGACGTCGCGGATTGGGTACATGTGCAGTATCGACAAGCGCCTGGATTTCAACCAAAAGCGGTCTGGTGCCCTCTTGGGTGGCCATGACACAAGAGCCCGAAACCTGTGCCGAGTGCTGCGATAAAAATAGCGCGGAGGGGTTGGCCACACCTCGCAACCCCCGATCCGTCATCGCAAACACGCCGAGCTCATTCACGGCACCAAAACGGTTTTTAAACGCCCGAACCAGACGAAACGAGGAGTGAGTATCCCCCTCGAAATACAAAACCGTGTCGACAATGTGCTCGAGCACGCGGGGCCCCGCCAGCGCGCCGTCCTTGGTGACATGGCCGATCATGACAATCGGAATACCAGCCTGCTTGGCCAAGCGGGTCAGCTGGGCCGCACACTCTTTGACCTGAGACACTGAACCTGGCGCCGCGCTCAGTTCGCTGGAATACATCGTCTGAATCGAATCGATCACGGCCACCGCAGGTTTTTGCTCAAGCAAGGCGGACTGAATCGCTTCGAGGCGAATTTCAGCGAACAGATCGACACCCTCACCCGAAAGCCCCAAGCGACGCGCGCGCAACGCGACCTGTTCGGCGGACTCCTCGCCGGTCACATACAAAACACGTCGCTCTCCCGACATCGCCACGAGCGCCTGTAGCAACAGAGTAGACTTACCAATTCCGGGATCGCCCCCAATCAATACGACAGCGCCCGCCACCAAACCACCGCCCAGCACACGATCAAACTCGGCAATGCCCGTGGAGATTCTGGGCAGCTCCAGTGCTTCGACGTCGGCGAGGCTTCGTAACGCAGTCGAAGCAGCGAGCGGCGCGTAGCGATGCTGTTCGGCTTGACCCGAAAGTCCCGCGTCGCGAGACTCTTCTAAGGTGTTCCAGGCTTGGCAATGAGGGCATTGACCCAACCATTTCGGGCTGATACCACCGCATTCCGAGCAGGTAAAGATCGTTTTGATTTTGGCCATGAAAGTCTCTGGCGCATGATGCACCGCATACCGCTAGTCTAACGCAGAGGCCTGCTCTAAAAGACCTGAAAATTGTCCACTAAACCCATCGTTTTGAAGGGGTGAACCACTACACTTAGGTAATTACGTCTGTACAAAACTTTATTTAAGCAATTTTATACATGGCTGTTGACCATTACGAGAATTTTCCAGTCGCCTCCTTGTTGCTGCCCAAGCATCTGCGCCGCGCCGTGACGGATATCTATCGCTTTGCCCGCGGCGCAGACGACGTCGCCGATGAAGGAGATGCCCGTCCCTCAGAACGCAAAGCAGCTCTGCAAACCTATCGGCAAGCGATTCTCACAATTGAGCAAGGCGCAAAACCCGAGGCGCCCTTTGCACCTCTTGCACAAACCATGGCTCAACACCACTTACCTGCCGAGCCCTTTTTAGACCTTCTTTCCGCCTTTGAGCAAGATATAGAGCAAACGCGTTATGAGGACTACTCCGCCCTACTCGACTATTGCAGACGCTCAGCCAATCCCGTTGGAACCCTCATGCTTTACCTTTACAAAACAACGGATGCGCACTCGATGACCCAATCCGCGGCGATCTGCTCGGCTCTGCAACTGATCAATTTTTTACAAGATGTCGCGATCGACTGGCAAAAAGACCGCATCTATTTGCCTCTGGAGGACTTAAAGCACTTTGGCGTCACGGAGCAACACATCGCGCAAGCGAAAGCAGACACAGCTTGGCGCGCGCTGATGCAGTTTCAAGTGGACCGCGCGCGTGGGTTGTTAAACTCTGGTTTGCCGCTCGGAAAAACGCTCTCTGGCAGAATCGGGCTAGAGCTTAGGTTAATAATCCAGGGCGGCCTGAGAATTCTCGAAAAAATCGAACATATCCATTTTGATGTGTTCAGGCATCGTCCGATCTTGCGTCCTTGGGATTGGATCTTGATGTTATGGCGGGCACTATGAGTTTGATGCGATGACCCCTAGCGAATATTGTCAAGAAAAAGCGGCCAAAAGTGGCTCAAGTTTTTATTACGCTTTTTTGTTTTTGCCGCCCGAACGGCGTCAAGCCATCACGGCCCTCTACGCTTTTTGTCGCGAAGTCGACGATGTCGTGGATGAGTGCACCGATTCATCCATCGCGCGCATCAAACTGGCCTGGTGGCGTACGCAAATCGAAGCCATGTTTCAGGGCAAGTCCGAACATCCCGTCACTCAAGCGCTGACCCCTTTTCTGAAGCCTTTTGATATCACTCAGGCTAGGTTGATCGCCATTATCGACGGCATGGAGATGGACCTCGATCAAACCCGCTACTTGGACTGGCCAGGACTAGAAAAGTACTGTTGGCACGTGGCTGGCGTCGTGGGTGAGTTGTCGGCCGGTATTTTTGGTTACCAAGATCCTGCGACGCTTGAATATGCCAGCAAGCTTGGGATTGCTTTTCAATTGACCAATATCATCCGTGATGTCGGTGACGACGCACGCCGCGGACGTATCTACCTGCCCATCAGCGATCTACAACAGTTTGGCGTGCGCGCCGCCGACGTGCTCAATCGCCAGTATTCCGAACACTTTTCCGCGCTGATGGCTTTTGAGGCTGCGCGTGCGCGCAAGCTCTATCGCGAGGCGATCGACGCCCTGCCTGAAAGCGACCGACGCGCGCAACGTCCTGGCCTCATGATGGCGGCTATTTACCACGCGCTGCTCGATGAGATCGAAGACGAAAAGTGGCAGGTGCTGGATCAGCGTATCTCGCTCACACCGCTACGCAAGTTTTGGCTGGCCTGGAAAAACTTTGTAGGTTCAGGCCGAAGCGTCTTGCGACACATCAAGCGTATGAGCAACGCACTGTGAACATTGCCATTGTTGGCGCGGGCTGGGCTGGGCTTGCCGCGGCCGTTCGCCTCAAAGACCTAGGCGCCACGGTCACGGTCTTTGAGGCTGCGCCTGTTGCGGGAGGTCGCGCGCGAGGTGTGGACGACCTCCACATGGGACGCATCGATAACGGACAACACTTGCTGCTTGGGGCCTACACCGAAACACTTAAGCTCATTGAACGACTGCAACCAGAGCGTCCACTCGCGCAACTACTCTCGAGAACACCTTTGCAGCTTGAAAGCGCCGACGGCAGCTTCAGGTTGCTGGCTCCAAGGCTTCCTGCCCCCTTCAACACCTTAATCGCTTTATTGACAGCCAAAGGCCTCCCCTTGTCTGATCGGCTCAAGGCCTTGCGCATGATGGTCTGTTGTCGCCTGACTGACTGGCAGGCGCAGCCAAACGAAACCGTCCAATCACTTTTAAAACGTTACAAGCAGCCAGATTTACTTTGCCTAAAACTCTGGACCCCCTTGTGCTTGGCTGCGCTCAACACTCCAGTCGCGCATAGCTGCGCTCAACTTTTTCTCAATGTGTTGCGAGATAGTCTCGACGCACAACGTGATGCTAGCGACTTGTTAATTCCCAACGTTGACTTGACGAACCTCTGGCCGACCGCAGCCGCAGAAACGGTGACCATGCGATATCGTCATATTGTGCGTAAGGTCCGAGCGACGCAGAACCAGGTCGAGATCGATGAGGAAGCCTTTGAAGCCTGTCTGGTCGCCATTCCCCCCTATGCCGCAGCGCGAGTTCTATTTGATGCCGCTAAAGAGTCAGACGATGGCCTCGGAAACAACACTGCGCAAGAACAGTCCGAAGCAGCGCTGCTGCGTTTGCTCCGGGGCTTTGCGTATCGTTCCATCGCCACGCTCACTTTGGAGCTTGAGGCGGACTGGCTGTTACCGCAAAGCATGTTGATGCTCGATGAGGATATGCCTCGGGGGCATGTGGGACAGTGGGTGTTCAGGCGCGCGGCGCATTCAAGGCAGTTGACGGTTGTCATCAGCGATGCGGCCGATTTTTTAAAACATGACAGAACGAGCTTTGTCGACGCCATCGCGACCCAAATCCGCGAGCAATGCGCAAAGCGCGCAAAAGACGCCCCTCCAATGCCGGCAGTCAAACACCAACGGCTGATTGTGGAAAAAAGAGCCTGTTTTGATGCGGTGCCCGGTCTCGCTCGACCTGCCAATCGAAGTCCTTGGCCAAGAATCGCTCTGGCAGGAGATTGGACGGACACGGGGTATCCCTCCGTGCTTGAGGGGGCAGTGCGCAGCGGCCTTCGTGCTGCCGATATTTTGCAGCAACAACTAGCCCTTTAGACTGTGCGCGGTCAGTAAGCCAAGAAACGTCAGCGCCAAAGAGCCTGCCAGACTCAGACCCGCATAGAAAACCGCCATGCCTAGACGCCCCTCTTCGACCAAGGCGATCACCTCGGCCGAAAAAGTTGAAAAGGTCGTGAGTGCGCCAAGAAAACCTGTAATGAGTAATAAGCGCCAAAAATGTGGCCACTCGGGGTGCGCCGCGACCAAGCCCAACATCAGACCCACAAAATACCCACCCAGCATATTGGCCGCCAGGGTCCCCCAAGGCAACATATCAGCATGACGATTGAGCCATAGGCTCAACAACCATCTCAACCATGCCCCCGCGATCGCGCCCAAAGCGACAGCGAGGAAATGCGCTGAGGTCAGCATTTGCATGCTATTGGGGACTCGCATGTTCAGTGATGTAAGCACGAATACTTGCGACATCGCAGGGCAACACGGTAAAGCGCTGAGGCAATGACTCGATATTTTCCAGACCAGCGGGGGGTGCAGCGGGTATCCCGAGCGCTTCCTCAATCACTTCTGAAAACTTAGCGGGCAAGGCGGTCTCGAGCACTAACATCGGAATACCGGGTTCGACGAAAGGCGCCGCAACCTTGACGCCATCGGCCGTATGCGGATCGATCAAAAGACCGGTGCGGGCGTATACGTCACGAATGGTCTTGAGCCGGTCCTGATGCGAACTACATCCCGCCACAAAACCATAGCGACGCTCAAGCTCTGGTTTCATGTTTGACAGATCAAAGAAACCCTCTCGCGACAACGCACCCCAGAGTCCGGCGACGCGCTCGGCATCGCGCCCCACCAGATCAAAGACAAACCGTTCGAAATTAGAGGCGCGCGAGATGTCCATCGAGGGGCTCGAGGTCGCGAAAGTTTGTACCGCTCCACGTGGACGATAAATACCGGTGCGGAAGAACTCTTCGAGGACGTTGTTTTCGTTGGTGGCCAAGACCAGGCGACGAATCGGCAAACCCATCGAGCGTGCGATATGTCCTGCCAGGATATTGCCAAAGTTGCCCGAGGGCACCGTGAACGAAACCTCCTGTCCAGGCGCGGAAGTCGTACGCAACCAGCCGTGAAAGTAATAAACAATCTGCGCCGCGATGCGCGCCCAGTTGATCGAGTTGACCGCACCAAGCCGATATTTGGATTTAAAAGACAAGTCGCCCGCGAGGGCTTTGACCACGTCTTGCGCCTCGTCAAACACCCCATTGACGGCGATATTGTGAATGTTGGCCTCCTGGAGCGAATACATCTGCGCACGTTGGAACGCACTCATGCGTCCGTGCGGCGACAACATAAAAACAGCCACGGCATCCTTGCCGCGCATCGCGTATTCGGCTGCAGAACCCGTATCTCCGGAGGTCGCGCCAAGAATATTGAGTGTCGTCCCGCGCTGCTTGAGGACATGCGGAAAAACTTGCCCAAGAAATTGCATCGCCATGTCTTTAAAAGCGAGCGTTGGGCCTTCGGAGAGTCTCAGCAAGGACAGTCCCTCATACAAAGGCTGTACAGGGACGATCGCTTCTGTCTTGAAGGAAGCCTTGCAATAGGCTGCCGCGGTCATGGTCGCCAACGTGTCACGGTCAATATCGGTCGCAAACAAAGACAACACCTCGGTCGCCAAGGCATAGTAGGGCAACGCGCGCCAAGACTCGAGTGTCTGCGCGGAGACCTTAGGCGTGCTTTCCGGTACAGCAAGTCCGCCATCAGGCGCTAAGCCCTCGAGCAAAATATCGGAAAACGGTAAAGGCGACATGCCTCCGCGCGTAGAAACATATTTCATGACAAGCTTTCCACTCTCAAACGGGTCACGCTGGATCGCACAAACTCAAGGCTTTCAATGCGCGCGATCGCAGCATTGATATTTTTTTCAAGCGCATGGTGCGTCAAAAAAATCAAATCCGCACTCCCATCCGCGTCCGAAGGTTGCTGAATCATCGAGCCAATCGAGATGTCAGCTTCGGCCAGCACCTTGGCAATATCCGCCAGCACGCCTGGCTGGTCCGCGACGGTCATGCGCATATAGTAAGAGGTCACGACTTCTTCGATCGATAAAATGGGTGTGTCGGCCATCGCGTCTGGCTGGAATGCCAGATGCGGCACGCGGTGCTCAGGATCGGCGGTGTGCAAACGTGTCACATCGACTAGGTCAGCGACCACAGCCGACGCGGTAGGCTCTTCGCCGGCGCCTTTGCCATAATAAAGTGTTTGACCCACGGCATCACCCCGCACCAGCACGGCATTCATCGCGCCTTCGACATTGGCGAGCAAAGACGCGCTCGGCACCAGCGCGGGATGCACGCGTAATTCGATGCCGTTGGCGCAACGTTTGGTGATACCCAGCAGCTTGATTCGATAACCCAAACGCTCTGCGAGCTTGATGTCCTCGGAGGCGAGGCTTGAGATACCTTCGATATGCGCCTTGTCGAACTGGACGGGAATACCAAACGCTAATGAGGCAAGCAAGGTCAGCTTGTGCGCGGCATCCACGCCTTCGATATCAAAAGTCGGATCCGCCTCTGCATAACCAAGCTTTTGGGCCTCGGCTAATACGGTCGCAAAAGGCAAACCTCGCGAACGCATCTCAGACAAGATGAAATTCGTGGTGCCGTTGATAATGCCGGCGACCCACTCGATGCGGTTCGCCGTCAAGCCCTCGCGGATCGCTTTGATGATCGGAATACCACCCGCGACGGCGGCCTCGAACGCGACCATCACGCCTTTCGCAGAGGCTGCGGCAAAGATTTCCGTGCCGTGTTTAGCAAGCAAAGCTTTGTTCGCGGTCACCACATGTTTGCCCTGGTCGATCGCCTCGAGCACCAACTCGCGCGCGAGCGTGTCGCCACCAATGAGCTCGACCACGATATCAATGGACGGATCCCGCACCACCGCAAAAGGCTCCGTACCTAGATCGACTGCGTCACCCAGCAACGCACGCGCTTTGGCGATATCGCGCACCGCTACCCGGGTCACTTCGATGTTACGACCCGCACGACGAGAAATTTCTCCCGCATTGCGCGCCAATACTTTCCAGGTGCCGCCACCGACCACGCCCAAACCCAACAAGCCGACCTTGATTGATTCCATTACAACAATCCATCCTTGCGAAACATTTCTTTGATGCCGCGAACCGCTTGACGCGTACGCTGCTCATTTTCTATCAATGCGAAACGGACATACTCGTCGCCATAATCACCAAAACCAATGCCGGGCGAGACCGCTACTTTGGCCTCGCCGAGAATCCGCTTGGCGAACTCGAGGGAACCCGCCGCACGGTAGGGCTCGGGGATACGCGCCCAGATATACATGGATGCTTTGGGATTGTCCACCATCCAGCCCGCCTCGTGTAAACCTTTGACTAAAACATCCCGTCGATTTTGGTATTTCTCCACGACCTCAGCGACGCAATCTTGCGGACCATCGAGCGCTGCGATCGCGGCAACCTGAATCGGCGTAAAGGTTCCATAATCATGATAGCTTTTGATGCGTGCCAAGGCATTGACGAGCTCCGCATTGCCCACCATGAAGCCAATCCGCCAACCCGCCATGTTGTAACTTTTACTCATGGTAAAAAACTCGACCGCCACCTCGCGCGCACCAGGCACTTGCATAATCGATGGCGCCTGATAGCCATCGAAGCAGATATCCGCGTAAGCGAGGTCGTGCACAACGATAATGTCGTGCTCCCGCGCGAGTTGAACCACGCGCTCGAAGAACAAGAGATCCACGCATTGTGCGGTCGGATTGCTGGGAAAACCCAGAATCATCATTTTAGGCTTGGGGATGGATTCGCGGACCGCGCGCTCGAGTTCTTCGAAAAAATCCGTACCCGGGGTCATCCGCACGGAGCGGATGTTTGCCCCCGCGATCACAGCCCCGTAAATATGGATAGGGTAGCTCGGATTGGGCACCAGTACCGTGTCGCCTGCATCGAGTGTCGCCAGCATCAAGTGTGCGAGGCCCTCTTTGGAGCCGATCGTCACGATGGCCTCGGCATCAGGGTCAAACTGAACCTGATAACGCCGCGCATACCAGTCCGTGATGGCTTTGCGCAGACGCGGAATCCCTTTGGACACCGAGTAACCATGCGTGGTTGGGCGCTCTGATGCCTCCACTAATTTTTCCACGATGTGAGGAGGTGTCGCGCCATCGGGATTACCCATCGACATATCGATGATGTCCTCGCCCCGTCGACGCGCCGCCATTTTGAGCTCTGCCGTAATATTAAAAACATAGGGGGGCAAACGCTCGATGCGAGAGAACTTCCTCATTCTGAGTCCTTGTATAAGAAAATCTTAATCTTGCTTTATATGCAGTGCAACAAAACCCTGTAATCTAGCGCATTGGGACCTTTGTCGCAAATCTGAGGCATTGCTGGGGGCTTTCCCGCTGAAAATCGGCTTGTTGAATCCCTCGAGGGCTTAAGGTGTCATCACAGCGGTTGATTGATTGCGCTATCATCGACTGAAATAGTTGGAGTATTGATTGAAGCTTCATACAGACACCAATGCGGCACTCAACACTGTTACCGGATACGGAAACGGTTTCGTCGAAATCAACAAAGTCAGCTTTCACCATGCGATTGCGTTTGGACCAGAAGGTCCCGTCAATCGGTGGCTTGCCCAGAGCCCTGACGAGATTTCCACTGCGTTATTGCTCCAGGCCGCTGGACTCACCCTGAAACCGGTGGACCCTCTCGCCTTCCTTGACTCTGATCTACCACCCCAACCAGAAGTCGAAGGCCAGCGCCCCGAAGTCCTGCTTGTCGGAACCGGCACGCGCCAGCGAATGCTAGACCACAGGATCATCGCCCCTCTGCTCAAGGCGGGTGTCGGCGTCGAAAGCATGACGACCGAGGCCGCGGCCCGCACCTACAACATTTTAATGGCCGAAGGCAGACAAGTGATTGCGGCCCTTTTACCGGAGAAACTCTAATGAGCACCGTTCTCATCGGCAAGCCCGCACCAGACTTTTCAGCGCAAAGCACTTTCGGAGAGATCTCTCTTGAGCGTTGTTTGGGTCGCGGCGTGATTATTTATTTTTATCCAAAAGACAATACCCCCGGCTGCACTACAGAAACGCAAGACTTTCGTGACTTACACGATGCGTTTTTAGCCATTAGCTGTGTCGTAATCGGCGTGTCGCGCGACTCCTTGAAATCCCATGAGAATTTTTCAAAGAAACTCGCCTTACCGTTTCCTCTCATCGCGGATACTGACGAGACCGTCTGCAACACCTACGGCGTCATGAAGCTCAAACAAATGTATGGCAAACAAGTGCGCGGCATCGAGCGCAGCACCTTTTTAATTGATGCACGCGGCAAGCTCGTGCAAGCCTGGCGTGGGCTCAAGGTTCCCGGACACGTGCAAGAAGTGCTTCAAGCGGCCCGCAGCCTCACCTAACCCGTCGTTTACGTCCATCCACTCATCGCTCAACTCCTGGGAGAACTCTCGTATGCCGTTGCCAAAGCTGCCCACACGCCCTGCCGCTATTCTCGACGTCGCAGATCTCAAGCTCGAACCCCGCACTTCGGCAGCGGCACCCATCGCAGTCGCTGAAATGGTCTACGAAGAAATCACCGAGCCCTCTCGCGCGCCTGCGGCCCTGGCACCTGAAGCAGCCCGTCTGGAAAAACCTTCGAAATCGATCATGCTTGATCTTTCCGAGTTGTCGCCAGCAAGCAAAAGCCAATCCAAAAACGAGAAGCCTGCGCGGCAAAAGTCACCAAAGTCGCCCGCGGCAGACCGTTCACCCTCTGGCTCGCCAACCCAAGGTTTACGCAAGCTTTTCGTACTCGACACCAATGTATTGCTGCACGATCCCAGCTCGCTCTTTAGATTTGAAGAGCACGATGTCTTTTTACCCATGATGACACTCGAGGAGTTGGATCATCAAAAAAAGGGCATGACCGAAGTCGCTCGCAACGCGCGCCAAGTCAGTCGCTCTCTTGATTCCTTGGTCGGCGAGCACCGTGACCTCGATCTTGGTCTGCCCTTGGACGGGCTCGGTCACAAGGATGCTGTCGGACGTTTGTTTTTTCAAACGACGGCAATCGCCAACACGCTCCCGCCAGACCTACCGATGGGAAAGGCCGACAATCAGATTCTGGGGGTTGTCCGCGCTTTGCACGACAAATTTATCGACCGCGAAGTCGTTCTCGTTTCAAAAGATATCAATATGCGCCTCAAGGCGCGAACTCTTTCGCTGTCGGCTGAGGATTATTTTAACGATCAGGTCCTCGAAGACTCAGACTTGCTCTACAGCGGCATGCTTGCCCTGCCAGACAACTTTTGGAATAAACACGGCAAAGGTGTCGAGTCCTGGCAACAAGGCGGCACGACGTTCTACCGCATTACCGGTCCGCTTTGTCACCAGTTCATGGTGAATCAGTTCGTGTACTTTGAGGGCCCAATGCCTTTGTATGCGCAAGTGCGCGAAGTCAGCGGAAAAACCGCCGTGCTTGCGACGCTGCGTGACTTTACGCATGGAAAAAATAACGTCTGGGGCGTCACCGCGCGCAATCGCGAACAGAATTTCGCATTGAATTTGCTCATGAATCCGGAATGTGATTTCGTCTCTTTGCTTGGTCAAGCGGGCACGGGCAAAACACTCCTAACGCTCGCTGCGGGCCTGGCGCAGGTGCTGGAAACAAAACGTTACACCGAGATCATCATGACGCGCGTGACCGTTCCAGTCGGTGAAGACATTGGCTTTTTGCCTGGAACGGAAGAAGAAAAAATGCAACCTTGGATGGGAGCGCTTGAAGATAATCTCGAAGTGCTGACGATGGGAGAAACCGATGGCGGATCCTCGATCGCAAACGGCCAAACGCACGACTGGGGTCGCGCGGGTACCCTGGACTTAATCCGCTCGCGTATCAAGATCAAGTCACTCAACTTCATGCGTGGCCGTACGTTCTTGAACAAATATCTCATCATTGACGAAGCGCAAAACCTCACACCCAAGCAAATGAAAACCCTGATCACCCGCGCGGGCCCTGGCACTAAAGTGGTTTGCCTTGGCAACATCGCCCAGATCGACACCCCCTACTTGACCGAAGGAAGCTCCGGACTGACCTTTGTGGTGGATCGTTTCAAAGGCTGGCCGCATGCGGGTCACATCACGCTGCAACGAGGCGAACGCTCTCGCCTTGCCGACTACGCCGGCGAAGTGCTGTAAGTATGCCTGCCCGATCCGATACCTCTGCGAACGACCTCGACCGGAGACCGCTCGCGATGACGGTGGGCGATGCCGCTGGCATTGGGCCCGAAATCGTTGTCAAGTTGCATGCCCAAGGTCTACCAGCCCCATGCGTTGTTTACGGCGATGCGGGCGCGTTAAGACGCGCTTGCGCGCAGCTTGAGGTGTCACTCAACATGATCGAGCTGGCTCCAGAAGACCCCCTCTCAGGGAACTTCCAACAACCCGGCTATATTTTTGTCCGCGCGATAACGCCCGCGTTGCCTGTCGATCTGCCCATGGGCATGGTCGACCCGCGCGCGGGACAAGCCGCCGTGCAAGCGCTTCATGTTGCGATTGACGACGCATTGGCAGGACGAGTCCGAGCGATTGTGACCGCACCCTTAAACAAGGAGTCGATGCATGCTGCGGGCATTGATTTTCCCGGGCATACTGAAATTCTTGCAGAACGGTCCAAGACGCCCCATGTCGCGATGATGTTGGTCAACGATCAACTACGCGTGATGCTGGTCACTATCCACATCGCACTCGCCGAAGTCTCACCTACCTTGACGACAGCGCTCGAGTTGCGCACGATTGAGCTGGCTGCAGCAGCCTGTCGTGGGATGGGCATCCCCTCGCCTCGCGTGGCTGTCGCCGGACTGAACCCCCATGCAGGCGAGCAAGGCAAGTTTGGGCGCGAAGACTTGGAGATCATTGCCCCTGCGGTTGCTTTAGCGCGCGCCAAAGGTATTGATGCGACAGGACCTTGGCCGGGAGATACCGTCTTTATGCGCGCGCGGCAGGGTGAATTCGACATTTGTGTGGCCCAGTATCACGATCAAGGCCTCATCCCCATCAAATATCTGGGGATCGATGAAGGCGTCAATGTGACGGTTGGCCTACCTTTTGTCAGAACGAGTGTGGACCACGGCACCGCTTTCGATATTGCAGGCCGTGGCGTTGCAGACCCGGACTCCCTACGCGCGGCCTTCGAGCTCGCCTTGAAGCTAACCAAGGGTTTACCCTCTGTTTGAACTTTTTTAATAAATAAATAGTTTAACAATCCCAGCTAAGTATATAATTTGCATAGATTTTATATTTATAAGGGCGTTGGGAATGCGTTTAGCTATTTTTTCACCCTTTCGCAATGCGTTGATATCAGGCTTAGTTTGCCTGAGCTTGGCCCTTGCTGGCGGCGTCAGTTTTGCTCAAAGCACTAAACCGTCGAGCACACAGGCCTCAAAATCAAAACCCGCGCAGGCTAAAAAAAATACCCATCGCGCATCGACCGCCAAAAAGAAAACGGCATCTAAGGCTAAGCCCAAAGCGAAGTCGAGCGCCAACACCAAGAAGAAAAAAGCGGCTCCTGCTGGCACGCCTCAAGGCACGCGCGGCGTTAAATCAACATCCAACTCAAGAAAAGCACTTGCCGCAGGCGCGACGACCGCGGCAGTGGCAACGGCCGCGAGTGCCAAACGCGCTGAAGCGGAACAAAAGTCAGGGAACCCTTCTAGTGGTCTGCGTTCGAATGTTGTGTTCGTTCAAGACTTGAGCAGCAAAACGGTGCTTTTTTCTCGTAATGATGAAGTCGCACGTCCGATCGCCTCGATCACGAAACTCATGACTGCATTGATTGTGGTCGACGCCAAACAACCTCTGGATGAAATGCTGCAAATCACCCAAGCCGACGTCGATGTCGTGAAATTCAGCCGCTCTCGCCTGGCTGTTGGCCAAAGGCTTTCACGTGGTGACATGCTGCACCTTGCCCTGATGTCTTCTGAGAATCGTGCTGCTAATGCATTGGGTCGTCACTATCCTGGCGGGATGCCTGCATTTGTGGCGGCGATGAATAATAAAGCACGCGAACTAGGCATGAATAACAGTCGCTTCGTCGAGCCTACAGGCTTGTCGAGCGGCAATGTCGCCACACCCAGAGACTTAGTCAAGCTCATGCAGGCGACCGCGGCGCGTCCCAGCATCCGTTATTACACGACCAACCAGCAACACGAGATATCGGCGCGCGGACACGCAACCCTTTTTCGCAATACAAACAGGTTAGTGACTAACCCGAATTGGGATATCAAAGTTTCAAAAACGGGGTTTATCAATGAAGCCGGACAGTGTTTGGTCATGGTGGCGCGCATCAACAACCGAGATACTGCGATTGTCCTCTTGAATGCGGATGGTAAAGGTACACGCATCGGTGATGCCGTCAAAATCAGACAACTCGTACAAAATCGTCAGGCTGTTGCCATGAGCAACCCGAGAGTCAACTAATGGCTTTTGACACGGGCCCTTTTGCGATCTCTTAGTAACTGGCTCCACCACTGGCGAAATTCAAGAACCGCGTACTTGAACCTTGGAACGTCAAGCGAACCGAACCAATTGGTCCATTTCGTTGTTTACCAATGATAATTTCTGCAGTTCCCTTGTCGGGTGAGTCAGGGTTGTAGACCTCATCGCGATAAATAAACAAAATTAAATCAGCATCTTGTTCAATCGCGCCAGATTCGCGTAGATCGCTCATCACAGGCCGTTTATTCGGTCTCTGCTCGAGACTTCGATTGAGCTGAGACAAGGCGATCACGGGGCACTCGAGCTCTTTGGCAAGCGCCTTTAGAGAGCGACTAATTTCTGAAATTTCTGTTGCCCGATTTTCGCCAGCGGAGCTCGCACCCATCAACTGCAAATAGTCGATCACAATCAGCCCGAGCTTGCCGCACTGCCTTGCCAAACGTCGCGCGCGCGCTCGCACCTCGACTGAACTCAGCGCGGGTGTCTCGTCAATGTACATTTGGGCATCTTGCATGCGTTGCACTGCATGTGTCACGCGAGGCCAATCGTCCGCGAGCAACTTTCCCGTTCGCATGCGATGCTGATCCAGCATCCCAACCGAACCTAGCATGCGCATCGCAAGCTGAACCGCACCCATTTCCATTGAAAATACGGCGACTGGTAGGCCCTGCTCAATGGCGACGTGTTCAGCGATGTTCATGGCGAGTGAGGTTTTACCCATGGAGGGTCGCCCCGCCACAATCACAAGATCGCCAGCCTGCAAACCTGAGGTCATACGATCTAGGTCAGTGAAGCCTGTCGGCACACCCGTGACATCGGTATCGCCTTCGCGGTGATAGAGTTCATCGATACGCTCAACGACTTCAGAAAGCAAAGGCTGAATTTCTCTAAAGCCTGCGCTCGCTTTCGCGCCCTCTTGAGCAATCTTAAAAACCTTGGACTCGGCCTCATCGAGTAACTGCCGCGCTTCTTTACCTTGAGGATTAAATGCTGTTGCGGCAATCTCATCGGCCACGGTCACCAGTTTGCGCAACATCGAACGTTCGCGAACGATTTCAGCATAGCGTCGAATATTGGCTGCCGACGGCGTATTGTGCGCAAGAGCATTCAGATAACCTAGACCACCGACCTCCTCGGACTTTCCGACACTGGCGATCGATTCATGAACGGTCACGACATCCGCAGGTCGGGATAAATTGATGAGACGAGAGATATGTTGCCAAATCAGCCTGTGATCGTAGCGATAAAAATCATTTTCATTAACGACATCAGTGATCCGCTCCCACGCCCCGTTATCAAGCAGCAGTCCGCCCAAAACCGACTGCTCCGCCTCGACGGAGTGAGGGGGAACACGAAGATACTCAAGTTGTGGGTCTGGCGGATTATTCATGAATGCATCATAACCTTAAGGCTTTGGACATGTACAAAAAACTGCGTCGCGACGCCCCCGATAGTAATCGGCATAGGGGGCAATCATAGTTGATTGCGCCCCTGCCACACCACCCGGCAT
>JANQYI010000022.1:13694-25244 GCA_030728985.1 Burkholderiaceae bacterium | reverse complement strand
GTCGCTCCCATGATCGATGTGACGGACCGTCACTGTCGTTTTTTTCATCGCCTTCTCGCGCCGCATGCGCGCCTGTATACGGAAATGATCACCACAGGCGCCCTGACGCATGGGGACATAGAGAGACATTTAGACTTTAACGAGCAAGAGCATCCTGTCGCCTTACAGCTTGGTGGTAGTGAGCCCGACGCCCTCAGTCGAGCGGCGCGTTTGGGACAACAATGGGGTTATGACGAAATTAATCTCAATTGCGGCTGTCCGTCTGAACGCGTTCAAAAAGGTTCATTTGGTGCTTGCTTGATGGCAGAGCCTGGTTTGGTGGCCGATTGTGTCAAAGCGATGCAGGATGCCGTCAGCATACCGATTACCGTTAAACACCGCTTAGGCCTTGATGACAATAATGATTATGGTTTTGTCAGAGACTTTGTCGGGTCGCTTTACGATGCGGGTTGTCGTGTTTTTGTGGTGCATGCCCGCAATGCGGTGCTCAAAGGCCTCAGCCCGAAAGACAATCGCGAGGTGCCGCCGTTACGCTATGCAGAGGCTGCCAGACTCAAAGCAGACTTTCCTGATGCCATTGTGGTGCTCAATGGAGGTTTAACGGGTGTCCAAGACTGCAGCCTTGCATTGGAGACGTTCGATGGCGTGATGTTGGGGCGCGCGCCTTGGCATAACCCTGGAGTGTTGAGTGCGTTGTCTTGTGCTTTGTGGCCAGAGGAGGCGCCGCTTCAAGAGTCTGTGCTGATTGATCGGCTGGTTGATTACGCCGACTCGCAGGTCGCGCGTGGCACGTCTTTGAGGATCGTGGTTCGGCCCTTGCTGGGCCTGTTTAACGGGAGGCCCCGCTCAAGGTTGTGGCGCCGAATCCTTTCCGATTCAAAACTACTCAAGACAAATGATGCAATGCTGATTCGGCGCGCCTGGTCCGAGATCGGTGGTTTCGAACCCCTGAATTCTTTTGTCGCTTGAAGTAGAAACTTGGCTTCAGCCTTTAGGCGCTGGCTTTTCTTCGTCGGGCCAATCTCGGATATAGGCTTTTAGCATCGAATTTTCAAATTTTTGAGCCGCAACGATAGCTTGGGCCATATCGTAAAAGGAAATGACACCCATCAGGATAGTGCCATCCATCACAGGAATGTAGCGAGAGTGATTTTCGAGCATCATTCGCTGCACTTCGACGGCCTCCGTGTCCGGAGAGACGCTGACGGGTTTAGCATCCATAATGCTGCGAATGGGTGTGGATCCCACGGCGCCATGATTCTCATTGACATGTCGAATGATTTCGCGAAACGTCAGCATCCCTGCCAAATGACCGCGATCCATAATGACCAGTGAACCGATATCATGCTCGCTCATTGTCTCGAGCGCTTGAATAACAGAGGTGTCGGGTGATGCGGTGAAAAGAGTATTGCCCTTCACCCGCAGAATTTCACTGACCTGTAGCATGATGCGTCTCCTTTGTGCTGCTTTTGCTGGATTGTACGATCAGGGGGTCAGTGTTGTCATTGTGCAGCAGCACATCCTCCAAGCTTGAGTCTTGCTTGTCCTGAAGGTAGTGGACGAGCGCCAGCTGGAGAGGAGGTTGCTCATCGAGCCTCAGACTAGAGCGATCGATCAGCAGTTTTTTTATGAGTGGTGCCATGCTCGTCGAGCTGGGGTTGCAGACTAATACCCAAACCTCGCGTTTTCGGACTTGCGCCTGGGCGACCCAGCCTATCTCTTGAAGTGATGCCAAGATTTTGTCGATTTGATCTTCGGTCAGTTCTAGGGTCTCTGCCATGGCCCTGACACTGAGACCCGGTGCTTTGTGCGTCCGCGATTGATCCAGTAAACGCAGGGCAGCTAACGCGTCATTCAAGGGATGGCGTGGTCGAGCGAAGCCGCTTGCTCGAACTTGGCGTAAATAAGGAAGGTTGGCTGCGACAATCGCTCCAAACAGGACACTGAGCCAAGAAAGATAGATCCAGATTAAAAATACGGGGAGCGCTGCAAAAGCGCCATAAATTGTTGTGTAGGTGGAGACTTGCGAGACATAAAAGGCAAATCCAAGTTTCATGATTTCCAGCAAGATCGCCACCAAAAATCCACCTATGATGGCGTCGCGAGGGGCCACCCTGGTATTGGGAACGATCATAAAGAGCGCCGCAAATCCAGCTGCGCTTACAAAAAAAGGCGAGATTTGCAGTGTGAATTCCAATAAAACAGGAAGATGAGACATCACCCCAAAGGACTCGCGGGCGACGAGAGCGGTAGCCCAAAGGCTCGCACCCGTCAGCAGGGGACCCAAGGTGAGGAGTGCCCAATAGACCAACAGTCTTTGACCGATTCCGCGTGGTTTGCTGACACGCCAGATTTCATTGAGCGTCTTGTCAACCGATAAAATCAACAGGAGGACCGTCATCACCAAAAAACCGCCTCCGATCGTGGTGAGGCGACTGGCCTGTTGTGCAAAGTCGTTCAGGTAGGACATGACATTTTCAGAAATGAGAGGCGGCATCAGACTGTTGGTCAAATAAGCCTGCAGGGCATCACTGAAGTCATGAAATTGAGGAAAGGCGGTAAATAGCGCAAGCGCCACAGCCAAAAGGGGGACAATCGCCAGCACGGTTGTGAAAGTAAGACTGCCGGCCAAGTCAAAGGCGTCGACCTGACCGAGACGTTTCGCGCTCGACAATAAGACCTGCCGCCAAGCGGATAGCCGCTGTTTGAAACTGCTTGAGGCGGGTGGTTGCGTATTCACTAAAAATAAAGCTCCTTGCACAGTTGACAAGCAAGCAGGGGTTCACATGATGTTTGCCTCTTACCCGAGCGATAATAGCAGTATGAAGATCAGTGAATCACCTCAAATTGCCCCTCCACCCACGCTCAATGTTGCCTTGCAGCGCACCGCGTTGGTGTCTTTGGTCGCCTTATTCATTCTGTGCTTACTGTGGGAAATTTGGCTTGCGCCTTTGCGGCCGGGGGGCACGTTACTCTTTCTCAAGGCTTTACCTCTTGCGTTTGCGATTCGGGGTGTTTCCAAGGGTAGTCTCTATACGATTCAATGGTCCTCCATGCTCGTTCTGGTGTACCTCATGGAAGGCGTGGTCAGGGCGATGTCCGATCCGCCGGGCCCCTCGATCTTGATGGCATGGTTGGAGATCGTTCTTTCTTCGGTTTTTTTCTTTGCCGCTTTGTTTTATGTCAGGCCGGCCAAGCGTTATGCCAAGCTGCTCAAAGTCCAGGCCGAGGCCGACGAGAGGTCGGCGCAGCAGGTTCAAGCCCCCACGACAGACCGGAAGTTGGATCAAGCATGAAAGTGAACACGTATAACAGTTTTGCCGCGCTGGGTTTGGAGTTTTATACAAGGCTTGCAACCACCCCGTTGAACAATCCTAGACTTGTGCATGCCGATCACGCGGTAGGTGCGCTTTTGGGCCTGAGTCCTCAGGCGCTGAGTACGCCCGAATTTTTAGCCGTCGTGAGTGGCTCAGCGCCCTTGCCAGGCGGTGATACGCTCGCGACTGTTTACAGTGGGCATCAGTTTGGCGTGTGGGCAGGTCAGCTTGGAGATGGGCGAGCGCATTTGCTCGGCGAAATCGTCGGCCCCCAGGGAAACTGGGAGGTGCAGCTCAAAGGCGCCGGGATGACCCCTTATTCCAGAATGGGTGATGGGCGTGCTGTCTTGCGCTCCTCTGTGCGCGAGTACCTCGCGAGTCAGGCGATGGTTGGTTTGGGGATTCCCACGACAAGAGCTTTGTCACTGGTTTCTGCGGACGATCCAGTGATGCGCGAGACCGTAGAGACTGCAGCAATTGTCGCCAGGGTGGCGCCTAGTTTTGTGCGTTTTGGTTCTTTCGAACACTGGGCTTCTCGTAAACGGCCTGATTTGGTTCGTCAATTAGCGGATTATGTGATCGAGCGTTTCTATCCGGAGTGTCTCAGTGTCGCAGCGGGCGTCACAGAGTCCCCTGAGGCGCGATACGTCAGGTTTTTGGAAGCGGTCGTCCGTCGTACGGCGCTGCTGATGGCGAACTGGCAAGTGGTTGGCTTCTGCCACGGTGTCATGAATACGGACAATATGTCGATCCTGGGGCTAACGCTTGACTATGGACCCTATGGTTTTATGGATGGTTTTGATGCGCGTCACATCTGTAACCATACGGATACAAATGGTCGCTATGCCTGGCATGCTCAACCGGCGGTCGCCCACTGGAATCTCTATCAGTTGGCCAATAGCCTGTTTTCCATTGTGCCGGATGCTGAGGCATTAAGAAATGCTTTGGATGCCTTTGAGCCGACCTTTCTTAATGCCATGCAGTCCTATATGAGTAAAAAGTTAGGACTCAAGACCTGGCAAGCTGGGGATGAAGTGCTGATCGATGACCTGTGGAGTGTGATGCAGGCGAGTCATGCGGACTTTTCAATGACGTTTCGCCAGCTTGCGTTTGCCCCTGGCTTGACCGAGGCGACCCCCGGTCAATTGGCCCTTGATTTAGGCGGTACAGTGGGTGATGGTTCGGGATCTCTTAAGCCTTTTATTGATCTCTTTGTAGATCGAGAGGCCGCTGGGGCTTGGTTGATCCGATATCGCGACAGAGTGGCACTCGAGTCAACACCCTGGCAACAGCGCGTTTCGGACATGCTTGCGGTGAATCCGCTTTACGTTTTGCGTAATTATCTCGCTCAACAGGTGATCGAAGCCACGCAACGCGGTGATTTCTCCGAGTTAGAAAACATGATGGATCTGCTGGCAGCCCCGTTTTCGGCGAGAGCGGGGATGGAGCGGTATGCGGCGCTGCCGCCGCACTGGGCGAGCAAAATTGAGGTGAGTTGCTCTTCCTGATGCAATAATGTGGCTTTGCCGCGCGACTTTCTTTGATCGCGCTCAACTTTGACGGTTCGCTTCCCATGTCTGGCAACACTTTAGGTACATTATTTTGCGTCACCAATTTTGGTGAGTCACACGGCCCTGCGATTGGCTGTGTGGTGGACGGGTGCCCACCCGGACTGACCCTGGCCGTTGAGGACATTCAGCAGGAGCTTGACCGTCGTCGGCCTGGAACCTCGCGCCATGTGACGCAGCGTCAGGAAGCCGACCAGGTCGAAATTTTGTCTGGGATCTTCGAGGGTAAAACCACCGGAACGCCGATCGCGTTGCTGATCCGAAACGTTGATGCCCGCAGCAAAGACTACAGCGCGATCGCAGATACTTTTCGCCCGGGTCACGCCGATTATGCGTATTTTAAAAAGTACGGTGTCCGCGATCCGCGCGGCGGTGGTCGTTCGTCTGCGCGACTGACGGCCCCAACGGTCGCTGCGGGCGCCATTGCTAAAAAATGGCTCGCAGAGCACTATGGGGTTAAGGTGCGCGGCTATATGAGCCAGCTTGGGACGATCGCCATGCCCTTCAAGAGTTGGGAGCACGTGCCTCACAATCCTTTTTACTCCGCCAATCCAGATGTTGTCGCCGAGCTTGAGGCCTACATGGACCAGCTGCGCAAGGATGGGGATTCGGCTGGCGCCCGAATCGAAGTGGTTGCCGAGGGCTTGCCTGCGGGTTGGGGTGAGCCGATCTATGACCGTCTCGATGCCGATATTGCGCATGCCATGATGGGTTTGAATGCGGTAAAAGGGGTAGAGATCGGTGCTGGCTTCCACAGTATTGTCCAGCGGGGCTCCGAGCACGGCGATGAAATCACCCCTGAGGGGTTTTTGACCAATAACGCGGGCGGCGTGTTGGGGGGTATTTCAACCGGTCAGCCCATCACGGTGAGTTTAGCGATCAAGCCGACCTCAAGCATTAGGGTAGAACGGCGTTCGATCGACCGTGCCGGCAACCCCGTTTCGGTTCAGACCTTGGGACGCCATGACCCTTGTGTCGGTATTCGCGCCACACCTATCGCAGAATCCCTATTGGCGATTATTTTGGCGGACCATGCGTTACGTCATCGCGCCCAGTGTGGGGATATGTCTGGCAGAGACTAATCCTCCTGCCTCCTATGGCATAATCAAGAACAAAACTTATCCAACAAATGTGGCAGAGACAGCGTCATGAAAAAAACTTTATACGACAAGCTATGGGATGCGCATGTGGTTCACGAAGAATCAGATGGCACCGCTATTTTATATATCGACCGTCATCTTTTACATGAGGTGACCAGTCCTCAGGCCTTCGAAGGGCTTGATCTAGCCGGTCGTAAGCTCTGGCGCCTCAATGCTAACTTGGCTGTGGCCGACCACAATGTACCGACGGTGGATCGCGCTCAAGGTATTTCGGACCCCATTTCAAAGCTCCAAGTCGATACGCTCGATGCCAACTGCGAAAAGCATCAGGTGATTGAGTTCAAAATGAATGACCTGCGTCAGGGGATCGTTCACGTGATTGGCCCTGAGCAAGGCGCGACCCTGCCTGGCATGACGGTCGTCTGTGGTGACTCGCACACCAGTACCCATGGTGCCGTGGGTGCCTTGGCGTTCGGTATTGGCACATCTGAAGTCGAGCACGTGATGGCCACGCAAACCCTGCAGGCCAAGAAAAATAAAAACATGTTGGTGCGGGTCGAGGGTACGTTACCTGCTGGCTGTACTGCCAAAGACATTATTTTGCACGTCATCGGCGTGATTGGTACTGCGGGTGGTACAGCGCATGCCATTGAGTTCGCTGGTAGTGCGATTCGCGATTTGTCCATCGAAGGCCGCATGACTTTGTGCAATATGTCGATCGAGGCCGGTGCCCGCTCTGGCATGGTGGCTGTTGATCAAAAAACCATCGATTATTTTGTGGGTCGTCCTTTTGCTCCGAGCGGCGCTCTTTGGGATCAGGCAGTGACCTACTGGAAAACTTTGCATACCGACGAGGGCGCGCATTTTGATCGAGTCGTAGACATCGATGCGCGTCAGATCGTGCCGCAAGTCACCTGGGGCACTTCGCCCGAGATGGTCCTGCCTGTGACAGGTCGTGTGCCGGATCCTGAGCGCGAAAAGGATGAAATCCGTCGCAGCGGCATGGAACGTGCCCTGGAGTACATGGGTCTTAAGCCCAATACCGCGATCGAAGACATCAAAATTGACCGCGTGTTTATTGGTTCCTGCACTAATTCCCGCATCGAAGACTTACGTTCGGCAGCTGCCGTGGCGCGTGGCAAGCGTGTGGCCGCCAATGTCCGTCAGGCCATGGTTGTTGCGGGTTCCGGGTTGGTCAAAGCCCAAGCTGAACGCGAAGGACTCGACAAGATCTTTATTGAGGCGGGTTTTGAATGGCGCGAGCCAGGCTGTTCGATGTGTTTGGCGATGAACGCTGACCGTCTCGAGCCTGGCGAGCGTTGTGCCTCGACTTCAAATCGAAACTTTGAAGGCCGTCAAGGGCAGGGCGGCAGAACCCATCTCGTGAGCCCAGCGATGGCAGCGGCTGCTGCGATTGCTGGCCATTTCGTCGACGTACGTAACTTCCGGTAAACAGACATGGACGCATTTACAACACACCAAGGATTGGTCGCTCCACTCGATCGCGAAAACGTCGATACGGATCTGATTATCCCAAAGCAGTTTCTCAAGTCCATCAAGCGTTCAGGCTTTGGTCCGAACCTCTTTGATGAGTTGCGCTATCTGGATCATGGCGAGCCAGGCATGGATAACTCCAAGCGGCCGTTGAATCCTGAATTTATTCTTAATCACTCCCGCTACAAAGATGCCTCGATCTTGTTGGGTCGTAAGAACTTTGGTTGTGGTTCGAGCCGTGAGCACGCACCATGGGCGCTTGCCCAGTATGGATTCCGTGCGGTGATCGCGCCATCCTTTGCAGACATCTTTTTTAACAATAGTTACAAGACGGGTTTTTTACCCATCGTGCTGACTGAGCTTGAGGTTGCCCGTTTGTTTGATGAAGTGCGTGGCTTTGTCGGCTACAAGCTTACGATCGACCTCGAAAAGCAAGTAGTGATCGCACCAGACGGTCGCGCCATGGGTTTTGATATTACGGCACATCGAAAGTATTGCTTATTGAACGGCTTGGATGAGATTGGTTTGACCTTGCGTCAAGCAGACAAGATTCGTCACTTTGAAAGTGAGCGACTAGCCCGCCATCCTTGGTTGGACGTCGTGCCAATCGCCGCGCGATAAATACGACCTGTAGATCGGGCCGGTTCGCCGGCCCATTATTTTTTAGATGAGTCAAACATGACAAAGAAAATTGCGGTTTTGCCCGGAGATGGCATTGGTTCTGAGATTATCGAACAGGCTGTTCGTGTTTTGCGCGCAGTCGCTCCCTCGCTTGAAATCAATCAGGCGCCTGTGGGCGGGACGGCTTATGATTTGCATGGTCATCCTTTACCGCCCGCGACCTTAAAGCTCGCCCAAGAGTCCAACGCTATTTTGTTTGGGGCGGTCGGAGACTGGAAGTACGATAAGTTGCCGCGTGAGCACCGCCCAGAGCAGGCCATCTTGGGCTTGCGCAAAGCGCTCGGTTTATTCGCAAACTTGCGTCCTGCTATTTTGTATCCAGAGCTGGCGAATGCCTCTTCACTCAAGCCAGAAATCGTATCGGGCTTAGATATTTTGATTCTGCGTGAGCTGACAGGCGATATTTATTTTGGTACGCCACGCGGTATTCGTACGGCGACGGATGGTCCTTATGCGGGATCCCGTGAGGGTTTTGACACAATGCGTTATGCCGAACCAGAGATTCGCCGCATCGCGCACATCGGTTTTCAAGCCGCCCAAAAGCGCAAAGGCAAGTTGTGTAGTGTCGACAAAGCCAATGTGCTTGAGACGTCGCAACTTTGGCGTGATGTGGTCATCGAGGTCGCTAAAGACTACCCTGACGTCGCCTTGACCCATATGTATGTCGACAATGCGGCTATGCAGCTCGTGCGTTCACCGCGTGAGTTCGATGTGATCGTCACTGGCAATTTGTTCGGTGATATTTTGTCCGACGAGGCTGCCATGTTGACGGGATCGATCGGCATGCTGCCATCGGCTTCACTCAACGCCTCCGGTCAGGGCCTCTACGAGCCTAGCCATGGGTCCGCGCCTGATATCGCTGGTCAGGGTATCGCCAACCCGCTCGCGACCATATTGTCCGCTGCCATGATGTTGCGTTACTCGCTGGATAGTGCTGCGCTTGCCGACCGCATTGAGCAAGCTGTGCAAAAAGTCTTGCAGCAAGGTCTGCGAACCGCGGATATTTATGAGCCGGGTACCATCAAGGTTGGCACAGCCGCCATGGGTGATGCCGTACTCAAGGCCTTGGCTTGAGGTGACTTAGCCGTGACTTAGCCCGGTTGCCTTATTTTTCTAAGTCACTGGGCTAAAATGATTTATATCTTTTACTTTTTGTGGTTTTTTTGAAATGAAAAAGTTGGTCGGGTTAGTGGGGTGGCGCGGCATGGTTGGCTCCGTGCTGATGCAGCGTATGCGCGATGAGGGTGACTTTGGTCTGATCGACCCCGTATTTTTCTCTACCAGCAATGCTGGTGGACATGCGCCCGAATGGGCGGGTTCCACTGCACTGCAAAATGCGTTCGACATCGACGCCCTTAAAAAACTGCCCATCATTGTGACGGCTCAGGGTGGTGACTACACCAGCGAGGTGTATCCAAAGCTTCGTGCGGCGGGTTGGTCAGGCATTTGGATTGATGCGGCCAGCACGCTGCGCATGAAAAGCGATGCCATCATTGTGTTGGATCCCGTCAATCGTGATGTGATTGACGCGGCACTACAACGCGGTGTGCGCGACTACATTGGTGGTAACTGCACAGTCAGTTGCATGATGATGGGATTGGCTGGTTTGTTCAAACATGATTTGATCGAATGGATGACCAGCATGACTTATCAGGCGGCCTCGGGTGGTGGGGCGCAACACATGCGAGAGTTGCTGACACAATTTGGTTTGCTGAATGCGGTGGTGAGCGCTGAGCTTGCGGATCCTGCTTCGGCGATTTTGGAGATTGACCGTAAAGTTCTTGCTGCGCAACAATCCGGACAATTACCTACTGAGCATTTTGGTATCCCTCTCGCCGGCAATTTGATTCCTTGGATTGACAAGGATCTTGGTAACGGTATGTCTCGCGAAGAATGGAAAGGCGAGGCTGAAACAAACAAAATGCTAAGCCGCGGCGAAGGCTTTGGTTCGCCCTCGATCCCGATCGACGGACTGTGTGTCCGAATAGGCGCGATGCGCTGTCACAGCCAGGCGGTCACTATCAAACTCAAGCGTGATATTCCGATGGATGAGGTGGCCGATATTATTGCTCAGGGCACGGCCTGGGCTAAGTTTGTGCCCAACACCAAAGAAGATACCTTGCGCGCTTTGTCGCCTGTCGCCGTGACGGGAACCCTTGATATTCCCGTTGGACGCATGAGAAAACTTTCAATGGGTCCCGAGTATCTTGGTGCGTTCACAATTGGCGATCAGTTGTTGTGGGGGGCTGCAGAGCCTTTGCGACGCATGTTGCGCATTACACTCGGTGAGCTCTAAAAAAAAGGAAATCTGACCATGGCAAAGCATTTGAAATTTTGCGGTAACGTTGTCAAACGAACCGCTACGCCTTTGTTGCTAAGCATTGGGGTCTCTCTCTGCTCGTTGATGGGGGGGGCGATCGCGGCCCAACCAGGACACGGTCGAGTGAATTCCGCACCGGGTGCACCCCTCGAGGTATCCATTCCCTTGGGTGGTCTGACTGCCGACGATCTTAAGGTCTTGAAAGCCTCCGTAGCGGATGCTGCGGCTTGGGCTCAGGCAGGTTTGACTTTGCCCGCCGCGATTGATTCGCTTTCCGTGACGGTTGAGCCAGGTTTGGATCCGTCCTCGCGGACAGTCGTCCTGAAATCAACCCAAGCGGTTAATCGACCTGTCATTGATGTGTTGATTCGACTGTCGACCGCTTCGGGGGCAAGATCCATCCAATCAAGCTATCTCGTGTTGGCTCAAGATGCATCTGCAGGCTCAGCCAGTACGGTACGGGTGGCACGTGGTGACACGCTGTACGAGATCGCCTTGACAAAGTCTGTGCCGAATGCGGATATTTATCAAGTCATGTGGGCGATTTACGAGACCAATACGAAAGCGTTCATTGGCGACAATATGAATCTACTACGGGCCGGTTCAACGCTCAATATCCCCGATGCTGCGACGATCCGTGCCGTTGATGCCAAGTATGCGCGCGCCATGTTTGTCAAGCATGATCAAGCGTTCAGGTCTCGTCGAGGGGTCGGGCAGACGAGTGCTGCGGTGCCTGTTGTGGCAACAGTGTCTACCCAGTCTGGTTCTGTGACTGCCCCAGTTTCCCCTCCGAGTGCGGTGGCGGCAACGGGCGATCAAGTCAAGCTCGACTCGGCAAGTCCTGCTGATCAAATGGCCGATGCTCTTGTTGCGAGTGCCAATGAGTTGCGTGAAACGCAGTCTCGCTTGGAGGCTATGCAAAAAACCATTGAGGAGCTGAAAGCCGCCTTGCAGAAAAGCCAGGCGATAGCCGGCTCTTCACGCGCAAGCGGAGCTACAGGGGTTTCAGGAACACCAGGAACACCAGGAACACCAGGAACACCAGGAACACCAGGAACACCAGGAACACC
>JANQYI010000022.1:0-13594 GCA_030728985.1 Burkholderiaceae bacterium | reverse complement strand
AGGGACAGCGGGAACATCAGGGACAGCGGGAACATCAGGTACAGCAGGTACATCAGGGACAGCAGGTACACCAGGGACGGCAGGAACACTAGCAACACCAGGATCTGCTGGAGGAGCGCCGTCGACTGCATCTGATTCAGCTCTTGCGGGTCAACCCGGTGCTTCCGGTGCGTCATCTGCTGCGGGAGGTAACGCTGACGCTAAGCCTGGTGTGACAGCAGGGGCGGTTACTCCAGGATCTGCAGGGACAACTTCAACAACGCCTGCCGCCAACAGCGCGTTAAAGGAGCCTGCGGCTAAAAACTCTGGCGAGGTGAAAACGGCTCTTGCCAAGGTCAAAGAATACGCCTCTGACCATCTCTTGGGACTGGTGTTGGGTGTATCAGCCTTGCTTGCCTTAATGATTGCTTTTCTATTAAAGCGCGCAGGCAAAAGTGCTCGGGTCGATGAGTTGGATCAAGAGCCGCGCGATCACCCCGAGCTCGCATCGGATTTTGATCAAAAACTTCAGTCGATTGACTTGAATTTGTCAGACAGTGACAAGCCAGCATTGACTTCCGGGCCCTCTAAAACAGGTGTCTGATTTGCCTGGTTCTGCCTTGGCGGATACCTGCGATATGGAGCCACGATTTTCCTCAGAAAACGGCCTGGCGCCCCAGCGAATTGCGCTTGGTATCGCCTACGATGGTCGTTCATGGCAAGGTTGGCAAAAGCAAACGCACGGACAAACGGTCCAGGATGCGCTGGAAGGCGCTCTCGGGGCCTTTGTTGGCAGCACAATCAATACAGTATGCGCGGGTCGGACGGACACGGGCGTCCACGCGCTCAATCAGATCGTTCATCTTGACACCCAGGTCATTCGTAGCCCAGAGTCTTGGGTGCGAGGTACGAATGCGCATCTGCCGGATTCGATTTCAGTGCAATGGGCTCAGCGGGTACCTCTTGAGTTTCATGCGCGCTTTTCGGCGATCGCACGCACTTACACCTATGTCATACTGAATACCCGCGTTCGTCACCCGATGTGGCAAGGTCGGGCGGGTTGGGTATTTCAGCCCCTAAACGTCGCCGCCATGCAACAAGCCTCGCGCTGCTTGCTTGGAGAGCACGACTTCAGTAGTTTTAGATCTTCGCAATGTCAAGCCAAATCGCCCGTCCGCACTCTGCATAAGTTGGAAATCACTCAACAAGGTTCACGTATCGTTGTCCTGATTAAAGCGAATGCCTTTCTGCATCACATGGTAAGAAATATTTTGGGCGCCCTTGTTCAGGTTGGACAAGGGCGAGAGACTGTAGACTATGTCTCAACGCTGCTTGCCGCTCGGGATCGCACACAGGGTGCACCTACCTTTGCGCCAGATGGTTTATATCTCACAGACGTGTCTTATCCGGGATATGAATTGCCTGTGGTAGCCCCGAGTGTTGTAGGTTTAGATTTCCTTGAGTCGAATCGGTAGAGGGTAGAGCGATGCGTACGAGAATCAAAATTTGTGGAATGACTCGATACGAGGACTTAGTTTGCTCGGTCGATGCAGGAGCGGATGCCGTGGGTTTCGTTTTTCACCCGTCAAGCAAGCGCTTTGTGACGGCTGAGCACGCAGCGCAACTTGTAAAAAATCTTCCTGCCTTTGTGAGTTCTGTGGCGCTCTTTGTCAATCCTGAGCCGCAGTTTGTTCAAGAGGTGATTGAAACAATGCGGCCGACGCTTTTACAGTTTCACGGCGAAGAGTCTCCAGAGTTTTGCGCATCCTTTTCGACTCCTTATATCAAGGCCTTTCGCGTGGGCGCGCCGGGGATGGATACCGCGCAGGGTCTGAGCGAGTCATGCCGACAATTTTCCGGGGCAAGCGCTTGGTTGTTTGACAGCTATACGCCTGTCTATGGTGGGAGTGGTCATACTTTTGATCATGCGTTGTTGTCAGGATTATTAGCGCTTGATCCTGCACAACGCGCACCCCTTATTTTATCTGGCGGTCTCAATGCGCAAACTCTGTTAGAGCCATTGCGTCGTATCCGACCTTGGGCCGTCGATGTAAGTAGCGGTGTTGAGTCAGAGCCAGGGATTAAATCAGCCCAACGTATCGCGGAGTTTGTCGCTACAGTTAAAAAAGCAGATGCGTGAGTCGTTTTGACATCCGTTCGATAAAACCGATATAATCTTCCTCTTTGCAGGCGGTTAGCTCAGCTGGTTAGAGCGCCACGTTGACATCGTGGAGGTCGCTGGTTCGATTCCAGTACCGCCTACCAGCCTTTTTTACGCTGGACATTTTCATAGATCAAACCCGCCAAGTGCGGGTTTTTTACGTTCTTGAAAGGGGACTGATTTAATATATCTCAATGCGATTTTTTTTGTATATAGATTATTAGAGGAAGCCTATGCGATTCATCTCTTCCCAACGCGTTGTGTTGTTTGTGCTCGCTTTGATGCCTTTGATTGCTTTGGCGCACGGCATTAGCGATGAAGACAAACAACGCATGTTGGACGGTGGCTATATACAGTACATATTGTTAGGCGCTAGCCATATGTTGACGGGATATGACCACCTCTTATTTTTGTTCGGAGTGGTTTTCTTTTTGAGTAATTTCAAGGACATTGTGAAGTTTGTCACAGTGTTTACCATCGGGCATTGCATCACGTTAATGTTCGCCACTTATTTCAAAATCACATGGAACTTTTGGTTGGTTGACGCGATCATTGCAGTGAGTGTGATTTATAAAGGCTTTGACAACAATGGTGGCTTTCAGCGTCACTTCAATATGGCATCACCAAACTTGCTAAAAATGGTTTTTGCCTTTGGCTTGTTGCATGGCTTTGGTCTGTCTACTCGCCTTCAGCAGTTGCCCTTGGGCGACGACCCCGTCCAGATGATCATGAGAATTTTGAGTTTCAACCTTGGCGTCGAGTTTGGTCAGATCGCCGCCTTGGCAGTCATGGTGGCCGTGCTTTCCTTGTGGCGAAAAACTGAGCACTTTGCGAGGTTTAGCTACGGAGCAAATTTAGGACTCATTTTGGCTGGGATCTATTTGCTCTTCGTTCAGCTCCATGGGTACCAGCATGATGTCAACGGTGAACAGTTTAGATTTCCCACCGAAGAGCATCGCCATGCGCATGAGGATCTAGACATTAAAAATACGACGGATCACAGCCGCAACGCACTTTAACCAATCTGATGGAACCGTGATGAAAATATTGCTCAGTGTTTTTGTTTTTTCTCTTTTTACGTTTACCCCTTTGGTGTCATCTGCGGGACCTGGAGACAGTTGTCATTTCCACGGATCCAAACCTGCCGCGGAGGCAACGATTATCCAGTGTGCGAACCAACGCAAGGCTGCGCTGGTCAAGGGCGGCAAACTCGACAAGAGTTGGGCTGATGTCAAGCAGGCGTCTATTGCTTACATTGATGGAAAGAAAGGTAAAGAATGGCGGGTTGTGTTTGCCAACCCACGCGCACCTGAGCAAACCAAGACAAATCTGTATATGTTTTTCACGCCACCAGGTAATTTCATTGCGGCCAACCATACCGGTCAATAATGGCAGCCCACTCAGGCTAATGCCTGATGCCTGATGGTTGAAATGGTAGAATTTACGATTTGTCGTTTCGTTACAGGATTAGTGCAGATGCTCTCAATTACGCTCCCCGACGGGTCGCAGCGTCAATACCCCGGTCCGGTCACGGTTGCTGAAGTTGCTCAGTCGATTGGTGCAGGGCTTGCGCGTGCCGCCCTGGGTGGTCGCGTGACAAATACGGGCGAAAGCCGCTTGGTCGACACCACGCATCGCATCGAAAACGATACACATCTCGCGATTATCACGGCCAAAGACGCCGATGGGCTGGATCTGATTCGCCACTCAACGGCACATTTGTTAGCTTACGCGGTCAAGTCTCTGTTCCCAGAGGCGCAGGTCACAATCGGTCCTGTCATTGACAACGGCTTTTACTATGACTTTTCCTACAAGCGTCCTTTTACCCCAGAGGACTTGGTCGCCATTGAAAAGAAAATGGCCGAGCTCGCCAAAAGGGATGAAGTCGTCACCCGCGAAGAGTGGCTGCGTGATGACGCAGTCACCTTTTTCAAGGGGATTGGCGAAACCTACAAGGCTGAGATTATCGGTGCGATTCCGGGCAACGAAACAATTAGTCTTTATCGTGAGGGGGACTTTATCGACCTCTGCCGTGGTCCTCACGTACCCAGTACTGGAAAATTAAAAGTATTCAAGCTCATGAAGGTCGCGGGCGCTTATTGGCGTGGCGACAGCAACAATGAAATGTTGCAGCGTATTTACGGTACAGCCTGGGCGACCAAAGAAGACCAGGATGCGTATCTGCATATGCTCGAAGAAGCAGAGCGCCGTGACCACCGAAAAATCGGTCGTGACCTTGATTTGTTCCATTTTCAAGAAGAGGGACCAGGCCTGATTTTCTGGCATCCCAAAGGGTGGGCGATATGGCAACAAGTCGAGCAATATATGCGGGCTGTGTATCGCGATAACGGGTATCAGGAGGTCAAAGCGCCCCAGATCCTGGATATTTCCCTCTGGAAAAAAACCGGACACTGGGACAATTATCGCGAAAATATGTTTACCACAGAGTCTGAAAATCGTGTCTATGGCCTCAAGCCCATGAACTGCCCAGGACACGTCCAAATTTTCAATTCGAGCTTGCATTCGTATCGTGACTTGCCGCTTCGCTATGGCGAATTTGGTCAGTGTCACCGTAACGAGCCCTCTGGCTCCTTGCATGGCATGATGCGCGTACGTGGCTTTACCCAGGATGATGGTCATATCTTCTGCACCGAAGATCAGTTGCAAGACGAGTGTGCCGCCTTTACGTCATTACTGCAAAAAGTCTATTCTGATTTTGGCTTTACCGAAGTGCTCTATAAGGTTGCGACACGGCCTGAAAAGCGTATTGGTAGCGATGAGGTGTGGGATAAAGCAGAAACGGCTCTGATGGAAAGCCTTAAACGCACCGGATGTGTCTTTGAAGTCTCCCCAGGAGAAGGCGCGTTTTACGGTCCTAAGATCGAATACACGCTCAAAGATGCGATCGGACGCCACTGGCAGTGCGGGACGATTCAGGTCGATTTCTCAATGCCCCAGCGCTTGGGTGCGGAGTTCGTGGACGCAAGCGACCAGCGTCGTGCGCCTGTCATGCTTCACCGTGCGATCCTTGGTTCATTCGAGCGTTTTATCGGCATGTTGATTGAAAATCATGCAGGAGCCATGCCTGCATGGCTCGCACCTGTTCAGGCGGTGGTGTGCTGCATTTCCGAGCATACGGCTGATTATGCGGCAGAAATCACACAAAGCCTGAAAAAACAAGGCTTTAGAGTAGAATCAGATTGTCGTAGTGAAAAAATTACTTATAAAATCCGTGAACACAGTCTGCAAAAGATCCCTTACATCCTGGTGGTTGGCGAAAAAGAGCGCCAGGCAGGCACTGTTGCAGTCCGTGGACGTGGAGGAGTAGAGCTTGGTGTCATGCCGGCATCACAATTCGCTACACTACTGAATGAAGACGTGGCGTTACGCCACAATTCCGGTACGACTGCGCCGCAGTCGGCCTAATTTTTAGGAGTTGTCAACATCGCAACAGAAAAACCACATCGCATCAATGGTGAAATCCGTGTTCCCGAGGTGCGTTTATTAGGAATAGAGGGCGAACAGCTCGGCATTGTTAAAACATTCGACGCCGTGCGCATGGCCGAAGAAAATGAAATTGACTTGGTTGAGATCGCACCGAATGCTGATCCACCTGTTTGCCGGTTGATGGATTACGGCAAATTTAAATATCAAGAACAAAAGCGTTTAGCCGAAGCGCGTTCCAAACAAAAAATCATACAGGTCAAAGAGGTCAAGTTCCGTCCTGCGACCGATGAAGGCGACTATCAAGTCAAGCTTCGTAACCTAAAGCGTTTTCTCGACGAAGGTGATAAAGCCAAAGTCACGCTGCGTTTCCGTGGTCGTGAAATGGCGCATCAGGAACTCGGCATGCGCGTCCTTGAGCGTGTGCGTGATGACTTGACCGAGATGGCTGTTGTCGAAGCCATGCCCAAACTTGAAGGTCGTCAAATGGTGATGGTTCTCTCTCCGCGTAAGAAGACTCCCACCAAAGAAGCAGTTGCTTAAGTCATGCACGTACTGTTTGTTCTAGATCCGCTGCCGGATTTAAACGCCTACAAAGATAGTTCTGTTGCGATGATGCAAGCGCTTGTCGCTCGCGGTCATCGCTTCAGCGTTGCCTTGCAAGGCAATGTGTTTATTGAAAACGGTCAAGTCCTTGCCCGTGCGACCCCCATTGATTTAGTCTCGGGTGCTGACTTGCATGCACACAGTTGGTGGACTGAGTCGGGTGGCCCGGCCGATACGCCCTTGCAGGCCTTTTCTGCCGTGTTGATGCGCAAGGATCCTCCGTTTGATATGGAGTATGTCTACACCACGCACATGTTTGACTACGCGCAAGCGCAAGGCGCGCGTATTTTCAACAGTGGTGCGGCGATTCGCAACCATCCGGAAAAGCTTGCGATTACCGAGTTTGCCCAGTTCACAACGCCGACCCTGGTCACGCGAGAGATGTCGCGTATCAAAGCGTTTCATGCCGAACACCGCGAAGTGATCGTCAAACCCCTTGACGGCATGGGCGGCACGGGTATCTTTAAACTCTCCCCCAATGAACCTAATTTAAACGCCATTCTTGAGTCGTTGACCCACGATGGACAGTGTTCGATTATGGCCCAGCGTTACATTCCTGAGATTACTCAAGGTGATAAGCGTATTTTATTGATTGGTGGCGAACCTGTTCCTTTTTGCCTTGCAAGAATTCCTCTCGCTGGCGAGACGCGTGGTAATTTGGCGGCTGGTGGTCGAGGTGTTGCGCAACCGCTTTCCGAGCGTGACTGGGAAATTGCGCGAGAAATTGCGCCTCAGTTGGTTCAGCGCGGTTTGTTATTGGTCGGGCTTGATGTGATCGGCGACTATGTCACTGAAATCAATGTGACGAGTCCTACATGCTTTGTGGAAATCACAGAACAGACGGGTTTCGACGTCGGGTTACGTTTTGTCGAAGCTCTCGAACAAGCGGTTGCTCAGGTTAGCTAAGCGATGATAGCGATCTTCGTCGTGGCGCATGTGCCGCTCGCATCGGCTTTGGAGTCATGTGCCAGACATGTTCTGGGTACTGAGCCAGATATTCATGTGTTCGATATTCACCCGATTGATTGTGCCTCCGAGTCATCGCCGCGCCTGGCTGCAGCGTTCTTGGCGGCTAATCAAGGAGAGGGTGTCCTTGTGCTCACTGACTTGCCTGGAGCGACTCCTTCCAACATCGCAGTCGCTGCGTCTACCATAGCACGAGAGCAGGGGGTTGCGTGCCGCGTACTTGGAGGTGTCAATCCCTCTATGTTGCTCAAAGCAATCACTTATCGCAGCGCAGCATTGGATATTGTAATGGACAAGGCACTACATGGCGCCACACAAGCGGTGTTGCGTGTAGACTAAAGCTATCTGCGTGAGCTAACCCGTCTCTTTTTATATCGCTATGCCTGACCTCGATATTGTCGTGTCCAACAAGCTTGGCTTGCATGCTCGTGCTGCCGCCAAGCTGACCCAACTTGCTGGTCAGTTCAGCAGTGAAATCTTTATCTCAAAAGGCGCCAGACGTGTCAATGCAAAAAGCATTATGGGCGTCATGATGCTGGCCGCTGGTATTCACACCTCCGTCAAGCTTGAGGCGAGCGGCAGCGATGCTGATCGCGCGCTTGATGCTATTCAAAAGTTGTTTGATGATAAATTCGGCGAAGGCGAATAATCAAACGCATGATATGCGTCCGGCACCCATGGTTTGTCTCTACGGGCAGGGCGCCGCGCGCGGGTATGCGATTGGTCGAGCATTGGTCATGGGCGCTGCAGCCCTTGAGGTTGAGCACTATCGCGTGCATCCATCTTCTGTGGAGGCAGAGCAGGCGCGATTGAGCCAGGCACTCGAAATAACCCGTCGTGAAATGTTGGCGTTAGCCCAAACCTTGCCAGAGGATGCGCCGCGAGAGTTAGCGGCCTTGCTCAACGTACACGGTATGTTGCTTTCCGATCCGCTTCTTGCAGATGAGACGTTGACGCTGATTCAAGACAAACATTACAACGCTGAATGGGCTCTGACAACTCAAGGTCAAGTGCTCGGTGAGCAGTTCGCAGCAATGGAAGATGAGTATTTGCGTGAGCGAGGCGCCGATGTTCGGCATGTGATCGAGCGCGTATTACATGTTTTAGCGGGCTCTAGAGCCCTCAGTGCGTTGGATCTCGCTGGCGATACCGACGAGCCTTTGATTGTCATTGCCCATGATATTTCCCCCGCGGACATGATCCGTTTGCGTGGCGGACGTTTTGCTGGTTTTGCGACTGATCTTGGAGGCGCGACTTCACACACCGCGATTGTTGCGCGCAGCATGTCGGTTCCCGCTGTGGTGGCGCTCGGGCATGCGAGGAGTCTGCTTCGCGACGGCGATGTGGTGATTGTCGATGGTATTCATGGCGCCTTGATTGTGAATCCTTCACCTTTGGCACTCGAACAATACAAATTACTGCAAGAACAATATTCAGGGGATCGCGTAACGCTGTCCGCGCTTAAAGACGTCCCTGCAGAGACGCTCGATGGCATTTCAATTTCCCTCGAGGCAAATATAGAACTCCCGGACGAAGTGGATTTGGCCTTGGCAAATGGTGCCTCTGGCATTGGTTTGTTCAGAAGTGAGTTTTTGTTTATCGGGCGGCCTGAACTGCCAAGCGAAGAGGAGCAATACCTTGCATACTCCTCTGTTATCAAAGCGATGCAGAATCGTCCCGTCACGATTCGTACGCTTGATGTCGGGGCCGACAAAGCATTAGATGGTGAAGCCACCGTGGCGACGAATCCCGCGCTTGGACTGCGGGCGATTCGGTATTGTCTTGCACACCCTGAGCTATTTGCGACACAGCTTAGAGCGATTCTGCGGTCTTCCGTCCATGGCTGCGTGCGTATTTTGATTCCCATGGTTGCGCATATGCATGAGGTATTGGCAGCCAAGGCCGCCATCGAGTCTGCCAAGCGTGAGCTCGATGCGCGTAGTCAAGCGTATTCAGACAATATTCAAATCGGCTGCATGGTTGAAATTCCGGCAACGGCGATCGCGATTGATCCTTTCGCCGATGCTTTAGATTTTCTTTCTATCGGAACAAACGATCTGATTCAGTACACGTTGGCAATCGACCGTGCCGACAACGAGGTCGCTGCGCTTTATGACCCGCTTCATCCAGCAGTCCTTAAGTTGATTGCCAATACGATTAACGCTGGTCTGCGCGCAGGTATTCCTGTCGCCGTTTGTGGTGAGATGGCGGGCGACCCCAAGCTGACGCGCTTGTTACTTGGATTAGGCCTGACTCATTTTTCGATGCATCCGCAGCAGCTCTTGGATGTCAAGCGTGAAATTAGGCAAGGGCATTCAAATGCGTTGCGTCAACAAGTCGCAACTGTACTCAATCGACACAGCACGATTGATCTCTCAGCACTGCAATAGTTTTATGCTGCACATAAAATAGCCGGCTGCGCATGAACACACAGCCGGCTAGTTATTTTCATTTAAACGATGCTTGCTAAAGCATCGCTCGTTGCAAAAAATGACAGATTCGTTGGTTAGCGATGATATGCAGACTCACCATGGGTCGAAATATCGAGTCCTTCACGTTCCATGTCCTCACTGACGCGCAGACCACACATCATATCGGCGATTTTAAAAGCAAGGAATGCTACGACCCCAGACCAAATAATCGTAATCACGATGCCTTCAAGTTGAACCAGCAACTGTCCGCCAATCAAACTGGTGGAGTCGAGTCCGGGACCGCCGAGGGCTTTCGCGTTAAAGATACCCACAAGAATGCCACCGATGATACCGCCGATACCGTGGATGCCAAACACATCAAGCGAGTCGTCCGCGCCCATCATGCGCTTGAGACCATTGACTCCCCAGACGCAGATCACACCAGCAGCAACGCCAATGACGAGTGCTCCGATAGGGCCGACCAAGCCAGCAGCTGGAGTGACGCCAACGAGACCAGCGATCGCTCCGGAGGCCGCGCCTAACATCGAAGGACGGCCCTTGATCGCCCACTCAGTAAAGACCCAAGCCATGATCGCGCCGACCGTGGCGATGAGTGTGTTGAATAAGGCAAGAGCGGCAACTTCGTTGGCGGCAAGGGATGAGCCCGCATTGAAGCCAAACCAGCCAACCCATAGTAAAGAAGCACCCATCATGGTCATGGGAAGATTGTGCGGTTGCATGGCTTCTTTGCCATAGCCGAGACGCTTGCCAACAACGTATGCACCCACCAAGGCCGCAATTCCTGCGTTAATGTGAACAACTGTGCCACCGGCAAAATCCAAAGCGCCTTTAGCAGCAAGCAAACCTTTGGTTCCATCTCCGGCAAACCAGATCATGTGTGCGACGGGAATGTAGGCGAAGGTAAACCACAACACCGTGAAGACTAAAACCGCTGAGAAGCGGGCGCGTTCAGCAAAGGCGCCCACGATCAGTGCGCAAGTGATGCCAGCGAAGGTTGCCTGGAATGCCGCGTACAAGAACTCAGGAATTGAGCCTGTCATCGAGTACTTTCCGTCAGCAGGGTTGAACATATCACTGAAGAATGAGCGCGAAAAACCACCCACAAACGCATTGCCCTCAGTGAAGGTCAGCGAATAGCCATAAGCGAACCAAAGCAATACGGCGACTGAAAAAGAGCAAGTGACTTGCATCAATACCGAAAGAACGTTTTTTGAGCGAACCAGACCACCATAAAACAAGGCTAGACCAGGTACTACCATGAGTAGAACCAAGAGGGTTGACACGCCTACCCATGCGATATCGGCTTTATCCATTTTTAATGCTCCATTGATTCAAAAAATTAGAGTGCAGCTTCG
Source organism: Burkholderiaceae bacterium (assembly GCA_030728985.1). Lineage (GTDB taxonomy): Bacteria > Pseudomonadota > Gammaproteobacteria > Burkholderiales > Burkholderiaceae_B > Zwartia. The sequence continues at coordinate 2,651 of JANQYI010000022.1, read as the reverse complement.
CCGGTTTCGCCGGTACGGATTCTGATCGCTTGCTCAAGAGGGGCGATAAATATTTTTCCATCGCCGATTTTTCCTGTGCGGGCGGCTTGTTCGATGGCGTCGATCGCCTGATCAACAAGCTGGTCGGCGACGGCGGCTTCAACTCGCAACTTGGGTAAAAAATCGACGGCATACTCGGCGCCTCGATACAGTTCTGTATGTCCCTTTTGTCGTCCAAAGCCTTTGACTTCCGTGACAGTGAGGCCCTGAACGCCAAGCGCCGAGAGGGCAACTCTCACCTCGTCAAGCTTGAAGGGCTTAATAATGGCAATAATGAGCTTCATGTGTGATTCCTCGTTAAAAAGGGGTGTGACACGCTACAAGCAAAAGGCGTGCCAGCTTTTTTGAGCGACCTATCCGTATTTTTAGAGAGCTCAGGCTTGTTTGAGGTGTCGTGAGCTCTAGGAATGCACGGTTTAGCCGGACCGAAGATCTAAATTGGTGCTATTTTTTGAGTTGCGCACTATTTTGGTGCGACTCTGTTGATGCTGTTTCTGATTAAAGACCCCTGCCTTTAAAATAGAGTGACGAGAAACAGGAGAAGCTAAAGATGAAATCCACTGCATGGTTTGAAGAGTTTCAAAAGAACGTCTCGGAGCTCATCGCAAAGAGTCCTGCGGCCGATTTAGAACGCAACGTCAAAGCTTTTATCGGACAGGCTTTTACGCGAATGGATCTTGTGACGCGCGAGGACTTCGAGGTGCAGGCTGACTTACTGAGTCGGGCACAGGTTCGGATTGAGTCGCTAGAGCAACAGCTTCATGCACTCGAAACGCGTGTCGCGACGCTTGAGAAGTCTCCGTAGCCTAATGCGGCGTGTTGGGGTGGACTGATTTAGCTCAACCCTTAATCAAGAGACATTTCGCCCCGCATACTTTGCGGTTTTGGGTGAAAACATGTCTCTTGCTGTTTTGTTGAGCCGTTCTTTGATCGGTCTGGATGCGCCAACCGTTCGCGTTGAAGTTCACTTGGCTCGGGGCCTGCCTAGCTTTGGTATTGTGGGTCTTGCGGACGCGGAGGTTCGTGAAAGTCGTGAGCGGGTTCGCGCAGCGCTGCAGAGTAGTGGTTACGACTTTCCTTTGGGACGTTTGACCGTCAACTTATCGCCCGCTGATCTTCCAAAGGAGTCCGGTCGCTTTGACTTACCGATTGCAATTGGTGTCCTGTTAGTGTCGGGTCAAGTGTCCATCCTTGAGCGCACGCAAGATGAGGCCACATTAAAGCGCTCACCGTTGCTAGCGAATCTAGTGTTGGCGGGCGAGCTTTCCTTGACGGGAGCGCTCGTTTCGACAAAGGGAGCCCTTGCGATCGCCTTGTCTGTGGCGCGATCCTCGCCTGCAGCGACTCTTGTATTGCCGATGGAGGATGCGATTGAGGCTGCTCGCGTTCCCGGTTTGGTTGTATTGGGCGCGCGAACGCTGGCTGAGGTTGTGGGGCATCTTGACGGATCAAATCCTTTGGTGTTTTCTGAGCCCGCGCCTTTGGTTGAGCAGGCGTCAAACCAAGGGTGTCTATCAGAGTTGCGCGGTCAGTTATTGGCGCGTCGCGCCCTTGAGTTAGCCGCCGCGGGTGGTCACAGCATGTTGCTCTCGGGTTCGCCAGGAGTTGGAAAAAGTATGCTGGCCAAGCGAATGCCCGGAATTTTGCCTGCGCTTAGTCACGCAGAATCTTTAGAGGTGGCGTCGATTGCCGCGTTTGCGGGCCTCTCGCGACCCTTAAGCTCGGCGCGTCCTTTCAGGGCACCTCACCACTCGGCCTCCGTTGCAGCCATCATCGGAGGAGGTCTCAAGCCTAAACCGGGTGAAGTTTCTCTGGCGCATCGCGGCGTGCTGTTTATGGACGAACTCCCCGAATTTGACCGCAGAGTGCGTGAAGCGCTGCGCGAGCCACTGGAAAATTACGAAATTGCTCTGGCCCGCGCTAATCTAAAAGTGGTCTATCCGGCCGACTTTCAGCTCTTGGCGACCATGAATCCATGCCCTTGCGGTTGGAGTGGTCATCCAAAGCGTGCGTGTCGGTGTCGTCCAGAGCACGTTTTAACCTATCAATCACGTGTTTCTGGTCCCTTGATAGACAGAATAGACTTGCAGATTCACTTGACTCAGGAAAAAGAAAAATGGATGGATTTACCGCCAGGGGAGGCTTCAGCCTTGGTGCGTGAGCGCGTCACTCAGGCTTGGTATCGTCAGCACAACAGGCAAGGGGGCTTGAATGCCAGATTAAGCGACGGTCAGTTAGAGGGTGTCTGCGTGATGGATACTGCGGCAAAAAATCTCTTAGGTCGCTTAATTGATCAGTATAGTTTGTCTGCGCGTGCGATTCAGCGGGTTCGCCGCGTGGCACGTACGATTGCGGATCTTGAGTCACGTCCCATGATCGAAGCGCACCATTTTGCTGAAGCGTTTCAATACAGATCTAAGTCTCTTTAAAGTGGAATGCTGTTCTGGGCAATCAATAATGAGCAAAAATCCAAAATATGTCATATAATCAAAGGCTTTCTCGGAAAAGCTTTGCTGGGGAAGAAGTAGTACGTAAGTGCGGTACGTAAGTGCGGTACGTAAGTGCAGTATGTAAGTGCAGTACATAAGTACGCTGGGGTTAACAAGAACTGA
>JANQYI010000021.1 GCA_030728985.1 Burkholderiaceae bacterium | reverse complement strand
GCCATTCACGAAGCGCGCCATGATGTGGGGTGCGTCGTGCATACGCACAGCTGGGCCTCGATGGCGGTCTCTTCTCTTGAATGTGGCGTACTGCCACTCAATCAAACTTCGATGCGCTTTCTAAAGATCGCCTACCATGACTACGAGGGTGTAGTTTTACTTGATACAGAAAAAGCATCCTTGGTCAAAGATCTCGGCACAAACAACGTACTGATGTTGCGTAACCATGGCGCACTCGTGGCGGGTGTAACAATCGGAGAAGCCTTTAACTGGTTACATCGCTTAGAGCTTTCCTGTTATGCGCAACTTGCCGCGATGGCGTGCAACTCGCCCATGGTCAAGGTGTCAGAACGAGTGTTAGAAGAAACGTGGAAAAACTATCAGGCCAGTACGCGTCGTCGTTTTGGTGATCTGGAGTGGCCCGCGTTGATTCGTAAATTGGATCGCGCAGATCCAACTTATAAAGACTAAAACACGCTCGATTGATACTCAAGATAACGCCATGATATTCAGTGAACATTATGATTTTGTGATTGTGATTTTGGTTGCGGACTCTGGTGTCAATGGCGATCGCGTCGATCTGCAGATGTAAATGCACCCCTTCAGTATGTTGGGTGCAAGCGGGATGTACCCTGCCGGTAAAGTGCCTGCTATTACTGCTTAGTGCGGATGTTTGCAAACTATTTGGGTGATGAGCGCGATGTCAAGCCGTTGATTGTGGGTCTTAAAATTATCCGTCAGATCTATCAAACATCGACTTTTAAAGAGCATGTCAGAGCAGAGTCTTTAACTGGACCGGAGTGCGTGACGGATCGTGATTATGAGCAATATATCCGTGACCAATCACAAACGATATTCCACCCGGTTGGCACATGCCGGATGGGAGCGGATGAATATGGAGTGGTGGATTTCGCCTACGTGCCAAAGGGCTGACAGGGCTACGCATCGTCGACGCCTCTGTGATGCCTCAAGTTTCAAGCGGCAATACCAGTGCGCCTGTCATAATGATTACTGAGAGGGCATCGCAGATGATTTTGGAAGATCGTTCGCAAGGTGAGAGGAATAAGTTATTTTAATTTAATATCATCTGATGATATAATTTTTTGATGAAATATCATGAGATACGTACGCTGCTGGATCTGCATGATCAAATCATCGACCAAGAGGACGGTTACTGGCTCAAGATTGAGGCTTGGGAGGTTCGCGTTAGTAAAGACATACCTCACGGCGTTCGTTACTCTTTAACGCTTCATGCCCCGAGCGGAAAACGCATCTTAGGTTATGACAATGCTCATGCCATTAAGATAACTGGGAGGAAATATTCAGGCCAACGGATCCCCTTTGATCATAAGCATAGGCATGTTGCGGATAAGGGTGTGCCGTATGTGTTTCAAAATGCGCATCAGTTGTTATCAGATTTTTTTACTGAAGTTGACTCGGTTTTAAAAGAGGCGAAGTCAAAATGAAAATTACTAAAATCGGTATTGCTTCACAGGAAAAAATTCGCGAACGTATGTTGGCAATTGCTAAAGGTGAGCTCAAGCCTAAGCCGTCAGACCCAAAAATTTGGTTCACTTCAATGCGTTCATTGGCTGAGGTACTGAGCGATGAAAATCGAGCACTTTTAGATGTCATCCGCACGTCACGACCTGCGTCGATCAGCGCACTCGCCGATCTCACCGGTCGCAAGCAAGGGAATCTATCGCGCACCCTCAAAACAATGTCACGGTACGGTTTGGTGAAAATGGAAAAGCACGAGCGATCACTTCGTCCGATTGCTCGTGCTGAACGCTATCAGATTATGGTTTGAGTGAACTGAGCGAATCCATCATCAGTACGTTCCCATGTAATCTTTTTTGCCGATCTCGACGCCGTTATGACGTAGCAGGTTATAGGCGGTGGTGACGTGAAAGAAAAACTGCGGCATGCCGTATTTCAAGGCATAGTCCTCGACCGTCAATTTTTTTTCTTTTGGCGTACCGGGACGTAAAACCACTTCTTTGACGGCACTGCCATTGAGCTGCTCTGTGGTCATACCTTCGATGAGCGCGAGTGTTTTGGCGATGCGTTGTTGTAGTTCGGCAAAGCTTTGTTCGCTATCTTCGTAAGCGGCGACTTCAACGCCCGCGATACGTGCTGGGACACTTTTAGCGAAGTCACAAGCAATTTGGACTTGGCGCACGAGAGGCAGCATGTCTGGAAACAGGCGCGACTGCAATAAAACGGTAGGTTCAAACTTACGATTTTGCGCGTGCTCTTCACCCTTTTTGAGCACCTCGCTCAGTGCTAGGAGCATTTGTTTAAAGACGGGGACGGTTGCGCTGTAGAGGGAAATAGACATGATTTTTCTATCCTGTTGGGGCTGAGTTGATGTTGATTAAAGCATGCTCTCACTCATCGAAAAATTTCATTTGGTTGTATCCAAATGTTAATCGTATACTGTATTTATGTACAGTATATCTACGCTCAAATCTCCCGCATCTAAAGCGGAGCCCAACTTAACGCAAACGCCTGTTCATGCGGCGCTGGAGCCGGCTACGCACGATTTGCCGCTCTTGGCGCATCGAATTAGCGCAGGCTTTCCTTCGCCTGCGGCTGATTACCTCGAGGTCGGACTGGACCTCAACGATTACTTAGTTCGTAACAAGCCCGCGACTTTTCTGTTTACGGTCAAAGGGGACTCAATGTCGGGCGCGAGCATCGAGGAGGGCGATAAGGTCATCGTGGATCGCGCCTTGACACCTAAGCACCGCGATATCGTGGTGGCGGTAGTGGATGGCGATTACACGCTCAAGCGTTTATTCAAGCATCGGGGGCGCGTCGAATTGCGCGCCGAAAACCCTGCGTACCAACACATTGAGTTTAAAGACGGCAGTGAGTTATTGGTCTGGGGGGTGGTGGTGGGCGTGGTGCGTCGTTATTCAGCGCGAGGCGGATGATGTCGACGGTCTCTATACCTGCTCCACAGTTCGCACTCGTCGATGTCAATAATTTTTACGTGTCGTGCGAGCGTGTGTTCAAGCCTAAGCTTGAAGGCATCCCGATGGTGGTGTTGTCTAACAATGACGGCTGTGCGGTGGCGCGTAGCAATGAGGTTAAAGCGCTAGGCGTCAAAATGGGTACGCCCTGGTTCAAGATGAAAGACTTGGCGCGTGAACATCAGATCCAAGCGTTTTCTTCCAACTACACGCTCTACGGAGACATGAGTAATCGGGTGGTACAGATTTTGCGGGACTTTTCCCCGGACACTGAGGTCTATAGTATCGATGAATCTTTTTTACGCATCGAGACGGTCGCACACCTGTACGGGGGCGCGATCGCGATGAGCCATCAGATGCGCGAGCGCATCAAGCAGTGGACGGGACTGCCGGTTTGTGTCGGCGTGGGACCCACTAAAACACTTGCCAAGTTCGCCAACCATTTAGCTAAGAAAAATCCGGAGTTCGACGGTGTGTGCGACTTGCATGTGATTCCGCGTCCGGAGCGTGTGCGTTGGATGAGTCGCATCGAGGTGGGGGAGGTCTGGGGTGTGGGCGCACGCATCGCGCGCCGGCTTGAGGTGATGGGGATTCATACGGTGCTGGATCTGCGGAATGCTTCGCCCAAAGAAATGCGTAGGCACTTTGGTGTGGTGATGGAGCGTACCTGTAACGAGCTGCGGGGAGTATCCTGCCTGGCGCTCGACGATATCGCGCAACCCAAACAACAAATCATGTCGTCGCGTAGTTTTGGTCGGCCGGTGGAAACCATCGAGGAGTTGCGCGAGTCGCTTGCGAGTTATTTGTCGCGTGCCGCTGAAAAGCTGCGAAAGCAACAGTCCGTCTCGGCGGCGGTGTATGTGTTTATCCAAACCAATCGGTTCAATAAAGACGAGCAATACAGCGCAGGTCTCACAGTGCCCATGTCCGAACCTACGGACGATACGCTCACGCTCACGGCGGCGGCGCTCGCTGGGCTTGAGGTGATTTATCGTTCGGGCTATCGCTATAAAAAAGCGGGTGTCATGCTGACGTTGTTATCAGACAAACAAGCGCGTCAGGCGAGTATTTTTGATAATCTGATGGTCACACAGCGCTCAACCAAGTTGATGGCGGCGCTCGATATGATTAACCGTGATCATGGACGCGGTATGGTGCGATCAGGCGTGAGCGGCTTTGCGCAACGCTGGGCGATGCGCAATGAAAACCGCTCACCGAGATACACGACGCGCTGGGATGAATTACCTATCGTAGGTTAGCGCCCGCGGCTTCATGGCGAGAGGTTAGTTTAAAAATTTTAATAACCATGTAATGACTTGCTCTGGCGCCTCTTCGTTGACATAGTGACCGCAGTCCAGGCCTTCGCCGCATACATTGTTTGCGCGCGCTTTCCATACACTCAAGGGATCGGCGAACTGTTTGCCGACCAGACTATTTTTCCCCCAGAGAACGAGTAAGGGCATTTCCAGTTTTCGACCAAGGTCGGCCGTGTCATGCTCGCAGTCAATGGTCGCGGCGGCGCGATAGTCGCCACATGAGCCTCGGATCGTCTTCTCGTTAAAACAGCGTACGTATTCAGCCCAGATTTCAGGTGGGATATGGTCGAGGTCAGAGGTCAGCTTGAGGAGTTTTTTTCGTAAAAACCAATCAGCGGGAACGCTGCCCATCATGCGTTCCGGGAAATCTGCAGGTTGTGCCATAAACGGCCAGTGCCAGCCAAGCATGGCACCGACTTTACCCATTGCATTCCACATATCCAGAGTAGGAACGATATCAATCAGCGCGGCTTTAATGATTTTTTCAGGATGATCTAAACACATCCTGTGTGTCGTGCGGGCGCCGCGATTA
>JANQYI010000020.1:10512-25801 GCA_030728985.1 Burkholderiaceae bacterium | reverse complement strand
ATTTTGGGTGAAAACTATTGCCCTAAGTGGGTCAGTTTTGGGCGATCGCCAACAGCGCACGCTTCATGTGGCAAAACGCAAGCACGACCTTATCGATCGCAGACACTAGGCTCTCGATCAAAGAAAGTAGCAATCTACAAATTGGCGCTGCGGTTGCAGGCGTCAAGGGTCGTTATAACTTGGGCAATTCTGGCTATTTTCTCCCCTATTATGTTGACGTGGGCGTAGGAGAAAAATCAAGTTTTACCAGTCAGGCTTACCTCGGAGTTGGAAAATCATTTGATTGGGGTGATGTATCTCTGGTTGCAAAAAATGTTTACTATCAGTTGAAGCCACAGAACAACACGGTTGATCTCAACTTGTTCGGTGCTGCCATCGCAGTTAGCTTTAAATTCTAAAGAGTTAATCAACGTGAATCGTAAAACTTATCTTGTAGCCCTGGCGACACTCAGCGCCATTCTTGGGGCAACCTCTTCTTCTGCACAACCGGCAGATAAAGATCCAAATGCGTTGGCAGCCAAACTCACTAACCCTGTTGCTGACTTAATATCCGTCCCATTCCAATACAACTACGATTCCAATATCGGTCTCGATAAAAAGGGAACGATGAACTCCCTCGTGTTTCAACCTGTTATTCCTATCAAGCTGAATAATGATTGGAATTACATCATGAGACCCGTCGTCACATTTGAGTCTGCAAATAATATCAACGGCTTTAGCGGCACAGGCGTTGGTCCGGTTTTAGTGGAAACTTTTTTCTCCCCCCGTGCGGCGAAAGATGTGATTTGGGGTGTAGGGCCCATTGTGACGACGCCCTCGTTGTCGGGTAATAATTTTGGGACGGCTCAAACGGGGATAGGTGTGAGCGCAGTCGGTTTGGTGATGAAAGCACCCTGGACCTTAGGACTTCTTGCCTACAACACTTGGAGTGCGGGCGGAAACGCAAACTATGGCACGGCGAATAACCTTTTTTACCAACCCTTTGTTTCGTACGTCACAAAAAGTGCCTGGACCTATACGATTAATACCCAGTCAACCTTTAATTGGGACGCCAGACGCGCGGAAAACCCAATGAATGCAACGGTTTCCAAAATTGTGAAGTTTGGAGAAATGCCTGTGTCACTTTCAGCAGGAGCGCGTTATTACCTAAGCAGTGTGCCAGGTGGTCCTTCGGGCTGGGGCGCGCGCGCCAGCATCACTTTTTTGTTTCCTAAATAACGCTGGTTGAGCTGCTGTATCCAAACGACTGATTCGGATTTTCAGCCGTCTCAACCCACACACTTTTGACCTGGGTATATTCCTGCAAGGCCTCCACACCACTTGAACGTCCATGTCCGCTGGCGTCATATCCGCCAAATGGAGAGGCGACGTTGATCACCTTGTACATATTGATCCAAAACGTTCCAGCTTTCACTTTATCGGCGACGCGAAAGGCGCGACCCAAGTCTTTCGTCCATACTGCACCGGCCAAACCGAAGTCACTATCATTGGCGATCCTGACGGCCTCCTCTTCTGTATCAAAAGGAATGGCAACCACAACGGGGCCAAAAATTTCAGTGCGGGCCACCGCCATATCATTGGTCACATTTTTTAAAACAGTCGGTCGTACATAAAATCCCAACTGCAGCGCATCCTTTGAGGAGTGTTCGTCCACGACTTGTGCACCTTCACGCACGCCGCTGTCAATCATGTCCCTGATGTGCTGATACTGCTTGGCATTCTGAATAGGACCGACTTCCGTTTCAGGCATTGCTGGATCACCAACCCGAATCTTGCTCGCACCCTCGGCCACCATCTTGACAAACTTTTCGTAAATACCACGCTGAACCAAGAGCCGCGAGCCCGCCACGCAACTTTGACCCGCGCTGCCAAAAATCGCTGCTTGCGCTCCGATACTCGCGCGTTCCAAATCTGCATCGTCAAACACAATATTGGCCGACTTGCCGCCTAACTCCAGTACACAAGGTATGCCACGTACTGCGGCAGCGGCGGCAATTTTTCCACCCGTCGCGGGTGAGCCCACAAAAACAACTTTTTTAACTGCTTGATGACTCAGAGCAGCTTGGCCAATCGTATGCCCATACCCAACTAGAACATTGATGACGCCTTTTGGAATACCCGCTTGCTCTGCTAACTGAGCGACAGCAAGTGAGCTCAAAGGCGTTAACTCAGAGGGCTTGAGTAAAACGGCATTGCCCATGCAAATCGCAGGTGCGATTTGCCATCCGCACGTAAACATTGGCGCATTCCACGGTGTGATCTGCAACACCACACCAAAAGGCTCGCGACGCGTGTAATTCAAATGACCACTGGGGACGGGAATCACGTTGCCGTAGAGCTTGTCGGTCCAGCCGCCGTAGTACTCAAACATCTCAGCAACGCGAAGTGCCTCGCCACGACAATCGCGGATCGGCTTGCCTGCCGAGATTGATTCGAGCTGAGCAAGCGGCTCGATATTGGCTCTCAGCAAGCGACCCGCTTCTTGCATTAGCCTGCCTCGTTCGGCGTGACTCAAGGCACCCCAAACTTTCTGTCCAGCCACCGCTGCGGCACACGCCTGTTGGGCAACGTTCTCTGTGGCATCTTTGTAGGTTAAAAACACATCGCCAGTCGCAGGATTTACGAGGCTGATGTCATGACCCTCCCCTGCGATCAGCTCCCCGGCGACATAAGAGCCGATCCGCCCTTCAGGAAAAAAAACTTGGTAGGCTTGTTTGATTTGATCTGTTTGCTTTGCGCTCATACTTCATCTCTCTAATTTGCTGTGATCAGACCTGATCTCTGGTGCCGAGCTCGACGATTCTGTTGAAATCTTCATCATCCGATATGGATTCAGCGCTAAGCGCCCACAATTCAGCGACCTTTGCAGACATCGGTAAATCGATCACGAGTGCCGAAATCAATTCCTGCGAGAGTCGAACGTCCTTGCGCATCAACTTCATCGTAAATCCAGAATCAAACTGACCGTTCATAATCCACGTGGGATAGCTGTGTTCAGTAATAAAGCTTCGTCCCGAACCCGCATTGATCCCTTGCAATAGCTGCTCGGTCGGCACCCCTGCTTTGGCCGCCATGCGCGTCACCTCGCCCGCGATCAGCAAATGCGCCGCGGCAAATAGGTTGTTGGCGATTTTGGCGACGTGTCCTGCGCCAATGTCGCCAACATGCACTCGCTTGGCCGTCATGGCGGCGAGGACGGTTTCAGCGCGCTCAAGATCTTCCCTGGTCCCGCCAATGACCATGGCCATCGTTCCTGTGATCGCGCCTTTGGGTCCCCCACTCACGGGGGCATCCAACATGCTCATCCCCGCAGCGTTCAAGGCGCGAGCCAAGCGGCGTGTTGTCTCCGGATGTGAGGTCGAAGTATCCACCACCAACAAACCTGACTTGGCATTCGCAAGTATCCCGTGAGGTCCACAGACAACCTGCTCGACAATCGCGGCCGTTGGAAGCGACAACATCACGAGGTCGCACTCAGAGACGACTTCACCAATCGTTTCGTGGACTGAGATCCCCTCTTTGGCCAAGGACGCGCGAATCGAGGAATTAACGTCGGTCCCCACGACCTCGAATCCCTTTCGCTTGAGGGTTAAGGCCATCCCCCGCCCCATATTTCCAAGGCCAATCAAGCCGACTTTTTTAAACATTTAATCATTCCTTTAAACAGAGAATTCAAAACAGAAGACTCCAGCGCTCACCCGCACAATGACTATTTAGTCTAGGATAACGGTTCTAATAAGGATAACGGACTTCAAGGACCTGTATGCGCTCTGATCTTGCTATTGCCCAAGCCGCCAACAAAACACCCATTCTAAAGCTTGCTCCCGCCAAGGCAGACATTCCAGAAGATGCGCTTGAACCTTTTGGTCGTTATAAAGCCAAGCTGTCGCTTGACTACATCCGCACACTTCAGGATCGTCCCAACGGAAAATTGATCCTCGTGACAGCGATCTCGCCCACCCCCGCTGGCGAAGGTAAAACGACCACCACAGTCGGTCTTGGCGATGCACTCAATCACATCGGCAAGCGCGCCATGATTTGCTTGCGTGAACCCTCGCTGGGTCCGGTCTTTGGCATGAAAGGCGGAGCCGCAGGTGGAGGCATGGCGCAGGTCGTACCGATGGAAGACATCAACCTGCATTTCACAGGCGATTTCAATGCGATCGCACTGGCCAACAATCTATTGGCCGCCCTGATCGACAATCACATCCATCATGGCAACAAATTACAATTCGATGTACGACGCATCACTTGGCGACGCGTGGTCGATCTCAATGATCGGGCCCTCAGACAAATCGTCGTGGGCTTGGGCGGGACGGCCAACGGTTTTCCGCGCGAGGATCATTTTGATATTGTCGTCGCCTCCGAAGTCATGGCGATTTTTTGTCTCGTCAATAGTCTGCAAGATTTAAAAGAACGTTTGGGTGATATTGTCGTTGGCCAATCACTCTCCGGCAAACCGATCCGTGCCCGTGACCTACAGGCCCAAGGCGCCATGGCCGCATTGCTCAAAGAAGCGCTTGCGCCCAACATCGTCCAGACCCTTGAAAATAATCTGGCCCTTGTGCACGGCGGGCCTTTCGCCAACATCGCACATGGCTGCAACTCCGTGCTCGCCACCTCCACGGCACTCAAGCTCGCAGACTATGTCGTCACTGAGGCAGGTTTTGGCGCAGACCTGGGCGCGGAAAAGTTTCTCGATATTAAGTGCCGCAAAGCAGGTCTGGCTCCCTCTGCCGTCGTGTTGGTTGCAACGGTGCGTGCCTTGAAATATCACGGCGGCATTGAAGTCAAAGATGTCGGATCAGAAAACTTAAAAGCGTTACAAGCTGGCCTCGTCAATCTGGAACGTCATATTCATAATATTCAGCACAACTTTGGTCTGCCTTGCGTGGTCGCGATCAACCATCGCACCGAAGATACCCCAGCTGAAATCGAACTATTGAAATCAACGGCCGCGGCGCTCGGCGTTGAAGTTGTCTTGGCACAGCACTGGGCTCAAGGCGGTCCTGGCGCGGCCGAGCTTGCACACGCAGTCGTCAAGCTTTGCGAGCATCCCAATCATTTCAAATTTTTATACGAAGACGATGCCTTACTTCTAGAAAAAGTAAGTACCATCGCCGTCAAAACCTACGGGGCCGATGGCATCTCTTGCAACGCCAAAATCAGAGCACAATTTGCGCAACTCGAAGCCGATGGCTACGGCCATCTGCCCGTCTGCATTGCAAAAACGCAATACTCCTTTTCGTCGGATGCAAAACTTCGTGGAGCCCCCAGTGGCCATACCCTAGCGATTCGCGAAGTGCGTCTTGCGGCTGGCGCAGGCTTTATCGTGGTGGTGTGCGGCGACATCATGACCATGCCTGGTCTACCTGTCGTACCTGCAGCCAATGGTATTGACATCAACGAGGCCGGTGAAATCACCGGCCTGTCTTAAGCGTCTGTGAAACGAATAGAAATACTATCCAACAAGCCTAGAGTCGGCTAACCTAGTCGGATGAATATTTTATTCACCGAAATTCAACGGTTGAGTCAACAATTCGCAAGAGCGTTATTCATCACTCTTGGGACGATTTTACTGACCATGACGCTCACTGGTTGCTCCACAGCCCCACCCAGTGGGTTGACCTCTGTCACGCCTTTTGAGGTCAACCGCTATTTGGGAAAATGGTACGAAATCGCCCGCTTAGATCACTCGTTTGAGCGTGGACTAACGGATGTCAGTGCGACGTACGCGTTAAAGCCTGACGGCAGCCTCGAAGTCATTAACCGCGGTTTCAACACTAAAAAGAATGAATGGAAGTCTGCCACCGGACGCGCCTTGTTCACCGGAAGCCAAAATCAAGGTTCACTCAAAGTCTCCTTTTTTGGTCCATTCTTCGGCGGCTATCATGTTCTAGCCTTGGATCAAACAGGATATCAATGGGCTCTTGTCGCAGGTCCTGATCGTGATTATCTATGGATACTCGCTCGCAATAAAACCCTCTCTTCGACCATTCGCGACCAGCTGGCCTCACAGGCGAAAAAAATGGGGTTTGCGACAGACAAGCTGATCTGGGTCGAGCACACCAGAACCGACAACTAGACACCTATATTCCTCAATCGTATGGATATCTTCAAAAACGATGTGCGCGATTATGCGGTAGCGACTTATGAAACCGTGCGCGAAGAACTCAAGTCTTGTTGGCAATTTACGCGCGATGCCTGGGTGCTCATCCTCTTGTTATTGACTGCGGTTGGCGTGGTGATCTGGTTGGCGAAACCAGCACCGCCCGATCATGTCGTCATGGGCACGGGATCAGACGGGGGCTCGTACGAAGAGCTTGCGAAAAAATACGTCGAATATTTCAAGAAGTATGGTGTCACGCTCGAGCTTGTCAAGACGGCGGGGGCTGAAGAAAACGTCCAAAGAATCATAGATCGCCAGGACCAACTTCAAGCGGCCTTTATTCAGGGTGGCCTCCTCTCAGATCATGCGCAAGCGAAAGGTCTCAAATCTTTAGGAAGCATTGGATACGAACCTGTCTGGATTTTCTATCGAAACGACCTCTTTAGTCGCGAGCAAGTCTTTAATATGCATTTTTTAAAAGAGCCCATGGCGATTGGCCAACCGGGCAGTGGCACCTATCAGCATGCCTTGCAATTATTACAACTAAACCATATCGATTTAGCCGATCATTTCAAAACAATTTCTAATGAAGAAGCGATCAAAGCGTTTGAAAACGGTACCGTCAACGCCGTTTTGATGGTCGATGGCATTGATGCCCCAAACGTGCGATCGATGATCAACAATCCACTAGCTAGTATTGCGGGGATTCAGCGTGCAGAGGCGTTTGCCCGCATATTACCTGCTTATCATGTACTCTCTATTCCAGAGGGCTCTCTCGATTTCTCCCGAAACGAACCTTCCAAAAATATTCAAACAATATCCCCCACGACTAACCTCGTCATTGATCCACACATGCATCCCGCCATCCAGTTATTGTTTTTAAAGGCGGCTAAAGCCATCAATGGCGGACGGTCTTTTTTTTCATATTATGGGGAATTTCCAAACTTCAAGGAATCCCTGATCGAAGAAAGTGACGAGTCAAAAAGATTCTATCAGAGTGGCCCCCCCAAGAATGCTGGAGTACATACCTTTTTGGCTTGCGGAGTTTTTAAATCGCATGTTGATTTTGTTGCTGCCACTGGGCGCTTTTGCTTATCCCATTATCAAGTCAATGCCTGGATATCGAACGAATCGCGCTCGCTCAAGAATCAACGAAGTCTATGGTGCACTTAAGCTCTTTGAACAAGAGATCGAAAACAATTTCGATCTCACCCAAAAAGAGAATTATCTAAAAACAATCGATGCACTCGATAAGAAAGCGCAGAGTCTGCGTGTGCCACGAGGTTTGATGAGTGAATATTACTCATTGCGCACCACGATCGATTTTGTGCGAAATGTGATAGAAAGACCTCTTCATCACGTCGAGAACGTATCACCCTAACCTACCTTGCGCGACAACCCCTTGGGCAACGGAAATGAAACATTTTCGTGCAAACCTTCCATCGTTCGAACCGAGATCGCACCGAGCTCTTTTAAACGGTGAATCACCTGCTGAACAAGTAACTCCGGCGCCGAAGCGCCCGCCGTGATCCCGATACGCTGCCGACCCTCAAGCCAAATCGGATCAATTGATTCGGGTCCGTCAATAAGATAGGCCGTGATTCCCATGCGCTCAGCGACTTCACGCAGACGGTTGGAATTTGAACTATTTGCGCTTCCGACCACAAGCACCAAATCGGAGGCAGGCGCGAGGATCTTCACGGCATCCTGACGATTTTGCGTGGCATAGCAGATATCACTCTTTTTGGGCTCTTGAATATGTGGAAAACGGATGCGTAACGCCTGGGCGACCTCAGCCGCGTCATCCACCGACAGCGTCGTCTGCGTCACAAACGCCAACTTGTCTGGGTGAGCAACGTCAAGCGCCAAGACATCTTCGGTCGTCTCCACCAAATACATCCCATCTTTGGATTGCCCGAGCGTACCCTCAACCTCCGGATGGCCTTTGTGACCGATCATAATGATCTCGCAACCCGTTGCGCGCATGCGCTCGACCTCGACGTGCACCTTAGTCACGAGTGGGCATGTCGCATCGAAAATCTGCAGTCCGCGCTGCTCCGCTTCGGCACGGACGGCTTTGGAGACACCATGGGCGGAAAAAACGACAATGCCACTCTCGGGAGCTTGATCGAGCTCATCGATAAACACCGCGCCTTTGCGTTTTAAATCATCGACCACGAAGCGGTTATGGACAATCTCATGGCGGACATAGATCGGTGCGCCATGCAACTCAAGCGCACGTTCAACGATATCAATCGCGCGATCCACGCCCGCGCAAAATCCTCGTGGTTGAGACAACAAAATTTCAGCGCCTGGCATGAGCATCACAACACTCCTAACAAGTCGACATCGACGCGCAGCGTCAAGCCCGCTAAGGGATGATTAAAATCAAACAAGGCCGAGTCCTCCGCGAGATCTTTGAGTACACCGGAATAACGTCCGCCATTAGGCGCAGTAAATTCCACCATATCACCCGTATTAAAATCAGCCTCCGGACCCGCGTGTTGATCGAGCATGGCGCGTGAGACGCGCTGGATCAAATCAGGATTGCGATCGCCATAGGCCACAACGGGCGCAAGCGTGTAACTGAAACAATCGCCCTCGGGATGACCGAGCAAGGGCTCCTCCATGCCCGGCGACCATTGGCCGCTGCCGAGCTGAAGCGTCGCGGGACGACCATCGAATGTATCGATGAAAATCGAGCCTGCAGCCGGACCGTCCTCAATCACAATGCGATAGTGGAGCGTAAGGTAAGAGTCCGCACGGACAACGGGCGAAGTATTGGAGGCCTGGTCTTTCAAAATCTGTCACCGTAGAGGGCTTTTCTAAACGTCTATTTTAGAGCCTTCCCGATGACCTTGCGCGAACAACTTCCTCCTGACCAGCGACCCCGTGAAAGAATGCTTCAACATGGCGCGAACAGCTTGACCAATGCAGAGCTTCTAGCACTTATTTTTGGCA
This sequence comes from Burkholderiaceae bacterium, assembly GCA_030728985.1. Classification (GTDB taxonomy): domain Bacteria; phylum Pseudomonadota; class Gammaproteobacteria; order Burkholderiales; family Burkholderiaceae_B; genus Zwartia. The sequence goes on along the minus strand of JANQYI010000020.1, from coordinate 16,731 downwards.
CGGGTACACGTGGCATTAATGCCCTGGAACTCGCACAGCAGCTGCTTGTCCGCTTCGGCGGTTTGCGCGCCCTGCTCAGCGCCGACAGCGAAAACCTTAGAGCGGTTGTGGGATTGGGGAATGCTCGCATCTGCCAACTCAATGCGATTCAAACCTTGGCCAAACGTGCGATCGAAGAGGAATTGAAACGCGACTGCTCGCTCAAGCACTCCCTGCAAGTCAAGGCTTATTGCGCCACACTCTTGGGACATGCATCCATCGAACGTTGCTTTGCCTTGTTTTTAGACAATCAACATCGTCTGATTCATGCCAAAGAGATCTCACAAGGCACATTGACAGAGACCACTATTTATCCTCGCGAGCTCGTCAAAGCGGCGCTCGCGCATCATGCTGCCGCAGTCATTCTTGCACACAATCACCCCTCAGGCGTTGCCACTCCAAGCATTGCGGATATCCGCCTGACGCACCAACTGACACAATCCCTAGCCGTCGTGGATATTGTGCTGCTTGACCATCTCATTGTGGCCGGCCATCAAGTCATTTCAATCGCGGAGCTAGGTCAGATGTAAAAAGAGCAGCATCGTGGCTGCCCTCTTTACTCATCCTAATCGAATCTCAGATTGAGATTCGTGTCTTTAGACGCGCTCAAAAATCGCCGCAATCCCTTGGCCACCACCAATACACATCGTCACCAAGGCATAGCGACCCCCGGTGCGATGCAATTCGTAAATGGCTTTAGTGGTCACGATGGCGCCTGTCGCACCGATCGGGTGACCTAGCGAGATGCCGCTGCCGTTTGGATTCAAACGCTTGGCGTCCAGCTTAAGCTCCTTGGCAACTGCACATGCCTGGGCAGCAAACGCCTCATTGGCTTCGATCACATCCATTTGATCGACCGTCAAGCCGGCACGCTTCATGACGGCTTGCGTGGCGGGTACGGGTCCGATCCCCATGATCTTTGGGTCAACGCCCGCATGCGCATAGGCCACCAGACGCGCCAGTGGTTTGGCGCCACTCGATTTCACGGCTTCGCCACTCATCATCAGCACAGCAGCCGCACCATCATTAATACCTGAAGCATTTCCAGCGGTGACCGTACCATTTTCTTTTACAAACACCGCGCGTAACGCTGAAAGGCCTTCGAGCGAAACATCACGACGCGGGTGCTCATCAAGCTTGAATTCAACCTCGCCTTTACGTGTTTTGATCACGACTGGCACGATCTGATCGTTAAAACGACCTTCGTCTTGCGCCTGAACCGCACGACGATGAGACTCGATCGCCAGGGCATCTTGGTCAGCGCGAGAAATACCAAATTGCTTGGCGACATTTTCCGCCGTGATACCCATATGGGTCCGCTCAAACGGATCGGTTAACGCGCCCACCATCATGTCGACAATGGTCGTATCACCCATGCGCGCGCCAGAGCGTTGGGTCTGAGAGAGATAACCGCCTCGGCTCATCGACTCAGCACCGCCGCCAATCGCCATCTCGGTATCGCCAAGCAAGATCGACTGCGCACTCGAAACGATCGCCTGTAGACCAGAACCGCACAAGCGATTGACGTTAAAGGCAGCGCACGTTTGTGGAAGTCCGGCATTGAGTGCCACCACGCGCGACAAATACATGTCACGCGCTTCTGTATTGACAACGTGACCAAACGCCAGATGGCCGACTTCTTTACCATCCACACCAGAGCGCTGCAAAACGGCTTTGACCACTGTTGTACCCAAATCAATCGGCGCCACATCCTTGAGACCACCGCCAAAGTCACCCACAGCAGTTCTAGCAGCACCGGTTATAAATACTTCACGCATTGTGCGCTCCTTAGACAGAGTAAATTGGACTGCAAGCCACAAATCACCTTGCAACAGGCAGATTAAAAAGTATCATTGAGATTATTGCCGTTAGCATAACCCGCCTAGACATTACGAGACACCTATGAGCATTCCCTATTCGATTCTCGATCTGTCCCCGATTCCCCAGGGTTTCACAGCGGCCGACGCCCTGCACAACTCCCGGGATTTGGCTCAACACGCCGAAAAGTGGGGCTACACACGTTTTTGGCTCGCCGAACACCACAATATGACGGGCAATGCCAGTTCTGCGACTGCTGTGATTATTGCCTATGTAGCAGGCGGTACCAGCCGTATTCGTGTTGGTTCTGGCGGGGTCATGCTCCCCAATCACGCCCCCTTGGTCATCGCAGAGCAGTTTGGAACACTGGCATCCTTATTTCCTGATCGCATCGATCTGGGTCTAGGCCGTGCGCCAGGGACCGACCAAATGACTGCACGCGCCCTGCGCCGCGACCTGCTGGGTAACTCGGACCAGTTTCCGCAGGATGTTCAAGAACTGCAGCACTATTTTGATGATGTGCAACCGGGTCAGGCCGTGAAAGCTATCCCAGGCGCGGGTCTCCACGTACCAATCTGGATTTTAGGCTCCAGCCTTTATGGTGCCCAGCTTGCCGCGCATTTTGGCCTGCCCTATGCGTTTGCATCCCACTTCGCACCCGACTATTTGCTCGACGCGATGAGGGCCTACAAGGGGCTCTTTAAGCCCTCAGCGCAACTCAAGCAGTCGCACGCGATGGTCGGCGTCAATGTCATTGCTGCAGAAACAGACGAAGAAGCAAAGTATCTCTTTACGACGCATCAACAGCATGCCACGCGCATGCGTCGCAACACGCGCGGTCAACTCCCTCCCCCCATCGACGACATTGAGACTTTTTGGACGCCGCACGAGAAAATCTCTGTCAACGAACAGCTTGCCTGTTCAGTGGTCGGCAACCCTGAGACGGTGCGTCAAGGTTTGCAGCGTCTCATCGAAAAAACCGGTGCCAACGAACTGATGATCACCGGACAGATTTTTGATCATCAGGCGCGCCTTCGCTCCTTTGAGATCGCCGCTCAGGCCGCTCAGTCCCTCGAGGTGTCTGCCGCCATGGCGGCCTAAGTGCTCACACTGCGGCGCACCCTTATTTTTTAGCGAAGATATACGCACGTCGCCAGGGGTAGACCTGATCGGCGGGCTCGTCAAGTTCGTCGACTCGACCCGTCGGCGCGTGCTGGGCGAGCACCTGGTGTAGGGCGACCCAACCATTTTCAAAGCCCTTGGCGCAACCAGCCAAATACATCCGATAGGCCCTGAGCGCGCGCTCGCCTTGCTCTCCCTGCAAGATGCTCTTCGCTTCATCGAGCCTGGCTTCCAGTGCATCACTCCAAGCCCATAGGGTGCGAGCGTAGTGAGGCCTCAGATTTTCGACATCGAGTGCCTCGAGCCCTCCGGCGCTGAGTTGCGTGATGACATCGCCGATGTGAACCAGCTCGCCGCCAGGAAAGATGTACTTTTCAATAAAGTCCCCCATCCCGCTACCCAGTTGATGATTATGTAAACCACCTGCGGTGATGCCATGATTCAACATCAAACCACCGGGTCGCAACAACAGCCTTAAGCGACCAAAGTATTCTTGGATCTGCGCGCGGCCAACATGTTCAAACATACCGACCGAGGCGATCTTGTCGAACGGTTTTGCGCTCTCAAGCTTTCGATAGTCGAGCAACTGCATCCGCACGCGACCGCTCAGGCCTTTTTCTTCAATCATTCTAGACACATGAGCATGCTGATTGCGAGACAACGTGATACCCGTTGCATCCACACCGTAATGCTCAGCCGCCCACAACAGCAACCCTCCCCAGCCTGCACCCACGTCCAAAAAGCGCTCTCCCGCGGTGAGACGCAATTTGCGGCAGATCAGATCAAGCTTGGCTTCTTGGGCCTGCGCCAAGCTCATCGAAGGCGTTTCATAATAGGCACATGAGTAAACACGGTGCGGATCCAGCCACAACCCGTAAAAGTCATCGGATAAGTCGTAATGAAACTCGATCTGCTTGGCATCTCGTTCGATTGAGTGTCGCCAGACCGACATCACCCGCGAAATTACTGCGGTCAACCAGCCCAGGCGAGCGGCTTCTATAGGAGAATCAGGCAAAATTGACGCGGCAACGGTCATGACGTCCCGCATTGAGCCACGCACATCGCACAGACCCTCGACGTAGTCTTGGCCAATCAAACCTGCCTGACCAGAGGCTAGATGCGCCAACGCGCTTTGTTGTTTGGCGACCAACGTGACCGACGCATCGCGCGGTCCAATTTGCGTACCGTCTGGCAGCACCAGGCCAAGACTGACAGGCAAGCCCTGTAACTTTTTTTCAATAGCTGAGATCAAAGGATTCACGTGACGTCCCCATGAGTCTATTGGTTATTTTTACTTTATCTGATTTTTCGCTTGGAGAAAACACTGTTCGCTGCAAAAAGACCGCGTGATAAAGTCAACAGTCATTCTCATACCCAGCTCTACTTAAAGGCACACCCAAATAATGCGCTCCAAACTTGCCGCGATAGGCCTGCCAGGATGGCTCATTTTGATGGGTGCGCTGACGGCGATCGGCCCTCTATCGATCGACATGTACTTGCCTGCCTTTCCGGCAATCGCCAGCAGTCTTGGTGCGCATAGTAGCGAGGTCGAGCGCACTTTGGCCGCCTACTTGTTGGGCATGGCAAGTGCGCAACTCATTTATGGCCCGCTCGCAGACCGCTTTGGCCGTAAACCTCCTTTATATGGCGCGCTTGCTCTTTATATCCTGGCCTCGGCAGGTTGTGCGCTCGCCCCCAACGTCGAATTTTTGACCGCCTGCCGCGTCTTACAAGCGATGGGGGGTGCTGCCGGGATGGTCATCCCGCGCGCCGTGGTGCGGGATCACTACAGCACACACGACGCCGCACGCGCACTTTCTATGTTGATGCTCATCATGGGCATCGTGCCGATTTTGGCGCCTGTTCTAGGCGCTTATATTCTGTCTTGGATGGGATGGAGGGGGATTTTCGTCACCATTACCTTGTGCGGTATCGCACTGCTCTGGACGCTCTCCAAAGTGATGGTCGAGAGTCTGCCACCCGAACGCCAGATCAAGCTGAGCTGGGGAAATATCCTACGCACCTACGGCGGTCTGCTCATGCACCGCCGATTCATGGCGTATGCCCTTTCTGGAGGTCTAGCCTCAGGGACAATGTTCGGCTATATCGTGGGCTCACCACGCCTTTTCATCGAGTATTTTGGTGTCAACCCCCAAACCTATGGCCTGCTGTTCGGGATGAATGCAGCCAGCCTGATTGTTGGCTCACAAGTCAGTGTCCGGCTTCTCAAACACCACCTCCCCATCAACATCCTGCCCCGGGCGCTTTTAGGCATGATGGCGGCGGGTCTATTTGCGTTGTTTACTGCGCTTGCCGGCATCGCGACACTCGCGTCGATCATGGGTAGCCTAATGCTTTTTATGTTTTGTTACGGCTTTGTCGGACCCAACTCAGCGGCTCTAGCACTTTCCGACCAGGGACATCAACTTGGCTCTGCCTCGGCCATGATGGGCACACTTTCCATCTCTTGCGGAGCCCTAGCAGGTTTGCTCATGAGCCTGCTGAACATACCAGGACCGCTTCCCTTGGCGCTCATCATGGCGGGGTGCACCGTATTGTCCTGCCTTTTGGGTGCCCTGGCGCGTTACTCCCGCACCCCAGTTTGATTAAATACTTGATTTTGTATTAGAATGTCAGACTTGATGTGAAAATCTGAACAAACATAAATAGGTGTAGCCATGGCACGTGTATGCCAAGTGACTGGAAAAAAGCCCATGGTGGGCAACAATGTTTCTCACGCGAACAACAAAACCAAGCGTCGTTTTCTGCCTAACCTGCAGTCACGCCGTTTCTGGGTTGAGAGCGAAAACCGCTGGGTGCGCCTGCGCGTCTCCACTAACGCCATTCGTACGATCGACAAAAATGGCATTGACGCCGTCTTGGCCGACTTGCGTGCACGCGGCGAAGTCGCCTAATCCGACTCAAGGAGACCAACATGGCAAAAGGTACACGCGAAAAGATCAAACTCGAGTCCAGCGCTGGAACGGGTCATTTCTACACCACGACTAAAAATAAGCGCAATATGCCCGAGAAAATGCTGATCAAGAAATTTGATCCAGTCGCTCGCAAGCATGTCGACTACAAAGAAACAAAACTCAAGTAAGTCCGGGTCACCGCCGTTCAGATCGACTTCAGTTTCTTTACTTCAGTTTCTTTATTTAGTCACTCGCAGCCCTTAATAGCTTACAGCCTCGCCCAGCGAGGCTGTTTGTTTTTGAACTCCTACTGCGCAGCGCCGAG
>JANQYI010000020.1:0-10412 GCA_030728985.1 Burkholderiaceae bacterium | reverse complement strand
ACAGCCTCGCCCAGCGAGGCTGTTTGTTTTTGAACTCCTACTGCGCAGCGCCGAGCTCTCAGTAAGACCTATAATGTCACACTGATTCGGCGCCTTGGCGCCTCCACCTTTTTTGGCTGTCGCAATGCAGGAACGCTACCTACCCACTGTTGTTGAAAAACTAGCCCACGCAAATTGGGATGCCCGTGATGCTTACCGGGTAACCGAAGGCGCGCTCAACGCAGTCGGACAAGCCAAACCCAAGTTTTATGCGTGCTCGATGCTGCCCTACCCAAGCGGCAAGCTTCATATGGGCCATGTGCGCAACTATACGATTAACGACATGATGGCGCGCCAGCTCCGCATGCGTGGCTACAACGTGCTGATGCCTATGGGTTGGGATGCGTTCGGCATGCCCGCTGAAAATGCAGCGATTAAGTCTAAGGTTCCCCCTGCCAAGTGGACTTATGACAATATCGCTTACATGAAAAAACAGATGAAGGCCATGGGCTTGGCGATCGACTGGTCCCGCGAAATGTGCGCCTGCGATCCGTCTTACTACAAGTGGAATCAGTGGCTTTTTCTCAAAATGCTGAACAAGGGCATCGCCTATCGTAAAACCCAGGTCGTCAACTGGGACCCCATCGACAACACCGTGTTGGCCAACGAACAGGTGGTGGATGGACGCGGCTGGCGCTCGGGCGCCTTAGTTGAAAAGCGCGAAATTCCCGGCTATTACCTGCGTATTACCGACTATGCGAGCGAACTCCTCGAGCAGGTTCAAGACGGCCTCGCAGGTTGGCCCGACCGTGTTCGGGCCATGCAGGAAAACTGGATTGGCAAAAGCGAGGGTGTGCGTTTCGCCTTTCCGCACAGAATCAAAGACGCAAGCGGCCAATTGATTCAAGACGGCAAGATGTACGTCTTTACCACCCGCGCCGATACGGTCATGGGTGTGACGTTTTGCGCCGTGGCGCCTGAGCACCCGCTTGCGCAACATGCCGCTTTGAACAACCCCGCAATCGCCGCCTTTATCGAACAATGTAAGCAGGGCGGCACCACCGAAGCCGAGCTCGCGACACGCGAAAAAGAGGGCCTCGATACGGGTCTTGTGGTTTCTCATCCCTTGACCGGTGAAACAGTACCCGTCTGGGTCGGCAACTACGTCTTGATGAGCTACGGTGATGGCGCGGTCATGGGCGTCCCTGCGCACGACGAGCGGGACTTTGCCTTTGCCAACAAATATGGCATTCCGATCAAGCAAGTGGTACAGGTAGGTGACAAGCCTTTTGAAGATAAGGTCTGGCACGAGTCCTACGCTGACAAACAGTCGGGCCGACTCATCCATTCGGGTAAGTACGATGGTCTGAGCTTTCCACAAGCCATCGAGGCCATTGCCACCGAACTTGAGTCACTCAAGCTTGGCACACGCCAAACAACTTGGCGTTTGCGCGACTGGGGTATTTCTCGTCAACGCTATTGGGGCACCCCAATCCCGATCATCCACTGTGATGATTGCGGCGCCGTGCCTGTTCCAGAAAAAGACCTACCTGTGGTGCTGCCTGATGACCTGATTCCGGACGGCAGTGGTAATCCTTTGGCCAAACACGCGTCCTTTTTACAGTGCAAATGCCCAAGCTGCTGTAAAGACGCGCGCCGCGAAACCGACACCATGGATACCTTTGTGGATTCGTCCTGGTATTTCATGCGCTACACCTCGCCCGGTAACGATCAAGAGATGGTCGATGCGCGTAACGATTACTGGATGCCGATGGACCAGTACATCGGCGGTATCGAGCATGCGGTGATGCACCTGCTGTATGCGCGCTTCTGGACCCGCGTGATGCGTGATCTTGGCTTGGTCAAGTTCGATGAGCCGTTCACCAAATTGCTGTGCCAAGGTATGGTGCTCAACCATATCTACTCGGCAAAAAATGCTAAGGGTGGCATTGAGTATTTCTGGCCCGAAGAGGTCGAAAATACCTACGATGCCAAAGGCGCCATTACAGGCGCACGGCTCAAAACTGATGGACGCGAAATCACCTATGGCGGCGTTGGCACCATGTCCAAGTCCAAAAACAATGGCGTGGACCCGCAATCCTTGATCGATACCCAAGGCGCAGATACCGCCCGACTGTTCGTCATGTTCACAAGCCCGCCTGAACAAACACTCGAGTGGTCGGACTCTGGTGTTGAGGGTTCAAACCGCTTTTTGCGTCGCCTATGGTCCTTGGGTGTTCAAAATAAGGCACACATCGCTGCAGGGCTGCAGGTACCCGAGCAGGACTGGGCCCAGGCCCCAAAAGAAGTTAAACAACTGCGTTTTGAGATTCACGCACTGCTCAAGCAAGCGGATTACGACTACCAACGTATTCAGTACAACACCGTCGTCTCCGCGTGCATGAAAATGCTCAACGCCATCGATGACGCCAAACTCGGAGATTCAAGCTTCGCCCATGCCGCGATCGCTGAAACCATCGGTATTTTGCTCCGAGTCCTCTACCCTGTCGTACCACACATCACCTGGCAACTCTGGGCGGAGCTTGGCTATGCCGAACCTTATGGCGATTTGCTGGATGCGCCTTGGCCAACAGTCGATGCGTCCGCGTTGATGACCGACGAAGTTGAGCTTGTATTGCAAGTTAATGGCAAACTTCGGGGTAGTCTGAGTGTTGCCCGCGAAGCCACCCGCGAACAAATCGAACAACTGGCGATCGCCCACGAGTCCGTCTCACGCAATCTCGAGGGGCGCCCACCCAAGCGAGTGATCGTCGTCCCTGGCAAACTTGTTAATGTCGTTGGATAACAGGAATACACCTTAATGAATCGATCCATCGTGCGTGTGCTGTTAGGTTTGATGACTGTGTTACTTGCAGGCTGCGGCTTCAAAATGCAAGGCGTCACACCCATGCCCTTTGACTCTCTCAACATCACGATTCCGCAAAACTCTCAATTCGGAGCGGACGTGCGCCGCGCCATTCGTGCGGCCTCCCCCGGCATCGTGATTATCGAACCCACCGCCGCCAAGCCGATCGTCCCTGGGGAAAAGCGAACGATCGATCCAAAAACCATTGCTCAAGCAAAACTCGAACAGGTCTCCGAGGTTCGCACCTCTCGCATCGTCTCGCTCAACGCGCGTGGCAAGCCCGAAGAGTTCGAGTTGACCTTGGTCTACACCTTCCGCCTCGTCACTGCAAAAAATCAGATCATTCTGCCCAATACAACGCTTTCAGCCGCGCGAGCAATGCCCTTCGATGAACGCGTCGTCCAAGCCAAAGAAGGCGAAGCCGTCACCCTTTATCGCGATATGCAAAAGAGCTTAGTCTCGCGCATGATGAGGCGCCTGACAGCCCCTGACATCAAACAACGCTGGGATGAGATCAAAGCGTCTACTCCCGCCGACGAGGAAAATGTTGAAACAGCCATTCCCATTCAGGCCCCAGCAGACAATTTGCCAACGCCCTGGCAAAACCCTTCCCTGACACCCCTACCGATTCCGGTCAATCCGGGCGGCTAAGCGGATCACCACGTGGATGCGCAACGCCTGCTCAATGAACTCAGCCGACCGGGCGCAAATCTGGCGGCACTATTCGTGGTCACGGGCGACGATCCTCTGCTGACGATCGAAGCAACGGATGCGCTGCGGGGCATCGCCCGAACCGCAGGTTTTCTAGAACGCAGTTCTTTTTTAATGGATGCGCGCAGTGACTGGAGCGCGCTCGCCATGGCCGGTCAAAGCGGCTCTCTTTTTGGCGATAAGCAACTCGTTGAGATTTCTTTACCGACTGGCAAACCCGGAAAAACAGGCGCGGATGCCCTCATCGCGCTGGCCAAACGCTGTAGTGGCATGACGGCCGAAGATGTCCTGACGATCGTTTCCCTACCCAAACTCGACAGAGCAACCCGCGAAGGCAAGTGGGCCAGTGCGCTGCTGTCTGCCGGTAAGCTGCTTGACATTCCGAGTGTCGAACGTGCGCAACTCCCCCGCTGGATCGCCGACAGACTCGCGCGACAAGCGCAAGAGACCGATGCTGAAACATTACAATGGCTCGCCGATAAGGTCGAGGGCAATCTTTTAGCCGCCCATCAAGAAATCCTCAAACTCGGCTTGTTATTTGAACCTGGCAAACTTTCTGCCAGCGATATCGAACAATCCGTCATGAATGTGGCGCGCTACGATGTATTTAGTTTGCGCGATGCAATGCTCGCGGGAGATGTGCCGCGCATGATCCGTATCATGGATGGACTCAAAGCCGAGGGTGAGGCACTCCCCTTGGTGCTCTGGGCCGTCGGAGAGGAAATCAGGACGCTTGCGCGCATTTCAGAAGCGGCATCAACCGGACAGGATTTGTCTAGCGTGCTACGCTCTCAGCGTGTGTTTGGCTCACGCGAACCACTTGTCCGCAAAGCATTGTCACGCGTCTCTGCGCGCAGCTGGCCCGCTGCGGTCCAGCATGCACACGAAGTGGATCGATTGATCAAAGGCCTGCATGTTTCCGGGCGTCTTCAAGACCCCTGGGAAGAAATGAACCGTCTCGCGATGCGCATCGCTTTTAAACCGACTTGATTCTATGACTTCTATTCTTGATACTATCCAGCAAATCGGACAACAAGCACGACGGGCTGCCCGTTTGATGATGCGCGCCAGCAGTGCGCAAAAAGCACACGCTTTGCGCGCGATGGCAGATGCGTTGTCGGAGCAACGTGCGATGCTCAAAGCCGCCAACCAACGAGACTTCGAGGCCGCGAACGCCCGCGGGCTCGAAGCGGCCCTGCTGGATCGACTCACACTTTCTGATCGTAGTATCGATCTCATGATCGAAGGCTTGCGCCAGATCGCTGCCATGTCTGATCCTGTCGGCGAACTCACCGCGACTAAAGTTCGCCCCAACGGCATGCAAGTCGCCCAAATGCGAGTCCCCCTGGGGGTCATCGGGATCATCTATGAGTCTCGACCCAATGTGACCATCGATGCAGCAGCACTTTGCCTAAAATCCGGCAATGCTGCGATCTTGCGTGGAGGCAGCGAGGCGTTGCATTCCAATCTCGCGCTCGGTAAGATCGTGAGTCATGGGCTCAAGGCCGCAGGCCTTCCTGAGCTAGCTGTTCAAGTCATCGACACACCTGATCGTGCCGCTGTTGGCGCACTGATTACGATGACGGAGTATGTCGACGTCATCATTCCCCGCGGCAGCAAGAGCCTGATCAAACGGCTTGATGAAGAAGCACGCGTCCCCATGATCAAGCATTTGGACGGCAACTGTCATGTCTACGTGGACGAGTTTGCGGACTTGAGCAAAGCCTCTGACATTGCATTCAATGCCAAAACCTATCGCTACGGCGTGTGTGGTGCGATGGAGACACTGCTCGTGCATCATGCGATCGCTCAACCCTTTCTACCTGAGCTCGCGAACAAATTGCTTAAACATGGCGTCGAACTTAGAGGCTGCACCCGTACGCAAGCCCTGATTCCGAAAGTCCTAGCCGCGACCGACGAAGACTGGGCGACAGAGTACCTTGGTCCGATTTTGGCTATTCGTATTGTTGACACCATGCCCGAAGCAATCGAGCACATCGAACGCTGGGGCTCGGGTCATACCGAGTCCATCGTGACAACAAATATTTCTAATGCGCAACAATTTCAGCGTGAGGTCGACTCGAGTTCGGTCTACGTCAATTTACCGACCTGCTTTGCTGATGGCTTCGAATACGGCCTTGGCGCTGAGATCGGTATTTCAACTAATCGTCTCCATGCACGCGGCCCTGTCGGGCTCGAAGGACTCACAACGCTTAAGTGGGTCTTGCAAGGTGATGGTCAAACACGCGGGTAACTTCTTTTATGCTGATGCTCTGGGTTAAAACACTTCATATTGTGCTCGTTGCCTCTTGGTTCGCAGGTCTGTTTTATTTACCGCGTATCTTTGTCAACATGGCCCAGCAATCTGATCCGGCTATCCTCGCTGTTCTGGATGGTATGGCAAAACGACTCTACCGATTCATGACCATTCTCGCAGTACCCGCGGTGCTCTTGGGGATCTGGCTTTATTTAGGATTTGGAATTGGACTCGGCCCCGGTAATGGCTGGATGCACGCCAAACTCGTCTTAGTTGTCGCAGCGCTGGGTTATCACTACAGCTGCGGCGTCGTCCTGCGTAAATTCGAACAAGGCGAGAACCGTCGCTCCCACATTTTTTATCGCTGGTTCAACGAAGCCCCGGTGTTGATCCTGACTGCCACGACGGCTTTGGTCGTCATCAAGCCTTTTTAATGAGACTCCATGTCTGATCAGGACTCCGGTCGTAAAACGCTCACCCTCAATAAACGCGTTGCTTCTACCGACGTATCTTCCGAGGGTCGTCCACGCGTTCGTATCGGTGCCCGCGCGCGTCAAGTCGCGCAACAAAAAATTGCCAAAGACAAATCGGCACGCCTAAAAAGTGAAGCTCCAAAGTTCAGAGAGCCGGGTGAACGTGCCCGGCCACTCTCTGACCGATCTCCCCGCGTCTCAGCGCCCAAAGCCTTGCCGCAAGAACCGGAAATCTCGCGAAGCGTGATTGTGAGTCCTGCAACGGATATCTTTCATATTTTCGCGCCCTGTCCTGTGGGTCTCGAAGAAGCGCTCGGCGCTGAGCTCTCCGCGCTGGGCTACGAGCACGTTCAAACCACGCGCGCAGGTTGTCACTTTGTTGCAGACTGGTGGGGGGTTCAGCGAGCCAATCTTTACTCGCGGCTGGCCACGCGTATTTTGGTGCGTGTCGGTCAGGCGCCCGTGCAACACGAAGATGACATTCTTGAGCTCGCGCAAAGCATTGGCTGGGAACGATGGTTTGGCGCAGAACACACCTTGCGCGTCGATACTTCCGCCGTCAAGAGCCCCATGCAAAGCCTGCAATATTGCAATTTGCGGGCCAAGGACGGGATTTGTGATCGACTACGTGACCTCGAAGGCGCACGTCCCTCCATCGATACCGTCAGACCTGATGCGCGCGTGCATTTATTTTTGTCGCACGATACGGCTACGATGTACCTTGATACCTCTGGCGAGTCTCTGTTCAAACGCGGTTGGCGACTGGACAAGGGTGATGCGCCTCTGAGAGAAAATTTGGCGGCAGGTCTCTTGGCACTCTCTGGTTGGGATCCACAGGGGGCATTAATGGATCCCTTTTGTGGCAGCGGCACGATCCTGATTGAAGCGGCCTGGATCGCGCTTGGCGTTCCTCCCGGAATCACGCGCCCCTTTGGTTTTGAAAGGCTTAGAGACCATCAGCCTCGCCACTGGGAGGATCTCAAAGAAGACGCCCGTAGCCGTATTCTCCCTGAGCTCGAGGCCCCTCTTGTCGGCGTGGATGCAGACCCCGAAGCCATTGAAGCGGCTCAACGCAATGCGGAACGTGCCTATTTGACTGAGGACACCATCCAGTTTGAGGTGGGTGATGCACGCGATGCCGTGGCGCCTGCACCGACCGGTTGGATGTTGACCAACCCCCCTTACGGTGAGCGCCTTGACGAAGAAGACTTAGAGTTTTGGCGCGAATGGTCCTCGAACCTCAAGCGCGAATTCAGCGGCTGGCAGGTCAATGTCATCACTTCAGACCTGGATCTGCCAAAACACCTTAGACTCAAGGCCAACCGACGCACGCCGATCTTTAATGGCGCGCTCGACTGCCGGTTATTTCATTTCGAATTAGTCGAGCGTAGCTATCGAAATGTTGCACCAACACAACAAGATGAGTCAGCTTAAGAAGTTTTCTAAGAATTTAAGGGTTATCCCTTAAATTTATTTGCTTAGTTGCGGGTTTTCCCTAATAATAGGGTTATCCCTAACAAGCAACGGAAAACATGATGACATCTTACACAGCTCCCCGCCTAACCGACGCACTCGAACGTGACTTGCTTGCAAAAGCAATGGAAACAGAGTTTCGCTTTCATCTCTTGCGTTCAATCAAAAATTTCGCACTCGGCATCGCCTATTTTGTAAATTCAGTACGCACTCAGGCAAATGCCCGTTACACGTACTAAAAAACACTCGGGCGAACATGATCGCTCGATAAAGTACGGGATAAAAGTGCGGGATAATACGTCAGATGAAAACCCGCACTTCTCCACCCCACAGCGCTCGATCACGTCAAAAAACGCGTCCCTCTTCTCAGCCTGAAGCCGCCCTCGGCCAACGAGATCTCGCTCAAGCCCTGCTTGATGCCCCCGCCCCACCGCGATTACGAACATTTGCTTCCATGATGTACGAAGGCGTTTTGTTATTCGCGGTTGTTTTTTTAGCGGGTTACTTGTTCGACACGCTCACCCAAAGTCGACATGCGCTGATGTTGCGAGGCGGACGCCAGGTCTGGCTTTTTATCGCCATTGGTGCTTACTTCCTCATTTGCTGGAAACGTAGCGGTCAGACTCTCCCGATGAAGGCCTGGCACATCAAAGTACTCGGCGTTCAAGGCCAACCCGCGCCATTTTGGCGTCTCATGCTGCGTTATGCCTACATGTGGGTTTTACCTCTAAGCGGGGCAGGCCTTGTTTGGCTTGCGGCCTCACTCTCGGGTTGGAACGCCATGCTGATGTTGATTGTCGCCACACCATTTCTGGTTTTTATCCCCACTTGGTTCACGACTCAACAACAATTTCTGCACGATTTGCTCGCTGGCACCCGATTAGTGAGCGTTCAGCCCAACCCAAAGACTAGTAAAAACCCTTAGTTTGTACTTCACATCGTTCGGCGATGTTGCGTCAAATGCTCGTGTAAGCCATGCTATGGAACATTGCATCGTTGACCCCCCATAGGCATGTTGGACCAATACGCTTCACTCTGCGAATCATTCCGCTGGCTCGTGCCCACCCATTTTAATATTGGTGAGCAATGCTGCCATCGCTGGGCTCAAAGCTCTGCGGATGCGCGTCGAATCGCTCTTTTTTTTGAAGATGCCGCAGGACGCAGAGACATCTGGACATACGAGCGTCTGGGTGCGACCACCAGGCAGTTTGCCAATGCATTGGTCCGCATGGGTGTCAAGCCTGGCGATCGTGTCGCGATGATTCTTGGACAAAGTCCTGAAGCAATCGTGGCTCTCATGGGCGCGTTTAGTGTCGGGGCCATCGCCATGCCTCTTGCCAACAATTTGCCCCCAAAAGCCCTTGAGTATCGACTGCGCGATTCGGAAACGCGTGTTGCGGTCGTCGGCGCAGAGGCGGGGTCCAGCTTGCTCGGGATTTTGTCGCGCTGCTCCAAACTAACTCAAGTGGTGGGCGTTGGCGTTGAAGACAATCGCTTACTGCCTTGGCGCAGTCTCATGACGCGTCAGCCCGAAACGTTTAAGCCTATCATCACTCGTGCCGAAGATCCCGCCCTGCTCTTATACAGTCACGATCAAGGTCAACCTGTCCGTGGAACACTACTTGCGCATCAGGCTCTGCTGGGGGCGCTTCCGGGCTTTGTTGCCTCTCAACATTGGTTTCCTCAAGGCGCTGAAGTTTTTTGGACGCCTTTGGATTGGGCACATCCAAGCGCGTTGCTAGGTGGAGTCCTACCCGCGCTTTATTTTGGTCGATCGGTCTTGGGGGTGCGCGGCGCGACCACCCCAGGCCTCTCTCAGCAATTGCTTGAACGCTATCCCATCAGTCATGCACTCGTTCCAAGTACTTTACTTCGTCAATTCAAACTCAACACGCCTATTGTGACAACATCATTAAGCTTGCGAAGCATGGCCGTGACGAGTGAGGCCTGCGACGAGGCACTCCTGGCGTGGTCCGAACACTACTTTGGCTTTCCCCTCAATCAACTTTTTGGCAACAGTGAGATACCCATACTGATTGGTGACAGCCACCAAAAATGGGCTGGACGAAAAGGCAGTGTTGGCAAAATATATCCAGGTCACCACGTCGGGATCTTGCACGAGGATGGTTCCTTGGCAAAACCAGGAGAAACGGGCGAGCTCGCGGTCAATCGTCTCGATCAACATGGTCACATCGATCCCGCCGTGCCACTGCGTCGATGGCGATCAGAAAGCGAAGAACCTATGCCCGACGCACAGGGTTGGTGGCGCACCGGAGAGCTAGCGAGGCTCGACCTGGACGGTTTTGTCTGGCACGAAGGTCATCTGAGCCGCAGACGGATACCCTGACGCCGACAGAGTAAACTGAAGCCACTTCTCAACGCATTTATGGATGTTGAACATCATGGCAATTTATCAACTTGGCGAATTGATCCCACGCATTGATCCCACTGCTTTTATTTTCGACTCAGCCGACATCATCGGTGACGTTGTCGTGGGTGCGCACGCCAGCATCTGGGCCAACGTCAGTATTCGCGGAGACAATACACTGATCGATATTGGTCATCACAGCAACGTTCAGGAGGGCAGTGTTTTGCACTCGGACGAGGATGCTCCTTTAACGATCGCCGAATACGTCACCATCGGACATCAGGC
>JANQYI010000019.1 GCA_030728985.1 Burkholderiaceae bacterium | reverse complement strand
CTTCGACCCCTTGCACCCCATGCAAGTGCGCTACCAGGCTGCGCTACGCCCCGAAAGAGCGAAATTATATCAGAGTCTTAGGCAGAGCCGACGCGGCGCTTGATAGCAAGTCCCTGATTCCTAGTAATTCGGTGCGTAATGCGTTGAGCTCTTGGGCAGTCAAGCGCACTGCTGCATCGGGATCCTGCGCAGTATCACGACCTTCACTTAAACGATTGCGAGCCCCACTGATCGTAAAACCTTGTTCGTATAAGAGCTCTCGGATTTTACGAATCAAGAGCACTTCGTGGTGTTGATAATAGCGGCGGTTGCCACGTCTCTTGACAGGCTTGAGTTGCGTGAATTCCTGCTCCCAGTAACGCAGTACATGTGGCTTGACGCCACACAAATCGCTCACCTCACCAATCGTGAAGTAACGCTTTGCGGGGATAGCGGGAAGGACAACGGACTTATCAGTAATAGTCATAACCCAGTCAAATTACTAAAAACATTGACGCCAGTGTATCGCTAACTGGCGGGAACAGGTTCAACTGGATGTTCAACCGCGCCTTTTAATTTTTGGCTAGCATGAAAAGTCACGACACGCCGGGCTGCGATGGGAATCGTTTCTCCCGTTTTAGGGTTACGACCGGGCCGAGGTGGCTTATGTCTGACTTGAAAATTACCAAAACCAGACAGCTTGACAGGTTCACCACGCGCAAGCGCATCACGAATTTCTTCAAAAAAAGTATCAACAATATCTTTTGCTTCTCGTTTGTTCAATCCCACGCGATCGAACAACATTTCTGCGAGTTCAGCCTTGGTCAGCGTTCTGAGTTCAGTCATTTTATCAACTATCGAATATTGGGCTATAGAGCAAGGCTAGCGGGGTCGTGCCTGATGAGAGACCTCGAGTGCTGCGCGAATCATCGTCATACAAGCATCCACGCGCGCATCGTCCAGTGTCACTTCATTGTCTTGCAGTGATACTCGAAAAGCCAAACTCTTTTCCTTGGAATCAGACTTGGCTGGATCTCTCCACACATCAAACAAGCCAACATCCTTGACCACACCAAGGGCTGGCTCACGGGAAATCGTTAGTGCTATGGTATCCAATAAGGCCTGTACAGGCGTATCAGTACAAACCCAAATAGCCAAATCTCTTTGTACTAGGGGTTGACGCGAAAGTTCTTTGACTTCGGGCATGACAATAGCCGTCAGCGCATCCAGGCGAACCTCAAGCAATACCGGGGCCGAGGGCAACTCTTGCTCTTGAACCCACCGAGGATGCAACTCGCCAATCCAGCCAATATGCTGCCCCTTTAGCTCGATCGACGCACTTCGACCAGGATGCAATATCGGATGCGACTGCACATTAAAACGTAGCAAAGGCGCTTGAGCCCCGAATAAAATTTCGAGATCATGTTTGACATCATAAAAGTCAACCGGACGAGACGCCTCACCCCACTGATCTTCTTGCGCAGCACCCCAGGCCGCAAGCGCGACAAACTGAGGCTGGTCTACGCCGGCGACGGTTAAGGGTCCATTTGGGATGTCGGCATCCTTAATAAAAACACGACCAAGTTCAAACACCCGCACACGCGATTGCTTCCGGTTGGCGTTGTAACGAATATTGGCAATCAGGCCCGGCAACAAGGATGAGCGCATCACAGCCAATTGGCTGGCAATCGGATTGAGCAAGCGAATCGGGTCAGATTGACCACACATCGCTTCCTCCCAATGCGCTTCGACGAACGAAAAATTGATCAACTCCTGATAGCCCAAGGAAGCAACCTGTCGCCGTAGCGTATGAGCCGAGCGCGTCCTCTCGGGATCCATTCGCATACGAGCGGGTGCGACAGGAGGCACAGCGGGGATGTTTTCAAAACCAATCATCCGAGCGATCTCTTCGATCAGATCCTCTTCAATCTGAATATCGAAGCGATAGGAAGGCGGATTGACGACAAAAACACCGTCGATAACATTAAAAGAAAAGCCTAAGCGCGCAAAAACCTCTTCGACAGCGGCTTGACTGACTTCTACCCCGAGAATACGGCAGCAGCGGGCTAGTCTCATATTGACGGGAGACCTAACGGGTAAATTGATCAGTTGATCATCAATTGGCCCCGCTTGCCCTCCACAAACATCAATGATTAAATTTGTAATAAAATCAATGTGTTCCGGGATGTTATTAAAGTCAACTCCACGCTCAAAACGATGGCTTGCCTCGGAATTGAGCTTGAGCTTTCTCGCACGTCCCGCAATCGCATCGGGAAACCAAAATGCCGCCTCAAGGTAAATATTTTGAGTATCGAGCGAAACCGCCACAGCGAGTCCACCCATAATGCCAGCCAAACTCTCGGGAGAATCACCACTCGTAATCACACCAAGAGACTCATCAAGCTCGATGGTTTGCTCGTTGAGCAAGGTCAATATCTCGCCTTTGCGACCCCAACGGACTTGCAACTTGGGCTCGGCAAGCTTGTCAAGATCGAAGACATGTGTCGGGCGACCCAGCTCAAGCATGACGTAGTTAGAAATATCCACCAACGCAGAAACCGAACGCTGGCCAGAACGCTCAAGACGCTCAACCATCCAGGTGGGGGTTGATGCGCGGGCATTGACGCCACGCAAGACGCGACCACCAAAGCGGCCACATAGGTCAGCCGCAAGGACTTCGACAGGAAGGACTTCGTTCAATGTCACATCGACAGGTTGCATCGCAGGCATGCACAGCTCAGCGCCCGTGAGCGCTGCGACCTCACGCGCCACGCCCAAAATCGATAAACAATCTGCACGATTTGGTGTGAGCTTAAGCGTGAAAAGTGTGTCGTCAAGATTGAGCGCCTCGCGGATACTGCTCCCGACCATTGCGCTTTCGGGCAACACCATCAAGCCGCCATGGTCTTGAGAAAGCCCTAACTCACGCGCGGAACACAGCATGCCAAAAGATTCGACACCGCGCATCTTAGCCACGCCGATCTCCATCCCACCAGGAAGCTTCGCACCCACCTTTGCCAGAGGGACCTTGAGCCCTGCCGCCGCATTGGGGGCACCGCACACAATCTGAATCGGCTCGACCGCACCCGCGTCAACCATGCATAGTCGTAACTTGTCCGCATTCGGATGCGGCTCGGCGCTCAAGATACGCGCCACGACCACACCGGAAAACGCTGGGGCGACAGGATTCGTTTCCTCGACTTCAAGACCCGCCATCGTCAAGCGATGCGAAAGCTCAGCTGTAGAGATATCGGGATTAACAAGGGTGCGTAGCCAGGACTCAGGAAATTGCATGATGAACCATCTCGGGTCTGTACAAAATTAATCGTTGAACTGCCGGAGAAAGCGCAGATCACCTTCAAAGAATTGCCTAAGGTCATTGACTCCATAACGCAACATCGTCAGTCGCTCCAGACCAGAACCAAAGGCAAAACCAATGTAGCGTTCGGGATCTAGTCCAAAATTGCGAATGACATCAGGATGCACTTGGCCTGAGCCAGAGATCTCAAGCCAACGACCCTTGTTAGGACCAGACGAAAACATCATATCGATCTCGGCAGAAGGCTCTGTGAAGGGGAAAAAAGACGGACGGAAGCGCAACTCAAGGTCTTCGGTCTCAAAGAAGCAGCGCAAGAAATTAGTGTAGACACCTTTGAGGTCTGCGAAAGAAATATTTTCGTCAATCCACAATCCTTCAACCTGATGAAACATCGGTGAATGCGTCGCATCACTATCGACGCGGTAGGTTCTGCCCGGCGCGATCACCTTGATTGGGGGTTTGTTCATCCGCGCGTATCGAACCTGCATCGGGCTGGTATGCGTCCTCAACAGTAAAGGTAAGCCTTTGTCATCTTTCATATCAACATAAAACGTGTCCTGCATCGAACGTGCAGGATGATTTTCATGATTGTTGAGCGCGGTAAAGTTGGTCCAATCGTTTTCGATTTCAGGGCCATCGGCCACCTCAAAACCAATCGACTTAAAGATTTCTTCGACGCGTTGCCAAGTGCGAATGACGGGATGAATGCCGCCAGCCTTTAAACCACGGCCCGGCAGACTGACATCGATAGTCTCGGCAGAAAGACGCGCATCGAGCTGAGCTTGAGCAAGCGCGGCTCTGCGCGCATTGAGCAAGGCTTCGATTTGTTGTTTGATCAGATTGATTCGCGCACCCTCAGCGCGTTTGGCTTCGGCATCGAGTTTGGCCAAACCTTTCATCATTTCTGTCAGGCTGCCCTGCTTGCCCAAAAAACGCGCCTTAGCATTTTCGAGTGAGGCAGCATCGCTTGCTTGCGCAAATTGCTGTTGGGCCTGCTCAATCAGGTCATTGACTAGCTGAGTCATCGCTGGAAAACCTTTGACTTAGAGAAAGGAAGCTTAAAAAAGCAAACGGAGCCCAAGAGGCCCCGTTTACAGATACATCTTGTCAGAGCTTAGGCAGCCAACGCAGATTTGACCTGATTGACCACGGCAGCAAAACCCGCCTTGTCACGTACGGCCATATCAGCCAGGACTTTGCGATCGAGCTCGATCGCCGCCTTTTTAAGACCTGCAATAAAAACGCTATAAGTCACGCCATGCTCACGAACTGCCGCGTTGATACGCGTAATCCAGAGAGCGCGGAAGGTGCGCTTTTTATTGCGACGATCGCGATAAGCGTACTGACCAGCACGCATGACCGCTTGCTTGGCAATACGGAAAACATTACCGCGACGACCGCGATAGCCTTTTGCTGCGGAAATAACTTTTTTGTGACGGGCTCGGGCCGTTACACCACGTTTTACGCGAGGCATGATTAATCTCCTATCAAGCGAAAGGCATCATGGCTTTGACTGAAGCCACGTTTGTTTTGTCGACCGCAGCGGAACCGCGCAACTGGCGCTTGTTCTTGGTGGTTTTCTTGGTGAGGATGTGACGTTTAAACGCCTGGCCTCGCTTGATCGATCCGCTGCCGCGGACCTGAAAGCGCTTCGCAGCACTTTTCTTGGTCTTCATCTTGGGCATATCAATTCCTGTTACTAAGACTTGTACCCTGTAGGTGCCCTGAAAAGCCGAATGGATCACGCGATCCCGCCTGACTGTCAGTTCTTGTTAACCCCAGCGTACTTATGTACTGCACTTACATACTGCACTTAC
>JANQYI010000018.1 GCA_030728985.1 Burkholderiaceae bacterium | reverse complement strand
CATCGATCATGGGAGCGACATTGAGCCTCCAGCCGTTCGCGTCTTGCCCCTTCATCGGGTTTTTCTCAGTCGTAGACATGTGTATCTTAAAAATTTGCAAGTGCCCAAACGGGACTGTTCACCACAATCCGCATTTTATATGCCTTGGAATATCGACTTTAAAAATAAATCAAATTTGCCAAACGCGGATCCGGGCAAGACAACCTTGCTAAAATCAAATAATCTTATTGTGCTTCACCCTACACCTATGGCAGTGTTTACCCAAGTCAGCGAACATGACGCCCGCGCTTTATTGGCTGATTATGCGCTCGGAGACTTCCGTGCGCTTAAGGGTATCGCCGCCGGCATCGAAAACAGCAATTTTTTCCTGACAACCTCTCAGGGTGAATATGTTTTGACTGTTTTTGAAGTCCTCAAGGCGGAACAGTTGCCTTTTTACATCGAACTCATGAATCATCTTGCGGAAAAAGCGATTCCTGTTCCGCAACCCCAAACGCGCTTGGATGGCAAAAGACTTTCCTCGATGCACGGCAAGCCTGCCGCGATCGTATCCAAGCTCGCCGGCAGTTTTGAAGCAAAGCCCAGCACCGCACATTGCGCAATCGCGGGCGCGACACTCGCGCATGCCCATCTCGCGGGACAAGACTTCGGCATTGCTCAACCCAATTTGCGCGGACTCCCCTGGTGGGAGCAAACAACCCCTAAGGTATTACCTTTTTTAGACGCACCGCTTGCTCAGCTGTTGCAAGAGGCGCTCGCTGAGCAATCCGGGCTTGCACTCACACCAGACTTTCTGTCCCTTCCTCGCGGCCCCTCTCATTGCGATCTATTCCGCGACAATGTGCTTTTTGACGGAACATATGACGCTCCAATCATGGGGGGGTTCATCGATTTTTATTTTGCCGGAGACGATTCTTGGATTTTTGACGTTGCGGTTAGCGTCAATGACTGGTGTATCGAGCATGCGAACGGCAAGTTTCAACCCGAACTTCTCGAGTCTTGGCTCAATGCTTACGCAAAAATTCGCCCCTTTACGGCTGCCGAAAGACGTGTCTGGCCGGCCATGCTCAGAGCTGCGGCTTTACGTTTCTGGATCTCCAGGCTGTATGATTTTTACCTTCCTAGACCCGCACAAACGCTTAAGCCCCATGACCCCAGTCATTTTGAGCGCATATTGATCGAACGAACAACCGGCGCCATCACGGCGCTTCCCAAGGAATATTGATGCAAGCAGTTCCCTTACCCGCACTCGCTGGATGGACCTGGGTACGCGACGGCTGGTCGCTGTTCAGAACTCAGCCCTTAGCCTTTTTTTCGTGGGCGATGTTTGTGAGCCTGATGCTGATGATCGCCACCATCACCCCGCCCATCGGCCCCCTCTTTTTTATCGTGCTCATGCCAACGGCAACTCTTTTGTCACTTTCTGCGGGTCGCCACGCGACCGAAGGCCGCAAGATTTTACTGGGGACATGGATTGAGCCATTAAAAAAGCCATTGGTATTTCGTCGTCTTTTAGGCATGGGGAGTTTATACGTCTTGTTTTGCCTACTCCTTGGGCTGGCTGTTTTTATGCCTTTTTCAAGCGAAGTCACCGAAGCGCTCAAAGATATTGAAAAAACGAACGACTTAATCCCCTTAATGGAAGCCGTGCGAACACCCATGGCGATCTTCGCGATGTTGTATGTCGTGATGGCGGCGATTTTTTGGTTTGCTCCCGCACTGGTCGGTTGGCACGGTATTCGAATCACGCAAGCTTTGTTTTTTAGCTGGATCGCCTGTTGGCGCAACAAATGGGCTTTTTTGGTCTACGGGCTGTGTTGGCTGGCTGTTTTTCTGGGCATTGACACCCTCATCAGCATGCTTGTGCTGATAGGTCTTGCGCCAACCACGGCCGCCTCGATTCAAATTCCTATTAATGTGGTGGCGACCTCAGTACTGTACTGTAGTTTTTATACCAGCTATGTTGCCGTGTTTGACAGTAACGTCGCGGTCAGCAACGACGACACGAACTCGGTCTGATCGTCTTTCATTGCCAACATTTCGCATACTGAATGCGCTCGACCACAGTAGGCAATACGGATCGGCTTCACGCAAGATCGCACGTCAATGACTTGAAGATGCTGATCCAAAAAAAATACAGCGATCGGATAGGTCATCCCAAAGGTATGAATAGCATGACAGGGATTGAGCCAAAGCACCTCTTCCACCTTTAGACGAGGTCTCGTCAGCAGTCCTGCGGCTCGACTGGACCACGTATTTGCGCAAATAATATTCATTTCAAGTCCAGCAATTGAACGACAACAGGAAACCCGAGCACGATGAAGGTGCAAGGAAAAATACAGAGCGCCATCGGAAATAGCATTTTGACGGGTGCTTGTAAGGCTTGCTTTTCGGCTTGCATTAAGCGCTCTGCTCTTTGCTGATCAGCGTAAATCTGAATAATTCGACCCAAACTAAAACCCATGGCCTCACCCTGAATCAGTGACGAAATCAGTTGCCGAATACTTGGCAACTGAAGCCGCTGGCTAAGCTGACGTAAGGCTTGCGCGCGGGATTGTCCCGCCCGCATGTCCGCAAGCATTTTTGACCACTCTTGATGCAATGCGCCTTGACCCACATGCTCCAGAGCGAGATGAACAGACGCTTGAAGATTGAGACCGGCATCCAACCCCAAACCCACCATATCTAAAAAAAAAGGGAGCTGACGACTCACACTCCTCAGTCGAAGTTGATGCCGACGTCTTAGCCATAAAAGCGGCATCCACCAACCAAATCCCGCGCAAGTCAACAAAACAATCCAAGCGGACACTCTCAATGAGATTAAAGAAGAAAATAACCACCCCATGGCGAGAGCCAAACATACACAGAAAAAAAACCATTGCAAAAAATACACCTGTGCAAAGGACCAGTCGAGCAGTCCAGCACGCGTTAATAAGTTAGAGAGTCTTCGACGTTGCCCCCATGTCACAAAAGATCGCAGCGGCTTACCGAATACATTTGAGACTCGCCACAAAATATGATGTTTGTTATCAGTGTGCAAAGACGTTGCGTTCAGCAAATCCGAATGCACAGAAGCATTTTTTTCCTTGGGTGACGAGAAAGGTGCTGAGGCTTGAAACAAACGAGCGACAAGCATGACGAGCGAATAAGTCAATAAAATAGTGGCCAGCACAGCACAACAGATTCCAACATAAACCATCTGGCTAGACCTCAATGGTCAATATTCGACGCAACCAGAAAACTCCCAGACCTTCAAGCAGCATCACTATTCCCAGCATGAGTTGACCTGTTTCACTAAAAAACATCAATTCAACAGATGCCGGATCGATTTGGCTGAGCGCGGCTAACAGCACAAGTGGCAAGGCACCCATCACCCATGCTTGCATCTTTCCTTGCGCTGTCAATACACTGATCTTTCCCGTGACATACTGGCGGGCGCGCAAATTTGTTGACAGTCGTTCCAATAGATCTGCCAGCGATCCTCCCGAAGCATTTCCAACCGCCAAAAGAGCAGTGACTAACTCCACGCTCTCCGTGGGCATTCTTCGGTTCAATTCAGACAAGGCCTGGTTTAATGGCAATCCCATTCGGTGCTCTCTCAGCACCAGGCTGAGCTCCTGAGACATCGGCGAAGGGGCATCTTGAGCAACATTTTTCAAGGCAATCCCTATACTGGCTCCTGAGCGCAGTGCGCCCGCGATCGCTGTCAGCGCATCAGGCCATTGCGCATCAAAACGTCCCATTCTGCGACGAAGTGCCCCAGTTAATATGATTCTGGGTAGCATCAGGATCAATCCGCCCATGATGAACGCAACCACCACGCTACCGCTTAAGAACCAAACAACCAAACCCATGGAAACGGAAAGACAACACAGCGCTGGCCAAAGATGTGTCGTATCGATAAAAACAAACAATTCAGACAAACTCGTTTGCGCATGTTCCGTCACAGAACTGCGATACCGAGTCCAAGCGAAGCTTGCGAGCTGTTGAACCAACCAAGCTGCCACGGCGACAGACAAGCAGGCAAATGACAAACCCACATACATCATGCCGAGGCAAACCAATGCAACAACAGTGAATCAACCTCGGCACCCCAATGTTCGAAACACTGCGGCATCAAGGCCAACGGGGTTGCCAAGCCACTTTGTCGATCGAAGGCCACTAAGGTTTGCATTTGAATACAACCAGACTCTACGCCCACAATTTCAGCGACGTCATGAATCACTCGTCTACCGTCGGGCAAGCGCGCCTGCTGAACAATCAAGTTGATCGCCGAACCCATCTGCTCACGAATAGCATTGAGTGGTAGTCCCGCATGAGCAGACAAGATCATCGTTTCGAGTCTAGAAAGCGCATCTCGAGGGGTATTGGCATGCAACGTCGTGAGCGAGCCTTCGTGTCCCGTGTTCATCGCGGCAAGCATATCAAGCGCCTCAGGTCCCCTGACCTCTCCTACAACAATTCGATCCGGCCGCATTCGAAGCGCATTTTTTACGAGCGCGCGCAAATTTACTGCGCCTCGACCTTCCGCATTTTCAGGTCGCGCTTCCAGAGCCATGACGTGTGGATGATTGATCTGCAACTCGGCCGAGTCCTCGATCGTGACAATACGCTGTCCTGGAGGAACACAACTCGCCAAGACATTGAGAAGTGTTGTCTTACCTGAACCCGTTCCTCCGGAAACAAGAATGTTCATTCTTTGACGAACACATAATTTCAAGAATTGAGCCAGTTCTTCGCTTAATGTTTTATTTTTAACTAAACCGTCAAAATCAATCCCTTTATTCGTAAATTTGCGAATCGTCATACTCGCGCCACGAATGGCGATAGGAGGAATGACGGCATTGATACGCGAACCATCACGCAAGCGCGCGTCAACGGTTGGCGAAGCATCATCAAGTCGACGTCCTAAGGGAAAAACAATCCTTTCAATGACGCCACGTACGGCTTGTTCGCCACTAAACTGGGCTTGACTCGGCTCGATTTTTCCCTGACGCTCGATGAAAATTTCATCATAGCGATTGACCATAATTTCGGTAATGAACGGATCCGCAAGCATAGGCTCAAGCACGCCCAAGCCAATGGCCTCATCCACGACGAGATCGATTAATTCTTTTCTCTGATCACCAGTAAGTACGTTGACGTGATCGTCGAGCAATGCGGAGACACACTGTATCGCCTGTTCCCTCAATGACTTTTCAGACAATGTCGCGATGTCGTTGCGCCTCAAATCAAAGGCTTTAATCAGCCCCGCATGTAATTCACGCCTCATTTCACGAAATGCGATACTCGGAGAAATTGGTATGGGCTCATGCTTCAGTGTCTGAGATTCAAGCGCTTCGATGGCGACATCACCCGTTGGAGCCTTTTTTTCGCATGCTGCGGGAAAAAGACGGATTAAGCACGGCCCCACAACAAACTCATCGCTTTCCACGACTGGAGCATGCAAGGAAAACTTGCGCCCATTCACTCTTGTTCCGTATAACGAACCTAAATCTTCGACTTGATATCCGTCTATCACCTTTGTGATGCGCAAATGACGTCTTGCGACCCGCCAGTGTGGAACTCGAGCTTCACACTCAATGCCACGACCCAACGTGAACGGGACCGCATGCCGCATCCTCTCGCGACGCCCATCCTCGTAGACAATCAGTAAGTCCATCATTCTGCAATACTCCATTGATCTATGACTGTTTCGGTTGAATCCCATTGAGAAAATGAGGATTGTTTCTGATGCCAGCCCGGTTTTTCTTGCGGGGTTAAGATAGGCGTATTGAGTCTTGGGGCTGCGCCAAATTCTTGCTCCATGATCACCGCCGCATTATCGATACGCTGTGTCATGCTGGGGTGTTCCGCATTGACGATGACTGGCGTCACGAAGATTGCCAACTCTGTGTCGCGATAGTGGTCACGCTTGACGCCGAACAGACTTCCCATGACGGGAATTTCAGAGAGACCGGGCACTCCATCCCGGTCACGCGTGCGCTCGCGAGAAAGAAATCCGCCCAACACTAATGTCTGCCCTGAACGTACATTGAACTCTGTGGAAGTACGCCGAATCTTGAGCGCGGGACCAGAAGCTGAAGCTAAGGTCTGATCGACGGAACTGACTTCGATATCAATTTTTGAGCGAACCGCATCATTACGATCCACCTGAGGCGTGATACTGAGGGATACACCATACTTTTTAAAGGAGGTCGTCGTTTTTCCGTCTTTATCTGTTGTGGAATACGGTACCTCACCACCCGCCTCAAAACGCGCTGTCGCACCACTACGCGCGAGCAATTGAGGCTGCGCAAGCATCGTGGCTTCGCCCGCTTGAGCCAATGCGCTTAATCGTGCGGTCAACATGCCATTTAATCCAGACAACCCTCCCGCACCGCTCAGAGGCAATGGCAAACTGCTATTCCAGCGGATACCTAATTCCTGAAGACGCGCGGAAGGAATCTCTATCACCTGAACATCTAGAAGGACCATTTTGTCCCAACCGACCTGACTTGTGAAATCGAGCAGCTCTGGATAGCGCTGCGCGAGTCTCGCTATTTTTGCTTGATCGGCGTCGGACAAATTTTCACCCTCAATGATCAATTTATCACCAACGACCGAGCTTCGCGCCATCGGCATCGTTTTGAGCAAACTTTTAATTTCATCTTGGATTCTAGAAAAACCCTCAGGTGAAACACGAATTTGATATGCCGCTCTTTTTCCCGTCGTACGCCAGATATCAAGCGTCGTTGATCCCGCCTTTTTACCAAAGACGACAATCTCACTTTGATTGATGACCGTGGCTTGCACGACCTCACTATTTCCTATGGCAAGGCGCTCAACATTTGGCAGCTTTAATACCGTCGAGGATCCGACTTCAAGCTTGATCGTTGCCTGACAGAGCCCGACGATGGGAAAAAAAATGACAAGGGCTAAACACCCAAAGAGTGATCTCATGGCACGCTCACTCACCGACTTGAGAATCGTGCGGAGATTCGGAAACCAATCGATCACCATACATCACGGGGACCGCGCGTGAAACGGGTTGATTGGGCAATCCCAACAAGGCTGCCAAATCACTTACGCTTGTGCGCGATTCACCCATATTAGATAGCTCTGGAGTCGGGCTCTGCGTTGAACTCAACACAGCGCTAATCGTTCCCGCTTCCCGTGCGGCAACAAGTTTGACCGCATCCGCTTGGGAGACCGCTAACGTAATGTTAGACTCAGCGGCAGAAGCAGTATCCGTGCGCGGATTGACCGATGAGAGGTCTCCAACACCAAGCACTTGCACCGACCGCAAAAGTCCAGTCGTCAAACGCTTGCCTTGATGATCTAGCGATACGAAAAGATCAACGCGATCACCACCGCGTATCAATCCAGAAGCCGCACTGCTCGGATCTACAGTGATAGAAACAGCTTTCAACTCAGGACCAAGCAGCGTGGCGACACCAGGGAGCTCCGCCTCCCGAAGATGAATGTGAAGCAACGGCTGACCTGAGCGCACCGCTGACAAGAGCCTCTTGCCGAGCAGCGCCTCCGCTTGATCCAAAGTGATGGCGTCATCCGGCGCCCATTTGACTGGAAAATTTTCAGTGACAAAATCAGCCTCCTCGATGATTGCATCACGGCTTAGATCCCTCGCGGCGACAAGCAAGGTGAGCTGATCAAGCCTGCTCCTCGACTCAATCTCTCCGGTTTTATCATTGATATATTGATCGATCATCCAAGCTGAAACGCAACCTAAAATGATCGACACTGCCATTAACCACCACTTCGCTTTAGTCTGCGTTACATTCATGGATGAGCTCCACCAAGCATATTGACGTTGATAAATGTTGCACCCAACGCCGTCATGAAATCTATTCTCAATGACACACCTGGTCTTAATGCTTGAATCGATCGCGACTGAGAACTTGAACGATCTTGTCGTGATCCTTGGGTAATCACCCAATCCTGATTGCTTAATGCATTCCTCGCGGCTTGATCTACAAAATCAATCGGCTGCGCGGAAGAAAAAATGAATGTCGCGGACGTTGCCTTTTCCTCAGGATCTCTCACCTCAAGCATCAAGGAGCTAGAAAAAATGGGTTTGAGAAAAATATTCTTAAGTCCTTCTGCAATCACCCACGTTTGATTGTCTTTAGTCACTGATTTTTTTAAAGAATCTCCATCCAACGCGCGCGAAGGCGTCAACCGAATACTCGAGAGCAAAAGTTCGACTCCCTGAACGCCGTCTGGCATCAACGCGAGCACATAAGAATGATCTAAAGAAGTCCAAACCATTTGTAATACGAGTCCATTGCTCCAGGCGAGCGTATCCTCTGGAATTTGTTGCGAAATCTTTCGAATCACCTCATGTACGGGCAAAGATGCGTTCCAGCGGCTGAGGGACAACGCATGCTCACCAACTCGCATCTCTTCAAGCGTAGATAACGAATCCGCGTCTCCGATGAACTGGTACTGAGCGACTTGAATAAGCTCAGCATCCTGCGCAAAGCAAGTCTCGAAAACGAGCATGAAATAGAAATAAACTAGTAAGGATGTTTTCATCGCGCGTCACCCGATCGAGAGTTTCCGGGTGACTGCCCCGCCCAACCCGTTAACCAGTCCAGTGTTAAAACGCCACGTCTCCAAGGGGCATCGATCTTAGCCAAAGGGACTTGATGCGAGCCAAGTACCTGATGTGTCGGATGCGCCGTATCACGCCATGCTGCCTTTGAGCGTGCAATGCGTGACTGGGCTTCATGCGCAGATTGACTATCGCCAGCATTGACAAATAAAAAACTATTTCGATGCAGTGGGACAAAGGAAAACATTCGATATGCGGCCGACCGTTGTTCTGACTCAACGCGCCGTTTTTTTTGTATTTTGATCAAACCATCCTCTCTTATTTCGAGAAGTTGCTGTGTGAATTCCTGCAATAATCCACGTTCTTGATTGGAGTCGCTGACAATATGCTCCTGACCGATTTCTCTCTTTGTGCTTTGCTTAAAGGTGAGATAACTACTTTCTCCTAGGAGCGCCAGAGAATGCGCGCGAAGTTGACCTGAATAATGGACAGCAAACATCAGTGTCATAAGAATCAACAGTATGAACAACGCCTCAAGCATGGCCTGCCCTTTCTGGTTGTGAAGATGAAATCTCATTGCGCAGTGAGATTGGGAATCAGCGTGGCTCGCCAATATGGATTAAAAAGACTAGGGATATTCCGCGATGCGCGATAGGGAAATCTTGAGGTACTGCGCGCAGGTGGAAAAAAATATGTTTGGGCGGTTGCAACCGATCGAATGACCGAGCGATCACGGCGCCTCTGCGAGACTTCGAGCGAGATACGTATAGGCTTATTTTCTCGATCCGTTGACAGCGCGGCATAGCGTCCCAAGCCTTTGGATGTCCACGTTGTTTCAGCACTGCGCCCAAATAGCTGCGTCAGTGATGTTCCGCGGCGCTGTGTTCTTTCCCAACGCCAAAATACTTGACGTGAAAAATTTGGTAAATCGATGTCAACCTTATCGAGATTTTGCAAGGAACTTTGCGTCGAGAGCGCAGCCCAACCCATCGGATACTCGCGATGATAACAACCCACAATTTTGTTGTAACGCAAAGCGTGAAAGGACAACGACTCCTCGGATCGCCATTGGCCATCATGACTGATTTGCAAACGTCCTCTGCGTCGCAGCTCATGTCTTTTGAATGGGCATCGTGGATTGATCATCCAAACATTACGATATGTGCGATGTCTTTCGGTCAGAAAATCGTGCTGTTCGACCAGACTCGATAAAAAATTCCGCCAGAGTGGCGTATTGGCTGAACGTTGGGTCACGAGTCCGGTAGACTCGTCTAAAAGCATTGCAATACTTAATCCGAGTTGCTGGAGCGTATCTCCTGACATTGCGCCACCGCTACGCCCAACGTTGGCGATTAAAACGCGATGAATCGCTTGTTCGCGTTGACGCTCAAAATCTTTGATTTGTAACTCTCTGACCTGGTTAAGTACCCGATGGACTTGTCGCTCATGCCGTAAAAATGAATCTCTGAATGTCTGCAACGAACGTATCTCTTCGAACCCCCCACTCAGGGCAGCGGTATATGCTTGGGCATGCTGTGGACCGAAAAACGCTCCGATCAAACTGGGTGGAGGATTACGAATGCGCGCCTGACGGGCAAGCTTCGCGCGATATTGCGTTGCAGTGGCCACGGCGATGATATGCGCCATGCCAAGCTGATGGGCAATTTGCGCACGATTGAGAGAAGCATGCAGATTCAGCGCACGCGCCTGGATCAGGGCGGCGCTGTAGGCCGCAGCATCCGTCGCGCGGTGAAGCGATGACTGATCATGTACACGACGGCCTAACTCAAGCATCAACCCCCATGCCAGCACGCCCGCACCGCACAACACCAAACCCAGCAACATGACTTGTCCTGTTTGACGATCTTTGAGCGACATTACCGCTTAGCCGCACCGGCATTGCCGGTAAAGCTCTTGAGAGATTTTGCTTTAGCCTGGTCTTTTGCACCCTGAGAGGCTGTTTTTGCACTCCGGGTTTGTTGAGTACCATCCTCGCCTGCAAGCTCTCTCGCGACGGCCGCCGTCTGTGAGCGAAGGACTTGACCCAGATATTGGTACACCGCAATCGCCGCCACGGCAACGAGTGCCACAATGATGATGTACTCGGTCATACCTTGACCTGATTGACGGGCGAGTAATCGCCCAGATCTATCTTTTTTGTAAGCAACAACTGAGATGAGTTGTTTGGATTGTTTGAATTGTTTGGATTGTTTGCTTGTTGTTTGCACACCAGCCTCTCTTTGAAATTAAGAGACGTAGTGTGCAGAGTCCGATCATTTGACTCAATTCGCAACTACCGCAATGGATGGATTAGGCCAGGTCAGTGACCTGGCGTAGCACTACCACCCGTAAAAGCGCGGCCAAGTTTGTAGGTTTTGTTGTGCGGTGAGCGCCTGATACTCGGGGAATTGCGCCGCCGTCGCACAAGCGTGGTTTGGCAACAGGCGTAATTGTGTACCGACAGGGAAACGTGTCGCAATGGCAAGATCGGGCTCGCCATGACGTGAAATGATACCGTGCTCTTGATTGGCACCCGTCATCATGTAGCCTGCAAGCGGCGCACCGTCCGCCGCACAAACTTGCCCATAACCGAAGTCTGTTGTTTGCTTTTGCGTTCCTCGATCACGACTCATCGCCATCCAGCCTGCGTCGACAATGACCCAGCCTTTTTCTTCTTGATGACCAATCACCGTTGTCAATACGCTGAGGGCAATATCATCCGTGGTGCAAACCCCCACGTTATGCATCACCAAGTCAAAAAATACATACACACCGGCTCGGACTTCGGTGACACCTTCAAGCGAGCGCGCGGACAACGCAGTCGGCGTCGAGCCCACGCTGACGACGGGGCATTGGAAGCCGGCTTCTCGGAGTCGCTCGGCCGCGCGAACGCAACCGGAACGTTCTTGTTCAGCCATTTTTTCTAGCGCGTCAGGTGTATTAAGGTCGTAGCTTGAGCCCGCATGCGTCATCACGCCATACAACTCGGCACCACCGGCAGCGAGCACTTGGGCAACCTCGAGCAATTGAGGGCTATCGGGCTTGATGCCGGAGCGATGGTCATCCGTATCGATTTCGATCATGACCTTAAAGCGAATATCATTGGCGATGCCAAAAGCTGAGATCGCGGCCGCGGATTGCACGCTATCCGTCAATATCTTGAGATCGCAGCCTTTGCGCAGCAAAGCAAGCGCCTGAGGGAATTTGTTGGCCGTGATACCCACAGCGTAAAGAATGTCAGTGATACCGGCGGCAAAAAACTGCTCGGCTTCTTTGAGGGTGGAGACAGTAATGCCTCGCGCACCCGCCTTGATTTGGGCCTGTGTGACCTCGACGCACTTTGAGGTTTTAACGTGGGGTCGAAAATTGACACCAAGGCTATTCATGCGAGACTGCATCCGTAGGATGTTGCGCTCCATCCGTTCGATATCAACCAAGGCGGCGGGGGTGGAGAGATCAGAAAGTTTCATAAAGTATGTGTGCGTTTGCAGAAAAGCTGTGAACCCGCTTATTCTATCCTTATGCGCCTGTAGGTGCTGCCTATCGGTGCTTCTTCTTTTCTCATTTCTGAATGCTCAAAAAAATTGCTCCTCGGCTGATAACAGCTTTGTTTAAATCCCTCGGTATTTTGCCTCTGACACTTTTGCAAGTCATGGGGGTTTGTGCGGGCTGGATCGCTTGGATCTTACCCAGTCGCTACAAAGATAGGGCGTGGACGAATCTGCTACAAGCTTTTCCCGAAGCCACACGCGCCACTCTTCGCTCAGCAATACTTAGCAATGGGCAGTTGATGTTTGAAATGCCTTTCTGGTGGACGCGTCGCAACGATCCCTTTATCAACACCAAACTTCAATGCGATAACTGGGAACAGTTTCGACTCGCTCTCGCAAAAGGCAAAGGTGTCATTTTGCTATCGCCTCACGCAGGTTGTTTTGAGCTACTTGGGCCTGTTTACAGCAGTCATTTTCCTTCGACGGTGTTGTTTAGACCACCTAGAAAAGTATGGTTACAAGACTGGATTGTTGAGATGCGGTCGCG
Source organism: Burkholderiaceae bacterium (assembly GCA_030728985.1). GTDB lineage: Bacteria > Pseudomonadota > Gammaproteobacteria > Burkholderiales > Burkholderiaceae_B > Zwartia. The sequence continues at coordinate 83,991 of JANQYI010000018.1, read as the reverse complement.
ACCTCAACTCACGATGGCACCCGCCAACCAAAAAGGGGTGCGGGCTCTGGTCAAAACACTGATGCGAGGCAATACGATCGGGATATTGCCCGATCAGGTTCCGCCGGATGGTGAAGGTGTTTGGGTTCCTTTTTTTAAACGTCCGGCCTACACGATGACTCTGGTGCAGAAACTGCAGCAACTGTCAGGCGCGACGATCTTTGTGCTCGCAGCGCAGCGCAACGGGATCGGCAAAGGATACACACTGCGCTACAAAGAGCTTTTAGAGCCATTGCCCGAGGACAAAGAGGCTGCGGCTAAACTCATCAATCAGGAAATGGAAGAGATGATTCGCAAGATGCCCGAGCAATACTTATGGGGTTACAACCGCTACAAGGCACCCAAGTCTAAAAAGCTGCGGGCGCCATAAAAAATAATTTCAGCAGACTTTTCAATGCCTAGTCTGCTCGCCGCGCATGCGTGCTAAGCACCTCGAGCGCCTGGCGACCGGTTTTGTTATAGATCGAAGTTTGCACCACGGCTGTCATTCTTCCCTGATGGATGATTTTCGACTGCGCATGGATCGCCTCGCCCTCACCCGGACTGACATAGGTCGCCGTGACACCCGAGAGTATCCATTGCTCACCCAAAGCCGCATTAGCCGTCACCATGCCCAGCGCAAGGATCACGCCGCCCTGGACATGTCCAACCCGGTTGACCACGTGAGGGCCATTTAACACCTCACAATACGAGCCGCGCTCTTGAGGATGGGGATGGAAATTTAAAAAGTGTGACGCAAAATCCTCTCCCGTCCGATCGCAATGCTCGATGCTGGCCTTGACGCGCTCAAGAATCCACTTTTCATCGTTTGTCAGCGTTTGTAAGTCTAGCGGTGGATCGACAGGCGCTTTTTTTTCAACCCAAGGTACCGCAGGGAGCGAGCCACCGTTGGGGACAGGCAAGATCATGAAGGCACCATAGCCCACCGCAATCAATGTGTGATCGGCCTTGATATGCGTCAAGCTTACCCCTTGAGCACCCTTGGCACCTTGTAAGTGGCCTTGGGTATCTGTGACAGCTATCACACGTCCCTTCGGTCTCGCACCAGTGAATTGGAGACTCAAGGAAACCGTGGCCAATCGGGTGCGGTCATCCAGTCCGTAACGTATGCCCGTCGCCAAGCCCATGTCGGCCAAAATCGCGAGCAAAACAAGGTGCACGCTTTGATCATGATCGGTATTTTGTGGTTCTGGATCGATATGCACTTCCGAATGCTCGGAGTTTGCGTTGTCGTAGACAAAGTCAAAGAAGTTGCCGCAAAAGTGATAGCCGGGCGTACGTGTGAGTGCAATCGCCCGCTTCGCTTTCTTAAAAATGGGGTGATTGTCTAAGTCTTGCGTCTTCATGCTTAAACCGTGCTCCGCCCCGTCAACGCCATGAGTCGTTGTTCAATGATGGCCTCGGCCTCATCGACGATACGTCGCACCAATACCGCACAGGTTGGAATGTCATGAATCAAGCCCTGAACCATACCAACGGTCCAGATCCCGCCTTCGATATCACCCTCCTCATAGACACGTCGCCCTTTGGCGCCAGAGACTTTGGGACCAATCTCCTCAATTGAGGCACCGGACTTTTCCATATCTAAAATGCTCTGCGCCAGCTGTGTGCGGGCCACGCGACTGCTGTTGCGTAAACTGCGTAAGATCAAAGCGGTATCCGTCTCCGCGTTGTCGACAATCGCTTGCTTGATATTTAAATGGGCCGGGGACTCTTGGGTGCACATGAAGCGGGTGCCCATATTGATGCCCTCGGCACCGAGTGCCAAGGCCGCGACCAGACCTTTTCCATCACTAAAACCACCAGAAGCAATCACAGGGATGCTGAGTTTTGCAACGGCGGAGGGGATGAGGATGAGCCCGGGGATGTCTTCTTCACCGGTGTGACCTGCGCATTCGAAGCCATCGATGCTCACCATATCCACACCGATGTGCTGGGCCTTGAGTGCGTGACGCGCTGTCGTGCACTTGTGGATGACGGTAATGCCAGCGGCTTTGAGTGCAGGCATATGCGCCGCGGGATTATTTCCTGCGGTTTCCACAATTTTGACGCCGCAGTCAATAATCACATCCCGGTATGCCTCGTAAGGAACAGGCTTGAGAGTCGGTAAAAATGTCAGATTGACGGCAAAAGGACGATCCGTCATCGTGCGTAAGCGTGCGATTTCATCTCGTAAGGCCTCAGGTGTTGGCTGGGTCAGTGCCGTCAAGGTTCCCAGAGCACCCGCATTGGAAACAGCGGCGACAAGCTCGGCCCGACCGATCCACTGCATGCCTCCTTGAATAATGGGGTGTTCGATGCCCAGTTTTTTTGTCAGTGCTGTATGCAAGATTGCTCCCTTTTTTGCTTGACTTTTTTTACTCTATTTTAATTTGGACAAATCACCAGCTCGGCGGTGACCAAGATAGGGTTCACACCTCTGGCAAGCCGCCCTTCTGAGATACCGCCTTTGTAATCCACCATGACGACATCAAGCTCAGCAAGCCTATGCCCTTGAGGGCCGGACACAACACGTCCTGAGCGAATCAACAACTCTGTGGAAAAAGGCTCAACGGTGCTACCGTCTTGAAACACCGCGCCCACTGTGCTACCCACCCCGCCAAAAATTGTCGCATTTTCAATCTCATGTGCGCGACAAAAATCCTCCAAGGCCGTACAGAAATCAATATTGGGCGCGAGCCTCAGCGCATAAGCAGTCTGAGGCTCCGTCGTGGAGGTCTTAGAATGCGGCACGTATGCACCGTCGGCCAAGGGCATAAATAATGAAAAATGAGTTTCTGCGTCTGGACAAACCGTGAAGGCCGCGGCGTCAAGCACAATACCCCTCACTGAGATAGGGGCCGCCACCATGATTTGATCGGGCAGTAAATGGCCACAATGACGTCGACCATCAGGCTCAATCCAGACGGCATGAGAGTGCAACCAAGGTCGGCCTTCCTTGACACCGTAGGTGACGGCGGCCGTTTCAAGCCTGACCTGGCCTTCAACAAAAAAGGTGTCGCTAAAATAGACAGCATGTTCAGGCGTTTTTGAAAGAGCCGGCATTACGTAGCTAAATGAGTCGAACGCACCCCCATTTAACGTGAACGCACCGCTTTTCGCACCCTGCGCCTCAACCAGCTCGGTGACTGCGCATAACAAGGTTTGCCCAGTGGAGAGCGAGCCTTGCAGAGTGCGTGCAGAGGTGGGCACATAAAAAATCCGCGTCGAATCGGGTATACCAGGATGGGCAATATGTCGCATGATGGGCATTTAAAGTAGGTGAATGTTCGATAGAGAGATCATAGCGATTATTGCCGACGTCGTACGGGTTGTCTTTGATTGGGTAATATTAAAGAATGCGTCAGCCCGCGCCAGATTCGCCCTACTCAGCAAACAGGACATGTAACATGGATTTTTCTCTGACCCCCGCACAACTCGAACTACAAGAACGCACTCGACGCTTTATCGCAGACAAGATTATTCCACTCGAAACGGACCCACGCGCGACGTCTCACGGACCCACTGAAGAGCTTCGCGCTCAACTTGTCGGCTTGGCTCGCGAAGCAGGTTTATTGACGCCGCATGCCTCGATCGACATGGGCGGCCTGGGTCTGACCCATACGGATAAGGCGATTGTCTTTGAAGAAGCCGGTTATTCGACACTCGGCCCAACGGCAATGAATATCCATGCCCCCGATGAAGGCAATATTCACTTGATGGAGATGGTGGCGACCGAAGAACAAAAAGAGCGCTGGTTGCGCCCACAGGTGCAGGGATTGACGCGTTCTTGTTTTGCGATGACCGAACCCCACCCCGGTGCGGGTGCAGATCCCTCGATGATGCTGACGACTGCGGTCAAAGACGGCGATCACTACGTCATTAATGGCACCAAATGGTTTATCACGGGTGCACTAGGCGCCAGCTACGTCATCATCATGGCGAAGATGGAAGACGGTTCTGCCACCATGTTCTTGTCTGACATGAATCGCGAAGGGATCAGCGTCACCCGCCAAATGGATGCGATGGATAGCTGTTTTACCGGTGGTCATTGCGTCATGGAATTTACCAATGTTCGTATTCCTGCGACCGACGTGCTTGGAGAGATTGGCCGTGGTTTTAAATACGCGCAAGTGCGTCTTGCGCCAGCCCGTCTGACGCATTGCATGCGCTGGCTTGGACAGGCTCGCCGTGCCCACGATATTGCCACCGAATATGCGCGCACGCGCCAAGCCTTTGGACGCGCACTAGGCAAGCACGAAGGCGTAGGTTTCATGCTCGCGGACAACGATATGGATATGCAGACTTCGCGTTTACATATTGCGCATACCGCCTGGCTCTTAGATCAAGGACAGACGTGTAATTTTGAATCAAGCCGCGCAAAGGTTACGTGCTCAGAGGCCGAATGGCGCATTGTGGACCGTTGCGTTCAAATGCTAGGTGGTCAAGGTGTTACTGGCGAAACGATTGTGATGCGTATTTTTCTGGATATGCGCGCCTTCAGGATTTATGACGGCCCAAGCGAAGTGCATCGCTGGAGCATGGCCCGCAAGATCCTGGACGCAGCGGATAAACGCGCAGGAGTGCAAGCAGGAGTCAAAGCATGAGCGCCACAGTATTGCATCACCCACTTTTTAGTCTGCAGGGACGTACGGCGCTGGTCACAGGCGCCTCCAGCGGCATCGGTCGTCACATGGCAAAAACACTCGCACAGGCGGGCGCGCATGTCATCGTCGCTGCGCGTCGCGCAGACAAACTTCAAACGCTTGTCGACGAAATCAAAATCTCGGGATCACAAGCCACTGCGGTGTCACTCGACGTGACAAACGCTGACAGCGTCAAGGCCTGCTTTGATCAAATCGAAGCGCTTGGGCTCGTGGCAGATGTCATTATCAGTAATGCCGGCACAACCGTTGCGAAACCTGCGCTAGATCAGACCGAGCAAGACTGGGATGATGTGATTGACACCAATTTAAAAGGCTGCTGGATGGTTGACACAGAGGCGGCTCGTCGTCTTGTCAAGCACAAAAAGAAAGGCAGCATCATCAATATCGCGTCGATTCTCGGCGAACGTGTTGCGGGTGCAGTGGTGTCGTATTCGACGTCCAAAGCGGGCGTGATTCAGTTCACCAAAGCACTGGCGCTGGAGTTTGCACGCTATGGGATTCGTGTGAATGCGCTTTTGCCGGGCTATGTGGTCACGGATCTCAATCGCGACTTTTTAACCAGCGAGGCGGGCAAAAAACTTGAGTCGCGCGTACCCTTTCGGCGCTTTTGTGAGATGGAAGATTTGGACGGCCCCTTGCTTTTGCTCGCGTCGGAAGCAAGCCAAGCCATGACGGGTACGACCTTGCCCGTCGATTGGGGGCATCTGGTGAGTTCGCTATGAGCGATGCGTCCGCTCCCCCCTCTGGCGACTCAAACACGTATGGACAGTTCAGGCTAGAGGTATTGGCAGACTGGCTGCGGGGGCAAGGGATTATTGAACACGGTGCGCTTTCTTGTCAGCCCTTAACGGGCGGTCAATCAAATCCTACTTTTTTGCTGAAAAATGGTAAGCAAGAGCTCGTCCTGCGCAAAAAGCCTCCAGGCGTTTTAATGGCTTCTGCGCACGCCGTTGATCGAGAGTATCGCGTGATGAAGGCGCTGCAAAACAGCGATGTTCCAGTCCCAACGTTGTATGCCTTTAGTGAGGACCTTGAGATTGTCGGAACACCTTTTTACCTCATGGAGTTCCTCAAAGGACGCGTGATGGTCGACCAGTCTCTGCCAGACATGTCGACCGCAGAGCGTGGCGCGGTCTACGAAGAAATGAACCGTGTGATCGCAGCCCTCCATCAAGTTGACCCAAGCGCGGTGGGTCTCGAGACCTTTGGTAAGCCGGGTAATTATTTTCAGCGACAGATTGCGCGTTGGAGCCGCCAGTACCTGGAGGCCAATACTGAACATATTGAGTCTTTACACGCGCTGATTGAATGGTTGCCACAACACATACCTGCGGGCGATCAAACATCTATCGTGCATGGTGACTATCGTCTGGATAATTTGGTGTTTCATCCCACGCAGCCTCGCGCGCTTGGCTTACTCGATTGGGAGCTCGCAACGCTCGGACATCCGATGGCTGACTTTGCCTATCACTGCATGAGCTGGCATATACCTGCCACGCTATGGCGTGGCATCGCAGGCTTGGACTTAGCCGCGCTGGGGATTCCCGATGAAAGAGCCTATGTCAAACGCTATACCGACGCGACTAGTTTTGCCGGAGAAGAACACTGGGACTTTTATATCGCCTACAACTTGTTCCGCATGGCTGCGATCTTGCAAGGGATTGCGAGACGCGCGGCGGATGGAACAGCCTCGGCGCCTGATGCGAAGGAAACCGGAAATAAAGCACGACCTCTTGCTGATATCGGCTGGAAATACGCGCAAAGGTATGAAAGCGCGAGACGTTAAAACCTCTCAATGTCTGGCATCGCCGTGGTCCGGGTGCAGGTCCCAACAGAGGGGGACCGGTGAATCGCCCGGGTGTGCGTTAAACCTTTAGTCTCAATGCCGCTTTTCTGATCAGTGTCGCGATGACATCACTGCGCGGCTCTTGGTGATGATCGGCAAGCCGATCTAAGGCTTGAGACACGTCTTTGTCGAGAATAATTTCAACCCGCTTGGCACCCTTCGCGATTCGTTTGCGCCGGTGCTCAGCGGTGCGCTCGACGGCAGAAATTGGCTTGGCAAGCCTGGGGCGACCACGCCTTGAGAGCCCAGGTAAAAAACCCTGCCCCGGTAAACGAGCCGTAGAGTCGACAACACTGGCGGTAGAGGCTTTGACGGACTTGTGTTGCTTGGCTGTCGTTGCCGGTTTATTTAATTCATCCGGAATACCAAAAAGATCGTTTGTTTTATAAGTCGTCATAACGCGATATCCAAGAATAAAAATATCCGGTGACGTATTTTACCTCGACTTTGAGAGTTCAAGGACTGCTTGTGCAAATATCTCTGGCACCTCTTGCGGCATGTTATGGCCCACCCCAGGAATGACGCGATGTGAACGAGGCCCTGTGAAGCGCTGTGCATGGGGGCCAATCCTGGAGGGCGGACGCACACCATCATCTTCTCCATCAAAAGTGATAGTAGGCACTGTAATCGCAGGCTGCTGCGCCAGCCGAGCCTCAATCTGGGCGTAAGCGGGATCGCCTTCGACCAGACCGAAACGGTGTCGATAGGAATGGATGACGACATCGACAAAGTCTAGGTTGTCAAAAGACGCCGCGCTCTTGGCGAACGTGACTTCATTGAAACGCCACGTCGGAGACCAGAGTTTCCACAGCAAATGTGTGACTGCGCGGCGATCCTTTTGCAGTCCGGCGCGGCCCCGCTCGCTATGGAAATAATATTGATACCAAAGCCTGTGTTCGTTCTCAGGCAAGTCTGGCATCAGCGCTTGTGCAATGTTTTGAATGTTGTAGCTATTAAAGGATACAAGACCTGCGCAACGTTCGGGCCACAGTGCGGCAACGACACAGGCGGCTCGCCCTCCCCAGTCGTAGCCCGCCAGCAGCGCGCGTTCGATCTCAAGTGCATCCATCAGGGCCAGAAGGTCCGCACCCAACGCCGCTTGTTCCCCGGAGCGCGGAGTCGCGTCACTGAGAAACCGAGTGGGACCATAGCCCCGCAGGAATGGAACGATCACGCGGCAACCCGCAGCTGCGAGCATCGGCGCCACCTCTGCGTAGGCGTGGACATCGTAGGGAAATCCGTGCATCAAAAAAACAGGAGGCCCCTCTAACGGACCTGAATCGTAATAAGCGATTTCAAGCACGCCCGCATGAATTTTTTTAATGTTTTGCATTGGAAGTCCCGCTTAATAACCGTTTACGCAGTGACGCTTTGGCGCTGATTGGCGAGCCGAACGGCAACCTCAAAGGCCTTAATCATTGCGCCAGGATTTGCTTTGTTCTGCCCGACGATATCGTAAGCCGTCCCGTGAGCAGGTGTCGTGTAAATCGTTTTTAAGCCGCCCGTCAACGTGACCCCTTCGCTGAAGCCGAGCAGCTTGGTCGCAATTTGACCTTGGTCGTGATACATGATCACCACGGCGTCTAACAGCCCTCCTTTTGCCTTTAGAAAGACGGTATCTGAGGGATAAGGACCTTCGGTTTTGAAACCCTCATTATTCAAGCTTTCAATGGTTGGACGAATAATGGTGATTTCCTCGTCACCAAATAAACCCGACTCTCCTGCATGAGGATTCAGCGCCGCCACACCAATGCGTGGTTTGTCATGTCCAAGACCATGGAGGACGGTATGCGCGAGCTTGATCGCGCCCTGGATTCTTTCAGGCGTCACGAGGTCAACGACCTCACGCAGGCTCACGTGAGAGGTGACCCGAAAGGTACAGAACTGAGGGATGATGTTGACTTCACCGTAATAGCCTTGGTGCTCGTTCCACGCCGCGAACATGGCGTGCTCGTCCAAATACTTCCAGCCACCCCGATTAATGGCCGCTTTATGCAAAGGCGCAAAACACACCGCATCAATCTCGCCTTTGAGCGCCATCTCCGTCAATACATGTAAGGTTTTGCCGACCTCCCAACCGATACTGGTATCAAAGACGCCTCTATTGACCTGAGTGGGATCCATATTTGCCAAATCGATCAGCGCTACTTCATTCGCGTTCACGCCTTCCCAATCGATCTCGGCCGCACTTTCTACGCGCAACGGCTTGAGTGCAAGCCCGAGCTCTTTAGCCGTACTTTCAAAGACGCGCACATCGCCCACAACAAGTATGTTGGCTTGTGCGTGCGTTTCTGGTCGCGCTAATAGCTTGAGTGCGACTTCTGGGCCAATCCCTGTAGGATCACCCAGCATCAGGCCTATAAGCGGACGTTTTTCATTAGAAGTCATGATTTTCAAGAATGTATGGTGAATGGTGGCGTAAGAATAGCTTATCGGACGAGATTGAAAAATTAAAATTGACTTCGTTCATTCTGCCCGCTTATTGTTGGGCTGGCTTCCCATCACAAAAAATAAGAGCAATCATGACATCTACTCGCATTCACTCCTTAAAAGATATCGAATCCTTGTCTCAGGCGACGTTGTTACCCTACGACACTGCCCTATTTCCCGGCTTTACTAGATTTGACTTACCCGGCGCTGGCGCAACGATTCACGGCGTGATTGGCGGCAATGGACCGCCCATTTTTTTGATTCATGGAAATCCACTTTCGCATGTGAGCTGGCACAAGATCGCACCCTCTTTGGCGCGCGATTACACCGTTGTCGCAGTCGACTTACGCGGCTACGGGGACAGCAGCAAACCTGCAGGCGGTGATGACCACTCGGGCTACTCCTTTCGCGCGATGGCCGAGGACATCGTAGCCATCGCCAAGCATTACGGCTTTACACGGTTTCCGGTGGTCGGGCACGATCGCGGCGGTCGCGTGGGCTTTCGTTTGGCGTTGGATCATCCGCATCTGGTTTCAGCGTTGGTGCCTTTGGATATCGTGCCAACCCATCACGTGCTTAGCAATGTTACGCTGGGCTGGGGACTAGAGGCTTATCACTGGTTTTTTATGTCCCAGAAAGCACCTTTTCCTGAAAAGCTTCTTTGCGCGGACCTCGACTATTACATTCAATATAAATTGAATAAAAAAGGGGTTGGTTTAGAAATTTTCGCGCCTGAGGCGATGAAAGAATACGTGCGCTGCACTACACCTGAGCAAATCCACGCCGTGTGCGAAGATTATCGTGCAACCGTGTCCGTCGATTTTGAAATGGACAAAGCAGAGTTCGGCAAAAGAAAACTCGCCTGTCCGGTGATGGTCTTGTGGGGCAGCAATAGCCATTGCGGCAGACACTTCAAACCTATTGAGGCATGGTCTGAATGGGCGGACGACTTGCAGGGCTGCGACATACCGACCGGCCATTACCCTCAAGAACAGCGGCCAGACATCGTATACAAAGCGATCTGTGGCTTTTTAGGTCAACAGCACGCCTGAGATTTTTAACCACTCAACACTCAAGGGTCAATAGGTTCCAATCTGATGAGGGCGCCTTGCGTGGAGTCTGTCAACAGATAGACCAAGCCATCAGGCCCCATGCGCACATCACGAATGCGGCCTAGCTGACCCTTGAGCATACGCTCTTCGCGTAGGACTTTTTCGCCGTCTAACTCCAGCCGCACAAGACTTTGATCGCGAAGAGCTCCGATCAACAGATTGCCCTTCCAGTGCGGAAATTTGTCGCTATTAACAAACGCCAGACCTGAGGGTGCGATTGACGGCACCCACATATGAAGGGGCTGCTCCATGCCTGCTTTGGTCTGTCCTTCACCGATTTTGGAACCCGAACCATAATTCACCCCGTATGTGATGACGGGCCAACCATAATTGCGCCCAGCCCGCATGACGTTGATTTCATCGCCACCTTGGGGTCCATGCTCATGGGTCCATAGCGCACCTGATTGAGGGTGAATCGCAGCCCCTTGGATGTTGCGATTTCCCAACGTCCACTTCTCCGGTTTGGCATTATTTTTTAGTGCAAAAGGATTGTCAACAGGAACTCGCCCATCGTCGTGCAAGCGAATCACTGACCCTGCGTGATCATTGAGATCTTGCGCACGGTCCTTATCGCCGCGATCGCCTAGTGTGAGATAGAGCATGCCAGACTGGTCGAACACAATCCGTCCACCAAAATGCTGTCCGCTGCGCGTTTTAGGCTCCATGGTGAACAGCACTTGCACCTCGGTCATCTGATGTCCTCGGAGCTTGCCACGCGCCAACGCCGTGCCCCAGCCTCCGGCACCAGGAGCGCTGTAGGCCCAATAGATCCACCCATTTCTGAGGTAATCAGGATGCAGAACCACATCGAACAAGCCGCCCTGACCTCTAGCCATTATTTCCGGCAAACCTTCGATGGGTTTGGGGTCGAGCTTAAAGTTTGGATCGAGGATACGCAGACGACCCGCTCGCTCGGTCACGAGCATGCGATTGTCAGGCAAAAAAGCCACGGACCAGGGATTTTCCAACCCACTCGCCAAGGTCGTTGCACGAAAAGCGTGTTTTTCTGACTGGACTTCTGGCACTTGGGCGTTGACCTTAGTGCAGAATGCGCTCGCTAAAAGCAAGGCAATGATTAAGAATCCGCCTAGGCGGATCAATAAAAAAATGGGGGGGTTTCTGTTCACGCTATCGTTTCCCCTAAGAGATAAACTCTACAGACCATGTAATCTTACAAAGTTAACCGTTATAAATAGTAAATACGTCACTAAAACAAAAGGCTTAGCGTATGACACAACTTCAGAAAAGAAAAACTCTCGGTCGTCTTGCGGCTGTCGCAGGCGTTGCTTTGACAGGTCTTGGCACCTCCAGGCTTGCCTTTGCTCAAGCGTTTCCTGCCCGACCACTCACTATTTTGGTCCCCTTCGATACGGGCGGCTTTAATGACCGGATGGCACGTGCTTTTGCACCGTTTTTGCAAAAACAACTGGGTCAGCCACTGACAATCGTCAATCGCGGCGGCGCAGGCGCTTTGTTGGGACACACCTATTTTCTGCAGCAACCACCCGATGGCTATATGATCGCCATGTCTTCGGTGAATTACATCCCCACCAATATTGGTTTGCAGAAAGCAAAGTTCAAACTTCAGGACTTCGACGCCCTAAATTTGCCTTCAAACGATTTTTCAATGCTGGCGACATCAACAGGCTCGAAGTGGAAAAATGTCGATCAAGTTTTGGATGCGCTGAAAAAGGACCCAAAGAGTGTCTCAATCGGCGTTCAACCTGGGTCGGCTGATTTGATCAATATTACCTTGTTGCTGCGTGCCGCTGGGATTGACCCGACACAAGTAAGAATGGTGACCTTTAAAGGCGGTGGTCCGGCTCGCAATGCTGTGTTGGGCGCTACCGTCGATGTCGGCCTCGTGGGCGCTGAAGGCTTTCTGCCCTTGAAGTCGCGTGTCGTTCCGCTGATGCTTTTTAATGACGAGCGCCTTCCCGAATGGGCAGACGTTCAAACGGTTGCGGAATATGCGAAAGCCAAAAAACTCAACCTCGAATGGGTTCCCGGCTCGCAACGTGGCTGGGTTCTTCCTGCACAGGTTGGCAAATTGAATCCTGCCATTCGCGCGAAATGGATCGATGCGATTGAAAAAGCATCCAAGGATCCGCAGTGGATTGCCATGGCCAAGGAGCTCAAGCTGCCGAACCCTTGGTACGGCCCTGAAAAATCACAACAGTCGTTCATTAAGGGCTCGGAAACACTCTTTAAGTATATGGACTTGCTGAAAAAGTCTTAATTAAGCAGATTCCAACTAGGCCCTCATGTGCGCTATGCACTGAGGGCCTTTTGATGTTGAGGTCACCATTGTTGCAACCCCTCTCGCAGGCTTTCCATGTCTATCCCTACCCCTAAAAGGGTTAAAAAATCACTCAGTGTTGACTGGGGTCATTTATTGACGGTCATGGCGATGTGTGCCTGGGCCCTTTGGTATCTCGCCGACATCAGAAAAGCATCTCTTAGTTTAGAAAATACGCTTTTGGTGCAACCTCTCATTTTCATATTTGTGCTGATGTTACTGGCTGTGGTGCCTCAATGTCTGCGTAAAAAAGACTTGCCTGCAGATCTTCACCCTGAGGAGCTCGATCGAGTCAGTTTTTTAAAAATTCTCGCCTTAATGCTCTCTTTTGCGCTTTGCATCGGGGGCATGTTTACGTTTGGTTTCGATATTTCAGTTTTTTTGTTTAGCCTTGCTGCACTGGGAATCTCCGGCGAACGTCGCTGGTGGGTCATGTTGCTATTTTCCTCACTCGCAACCGTGATCCTAATCAAGGGCTATCAGTTACTGGTGCCATTCCAAATGCCAAACATTCTTTTAGGCTAACTCAAATGATTGATTTTCCTGAGTTTTTTGTCGCGATTGGCGTCCTCACCAGCGGTTTCGATGCCTGGATCTGGGTTTTCCCTGGATTAGCCGTGGGTCTTGTCTTTGGGGCCTTGCCAGGCATTTCCGTCACCATGGCGATGGCTCTTTTCTTGCCGATGACGCTTTACATGGAGTTTCTGCCTGCTATCATTTTTCTGACTTCAATTTTTACCGGCGCCGGCTTCGGTGGCTCCGTCCCCGCTATTTTGATGAATATTCCGGGGACCTCCTCCGCTGTAGCGACAACCTTTGATGGCTATCCAATGGCCCGTAAGGGTCTGCATAACGAGGCGCTTGGCGCAGCCCTAGGCGCTTCCGTGACGGGCGCGTTGGTTTCCTATATTTTGCTGCTGTTTTTGATTGTCCCTTTAGCAAATATCGTCATCAAAATGGGCCCGCTCGAAATGCTTGGAGTCGCGGTCTGGGGCATGCTGATGCTGGGCTCGCTCGCCGGCGTGAGTATGCTGCGTGGGATGATCGCCGGCTGTCTTGGTGTGCTAATTGGGACTGTCGGGATGAATACCGCTGGTTATATGCGAGGAACGATGGACATCCCAGAGCTCCTCGATGGCGTCTCCAAAGTGCCTGCACTAATGGGTTTACTCGCTGCCAGTGCTCTCTTTGGTCTTGTGAACTCTAAATTTATCATCGAGTCAGATTCCTCCCGCGGCCTGAGCGGCAAACGTATGCTAGTCGGCTTCTTTAGTATTCTTAAGCACAAAGTTTGTACCCTTCGAGGATTGCTGATCGGAACACTCGTAGGAGCCACGCCGGGAGTCGGTGCCTCGGTGTCCAACTTAATGTCCTATTCCGAAGCTAAAAGAAACTCGAAAGATCCGGATAGCTTTGGCAAAGGAAACATCGAAGGCGTGATTGCCGCCGAATCTGCCAACAGCAGCTCTGAGGGCGGCTCCATGGCCACCATGTTGGCCCTGGGGATTCCCGGGGGCGGCGCGACTGCCGTATTGCTCGCGGCGTTTGCCATGCACAACGTTGTCGGTGGACCAGACTTTATCGATAAAAATAAAGATGTTGTTTACACCATTATTTTAAGCAACGTCGGCCAATGCCTGCTGCTCTTTCCAATCGGCTTTTTGTTTATTTTCTTGGCGAGTTCGCTGGTCAAGGTTCCGCTTCGCTTCTTAATTCCAGTCGTTCTGGTGGCCGCCTCTTTCGGTGCTTACGCCATTGATGGCTCGGCAGCGGGTCCGATCACTCTACTTGTATTTGCTATCATTGGCTGGGTGTTGGCACGCTACAAATATCCTCCCGCTGCCGTGGTGGTGGGAATGTTGCTAGGTGGACTTCTGGAAAACGAAGCACTCAAAACCATGCAACTGAGTTCAGGTCATCCAGCGTATTTGCTGGAAAGACCCGGTGCGATCGCTATTTTCGCGTTGATCGTAGTTTCGATGGCACTGACTGCGCGAGCAAAGTTTAAGAAGAAAAAAAACTAAAGTCACTTGCATGTTCATTCATTGAACGTTTCACCAACCATCGCTCAAACATCGGCTCACGCTGTTTCCTGTTGGTGGCACCCAAGAGAATCCTGACTATATTGTGGGTTATCAAGCAGCGGGAGCGATGGGATGGCACGGGGTACCCAACCGACTATCCGCCGAAAACATTCCATTGGCAGGACGTATCGTTAGCTTGGCAGATGTTTTTGATGCACTTATGTCGCGGCGCACGTACAAAGAACCCTTTGCTTTTATCGCACCATAGAAATTTTCAAAGAGGGTGCCGGCAAACACTTAAGCAAAGCGCGGGAATCCTCTCCAATGGCTATAAAGTTTTCCTTGTGACACGCTGGATGCATCACATTAAACAGCCTAAATCAATCGCATCCCCTGTAGTTGCGAGCTTTGCACTCGCTTGCTAGCTTTTGCGCATCCGCGATCTGCTGTCGTGTCATTTTTTTAGAAATTTCATCACGAAACTTTTGTGCATCCTTGTCACCTTGTGCGGCCGATAAATTCAACCACATATGCGCTCGTACAAAGCTTTGCGGTGTGCCATGGCCTTCCTCATACATGAGACCGAGGTTGTATTGCGCATCGCTAAAGCCTTGCTCAGCGGCTAATTTGTATAAACGCAACGCCTCTGCGTAATTTTTTACAACACCCAAGCCTTCATCGTACATGTAGCCAAGGTGCGTCTGCGAAAGAGCTAAGCCTTGCGCAGCGGCTAGTTTGAATAAACGCAGCGCCTCTAAGTAGTTTTGCGCAACACCTTGACCTTCCTCATACATAACGCCAAGGTTGTGCTGTGCAAAAGCAAAGCCTTGCGAAGCAGCTAATTTGTACAAACGCACAGCCTCAGCGTAATTCCTTGCAACACCTTTACCTTCATCGTACATAACGCCAAGGTTGTACTGAGCATCTGCGAAGCCTTGTACGGCCGACAATTTATACCACCGTATAGCTTCTGGATAACTCTGTGCGACACCTAGGCCTTTGGAGTACATATGACCAAGGTTCAACTGTGCACGTGCAAGGCCTTGTGTAGCCGTCAATTCGTACAAACGCATAGCTGTTTTGTAGTCTTGCGCGACGCCACGGCCTTTTTCGTACATGATGCCAAGATTCAATTGTGCAAAAGTAAAACCTTGCGCAGCTGCTAATTGATACCAGCGCACAGCCTCTGTGAAGTCTTGCGCAACACCCTCTCCGTGATCGTGGATAACACCTAGGTTGTACTGTGCACTCGCGACACCTTGTGCAGCGGCTAATTTGTACCAGCGGACTGCCTCTGCGGCGTTTTGTTGAACACCCTCTCCTCGCTGATACATGACGCCGAGGTTGTACTGAGCACCTGATACACCTTGTGCTGCAGCAGCCTGAAATTTTGTCAGGGCTGTTGAGAAATCTTTTTTATTGTAGGCAACCTCACCATCCTCTAAGTCACCAGCCCACGCTGAGAAACTGAGCGTAATCAAAAAAGCAACGAGTATATTTTTCATTTTTTCCTGACATCATCAGAGTTTTATCGCGGTAGTTTCAAATCTAAATAGCGCAATCATTGACATCAAAAAAAATCATCGTCTCATTACCAGATCGATGCAGCCTCGCGTAGCTTTTCGTGCAACTGTAAAATCAACGCGCAACTAAATCAACCACTTAGCTGGGCGTGTGTCACTTTTGTGTAATTCGTGTTTTCTTTTAATTCATTGCTTTACCCTAGAGTTTTTACTCCCACTCGACAGTGTTCGCACGTCTAGAATTTTACAAACCGAAATCTACATAAACACCCTTTTTTGATTCAAATACA
The DNA here is from genome assembly GCA_030728985.1 of Burkholderiaceae bacterium. GTDB lineage: Bacteria > Pseudomonadota > Gammaproteobacteria > Burkholderiales > Burkholderiaceae_B > Zwartia. The sequence goes on along the minus strand of JANQYI010000018.1, from coordinate 67,782 downwards.
TAGATTTTGAGCCAAAAAAACTAACTTGCCAAAGGCAGGTACATATCTAAGCAAGCACGCAGCGTTACATTGATCTGCGGCCGGGCGTGCTGCGTAACGCGGTTGAGCTGGTCTAGTGCATGGGCAGTCGATAGCCCGGATCAATTGCCTGAAAGCTGCCCCAGCTCAAATTTATTTCCGTTGTCGCCAAACAGGCAGCGCAGCCAGGGTTCCGTTTGGGAACCTTTTCTGCTAAAATGAACCCTTACAAAGGAGTTCAAGATGTCTATCAATGTCAAATTGTCTGATGACTTGGTCAAAACCGCCAAGCGCTATGGCGCTATTGAGCACCGTTCGGTGCCCAAGCAGATCGAATACTGGTCACAAATCGGCAAAATCGCTACAGAAAACCCTGATTTGCCGTTTAGTGTTATCCACGATATCTTGATCGCTGACCAGGAAGAGCCTGTGGGTGAGTACCAGTTCAACTGATGCAAATCCTTATCACTCCCACTTTCGAGCGCGCCGTCAAGAAACTACTCAAGCAACAAAAGATCGTGCTAGACGAGGCTGTCAGCACCATCGTCAGCCAACCTGAAGCCGGAGAAGCCAAAGTTGGCGATCTGGCCGGTGTGCAGGTTTACAAATTTCGAATGGGTAACCTGCTTTGCTTGATCGCCTACCGAGTGTTAGACGAGAGCACACTCAAATTGTTGATGGTGGGGCCGCATGAAAATTTTTACCGTGATCTCAAACCCACAGACCACTAATTAGGTGTAGTAGTTTCGATTTGATCTGACAGTTAGGCCTTGGTTGAGCTGATCGCTCACGGCTAGCCTTCCCTCAAGACCCCTTGCGTCATTGCCTCCTCATCGGTTGTGACCAGCGCCGCGTCCGCGACGCCATCGCACAACATGCTGACTGCTACTGACACCTGTGGTCATCGACGTTCAGGCTCTACTGATGCGAGACCTTCTAAGGGACTCCAGATACATTGGGAGCATCCGCCGGCGCGTTGTAAACATTAATGGCTCTGCCTACAGCCCGAGTAGCGTCCCCATGCTTCTTGAGCAAACACTGCACTTAATCGTAGACAAAGCTCGCCACATCCGAAACTCGGTCGAAGATGCACTTTTGAATGTCACTGTCGAGGCCGCAGACTTAACGGCATTGGCACCATCGCCCACACCGAACTAGACCACCTCTAAGTTTAGACATTTGGCACAAACGTTCGAAGCCACTGATCAGACGTCTTCAATTTTCACAGTTACCCATAATTACAATACCCAATTTTCAAGCGCTAAATTTGGAACCCTTTTAAACTCTCGCAAATTGTTGGATACTAATATGAGACCCTGGCTAATGGCATGAGCTGCAATATGAATATCATTCTCACCAATGATTTCACCCTTCTTCTCTAGGGCTGCTTTGATTTGACCATAGTGTTGTGATGCCTTGGCTTCATAGGGGAGCACGTCGAGATGGCTAACAAACTCTTCAATTGCCTCTAAATTTTTATCGACGTTTAGACTTTTTTCTGCGCCATAAATCAACTCAGATAAGGTAATGCTAGAGATCGCCATGCGACTGGCGTTCGTATTAAAAATTTCCAGCACCTCCTTAGGTCTGCGCTTTAGAACATAAATGACAATGTTAGTGTCAAGTAAATACTTGAGCATTACAAGCTTTCCCTCTCGACTGGTTTTTGTACTCCGCGCTCATTCATGAAGTCATCAGATACTAAGGGGCCATTTAAGAAAAAGTTATCCCATGTATTTTCAATCGGTGAAATGATCCGATCCCGACCTCGAATACGTACGATGACCTTTTTCACTTCATCAGGCAAACGGGCTTCAGCAGGCATTCTGACTGCCTGGCTTCGATTGTTGGTAAACACCGTGGTAATCGCTATTGTCATCACTTACTCCCATGTATATAGCATTAGTATATAGCATTTCGGTAAATATTGCGATAAACCACCATTTATATCAATAGAGCTTAAGTTATCCACGAAATCAATGGCTTGTATTTAAAAACTACTCCCACTCAATCGTAGCAGGCGGCTTACTCGACACATCATAGACAACCCGATTAATCCCCCGCACTTCATTAATAATGCGCGAGGAAACTTTTGCGAGCAAAGGATAAGGCAAAGGCGCCCAATCGGCCGTCATAAAATCCGAGGTCTGCACCGCGCGCAACGCCACGACGTAATCATAGGTCCGGCCATCGCCCATCACGCCCACCGACTTGACCGGCAAGAACACAGCAAATGCTTGTGAGGTCAGGTCATACCATGACTGCTTGGTCTCTGGGTCGATGGTGTTGCGCAGTTCTTCGATAAAGATCGCATCCGCGCGGCGCAAGAGATTCGCAAACTCGGTATTGACCGCCCCCAGGATACGTACGCCCAAGCCGGGACCTGGGAAGGGATGGCGATAGACCATGCCATGGGGCAAACCAAGGGCTACGCCTAGCTTGCGCACTTCGTCTTTAAACAGCTCGCGCAAGGGCTCAAGCAGCTTGAGATTCAAAGTATCCGGCAAGCCACCGACGTTGTGATGAGACTTAATCGCGACCGCTTTGCCTGTTTTGGCACCTGCGGATTCGATCACGTCAGGATAGATCGTGCCTTGCGCGAGCCATTTGGCTTTTTTAAGCTTGCCTGCCTCAGCTTGGAATACCTCGACAAACTCACGACCAATAATTTTACGTTTTGCCTCGGGGTCTGATACACCCGTAAGCTTGCCCATGAACTGTTCGGTCGCGTCCACGTGAATAATACGTACGCCCATGTTTTGAGCAAAGGTCTCCATGACCTGCTTACCCTCGTCGAGGCGCAACAAACCGTGATCGACAAACACGCAGGTCAGACGGTCGCCAATCGCTTTGTGAATCAGCGCGGCTGCTACGGAAGAGTCCACACCCCCTGACAGACCCAGGATGACCTCATCCTCGCCCACCTGCTCTCTAATGCGTGCGACGGCCTCATCGACATATGTCGGCATGGTCCAGTCACCAACACAACCGCAGATGTCGTGAACAAAACGATTGAGCAAGTCCTGTCCCTTAACCGTGTGGGTCACCTCGGGGTGAAACTGCACCGCGTAAAAGCCGCGTACCTCGTCCGCCATCCCCGCAATCGGGCAAGAGGCGGTCGAGGCCATGACTTTAAAGCCCTCAGGCAAGCGGGTCACTTGATCGCCATGACTCATCCAGACCTTGAGCATGCCGTGGCCCTCGGGTGTGGTGAAATCCTCGATCCCGTTGAGCAAGCGCGTATGACCGCGGGCACGCACCTCGGCGTAGCCGAACTCGCGGTGATCTGAAAAATTGACCTCGCCACCCAACTGCTGCGCCATCGCCTGCATGCCATAGCAAATGCCGAGGACCGGCACACCCGACTCGAACACGGCATGCGGGACCTTGAGTGAGTCATCGTCGTACACCGACGCATGGCTACCGGACAGAATGATGCCCTTGAGTCCCTGCGTCAGCTGATTTTGCAAAAAAGCGGCATCCACATCACCAGGGTGCAATTCGCAATACACCCCTGCTTCACGCACGCGACGCGCGATCAATTGGGTGACTTGTGAACCGTAATCAAGGATGAGAATGCGCTGATGCATGAGGGGTAAACCTATTATTCTTTGAGAGGAACTATTCAGCGCGGTAGTTGGGCGCTTCTTTGGTGATCTGCACGTCGTGCACATGCGACTCGCGCATACCGGCAGCGGTGATCTGAACGAACTGAGGCTTGGTGCGCATGTCTTCGATCGAGGCGCAACCGCAGTAGCCCATCGACGCACGCACGCCACCCACCAGTTGGAAAATAATCGCCAAGACACTGCCCTTGTACGGGACGCGTCCCTCGATCCCTTCGGGTACGAGCTTGTCTGCGTTGTTGGCAGGATCCTGGAAGTAACGATCAGCGGAACCGTCCGTCATCGCACCCAAGCTCCCCATGCCGCGATAGGACTTATAAGAGCGACCTTGGAACAACACGACCTCACCAGGAGCCTCTTCGGTACCGGCAAACATGCCACCCATCATGACGGAAGAGGCACCGGCCGCGATGGCCTTGGCCACATCGCCGGAAAAACGGACGCCACCATCGGCGATCAGCGGCACACCAGTGCCCTCGAGGGCTTTGGAGACATCCGAGATCGCTGTGATCTGAGGCACACCCACACCCGCCACGACGCGCGTGGTGCAGATCGAACCTGGGCCAATACCCACCTTGACCGCATCTGCACCAGCGTTGAGCAGCGCACGCGCGGCATCGCCTGTCGCGATATTGCCGCCAATCACTTCGACCTTGGGGAAATTGGTTTTAACCCAGCGTACACGCTCGATCACGCCTGCGGAGTGACCGTGGGCGGTATCCACCACAATCACATCGACGCCTGCGGCTACGAGTTTTTCCACACGCTCTTCGGTCCCATCGCCCACACCCACAGCGGCACCGACACGTAACTGGCCATGACTGTCCTTGCTCGCGGCGGGATGCTCGGTGTTTTTAACAATGTCCTTGACCGTGGCCAGGCCTCGCAACTCAAAGGCATCGTTGACGATCAGGACACGCTCAAGACGATGCTTGTGCATTAATGTCTGAGCCTCAGAGAGGGTCGTGCCCTCTTTCATCGTAATCAACCGGTCCTGTGGTGTCATGACCGTTGCAATCAACGCATCAAGCCGATCCTCAAAACGCAAATCGCGATTGGTGACGATACCGACAAGCTTACCGCCCTGCACGACCGGCAAACCGGAAATGCCATGCTCGCGCTGCAAAGCGATCGCATCACGCACTTTCATATCAGGCCTCAGAGTAATCGGATCGATCACAATCCCGAACTCATGACGCTTGACACGCGCCACCTCATGCGCCTGCTGATCAGCCGTGAGGTTTTTATGGATAATGCCGATTCCACCCTCTTGGGCCATCGCGATCGCGAGTCGAGACTCGGTCACGGTGTCCATCGCTGCAGAGACAAGCGGAATATTGAGGGAAATGTTTCGTGTGAGGCGTGTGACCAGCGAAGTGTCGCGAGGCAAGACCTGCGAAAAGGCAGGCACCAGCAAAACATCGTCGAAGGTGAGCGCAGTTTGGATAAGACGCATGAAAAGCTCCGGGCGCAAAGCGTGATTATACGATGGTAGAACCACGACTTTTAGGGTCAAACGAATGCAAAAAAGGAATCCTTACAGGATCTAGTACATCAAGTCAGACGGATAGAGCATTAACCTAAATGAACACGCGCGTTTTGAAAGAAACGCATCCACGGCGTGTAGACACCCTTTGCATCCTTGGGACCCCATGTTTCAGGCGCCCAAGACATCATGACGTTTCGCGTCACCCGCTCCGGATGCGGCATCATCACCGTAAACCGTCCATCCGCAGTCGTCACGGCCGTCAAACCGCCGGGACTTCCGTTTGGATTGAGAGGATAGGTTTCGGTTGCCTGACCGCGATGGTCAACATATCTGAGGGCACTCAAGACCTTGGTGGCGTCGCCTTGGCGAGCAAAATTAGCAAAACCCTCGCCATGGGCAACAGCAACGGGAACGTGTGCGCCTGTCATACCCTTGAAAAAGAGCGAAGGTGATTCAAGCACCTCAACCATCGAGAAACGCGCCTCGTATTTTTCGGAAACGTTACGGGTAAAACGTGGCCAGTCTTGTGCACCAGGAATCATGGGTGCAAGAGCCGCCATCATCTGACAACCGTTACACACGCCGAGGGCAAACGTATCTGGGCGAGCAAAATACTGGGCAAACTGATCAGAAAGCGTTGAATTGAACAAAATACTCCGTGCCCAGCCCTCGCCTGCGCCCAACACATCCCCATAACTAAACCCACCCACAGCGACCAAGCCCTGAAAGCCTGACAAGTCAGCCGAACCGGATTGCAAATCAGTCATATGAACATCCCAGGCTTCGAACCCGGAACGATCAAACGCCCAGGCCATTTCAACCTGGCTGTTACAGCCTTGCTCGCGCAAGATCGCCACGCGAGGCCGCGCGCCCTTGTTGATAAAAGGTGCCGCGACATTTTCCTGAGGATCGAACCCGACAATCGGGGTCATGCCCGGATCGGTGGTATCGGACCACGCCTCAAACTCAGCGTGCGCGCAGGCGGGATTGTCGCGTAAGCTAGAAATCCGGTAGCTGACATCACTCCAGATTTTCCCTAGCTCTGCGCGTGGCTTACCCCAGATCTTTTTGCCGTCTCGGAAAATTTCAATTTCATCCACGGGGTTGAGTGCACCAATCACATGTGAATGTGCAGAGAGCCCTGCGGCACGCAACACCTGCATCACCGCGTCGCGCTCTGCGCTCGGTACCTGAATCACCGCGCCCAGCTCTTCGTTAAACAGGGCTTTGAGCGTGAGTTCTTTGCGTTGGACTTCAACCTGTGCTGCTCTGATATTGTAGGCATCCCAGTCCTCGGCATTCGCGTCGATCGTCAACATATCGAGGTTCAGGGAGACACCCGTATGACCCGCAAAAGCCATTTCGCATACGGTCGCAAACAAACCTCCGTCTGAGCGATCGTGATAGGCCAACAACACCCCCGACTCTGCCAGCGCACGAATCGTGACAAAGAAGGTTCTCAGCCTCTCAGCATCGTCCGCGTCAGGCGTTTGTTCACCGACTTGATTGATGACCTGCGTCAAAATCGATCCGCCCATGCGTTTTTTTCCAAAACCCAGATCGATGAGAATCAGTACAGTGGGCCCGACATTGGTGCGCAACTGCGGGGTCAAGGTCTGTCGCACATCCTGCACAGGCGCAAAAGCCGTCACGATGAGAGAAACGGGCGAGATCACCTGACGCTTGGCATCCTCCTGCGTCCAGCTTGTCTGCATGGACAGAGAGTCTTTGCCAACCGGAATGGACAACCCGACGCTCTGACACAATTGACTGACCGCAGACACCGTATCAAACAACGCAGCGTCCTGCCCGGGCGCACCACACGCCGCCATCCAGTTCGCCGACAACTTGATGTCTTCGATCCGCGCGACACCGGCGGCTGCGAGGTTCGTCAAGGCTTCGGCGACCGCCATCCGTCCTGAGGCGGCAGCATCGATCGTAGCAAGCGGGGTACGTTCACCCATGGCCATGGCCTCTCCACGCGTACCATCATGGTCCGACAAGGTCACCGCACAATCGGCCACGGCAACCTGCCAGGGGCCCACAAGCTGATCGCGACTCGACAGGCCGCCCACCGTGCGGTCACCAATCGTGATGAGAAAGCTTTTATTGGCGACGGTTGGGTGCTGTAGCACACGCGTCGCGGCGTCCTCGAGAGAAATGACCGTCAAATCGAGTGCCGACGTGTGCGGCTCAGTACGTATGACCTCGCGGGTCATGCGCGGAGGTTTACCTAAAATCACATCGATCGGCACATCCACGGGGCGCAAACCGTTCTGAGGCGCCAGTGCATCGAGACCCGGCAAGCCTTCGCCTTGAACGACTTTTAACTGACGCTCTTCGGTGGCCACACCAATCACAGCAAACGGACAACGCTCGCGCTCGGCAATCCTTTGAAAACGCGGCAAGTCCTTGGGCAAGACCGAAAGCACATAGCGCTCTTGGGACTCGTTACTCCAAATCTCTGCGGGCGACATGCCGGACTCTTCGAGGTGGACACGATTGAGCTCAAAGGTCGCGCCTCGGCCCGCGTCATTGACAAGCTCTGGAAAAGCATTCGATAAACCACCTGCCCCGACATCATGGATCGCCACAATCGGATTATTGGCACCTTGTTGCCAGCAGCGATCAATCACCTCTTGGCAACGACGCTCGATTTCTGGATTGCCACGCTGGACAGAATCAAAATCTAACGCCGCGGTGTTGGTGCCAACCGCCATGCTGGAGGCAGCACTCCCACCCATGCCGATCCGCAAACCGGGTCCGCCAAGCTGAATCAACAGAGAGCCCGGTGCAATGCGGTCTTTTTTAGTACAGCCCTCGTCAATACTACCCAGACCGCCCGCGATCATGATGGGCTTGTGATAGCCCCAGCGCGTTTGACCCGAAGTCTGCTCATAGGAGCGGAAATACCCCAACAAATTGGGACGACCAAATTCGTTATTAAAGGCCGCTGCGCCCAAAGGTCCCTCAATCATGATGGATAAAGGTGACGCAATCCGATCAGGCGCCCCGTGATGGTCTGACTCCCAGCTGCGGGGCGCATCCTCGAATCTCAGGTGAGAAACCGTAAAGCCTGCCAGGCCCGCTTTGGGCTTGGAGCCACGTCCAGTCGCACCCTCGTCGCGGATTTCTCCACCCGCCCCCGTCGAGGCGCCCTCAAAAGGCGCGATTGCCGTAGGGTGGTTATGCGTCTCGACCTTCATCACCGTGTGCACGGTTTTAAGTTCTGTTCCATACGCTGCAGCTTGGCCTTCGTTGCCCGCAGCCGCTTGAAAACGCTGCGCCTGGCCACCCTCCATGATGGCGGCGTTATCCGAGTAGGCGACCACTGTGCCTAAAGGCTGGGCCGCGTGGGTTTCACGAATCATGCCAAACAGCGTTTTGGACTCCGGCTGGCCATCAATCACCCATTGGGCATTGAAAATCTTGTGCCGGCAATGCTCGCTATTGGCCTGCGCAAACATCATGAGCTCGACATCGGTCGGGTCGCGGCCCAGCTCGGTAAAGGAATGCGTCAAATAATCAATTTCGTCCTCAGACAGCGCTAGGCCCAGCTGCGTGTTCGCGTCTAAAAGCGCGGCCTTGCCTTGAGCCATCACTGCCACAGTCTGCATCGGCTTGCCGGGCAGTGAGCGGAACAACACCTCAGGGTCGAAATTGGCGTCAACGACTGTTTCAGTCATCCGATCATGCAAACAACTCGCCGCCTGCGCCAACATGTCGGCATCCAGACTTTTATTTTTGAGCCAGCCACGTTCAGGAGTCAGGGTGTACTCGATCCCGCGCTCAATCCGTCGCACACCACTCAGACCGCAGTTGTGCGCGATGTCGGTCGCCTTGCTCGCCCAAGAGGAGATGGTCCCTAGCCTTGGGATGACGCGCAAAACAATGGCCGTGTCTGATTTGGCAGGCGCATCATGAGGTACGCCGTAGTCCAACAACTGTGTCAATCGTGCCTGGGTCGAGAGATCAGGGGCCTGATCGCACCAGACAAAATGCTCGTACCGGGCCTTGACCCCAGAAATAGGCAGGCCCAGAGCACGTAGCTTTGAAAGCAAACGCTCTTGGCGAAAACTGGACAACACGGAGGAGCCGGGGATAAGCAGAATATGTGACACGTTGACGACCAGGAGGCTACATAGGGGAAAACACGCATTTTAGCGTCCTGAAAGGTCTTTAGGGACGAAGGCGCTAAAAAACAAAGGCTGCCAAGCGAACCGGGCAGCCTTTGAAACGATGGCAATGAGATTATTTTTTACGGACTGGGGGCAAGTCCGTGCAATGCCCCTCGGCCGCCTCTGCCGCGAGCCCAATCGACTCGCCCAAAGTGGGGTGTGGATGAATCGTTTTACCAATATCCACCGCATCAGCGCCCATTTCGATCGCGAGGCCAACCTCACCGATCAAATCACCCGCATGCGTCCCGACAATTCCACCCCCCAAAATCTTGTGGGTCGTGGCATCAAACAAGAGTTTCGTAAAGCCCTCATCACGGCCATTGGCGATCGCGCGACCGGAAGCCGCCCAGGGAAACACGCCCTTGGTGATGGCGATGCCTTCTTGCTTGGCCTGATCCTCCGTCAAGCCTACCCACGCGATCTCAGGATCGGTATAGGCCACAGAAGGAATCACACGCGCATCGAAGTAGCTCTTTTGTCCCGCGGCGACCTCGGCTGCGACATGCCCCTCATGCACCGCTTTATGCGCGAGCATCGGCTGGCCAATAATGTCACCAATCGCAAAAATGTTGGGCACGTTGGTCCGCATCTGTCGATCCACCTCGATGAAACCGCGGTCGGTGACCACGACACCCGCACGGTCGGCCGCAATCTTTTTACCATTGGGTGTCCTACCCACGGCTTGCAGCACCAAGTCATAGCGCTGAGGCTCTTTAGGCGCGCCCTCGCCTTCAAACGTCACATAAATGCCGTCTTTTTTAGCGACGGCACCGACTGTTTTCGTCTTGAGCATCAAATTGTCAAAACGATGGCCGTTCATTTTTTGCCAGACTTTGACGAGATCGCGGTCCGCGCCCTGCATCAAACCGTCCTGCATCTCAACGACATCGAGGCGTGAGCCGAGCGCGGAATAGACCGTCCCCATCTCGAGTCCGATAATGCCGCCGCCCACGATCAACATTTTCTTGGGGATACTGCGCAACAGCAAGGCACCTGTCGAGTCCACCACACGCTCATCCTCAGGCATAAAAGGCAGTTTGACCGACTGACTCCCTGCTGCGATGATCGCCTGACCGAAAGCGATGGTTTGCACACCCTTGTCCGTTTTGACGCTGAGGTGGTTCGCCGTCACAAACTCGCCCAACCCTTGAATCACCGTGACTTTGCGGGCCTTGGCCATGCCGGCCAAACCGCCCGTCAATTTACCAATCACGCCGTCTTTGAACGCACGCAACTTGTCCAGATCGATCTTAGGCTTCGCAAAAGAAATCCCGTGCGCCTCGAGTGCCTGGGCTTCCTCCAACACAGCGGCAGTATGCAGCAAGGCCTTGGAGGGAATACAACCCACATTCAAACACACGCCACCGAGCGTGGCGTAACGCTCAACGAGCACCACGTTCAGGCCCAGGTCGGCGGCGCGAAAGGCTGCGGAATAACCACCAGGTCCCGCACCGAGCACCAGCAAGTCACACTGCAGATCGACTTTTCCTGAAAAGCTTGCCGGGGCAGGCAAGGTCGTGGGTGTACGCTCAGGCGTGGCCGCTACGACTGGCGCCGCAGGCGGGGTCGCCGACACAGAGACTGGAGCGGGTGTCGGCGCGGGAGCCGGGGCTGAACCAGCCGCCATTTTCATGATGACTGAGCCTTGCTTGACCTTGTCTCCGACCTTCACAGAAATACTTTGGATCACACCCGCTTGCGCACTCGGGATCTCCATCGAAGCCTTATCGGACTCGACCGTGATTAAACCTTGATCTGCCTTGACTGCGTCTCCGACGTTGACGAGGAGCTCAATGACTTCAACAGTATCGAAATCACCAATATCGGGAACGATCACATCGATTGGATTGCTCATGGCAACTCCTTAAAGCGCAATACGGCGGAAGTCCGCCAAGAGGCTGCCAAGGTAGGCATTGAAACGGGCAGCTGCCGCGCCATCGATCACACGATGATCATAGGAGAGCGAAAGCGGCAAGGTCAGCTGTGGCACAAAGGCCTGGCCGTCCCAGACCGGCTTCATATATGAGCGGGATACGCCCAAGATCGCAAGCTCGGGAGCATTGATAATAGGAGTGAAGTGGGTGCCACCAATGCCACCGAGAGAGGAAATGGAGAAGCAGCCACCCTGCATTTCACCGGGTGAAAGCTTTCCGTCGCGGGCTTTTTTAGCCAGCTCACTGCTCTCATTGGCGAGCTCGATGATGCCTTTTTTATCCGCATCGCGAATGACAGGCACGACAAGTCCATTGGGAGTGTCCGCCGCGAAGCCAATATGAAAATATTGCTTCATGATCAGCTGATCGCCATCAATCGAGGCATTGAATTCGGGGAATTTTTTAAGGGCGGCCACACATGCCTTGATCAAAAACGCGAGCATCGTGACCTTGACACCGGACTTTTCGTTTTCTTTGTTGAGTGTGACGCGCAAGGCTTCGAGTTCAGTGATGTTGGCTTCGTCGTTGTTGGTGACGTGCGGAATCATGACCCAATTGCGGTGCAAATTCGCGCCGGAAATTTTCTTGATGCGAGAAAGCGGTTTAGGCGTGACTTCGCCAAATTTGGTGAAGTCGATCTTGGGCCAGGGCAACAGGTCGAGCCCCCCCATGGAGGCGCCACTGGAAGCGCCGCTCGATGCACCTGATCCACCCGCTGCACCGGCCAAGGCCTGTTTCACGAAATTCTGCACATCTTCTTGGAGGATACGTTGCTTGTTGCCCGACCCTGTCACAAGATTCAAATCAACGCCCAACTCACGGGCAAATTTGCGCACTGACGGTGAGGCATGCGCCATACCACCCGTTGATACGGGCATTTCCAGCTTGCCTGCTGCAGGTGCAGAAGCGGCGACAGGTGCAGGTGAAGGTACGGCAGGTGCAGCAGGTGCAACTGCGGGCGCGGCTGCGGCGGCTGTGGCGGCTGATGCGGGTGCGGGTGCAGCCGCAGCGCCTGCAGCAGCGGCTTCAACGTGCATCATCACGCTGCCCTGCTTGACCTTATCACCCACCTTGACGTCGATGGACTTGACGACACCACCGATCGAGGTGGGAATCTCCATCGAAGCCTTGTCGGACTCGACGGTAATCAAGCTTTGTTCTGCTTTAACGGTATCGCCGACTTTGATCAGGATCTCGATCACCTCGACGGTATCGAAATCCCCGATGTCCGGAACTTGAATAGCTGTGACGTTGCTCATGTCAGGTCTCTTTATCAGGCGTATTGAGGATTGGCTTTGTTGGGATTGATGCCATATTTCTTGATGGCAGCCGCTACTTGGCTCACCGGCACCTTGCCATCGTCGGCCAACGCGCGCAACGTGGCCAACACGACAAAGTGACGATCAACTTCGAAATGCTCGCGCAACTTGGAACGGAAATCCGAGCGCCCAAAACCATCTGTTCCGAGGACTTTATAGTCGCGACCACGCGGCATGAAGGGACGGACCTGATCGGCGAACAATTTCATGTAATCCGTTGAGGCAATGATCGGACCTTCGGTCTTTTCGAGCAGGCTTGAAACAAAAGGTGTTTGAGGCTTTGCGGTTGGGTGTAACATATTGTGACGTTCGCAATCCAAACCATCGCGACGCAACTCCGTAAAGCTCGTGACGCTCCAGATGTCGGCCGAGACGCTCCAATCATTTTCCAACAACTCGGCGGCCGCCATCACCTCGCGCAAAATCGTACCGGAACCCAGCAGTTGAGCACGCAGTTTATTTTTACCGCCTTTTTTGAGGCGATACATGCCCTTGATGATGCCCTCTTCGTCGCCCTTTTTCAAACCGGGCTGCGCATAGTTTTCGTTCATCACGGTCAGGTAAAAGAACACGTTTTCCTGATCTTCGACCATGCGCTTTAAACCATGCTGAATGATGACCGCCAACTCGTGCGCAAAGGTGGGATCGTAGGAAACGCAATTAGGAATGGTCGAGGAGAAAATATGGCTATGGCCGTCTTCGTGCTGGAGTCCCTCACCGTTAAGCGTGGTGCGACCTGCAGTCCCTCCCAGCAAGAAACCTCTGGCTTGCATATCGCCCGCAGCCCAGGCCAGATCACCAATGCGCTGAAAACCAAACATCGAGTAGTAAATATAAAACGGAATCATGATGCGGTTGTTCGTCGAGTACGACGTCGCAGCGGCGATCCAGGAACTAAACGCACCCGCTTCGTTGATGCCCTCCTGCAGGAGCTGTCCATCGGCGGCTTCGCGGTAGTACATCACCTGATCTTTATCGACCGGGGTGTACTTTTGTCCCTCAGGGGCATAAATACCAATCTGACGGAACAGGCCTTCCATACCAAAGGTGCGGGACTCGTCTGCCAAAATGGGCACCACGCGTGGACCGAGATCCTTGTCACGCAGAACTTGATTGAGCACGCGCACAAAGGCTTGCGTGGTCGAGATTTCGCGGCCTTCGGCTGTAGGATCTAGGACAGGTCTTAAGACCTCCAGGGCAGGCGCTTTGAGTTTCTCGTCAGCACGGGTCCGGCGCTTGGGTAAGTAACCGCCTAAGGCTTTGCGACGCTCGTGCAGATATAACATCTCGGGCGAATCTTCGGCGGGTTTGAAATACGGGACTTCCTCAATCTTGCTGTCTGGAATCGGGATGTTGTAGCGATCACGAAACTCTCGGATGGTGTCCGTATCGAGCTTCTTTTGTTGATGCGACGGATTTTTGGCCTGAACCATATGTCCCACGCCATACCCTTTGATGGTTTTGGCCAGGATCACAGTAGGTTGTCCCGTGTGCTTGGTAGCGGCAGAAAATGCGGCATACACTTTGTGCGGGTCGTGACCGCCTCGGTTCAGACGCCAAACGTCCTCATCGCTCATGCGTGAAACCATCTCAAGCAGCTTAGGATGCTTGCCAAAGAAATGCTCGCGCACGAACTTGCCGTCGTTGGCTTTGTAGGCCTGGTATTCACCGTCGACGGTTTCTTCCATGATCTTGCGCAAGATGCCTTCTTTGTCGCTGGCCAACAAAGGATCCCAGTAGCCGCCCCAGATCATTTTGATCACATTCCAACCACTGCCTCGGAAATCACCCTCCAACTCTTGGATGATTTTTCCATTGCCACGCACAGGACCATCGAGTCGCTGCAAATTACAATTGATTACAAAAATCAGGTTGTCGAGCTTTTCACGCGAGGCCAAGCTGATCGCACCCAGTGACTCGGGCTCATCCATCTCGCCATCACCACAAAACACCCAGACCTTGCGCTGACTTGTATCTGCAAGGCCGCGGGCGTGGAGGTACTTGAGAAAGCGTGCCTGGTAGATTGCCATCAACGGGCCCAGACCCATCGAGACCGTTGGAAACTGCCAGAACTCGGGCATGAGCTTGGGGTGGGGATAGGAAGACAAGCCTTTGCCATCCACCTCTTGACGGAAATGATCCAGTTGCTCTTCGGTCAACCGACCCTCAAGATAAGCGCGACCATAGACGCCGGGTGAAGAGTGGCCTTGGAAATACACCAAGTCCCCGCCTCGCTCAGGAGTATCGGCATGCCAAAAATGATTTTGTCCGCAACCAATCATCGTGGCCAGAGAGGCAAAGGACGCAATGTGGCCGCCGAGGTCTCCGCCATCAGGCGGGTTGTGCTTGTTGGCCTTGACCACCATCGCCATGGCATTCCAACGGATGATGCTGCGAATACGCGCTTCAAGCTCAAGGTTGCCAGGCTGTGTGGGCTCTAAACCAACGGGAATCGTATTGAGATAAGCCGTATTAGGAGAAAAAGGAATATGCGCACCTGAGCGCCGTGCCAAATCGGTCAGGCGCTCCAAAAGAAAGTGTGCACGCTCTGGACCTTCGCGGTCCAACACGGCAGCCAGGGCATCTAGCCATTCTTGCGTTTCCAGCGAATCGACATCGTTGTCGGCATTGAAACCGGCAGCTTGTGGTGCCATGTGAATCTCCTGATTCATAGGTTCTTTTAAATGAGAGCCTAACTGTTTTTTGGGTATTTGCCGCATTCTAGGTATATCTTATTCATGCGGCAACAAAAATTTCACAAGACGAGAAGTATTTTCATATTATGAAATGTATATAGGGAATTCCCGACCATAACCTGACTAAAATGCACCAACTGTCTTTTTGCGTAAAACATGTCAGCCCCCCCTAAGTCCGTCATTGCTACGCCCTTTTTAGATCAGGCTCGCCTTCGCCGGCGTCGCTGGTATTGGCTCACGCCAATGCTAATCCTGATCCTATATGCGTGCGTGATGGGCGCGTTCTTTTGGCTGCAGCGTATTCAAGACGGCAGCGTGATGTTTATCACGATCGACCAGGAGATGCGCCAACACCGTTTGATCTGGGTGGTCATTGCCCTATCGGTGGTGATTGTGATCGCGCTGCTGATTTTGTGGCGCTATACAAGATATCGCTCTGAAGCCGAGGCCGCGTTAATCGCCGAGACAGGCTTTAGGCGCGCCATGGAAAACTCCATGTCAACGGGGATGCGCGTGTTAGATCTCGAAGGACGCATCGCTTATGTCAATCCGGCGTTTTGCCGCATGATCGGGTGGAATGAAGCGGATCTCATCGGCAGACTGCCTCCCTTCCCCTATTGGGTCCCCGGGATGCACGACTCGCATCAGCAAACGCTCGAAAGTGTCCTCGCGGGTAAAGCGCCGAGCAGTGGCTTAGAGCTCGAGGCGCAACGTCGAGACGGTTCGCGTTTTAACGCACGCATGTATGTCTCGCCACTCCTTGATCCGCAAAGCAACCAAATCGGCTGGATGACCTCCATGACCGATATTACCGAGCCCAAGCGAATCAGAGAGGCCCTAACCGCAGCACACGAACGATTCATGACGGTGCTTGAAGGGCTCGACGATGCCATCTCTGTGACCGCGGACACCAATGACGGTCTCGAGCTCTTGTTTGCGAACCGCACTTACCGACGTCTCTTCGGTGCGCAGACCAATGGTCACGACGAGTTGTTAGCCGGTCGACGAGGACGTTATACCGACGAGTCTGTCGAGATATTTTCTGCTTCAGTCCAGAGATGGTTTGAGGTTCAACATCGAATGTTGGCTTGGACAGACGGCCGGCGCGTCAGGCTGCAAGTCGCGCGAGATATCACAGAGCGCCGGCAACACGAAGAAGCCTCAAGAGTTCAACAAGAAAAGATTCAACTCACCAGCCGCTTGACAACCATGGGTGAAATGGCGTCTTCGTTAGCCCACGAACTGAACCAACCTCTGACTGCGATCGCCAACTACAGTATGGGTGCGGTCGCCATGGTCAAGTCAGGCAATGTCAAGACGGAGGCTCTCTTGCCCGCTTTGGAGAAAGCAGCGGCGCAAGCACAGCGTGCGGGCAAAATTATCAGTCGTATTCGAGATTTTGTGAAACGCAGTGAGCCCCGGCGACAGGCGATCCAGATTCAAACCGTGGTGGACAATGCCATCAGTCTTGCTGAAATTCATTCCCGCAAGCGTCAAGTGGCGATTAGTCACAAGGTGCCTGAAAATTTGCCCGAGGTTTTTGCGGATCCGATTTTGATTGAACAGGTTTTATTGAATTTGCTAAAAAACGGCCTGGAATCGATGGAGCAGAGTGCAGTGGAAACACTTGTGGTTGGTGTGACGCTGCATGATCATCAGATAGAAGTTGCAGTCACGGATCGTGGACACGGGCTGTCCGATCCAGAACGCTTATTCGAACCTTTCTTTAGCACCAAGTCCGAGGGCCTAGGCATGGGCCTCAATATTTGCAGAACGATTATCGAATCTCATCATGGCCGTCTTTGGGCGGACAGCAATCCCGAAGGCGGAACAACCTTTCGCTTTACACTACCTTGCGTCTCAAGCCTTGAGGCGCAAAAGCACCTTCAGTCCGAGGAGTTATCCATATGAACACACCCCAAACCGCGAGCACCGTTTACATCGTCGATGATGACGAAGCCGTGAGGGACTCCCTGCGCTGGCTGCTCGAAGCCAACAATTACCGCGTTCGTGTCTTTCCAAGCGGCGAGAGCTTTCTCGCCGAGTATGACGAAAAGCGCCCCGGCGTTCTAATCGTGGATGTCCGTATGCCCGGCATGAGTGGCTTGGAGCTCCAAGAACAACTGCTTGCCCGTAAATCGACCATGCCCATTGTCTTTATCACGGGTCACGGCGACGTACCGATGGCGGTATCCACCATAAAAAAGGGCGCGATCGATTTTCTGGAAAAGCCCTTTGATGAAACTGATTTGCGAGAAATCGTGAGGCGCATGTTCGAGCAAGCCAATGAGCGCCTTTCACAGGCACAAGCGCAACGCGAACATGAAGCCATGCTCGCGCGTCTGACCGCACGTGAACAACAGGTGCTTGAGCGTATTGTCGCGGGACGTCTCAACAAACAAATTGCAGACGATCTGGGCATCAGCATCAAAACCGTCGAGGCGCATCGCGCCAATATTATGGAAAAACTTCAAGTCACGACGGTGGCGGATTTGATGAAAGTCGCGCTCTCCAAGCCCGAGATCTCCGCATGACGGCACGTGTCATTGACGGCGTCAAACTCGCCGCCAAGATTCGCGAGGACGTTGCCCACCGAGCCGCACACCTGACAGCAGCAGGCATGAAACCGGGTCTAGCTGTGATTCTTGTCGGTAGCGATCCTGCCTCGCAAGTCTATGTCAAAAATAAAGTAGCGGCCTGCGAAAAAGCGGGTTTGCACTCAGTCCTTGAGCAATACCCCTCTGACATGACACAGGAGTCTCTGTTGGAGCGGGTTCGCGCCTTGAATGTCGACCCTGCCATTCACGGTATTTTGGTGCAGCTCCCTCTGCCACCGCACATTGATTCACATCGGGTGATCGAAGCGATCGCAGCGCAAAAAGATGTCGATGGCTTTCACATCAGCAATGCCGGCTTGCTCATGACAGGCAAGCCGCTCTTTAGACCCTGCACACCTTACGGTGTCATGAAAATGCTCGAAGCCGAACAAGTCCCTATCCGGGGCGCCGTCGCAGTGGTGATTGGCGCGAGCAATATCGTAGGAAAGCCGATGGCCATGCTGCTGCAAAGCGCAGGCGCTACCGTGACGATTTGCAACTCCAAAACAAAAGACCTGGGTTGGCACACTCGTCACGCGGATATTGTCGTTGTCGCCACGGGTAAGCCTAAAATGATTGATGCGAGCATGGTCAAAGCTGGAGCGATTGTGATTGATGTCGGCATCAACCGTAATGCAGAGGGAAAGCTCTGTGGCGATGTGGATTTTGAAAGCGTGAAAACTGTCGCCGGAGCTATCACGCCCGTGCCTGGTGGTGTAGGACCCATGACGATTGCGATGTTATTGGTCAATACGGTCGAGGCCGCTGAACGCGCTCAACAAAGGTAGGCTACAAACATGAATCCATTACTAGTCCCAATGAATACATTGGTTGATTATGCGTCGATTACGCCCGCTCACGTCAGTGAGGCCATCGAACAGCTGCTTGCGAAAGCACGAACCGCCATCGATGTCGCTGCCGATCCCTCACTGGCGCCTACCTGGGATGCCATCGTCATGCCGCTTGATGATGCGTCAGAGCCTTTGTGGCGTGCCTGGTCGATCGCCGGCCATTTGAATGCGGTTGTCAACACCCCGGAATTGCGCGACGTCTACAACAAGATGCTCGGACCGATCAGTGAGTTTTCAACCTGGGTCGGCCTGCACGAAGGTCTCTACAAGCAGTATCAGCGCTTGCGTCACGCCGAGGCGTTTCCAACATGGTCTGCCGCTCGTCGCCGGGTGATTGACCTTGCGTTGCGCGACTTCAAGCTCAGCGGCGTTGAATTACAAGGCGAGGCGCGGGCTCTTTATGCCGCAAACTCAGATCGTCAATCTCAAGTTTCACAAAAGTTTTCAGAAAACGTCCTTGATGCGACCGACCGCTGGTCACTCGTGATCGATGACCTCAAGCGACTGGATGGCATTCCCGAAGACACCCTGGCTTCGCTCAAGGACCCTCTGGCCGAGCGCTGGACGCTCAACCTCAAAATGCCCTGCTATCTGCCGGTGATTCAATATGCGCACGATCGCGAATTGCGCCGCACCCTCTACCATGCTTATGCAACGCGAGCGTCAGATCAGGGTGACACGAGCTTGGATAACTCACCGTTGATCGAAGAGGCACTGTCCTTGCGCGCCGAAGAATCGCAGCTCCTAGGTTTTCAACATTTTGCTGACCTGCGTCTGCAAACCCGCATGGCCGACAGCGCCGAAGAAGTCATGGATTTTTTGCGCCAACTCGCTCGACGTGCCAAACCCTTTGCCGAACGGGATCTCACCGAGCTCAAAGCCTTTGCCAACAGCGAGCTGGGACTGACCGAGCTGCACCCATGGGACATTCCCTATGCTTCGGAGCGTTTGCGTGAAGCACGCTATGCGTACTCAGAAGATGAAGTCAAGCAGTACTTTACCGAACCGCGTGTATTGAATGGTTTGTATGAGGTGGTCGAGACCTTGTTCGGCGTCAAGTTGACCCCCTACACCTTGAGCGGTTGGCACGAAGATGTCAGGGCGGCAGCCGTTCAACATCCTTCAGGCGAAATTCTGGGGTATCTGATTTTGGATTTGTACGCGCGCTCAGGCAAGCAGGGCGGCGCGTGGGTCGATAGCGAACGTAGCCGTCGTAAACGTTTATCAACGATTCAAACACCTGTCATTTATCTGACCTGCAATTTTGCCCGTCCACAAGGCGATCGCCCTGCGTTACTCACGCATGATGACGTCATTACACTGTTCCATGAGAGTGGTCATGCCTTGCACGCCCTGCTCTCCGAGGTCGACGAGACCGGCGTGTCTGCGTTTGCGGCCGTTGAATGGGACGCGATCGAGCTTCCTTCGCAGTTTATGGAAAACTTTTGCTGGGAGTGGCAGGTGCTTCAGCGCTTGACCGCGCATGTTGACACGAAGGTGCCGCTGCCTAAAGACCTTTACGATCGAATGAAAGCCGCGCGCAATTTCCAAAGCGGCATGCAAACCGTGCGTCAGATCGAGTTTTCACTGTTCGATATTCAATTGCATAATCGCGTCCAAGGTCTATCGATCGCTGAAGTGCTCACGCAACTCGAGCAAGTCAGAGAAGAAGTCGCCGTGGTGCGTCCTCCTAGCTGGCACCGGTTTCCGCATAGCTTTTCCCACCTCTTTGCGGGAGGCTATGGAGCGGGTTACTACAGCTATAAATGGGCTGAAGTGCTATCCGCAGATGCTTTCGAAGCCTTTGAAGAGGCCGCCGCGCGCAGTGCAACCTCCGCGCATCAAGCGGCCGCGAGTCTCGGCACGCTTGACCCTGAAACAGGTATGAAGTTTCGTCGTGAAGTGCTGGCAGTAGGTGGCACACGACCTGCTGCCGAGTCCTTCAGTGCCTTTCGCGGTCGCCCCCCAAAGATGGATGCTTTGCTGCGTCATAGCGGCATGCTCGATGCGTCCAAGCCCGATGCGTCCATGCAGCCGCAGCCGTAGCCGGTAACTTAACTATGTTTCATCTTTTACGCATGCCACTCAACGCCATCATCAAGCGAGCCTTGAGGGGCCTCATGGCGTTGAGCATCGTGTTTTTAGCCGGGTGCTCAGATCCCACTCAGAAATGGTCTCTCTATGATGTATCTGGGCATTTACCAGACTTACGGTTTTCCCTCTCTGGTGAAGGCAATAAAACCATCACTCAACAGGACCTCAAAGACAAAACGGTCCTCATGTTTTTTGGCTATGCCAGCTGTCCCGACGTCTGTCCGACAACCATGGCTCAACTCACCGAGGTCTTGGAAAACTTAGGCGATGACGCGAAAGATGTGCGCATTATCTTTGTCAGCGTCGATCCGCATCGCGACACGCCCGATGTCCTGCAAGCCTACGTCAATGCATTTAACAAAAACGCGATTGGTTTAACCGGTAACGAAAAACAAATTGCGGCGCTCGCACGTCGCTATCGTGTTGCCTATCAGATTGAAAAACCCAAGCCGGGTGACGATGCCAAAATCTACGATGTGACCCATAGCCGCGGCGTCTTTATTTTTGATAAGACGGGACGCGCCCGCCTGCTGGCACCCGATACAGAGAAGGTTGAGGTGGTGACTCAGGACTTGCGTCAACTGCTTGAACTCACACGAGCCAGCAAGTCCTGAGCGTAGCCGTGACCTAAGACATGCCCTGCGATCTTAGGTCGAGCTTGTTCTTTGCATCTCGCAAAGCAGTCCTTACTCCCTCCTCGATCACGGGGTGATAAAAGGGCATCTCCAGCATGCGATCAATCGTGAGTGCTTGCTGCAAGGCCCACGCGAGCAAATGCCCGAGGTGTTCCGCGCTAGGTCCGATCATCTCAGCACCTAAAAATCTGCGTGTTTTCAGATCAGCGTAAACATGGAGGAGGCCTTTGTTCTTGAGGATGACGCGAGAGCGTCCCTGACCTGTGAAATCCACAATACCCGTCACAAACGACTCAGGCAAAAGCTTGACGAAAGATTGACCCACCAATGCAATTTGCGGATCAGAAAAAACAACACCCAATCCCGCACGGCGCGAGCCGGGCTGCACCTCAGGGTATCTCGCCGCATTGGTGCCTGCGATTTTTCCCTCATCGGCAGCCTCATGCAACAGCGGCACATCCGCATTCACATCCCCCGCGATAAAAATCGGCAAGTCGGCGATTTGCATTGTTTCTCGGTTGAAGCTTGGCGATTTGCCGGCCTCCCTCACGACGCCGGCAAGCGCCAGATCCAGTGAATCCAAATTCGGTTTGCGTCCCGTGGCCATCAGTGCAAAATCAAAACGCTCTGTTTTTTCCGTCTTGTCGAGTGCGATGTAACGCAGCTCAACCTCATCCCCCACGCGCTTGGTTTCGAGCACACGCGCATCCGGATCCAAGTAAAACTCCTGCTGGAAGATATGTTTTGCCACCTGACGTACCGCAGGAT
Organism: Burkholderiaceae bacterium; assembly: GCA_030728985.1. Taxonomy (GTDB): domain Bacteria; phylum Pseudomonadota; class Gammaproteobacteria; order Burkholderiales; family Burkholderiaceae_B; genus Zwartia. Next base: position 45,574 of record JANQYI010000018.1, on the reverse strand, counting down.
CGCTTAAACCTCCCAAAGATCCTCTTGCGCCAAAAACCCGCACCCTGACACCTAGCCTTGTAAGCGCTTGCCCCAGTTCGAGTCCAATCACGCCTGGTCCAAAGACCACAACGCGCTTGGGCAAATCATCCCAGTAAAACACATCATCATTGACGATCAGTCTGTCGCCAAGAGCCCTGAAAGACGCTGGGATGGAGGGGCTCGATCCAGTCGCAATCACCACACTCTGCGCATGTACTTCTGTGTGTTGATCGACGGTCAGTACACCGGGCGCGACGAATTTTGCGTAACCGCGAAGCTTGTCCCCAGCGGGAATTTTTTCAATATCGTCGAGAACAAACCCAACAAAACGATCGCGCTCACGTTTGACACGGTCCATCACCTCGCGACCATCAATTCGGACAACGCCATCAAGATGCACACCAAAAGGCGCCGTATGCCGAACCGCATGCGCAGCCTCTGCTGCTGCAATCAACAATTTGGAAGGCATGCACCCGACTCTGGCACACGTCGTTCCATAGGCTCCGCCCTCTACGAGCACCGCTTTTTTACCTGCAGCGATTACCGCGCGATACGCGGACAAGCCAGCCGTACCTGCTCCGAGAATGACAACATCTGTCTTGAGCATTTGCATGTGTATCCCTACTCTTTTTTGACAGGGGTAAACCCCGCCTCTCTGATGGCGCTTTCGACTCTCTGGCTCTCATGCGCGCCTGATACTGTGACCGTGTGCGAGGCGAGATCACATAAAACACTCGCCTCAGGTGCCACACTGTGTACACTGGTGGTAATCGATTTAACGCAGTGATTGCATGTCATATCAATAACTTGGAATGATGTCATGATCATGATCCTTAATATTTAATGGCCTTAGATGCACATGATTCTTACACCATGGTAGACCAATTATCACCCAACGTCACAGATCATCACGTCGAGTTAGCGATTAAGGGGATGACCTGCGCGTCTTGCGTGCTGCGCGTTGAAAAAGCATTAAAAAAAGTACCTGGCGTCACCCAGGCTAACGTTAACCTGGCTACACACCGCGCCTCTCTTGAATTGGACACCTCCATACGAGCGCCGCAGTCGCTGATCGCTGAGCTCCTGGTGGCCAGCGAAAAAGCGGGATATGAGGCCTCCTTGATTGACGGTGCTCAAGCCGCAGAGCAAGGTCTCGCGGCTGAGCAGGAACAAGAAGTCCATGCGCTCAACCGCGCATTGACGCTTGCACTGATTCTGACCTTGCCTGTTTTTATCCTGGAGATGGGCTCGCATCTGTTTCCCGCCATCCACCACTTGATTCATGACACGATCGGCATACAACGCAGCTGGTGGCTGCAAGCGCTGCTTACCACACTGATTCTGGCAGGCCCAGGACGCAGCTTTTTTACCAAAGGCTTTCCCGCGTTATGGCGGCTCGGACCCGACATGAACTCACTGGTTGCCTTGGGAGCCTCAAGCGCCTGGCTCTACTCGATGGTGACCACATTTAAACCGGAATGGCTGCCCGAAGGGGCACGCCACGTGTACTTTGAAGCCGCCGCGGTGATCGTGACGCTCATCCTGCTGGGGCGACTGCTCGAGCTGCGCGCGCGCGGACGTACGGGCACGGCGATTCAGCATCTGATTGGTCTGCAACCCAAAAAAGCCCGCGTCATGGTCGATGGTGTGGCCACGGATATCGACATCGAATCGGTTCATCCAGGCGATCTGATCTTGGTGCGTCCCGGAGAGAAAGTGGCGACGGATGGTGTCGTGACCGAAGGACAACCTTACCTTGACGAAGCCATGATCACGGGCGAACCGATTCCTGTCGCTAAGCACTCGGGCGACCCGGTCACGGCCGGAACACTCAACACGACGACAAGTTTTACGTACCGCACCACCCACACCGGCGCGCAAACGGTCCTGGCCCGCATTATTCGCATGGTTGAAACCGCGCAAGGCGCGAAACTCCCTATTCAAGCCGTCGTGGACCGGGTAACTGCGCGTTTTGTGCCGATCATTATGCTGTGCGCGCTTTTAACTTTTTTAACTTGGCTCGCGTTCGGACCTGCACCAAGCCTGAGTTACGCACTCGTCAACGCAGTGGCGGTGCTCATCATTGCGTGTCCATGCGCGATGGGCTTGGCCACGCCGACTTCCATCATGGTGGGAACAGGACGCGCCGCTGAACTCGGTGTTTTGTTTCGTCAGGGCGAGTCGCTACAACGACTCCGCGATGTCACCGTCATCGCCTTTGACAAAACAGGCACACTGACCCAAGGCAAACCAACCCTGACTGACCTGGTCGTTTTAGATCCGCACCATGACCGCGCGACGATCTTGGCCTGGACGGCTGCGATGCAAATGCACTCTGAGCATCCGATCGCGCAAGCCATCGTCGCGGCCGCAACCGCAGAAAAACTGGCTTTACCTGCCGCGCGTGATTTCAAGACCACCATCGGTGCTGGAGTTGCCGCAACCGTTGCCAACAAATCTCTTTTGTCAGGTGCGCAACACTTTATGCTTGCGCATGAGATTGACACTCAGGAACACAACGCACTCACCGAACAGTGGGCAGCACAAGGAAAAACTCCGATTTATCTGGCTGTGGATGGTCAACTGGCTGCCATGATGGCGGTCTCCGACCCGATCAAACCAAGCGCGGTATTGGCGATCGGCGCACTCAAACAGCTTGGCCTAAAGACCGTGATGATCACGGGCGATCACCCACTCACCGCACAAGCGGTCGCTGCGCAACTCGGGATTGACGAGGTACACGCTCAAGTGTTGCCTGAGGGTAAAGTTGATCAATTGCTGCAATTGCGCGCCCAACAGCAGATCATTGCTTTCGTGGGGGATGGCATCAATGATGCTCCGGCCCTCGCGACGGCTGATGTGGGCATCGCCATTGGTACTGGAACCGATGTTGCGATCGAGGCCGCGTCCGTTGTGCTGATGTCTGACAACTTGATGGGGGTCGCTACCGCAGTCAAGATTTCACGCAAGACATTAAAAAACATTCACCAAAATCTCTTCTGGGCGTTTGCCTATAACGTCGCGCTCGTTCCTGTTGCGGCGGGTGTGCTTTATCCGAGTTTTGGCGTGCTGTTATCGCCGATATTTGCCGCAGGCGCGATGGCCTGCTCGAGTATTTTTGTGGTGATGAACGCGCTCAGACTCAAGCGTATCCAACCGGCGAGTTAGGGCTGCCAAGTCGTGGTCAGCGTCGCAGGATCCGGACGCTGGGCAGGCGGCAGCTTGACGCTCGGCGTGCCAACCGCCAGAAAACCGACAAAGCGGTAATCCAAGGTATCGAGACCGAGTGCCTCTGGTACCTCATCCGTGTAGGTCCCTAAACCTGTACTCCAATACGTCGAGAAACCCATCATGTGCGCGGCGTTTTGAATATTCATCACGGCAGCGCCCATCGAGAGTGTTTGCTCGATCTCAGGGACTTTTTCGTTGTCATGCGAAATCTTGTAGGCCAACCCAATCAGCAAAGGCACTGAGGACAACCATTTACGGGTATTTTGCTCTTTTTGCTCTGTGATCTCACGCCCAGAGCGACGCATCGCGGCAATCGCCAAGTCAGTCAAGGCACCGACATTTTGCTGTTCGATCAAAACAAAACGCCAGGCGCGCAAAGCCGAATGGTCTGGCGCGCACACGGCAGCGGCAAGCAACTGTTGCAATTGCTCGGCATTGGGGCCAGGCGCCTGAACCAGCTTTTGTGAACGGCGTGTGGTGATGGATTGAACGCAAACAGAGGACATAGTTTTTCAGCTAAAAAATGAAGATGAAAATAAGGGTTAGTAAAAAACCCTGCACCACTTACGCGATACAGGGCTTTATGACATGCGCCTGAAAAATCAGACGCGAGTCAGTGCAGAATTACAGCACTTGAATGTTGGTAGCTGATGGGCCTTTTGCGCCCTGACCAATTTCAAAGCTGACTTTCTGGTTTTCTTCGAGGGTCTTGTAACCGCTCGAACGAATTTCAGAATAGTGAGCGAACAAATCTTTGCCGCCGCCGTCAGGCATGATAAAACCATAACCTTTTTCGGCATTGAACCACTTCACGACACCAGTTGCCATTTCGAACTTCCTTGATAAATATAATAACGGGCAAAAACGCCCAACGTGCTAGATGATCAAGGAAGGGATAGACACCACTGCTTACCATTAAGGGCGACAGCCTAGGTACAAAAACCGCGTCGCTTGAGAATCTTGCCCTTTGAGTTTACGTGTGAAACTTGCCACAGTCAAACTAATACTCCCAGAAAAGAGACAAAATATGTGATAAGCCACTTTTCTCTAAATAATCACTCAAAAAACAACGAAAAAAGTGATTTATTTAATTTTTTTGAAAAAAATCAAAAAAAAACACTGTCAAACTACCTCTAAACTTTGTTTATTCCCTAAAGAACGAGGTCTCCTCCATGAAAGTGATCGTTTTAGGTGCCGGAGTCATCGGCACGACAACCGCGTATTACCTAGCAAAGGCTGGTGCTGACGTAACCGTTGTCGACCGCCAGCCTTGCGCCGCGAACGAAACCAGCTTTGCCAATGCGGGCCAAGTCTCTCCTGGCTATTCATCGCCTTGGGCCGCCCCTGGCGTTCCGCTCAAGGCCATCAAGTGGATGTTCGAAGAGCATGCGCCATTAGCGATCCGTCCAGACGGCAGTCTTTGGCAACTGAAATGGATGGCGAGCATGTTGCGCCAATGCACTGCCGATCGTTATGTCATCAACAAAGAACGCATGATGCGGGTGGCCGAATACAGCCGCCATTGCCTCGACGCGCTGCGCGCCGACACCGGCATTCAATACGAACAACGGACCTCGGGGACATTACAGCTTTTCCGCACACAGGCCCAATTTGATGCAGCCGGTCGAGACATTGAGGTTCTCAAAGAATGTGGTGTCCCCTACGAACTCCTTCATCAACACGAACTGACTGCTGTCGAACCTGGCTTAAAAAATGCAAGTCACCTACTGGTGGGCGGTTTAAGACTACCCAATGATGAAACAGGCGATTGCAACCTCTTTACCACCCGACTCGCTGCGATGGCTGAGTCACTCGGCGTGAAGTTTCTCTATGGTAAAGACATTCATCAACTGATTAACGAAGGCGACGACATCAAGGGCGTGCGCGTCGGTCGCGAAACGCTGGTCGCGGATCGCTATGTTGTGGCGCTAGGTAGCTATTCGCGTGACCTGCTGGGGCCGCTCAAGATTGATTTGCCTGTTTATCCCGTCAAAGGCTATTCGCTCACCGTTCCACTCGTTGACGAAAGTTTGGCGCCTCAATCAACAGTTTTAGACGAGAGTTATAAAGTTGCAGTGACCCGCTTTGACCAGCGGATTCGGGTGGGCGGTATGGCTGAACTCAGTGGCTTTGATCTCAGACTCAATCCCAAGCGTCGCGCCACACTTGAAAAAGTCGTGACGGATTTGTTTCCAGGCGGTGATGTTAAAAAAGCGTCGTTTTGGACAGGCTTGCGTCCGATGACGCCCGATAGCACACCCATCATTGGTGCGAGCCCCCTGCGCAACCTGTTTATCAATACCGGTCACGGTACCTTGGGCTGGACCATGGCCTGTGGATCGGGCAAGCTGATTGCGGATATTTTGACTGGCAAAAGTCCAGAAATCAGCACCGAAGGTCTTGCGGTCAGTCGCTATCATGCAGCACACTCTGGGTTTGCTGCGCGCGCCATCGCATTACCCGCTTAGGAGCCGCACAAACCCAACGATTGGTATATGAAGCGAATGACACGACCCTCGAAAGCCTTAATTGATCTGGCGGCGCTGCGCCAAAACTACCTCACAGCACAAACCCTCCACGGCGGCCGCGCACTGGCTGTGATCAAAGCGAATGCTTATGGTCATGGCGCTGTGCCTTGCGCACATGCGCTCGCTGATATCGCTGATGGCTTTGCCGTTGCGTTTATGGCTGAAGCGCTTGAATTACGACAAGCAGGAATTACACGTCCGATCTTGGTCCTCGAAGGTTGTTTTGATGCGGACGAGCTGCTCGCGGCTCAAACCCATCAAATATGGATAGCAGTACATCAAACCGCTCAGATTGAGATGATTCAAGCCAGCACTTCCGCACCCAAAAGCGTGTGCGCCTGGCTCAAAGTCGACTCTGGCATGCATCGTGCCGGCTTTGCCCCTGAGGCCGTCAAAGAAGCCTACCAACGACTCATCGCCTGCCCAGCGGTCGCTTCGGTCACGTTTATGTCGCATTTTGCCCGCGCGGACGAGCCCGATGAGTACGCCACGGCAGCTCAAATTCAGGCTTTTGAAATGGCCATCCAAGACCTCCCTGGCGAACGCAGTCTGTGCAACTCCGCCGGCGTGTTGGCCTGGCCTGATGCCCGACGAGACTGGGCCCGTCCCGGCGTGTTGCTCTATGGCGCAAGCCCCCTACCCGCAGCGTTTAGCGCACAACATCCTGAACAAAAGCTTTTGCCCGTCATGACCTTACAAAGCGAGATCTTCGCCGTCAAAACACTGCAACCTGGTGACGCCTTGGGCTACGGAGGCACGTTTGTCGCTGACCGTCCCACCCGTGTGGGACTCGTTGCGATGGGTTATGCCGATGGTTACCCACGAGGCGTGCCTACCGGCACCCCAGTTTCTATCGATGGCAAGCCCTCCCGAATCGTTGGACGTGTTTCCATGGATATGCTCAACGTTGACTTAACGGAGCTCACCGAGGCGGGCCTGGGGAGTCGCGTCGAGCTCTGGGGTCGAGACGTGGATATCAATGAAGTCGCGCAACATGCAAATACGATTGCCTATGAGCTCTTGTGCAACGTAAAACGTGTTCCTCGCGAATATATAGGCCAATAGCAGTTTAGAATCTGGCACAACGGCTATTCGCCATTTAAAACTGTGCCATGCAACTCGCTACCTGGAACGTCAATTCCCTCAAAGTTCGCCTGCCTCAAGTCCTCGACTGGCTTTCTGCCAATCCAGTCGATGCCTTATGCCTGCAGGAGCTCAAACTCGACCACGACAAGTTTCCACTCGAAGCTTTTACGGAAATTGGGTATCACGCCGCTTGGACCGGTCAAAAAACCTATAACGGTGTCGCCGTGATTTCACGCCAACCCGGTGAGCAAGTCGTGCGCAACATCCCTGGATTCGAAGACCCCCAGCAGCGCGTCGTTGCCGTCACCCTACCCTTTGGTGATCGGACGATTCGGGTGATTTGTGCCTATTGCCCCAACGGGCAAGCCGTTGACAGTGAAAAGTACGCGTACAAGCTTTCCTGGTACAAGGCGCTCGAGCAGTGGCTCGCCCACGAAAAAGGAAGTCATGCGTATGTGGCTATTCTCGGAGACTACAACATCGCTCCTGCCGATGAGGACGTTCACGACCCCGCGAAATGGGCTGGACAAATCTTGGTCTCTCCCCCTGAGCGTGCGGCACTGACCGCGTTGCTCAATCTGGGCTTTCACGACGCATTCCGACTTTTTGAACAAGCGCCAAAATCCTTTAGCTGGTGGGATTACAGGATGAATGGATTTAAACGTAATGCAGGCCTGCGGATCGATCATGTTCTGTTGTCGGACTCCTTGGTGTCACATTGCACGGCGTGCGTGATCGATAAAGGACCGCGCGCACATGAACAGCCTTCGGATCATGCGCCTGTGATGGCCACCCTTAAAATCTGAGTCCCCTTGCGCGAGAGAGCCCTATCCATGTCCAAGACTCGAGCCCTGCCTCTTGATCACACAGTCATCAATGTGCACTTTGACATGGATCGCGCCCAAGCTGTTTTTGAATCACTCGGATTCCAACTGACGCCAAGAGGTCGACACTCTCTGGGCTCCATCAATCATCTGATTGTGCTGGAGGATGATTATGTCGAGATCGTAGGTTTACCAACGGGTACCGACGTCTTGCGACAAGAGGTCCTTGACAGCCCAATCGGCATAGACGGTTTGGTTTTTCAAACCCAAAGTGCTGACAATACGTATGCTTCTCTGAGCAAAGCTAAACATTCCGTTCAAGCTGTCCAAGCATTTTCTCGACCGGTTGAGCTCGATGGAATGACGTATTTGGCGAGCTTTCGTACCACGCGCTTTTCGCCTGGCACCTTTCCCGCCGGTCGCGTGTACTTTTGTCAACACTTGACGCCCGAGCTTGTTTGGCGCAAAGAATGGCAATCGCATGCCAACCAAGCCATTCGCACCTCGGCCTTTTTAATCGTCGCCAACAAACCCGCCCAAGAAGCAAAAAAATATCTGGCTGCCTCACAAGGGGCGTTAATCAAAGGCGTGTACGGCGAGTATCGAATTCGAGGTCAGCACTATGAACTTGTTTTCGTGACGCCCACACAATATGCTGAATGTTATGGCGCACTTTCGTGTCAACAACATTCCCAGCAAAGCGAAACGCGCGACAGTTTTTTTGGAGCCATCGCCTTGCAGACCCAGAACCTGGCCAGTGTTAAAAGTCGCGTCATATTGACGCAACAACGTTATCCAGAAATTCAGTGGCGTGAACAGCAAGGACGCCTCACGGTCTTAATCCCGTTCTTTCACACACTGCTAGACTTTGTCCAGTAGGCATTAAAATATCAATTTATTTATCTAAGAGGATTAAAAACATGTTACGCATCTGGGGCCGCATTTCTTCTATCAATGTTCGCAAAGCCGTCTGGACTGCGCAAGAACTCGGACTAGAGTTTGAACGGATTGATGCAGGTGGCGCTTTTGGCGTCACTAAAACCCCTGAGTACATCGCGATGAACCCCAACTCTGTCGTACCAACGCTGGAGGATGGCGAATTCACGTTGTGGGAATCCAACGTGGTGGTTCGCTATTTGTGCGCGACACACTCTATGGGAAACTTGTACCCGACTGACCTCAAGGCGCGCTTTAACGCCGAGCGCTGGATGGATTGGCAACAAACGACGTTTAGCCCCTCAGGTCGAGACGCCTTCTGGCAGCTCATCCGCATCTCGGAGCCTGAGCGTGACATGAAGAAAGTAGAGGCCTCCATCCTCGGCACAGAGATTTTGCTTGATCGCTTCGAAGCCCATCTGAGCACAACCGAGTATGTCGCCGGCAACAAGCTCACCATGGCCGATATCCCGATGGCCTGCGAAATCCATCGCTGGTTTGGGCTCAACCTACCTGCCAAGCCTCACCCTTATATCGAAGCTTGGTACGCCAAGATGCTGGCGCGCCCCGGCTCCAAAAACGTCTTTACCTTGCCTCTATCCTAGTATGCGGGTGCTTTCAACGCCAAACCACCAAAGGCATTGAGCATTCTGGTTCGCCAGTGGGCGACCGGATCATCCGACGCAAGCAACTCAAAGTCGCTGATGCAACGCGCCCACTGAAACTGGCCGAACAAGGCGTAATCTGCGTAAAGTGGGGACTCTCCTCCAAAAAACGCTTGCTTCTTTAATACAGCCCTCAAGGGAAATAAACTCTCTCTGAAAGCTGGCAATTGAGCCTCGCGATGTTTGACAACCTCTTCAAGCGTCATACCAAAGCGTTGCTCCCTGGAAGTCCTAAAATATTCTTTATCTTGCTCGGCGAGATGATGATAAATATCCAACAACAAGAAACGCACGATCTGCCCGCCTTGAAAATCACCCAGCGAGGAATAAAGAAAACTCAGTGCTCGACCCTCTGCGCTTGTGAATAGAGAGGGATGACCGGGGAACTGCTCTTCCAAATAGTTGGCAATGGTCCAAGAGTCACAGATCCATTTGCCATGATGGAGAAGAGCGGGCACTTTGGCTTGACCGCTAGATGCGATAAGCTCTTTATCACTGAAACGCCAAGGAATCGTCTCAACTTCAAGTCCTTTATGCGCAAGCGCCATGCGAACACGCCAACAATAAGGGCTAAAGCGCCGGTCAGGTTGAGCGCCAGCCAAGTCGTAAAGTTTCAAGTCCAACGAATACCCCCTTATCACCAAGCGTTAATTTCAAAAAATCGTCCAAATTTGTTCTTACTTTAGCGCGATTTGGTAAAGTCTGACACTACCAAGGAGATACAGATGAAACAACCCTATATCGTTGGCTGGGGACACACCCCATTCGGCAAGCTTGACAACATGGATTTCGATCAACTGATTCGTGAGGCTGCACTGCCTGCCATCGCAAGTGCAGGACTCGAACCCAGCGATATCGATGCGATTTTTGTCGGTCACTTTAACGCCGGCTTTGTGCAACAAGACTTCAGTGGCGCGCTTATGAGCATCGCCATCCCTGAGTTTCGCCATACACCGTCGGTAAGGATGGAAAATGCTTGCGCGACAGGTTCAGCCGCGATCTGGGCTGCACTCGACGCATTGGCGAGTGGGCGTATCAAGCGCGCACTCGTCGTGGGCATGGAAAAGATGAACACCCTGCCCAACAAAGAGATCGGCGACATCTTGCTCAAAGCTTCCTACGTCAAAGAAGAAGGACATACGGAGGGTGGTTTTGCGGGTGTATTTGGTCAGATTGCGAGTCAGTACTTTGAACGCTTCGGTGATCAATCCGATGCGCTCGCAGCGATCTCCGCTAAAAATCACGCCAATGGCATGCACAATCCCTATGCCCATATGCGTCGCGATTTAGGATTTGATTTTTGCCGTAATCCTTCGGAAAAAAATCCCTTTGTCGCGGGCCCGCTCAAGCGTTCCGACTGCTCGTTGGTCTCTGATGGCGCTGCGGCCTTAGTGTTATCGAACGAACCTTTGGCCGGTGCCAAGGTGCCTGCTGTGCGTTGGCGCTCGCGCACCCATGTCAATGAGTTTCTGCCGCTCTCGCGACGCGATGCGACACGCTTTGAGGGTGCAGCACTTGCCTGGCAAAAAGGTCTTGCGGATGCAGGCGCCAGCCTCGATGATTTAAAGTTTGTGGAAACCCACGACTGCTTCACAATCGCGGAAATGCTTGAATACGAGGCGATGGGCTTAGCCCCTCATGGTCAAGGCGCTCGCGTCATCCTGGATGGCGTCACGACAAAACAAGGCAAACTCCCCGTCAATCCCTCGGGTGGTCTCAAGTCCAGAGGGCATCCAATTGGTGCGACCGGCGTCTCTCAGCATGTGATGGCAGCGATGCAGCTGTCCGGTACGGCTGGCGATATGCAAATTCCTGGCGCCCATGCCGGCGCTGTCTTTAACATGGGTGGCGCGGCTGTCGCCAACTACCTGAGCGTGCTGGAGTCTACGTGAACGCAGCGCAGTCGATGAATCTCGGGCGCTTGTTGACACATACCGCCCGCTTGTATCCGCAACACACCGCTTTAATCCAAGGCGAACAACGCTGGACTTGGACGCAGCTCAATCAACGCGTCAACGCCATGGTCAGCGCCTTACGCGCACTTGGCATCAAAAAAGGCAACCGCATACTCTTGCAGTCCAGAAACAACCTGCAAACGTTTGAAAATTGCTGGGTGGCCTTTAAACTAGGCTGCGTCTGGGTGCCCACAAATTTTCGTCTGACTCCGCCCGAGGTGGCTTATCTGGGCGCCTCGAGCGGTGCCGTCGCCATGATTGTCGAGGATTGTTTTCAGGCGCATACGGACGCGGTGCTGGCGGCTTCTGACACGCTCAAACACATCATTGTGATTGGTCAGCCGCGCGCGGGTGAATGGTCTTATGAAACCTTGATCTCACAACATCCTGACGCTGTCGATGCAGAAGAAACGGTTGTCTATGATGATCCACTCTGGTTTTTTTACACCTCGGGCACCACGGGAAAACCTAAAGCAGGTATTTTGACGCATGGACAAATGGCCTTTGTGATTAACAACCACTTGGCTGATTTAATCCCTGGCACCACCGAGCAAGACTGCTCGATCGCAGTCGCCCCACTCTCGCACGGCGCGGGCATCCATGCCCTGCTCAATGTCGCGCGTGGTGCGGCGACGGTGTTGATGCCCAGCGAAAAGCTCGACCCCGCTCAATTTTGGCACGCTGTGGAGCGTCACCGTGTGACCAATATGTTCACAGTGCCCACGATCATCAAAATGCTGGTCGAACATCCTGCCGTCGATGAATACGATCACAGCACATTGCGGTTCGTCATTTATGCCGGCGCGCCGATGTATCGGGCTGATCAAAAGCTTGCCTTGCAAAAACTCGGCAAGGTCTTAGTGCAATACTTTGGTCTAGGAGAAGTCACAGGCAACATCACGGTCCTGCCCCCTGACATGCACAGTGCGGAGGATACAGATCCCAACGCCAACATTGGCTCCTGCGGCAGGCCACGCGTAGGGATGGAGGTCGCAATCCTGAATGATCGACTAGAGCCTGTCGAGACCGGTGAAATAGGAGAGATTTGCTGTCGCGGTCCCGCCGTTTTCGCGGGGTATCATGGCAATCCCGAAGCGACGGCCAAAGCGTTGCGCGGGGGTTGGTTTCATACGGGTGATCTGGGCCGCATCGACGAACGCGGCCTGCTTTACATTACCGGCCGTGAGTCGGATATGTACATCTCAGGCGGGTCAAACGTCTATCCACGCGAGGTCGAGGAAGTATTACTCACCCACCCCGGTGTCGCAGAAATCGCGATTTTGGGCATCCCCGATGAAAAATGGGGTGAAGTCGGTGTGGCAGTGGTCGTGCGACGCGAAGGGGTCAACGCGGTTGAGGCCGCCGAACTATTGGGACATCTCGAAGGACGCTGCGCCAAATATCGCTGGCCCAGACATTTTGTGTTTTGGGATGCCATGCCCAAATCCGGCTATGGAAAAATTGTTAAAAAAGATATCAAGGTCTTGTTGATCGAGCGCGGCGACATTACGCTGCCTCCAGCTTGAGCACAACCCGACACCGCTTTCAGCCTTTACCCCCTTCTCATGCAACCACACATTGTTTTTCTCACACCGATGGCGCCGCCCACCATTGAGGTGATTCGCGCCTTGACACCCCCCACTTTTACGATTGACTTTGCAAAAACAAACGAACAGGCCGAGCATCTTGGTTTGATGCGTCATGCAGAGGTCATCATGGCGGCCGGCACGTTTGTCACGGCTGACATGATCGCTCAGGCGCCACGTTTGAAACTCATCCAAAAATGGGGAATCGGCGTCGATAAAATCGATCTCGAGGCTGCACGACGGGCAGGCGTGACGGTTGCGATCACAGCGGGTGCGACCTCCATCCCGGTTTCTGAACACACACTGATGCTTATCTTGGCCACGTCACGTCGCCTCCCCTTGGCGCACCGTAGCTTGCAAGAGGGCAAATGGATCGCCTCGGATTTACGGACAGTCTGCGCCAAGCTAGACGGCAAAACCGTCGGACTGTTCGGCTTTGGCAACATCGCACGGTTTGTGGCTCAACGCTTGAGCGGCTTTGATGTCAACCTGATCTACCACAGCCGTACAAAACTCGACCCCGCCATTGAGCAGCAATTTAACGTGCGCTACGTCGATTTTGATACTTTGTTAGCGCAAAGCGACATCTTGAGCCTGCATGCACCGCTGACCGCGCAGACCAAGCACCTCTTTAATGCCAAGACTTTTAATAAAATGAAACGCGGCGCGATGCTCATCAACACCGCCCGAGGCGAATTGATTGACGAGGCTGCGCTGGTGGAAGCGCTTCGTACAGGTCAGCTTTCCAGCGCAGGGCTCGATACCTTTGAAGGGGAGCCCCCCCGCGCCGATCACCCCCTGCTCCACATGGATCAAGTTGTTGTCACACCGCACTCGGCGGGAAGTGTCTATGACAACGTTCCTCATATCGTCGGTCACATGTTTCGAAATATTAAGCTCTTTTTCAATCAACACGCTTTGGATCCAGCCGATCTCATTGTGGCACCCAAAAGCTAGAGTAAGATTCCTCTAGAAAAAAAAGGAGAATATGGTGAGCGGTAAGTTTTCAACACAATTCGAACCCTTAAAGGGTAAAGTCAGTCCCGAGGAATGGGAGACCCGTGTGACCTTGGCCGCATGCTATCGCTTGATGGAAAAGTACGGGATGACCGATATGATTTACAACCATATCACTGCCCGTATCCCAGGCACCGAGGACTTGCTGATCAACCTCTATGGCTTGCTCTACAAGGAAATTACGGCTTCTAGCCTGGTGCGCATTACCGTCGAAGGTGAAATTGTGCGCAAACCCGATACAGACTACGGGATCAATAAGAGTGGCTACGTCATCCATGGTTGTATTCACACTGCGCGTCCTGATATCGGCTGCGTGATTCACACGCATACCCGTGCAGGGATGGCCGTGGCTTCGATGGATTGTGGCTTGTTGCCGATGACACAAACGGCAAGTCGCTTTAACAACCACATTGGTTATCACGATTTTAATGGTCCTGCGATTGACCTCGCCGAACGAGAGAGCCTCGTCAAGGACTTGGGTCCGCACAATGCCATGATTCTGCGTAATCACGGTTTGCTCACCAGTGGCGCGTCTGTACCTCAGGCATTTAATCTGATGTATCAGCTAGAGATGTCTTGTCGCGCTCAGGTCGACGCCATGGCGGCGGGGACGGCCCTAGCGATTCCTCCAAAAGAAATTTTGGAGAAGTCCGCACACCTTTATCAACCCGGTGTGCGTCGCCCTTATGGTGAACTAGAGTGGCACGCCATGCTCAGGCTCTTGGATGCGGAGCCGGGAGGCTACCCACTTTACACTTCGTGATTAAGCGGATGTCGTTTTAGCGGGCGTCGTGCGAATGGATTTGCAGGGCTTCCAAAAAGCGCGACACCATATTGTAGGCACCGATCGTCGCCGTCAGCTCGACAATCAGACGCTCGCTCATCAAAGCCTTGATCCCTGCGAAGACCTCCGCGGAGACGTGGATGTTTTTGGTCATCGCATCCGCGTAGGCGAGCACGGCACGCTGCGTGGGATCAAACTGCTTAGATGACTCCCAGCCGGCCAAGTCATCGAGCTGTGCCTGCGTCACCCCTTCGCGCAAGGCGATCGGCGCATGCTGCTCGGCTTCATAAGGTGCGCCATTCACAATCGCAATCCGCATAATGACGAGTTCACGCAAGGCGCCTGGCAAGGCGCTTTGCTGACGAATCGCCGTCAGATAGTTCAGCCAACCACTCGCCACCGGCGGGCTATGCAGCAGCATTTGATATAGATGCAACACGCTGCCACGTTCAGCGGTGATGCGATCAACCAAGGGTTTTGCTTCGGGATTGTTTAAGTCTGCGTAAGAGATACGGGCCATAAATATGCTCTCAAATATTAAGGTTTGTCGGTGTAATTACGAATCACAGCAGAATCGTCTTGGCGGCCATGGCCGTGACTGCTTGCCTCGATGAATTGTAAGAACGCAGCATGCGCCATCGAAGCGGGAAAGGTGGACTGACGCGCGCTATCAAGCACAAGCCCAAGATCCTTCACAAAAATATCGACCGCCGAAGCCACATCGTCAAAAGACTCTGTCACCATGCGCGGCCCACGATCGGCGAGCATCCAGCTCGACGCCGCACCACTTTTGAGAATGTCCAGAGAGATATCGAGCGGCAAGCCATTGCGCTTTGCCATCGCCAGCGCCTCGGCTGCTGCGGCGATATGCACACCGCACAACAGCTGATTGATGACCTTCATCTGGCTGCCTTTTCCTGGCTCATGACCCAACGAGAAAATATTGCCGCCAAAACTCGACAGTACAGGTTTGACGCGCTCACAAATCACGGGATCACCCGCCATCATGACGGTCAAAGTCCCGTTCAGGGCACCATTTTTCCCTCCGCTGACGGGCGCATCCACCAAATGAATCCTGTGCGCAGCGAGTCTTTGGGCGAGATCTTTGACGTACTTGGGAGACATGGTGCTGCATGCGATGAAAACGGAATCGGATTTCATCGTAGACGCTAATCCATGCTCTCCGAAGAGCACGTCCTCAGTCTGGGCATCATTGACGACGAAACTCACAATCACTTCGCACTCGCTCGTCATGGCGATCGGGGTCTTGGCCACATGTCCGCCTATCGACTCCAGCCATGAGAGCGCCTCTGGGTTGACGTCCCGCCCAAACAGCTTAAAGCCGCTCTTGAGCAGATTGACGGCAACGCCTCGACCCATCACCCCCAATCCCACTAATCCGACCGCAACTCCAGTACTTTGGTTTGACTGACTCATGGTAATGATGACTCCGTTAAGAACAAACTAGGTGGCAGAACCAGAGGTCGAATTGCCCTCAGTACGATTTTTTTCAGCAGCCATCGTAAGCTCATGTGCAGCTAGACGCGCAGCGACCTTAGCGTCATGCTTGGCCTGGCGTTTCTCCACCCAAGTCTGAATTTCAACATAAAAAACCGGTACGAGTGCAACAGCCAAGCAGGTCGACGCGATCATGCCGCTAAACACGGTGATACCAATCGACACTCGGGCGGCTGCCCCGGCACCCGAGGCGGTCAAGAGAGGAACCACGCCAAGAATAAACGCGATCGAGGTCATCACAATCGGTCGGAAGCGCTCATGCGAAGCTTTGAGTGCTGCTTCGACCGAAGTCAGTCCTTTTTTCTGTTCTTCGAGCGCGACTTCGACAATCAAAATCGCATTTTTAGAGGCGAGCGCAATCATCAGTACCAAACCAATCTGGACATAAATATTATTAGCTAAGCCCGTCGCAGACAGAGCGACCACCGTCCCGACCAGAGCCAGAGGCACAGCCAAAATCACGGAGATGGGTGCCGCCCAGGACTCATATTGCGCGGCTAGCACCAGGTACACCAATAATATTGAGAGTGCGAACACAAGCACGACTGTATTTCCGACCAATTTTTCTTGGTATGACATTGCGGTCCACTCAAAACTTGCCGACTCCGGCAAGGTGGTCAACGCCAAGGCCTCCAGCGCTTTGATGACCTGACCCGAACTAAACCCATCCGCAGCGGCCCCAAGAATCGCAGCCGTTGGATAAATGTTGTACTGAGAAGCAATCGCCGGACCGGTCGTCTCAGTGATCTCGATAAAGGAACCCAAAGGCACCATGTTGCCAGACTTATTTTTCACATACAGACGATTGATCTGATCCGCGCTGACACGACTTTTTCCATCGGCCTGCAAAAATACCTGGTAGGTTTGCCCGTATTTGAAGAACTGATTGACGTAGGTCGAGCCAATCGAAGACTGCAATACATCATATGCATCGCCCAAAGAGACTCCGAGTGTTTCTGCTCTGGAAGGGTTGAACGTTAGCTTGAGTTGAGGCACGTTATTTCTAAAGGGCGTAAAAACCGCCATGATTTCGGGACGCGCACGCGCTTCTTTTAGAAAATCTTCAGTGATTTGCTCGAGCTTTTTAAAATCGTTGCTGCCGTCTATCAGCTGTAATTGCAGCTGGAAACCACCGGACAATCCAAGACCCGGAATCGCGGGGGGGAGCAAGACATTCGCACTGACCTCTTGAATGGCTTTAAGCGCCTGATTCATGCCAACAAAAATCGACTTGAGATCTTCACCCTTACCGCGCGCCTCCCAAGGTTTTAAGATGACATACATCACGCCAGTATTGGACTGCGAGCTGTTATTGCTCAGTGCGTTGACACCACCAATCGACACAACTTGCTGGACACCGGGGACCTTTTCAATGGCCGTCACAACCTTTGCCATGCCTGCTTGTGTTCGCGTCAGAGCTGCCGCATCAGGCAGCTGTACGGAAACGACGAGATAGCCTTGATCCTCATTCGGAATAAACCCAGTTGGCAAACGAATCAGCCCGATGATGGCACCCACAATCAAAACGAGTCCGACCAAAGAAGTGATTTTGCGGTTGTCCATCAGGTGATGCATCAACCTGGCATACCAAGCGGAAATCTTTTCAAAGACCTGATCGAATTTGACAAAAAACCAATTCTTTTTCGCCCCCGGTAGTTTGGGGGTAATGAATTGCGCGGCTTGAGTGGGTTTGAGCGTCACCGCGTTAATGCCGCTGATGAGAGCGGTCGCCGCAATCACGAGCGCAAACTGTCGATACATTTGTCCAGTGATACCCGCAATAAATGAAGCGGGCAAAAATACCGCCATCAACACCAAGGTGATACCGATGATCGGTCCGAGCAATTCGGTCATGGCATTAATTGCCCCTTGACGAGGCGTCTGACCGAGCTCGACCTTTTTAGCGACGCCCTCTACCACCACAATCGCATCATCCACCACAATTCCGATACATAACACGATCGCAAAGAGTGTCAGCAAATTGATCGAAAATCCCATGGCCGCCATACACGCAAACGCGCCGATGATCGTAACAGGCACAGTCGTCGCGGGGACAAGCGTCGCGCGCCAGTCCTGCAAAAACAACATAATGACTAGCAGTACCAAAATGCCTGCTTCGAAGAGCGTGTGATAAACCTCTTTGATCGAAGCCGTCACAAACATCGTGGTGTCAAAGGGGATCTCCCACTTGATCTCCTTGGGAAAAGTCTTGGAGATTTTTTCCATCTCGACTCTTACCGCATCGGCGACCGCAATCGCGTTCGCGGCGGGAAGTTGATAGATTGCAATACCGCCAGCCGGCTTATCACCCAAACGGAAAAATTGACTGTAGTTCTGACTGCCCATCTCGACACGCGCGACGTCTTTTAACCGGGTCAATTCGCCTTGATCGTTCGTCTTGAGCAAAATCTGCTCAAATTGTTCCGGCGTTTCAAGTGCGCTGGTGACATTGAGCGTCAGCTGAAAATCCTGCCCCATCGGGACAGGAGGTGCACCCACCTGACCTGCTGCCAGCATGACGTTTTGGCGACTGATCGCGGCCGACACGTCGGTCGGCGTCAAATTACGCATCTTCAGTTGTGCAGGATCCAGCCATATCCGCATGCTGTAGTTCCCCACGCCAAAGACTTTGGCGGCGGCAACGCCTGGAATACGCGCCAGGCGATTTTGCAATTGCAAGTTCGCAAAGTTACTCAGGAACAGGGCATCGTGCTCTGGATTGCTTGAGGTCAGCGTGACAAATTGCAAAATAGAGGTTGACTGAACCTTAGTGGTCACGCCTTGCTTTTGCACGGCTTGCGGCAACGAGGCTAACGCGATGGCCACACGATTTTGCACCGTCACTTGGGCCATATTGGGATCGGTACCCACCTCAAACGTCACGGTCAGCGTGTAGCGTCCATCGTTGGTCGAGTCAGACTGCATGTAGAGCATGCTCTCTACACCGTTGACTTGATTTTCAATGTTACTGGCGACTAACTGTTGCACCAGACTGGCACTGGCACCCGGCCACATCGTGGTGACTTGTACCGTCGGCGGTGTCATTGGCGGGTATTGCGCGATGGGCAAACCGAAAATAGAGACTGCGCCGATCAGCATCGTGATCAGCGCGATCACATTGCCAAGCACCGGACGTTCGATAAAAAATTTAGAAAGCATAGGGAATCCTGTTGCCTGACTGTTTTAACGTGCAGGCAACGGCGCAAGCGTCGAGCGTTCTGGCTTGACAACCAGTCCGTCTCTGACGTTGATGAAACCGTTGATCACGACTGACTCATTCGCCGTCAAACCACTCGTCACCTCGACCAAGGGAGGGAATCTCTGACCCCGCTTGATATTACGACGTGAAACTTTTTTGCCTTCGTCCATCACAAACACATAATCGCCTTGCTGGTCTGTCTGCACACTACTGTTCGGAATCAACACAGCGCGTCGAGGCTCGCCATACTCGACGCGGACTGTGGCGTATAAACCGGGGATCAAACTCAACTTGTTGTTGGGCAACTCCGCGCGAAGCTGCAAAGAACCCGTACTGGTGCTGAGAAGGTTCGCAGCAAAATCCAAGGTGCCCGTGTGCGGAAACCCCTCCTCACCTTGCAGCTGGACGTGAACAGGGAGCTTATTGACTTGGGATTTACGATCATTCTCATTGACAAAGCGCTTTTGATATTTGAGCAGATCGCGTTCGTTGATAGAAAAATAGACGTAAATAGGATCGATTTTTTGTATCGTCGCGAGCTTGACGCCCTGGGGACTCGCCCCCAGATAGTTACCCACATCAATCAGATGTCGTCCCATCAGTCCATCAAAGGGAGCACGTACTTCGGTATAGCCATAGTTGATCTGAGCGAGTGTTAAATTAGCCTCAGCTTGCAAATACTGTGACATCGCTTTATCGACAGCTGACTGTGAGGTTGCATTGTCTTTGAGCAACGCCTTTTGACGCGTGATTTCGATCTTGGCCTCTTCGAAGACCGCTTTTGTCAAGTTAACCTGTTGCGCGTATTGATCTTGTTCAATGACGAAAAGCAGTTGATCTTTTTTGACGGGCGCACCGTCTTGAAAGGCAATCTTGGTCAGATATCCTGGGACACGCGCTTCTAAATCCACAGATAAATAGGCGGCCACATTCCCATCGAAAATTTCAAAGCTACGAACGTCTTGAGAGATCGGCTGCGCCACAGTCACCGCAGAAGGAGGAGCAGGAGCTTTAGGAGGCGTTTTTTTATCGCAAGCGGTTAAAAACAAGAGTGCCATCACAGCAGCCGTCGCAGACAATAATTGTCTCGTATTGAGTGTAAGGATCATGCTCATTGAATCTTCTCGGTAGACTTCACTAAACGTGGCTCGGCAGGATTGGTCAAGGCATCGCCCCAGTTGGTTCGTGCTTGCATCTGTCCGACCATCGCGGCAGGTAACGCAGGCGTCTCGAGCGTCCCGCTCCAACCACCACCCAGGGCTTTGAAGGCTGCGACATAGCCCAACAGGTTGTTGGTTTGTGTCTGCACCAGACTGTTTTGCACTTGCAAAAGCTGCTGCTGGGCAACGATCACGGTGTTGTAATCATTTTGTCCTGCCTTGTAACGATCCAGCGCCAAGGCGGCGGCACGCTGAGCGGCAGACACAGATTTTCTAAGGTCCAGGGTCGAACTGCTCGTCGTCGAAATCGATGTCAGCGCTTGCTCAACCTCTTTTTGCGCTTGCAGGACCTGATTTTGATAGGCAAGAACACTGCTTTGAAAAACGGCATCTTGCACACGAATCTGATCGACGATCGCGCCACGATAAAAAAGCGGAAATACAAAACTGCCGCCTATCGATGTCGTACGGTTATCCCAAGAGAAGAGGCTGGACTGATTGAGGTTATTGATCGAGACATTTTGAAAACCAAAATATCCACTCAACGAAAAACTCGGATACAAGGCCGCAGTATTGACGCCGATCAACGCGGATTGGGCTGCCGCAGCGTACTCAGCCTGCAGCACATCGGGACGACGACGCAGCAAGTCCTTGGGAATACCGACCTGTAAAGAACGCGGAGGCTGCAAATGACCTGTCGTGTTGCCGTAGGTTTTTTCATAAAAATCAGGAACCTCGCCTAAAAGAATGCTCATGGCGTATTCGGCATTTTTAAGCGATGAGATCAAGGCCGGTATCTCAGACTTTGTTTGCTCATACTGAGACTGAGCCTGGCTGAGATCGAGCAAAGAAGTCGCGCCATTTTTAAAACGCGAGGAGGCGATCCGTAAACTTTCTGCCTGAAGGGCCAGGTTGGTTCTGGCGACCTTGATCAAGGCTTGGACATTTCGAATCGTAATGTAGGTATTGGCCACATCAGCTGCCAAGGAGACATCAGCTGCGTAATACGCTGCGGTTGTTGAAAACAAGGAAGACACCGTGCTTTCGATGCCGCGCCGATACTTACCCCAAAAGTCAATTTCCCAATTGGCTTGCACCACTAAGTTTTGCGTCGTCGACAAGGAAGACGCGTTGAGAAACTGCGTCAAGGCGTTGGGTTGATCATTACGGGTGACCCCGCCCCCTAAACCGACGGTGGGCAACAGACTGGCGTCAGCCACGCCGAGTTGTGAGCGCGCCTGATAAATACGGATCGCCGCACGCTGAAGAGAAAGATTGTCTTTGGCTGCGCGCGCGAGCAAATCGGTCAGCGTCGGATCATTGAAACCCGCCCACCAGTGCACAGGATTGGGGGCTGTCTCAAGCGCAGAAGGAAGGGCCTCTGTGAAAGCCGTCTTTTGTGGCTGACTAAAGGCAGGCTGAAGCTTGGTTTCGGGTGTCTGAAAATCGGGTCCGACCATACAACCGGAAACAGAAATGGCCCCAAAAAAAATTAAAAATGTCTTAGGAGCCATTTTGTATAAATAAAGTTCTGAATTGAAAGCATCTCAGGATTTTAAAGTAGTTTGACCTACGCCGTCGATGCTTCCCTCAGACAACATCAGTCAACGGTTGCGCCGGAAATTTTGACAATATCAGCCCATTTTTTCATATCTTCTTTGTGAATGCGCGCGAACGCCGCTGGACCGGGATCGGCTGCAGGCGTGATGCCTTGTGTGTCTGTCAGCCAAGTCTTGAACTCAGGTGTTGAGACCATCTTGACAATCTCGGCGCTCATTTTGTTGGAAATGGCTGGAGGAAGCTTAGCCGGTCCAAATAAACCGTACCAGGTTGTGCTCACAAAACCTGGCAATTTGCAGGCCTCCGCAACGGTCGGTACATTGGGCAAGGCCGCTAAACGGGTGGGACTCGTCACTGCCAAAGCGATGGTTCGCCCTCCTTTGACGGAAGCGATCGAAGGCGCGCTCTGATTAAAGAACATGTCCACATCGCCGCCTAACAAGGCGGTCATCGCCGGCCCTTGACCACGGTAAGGCACATGAACCATGTTGACTTTGGCTGCGCTCGCAAACTGTGCGCCCGCCAAATGCGTCGAGGCACCGTTGCCTGTTGAGCCGTAATTCAGTGCACCGGGCTTATCGCGCATCAATTTGAGCAAGTCACCGCAAGTCTTGATCTCTGGGTGTTTTTTGGGGTTGATCAACAACACATTGGGGACATCGCCCAAAATTGCGATACGCGTAAAGTCGTTTTCAACATTAAAACTCAGCTTTTTGTAAAGCGCGGGATTGATCGCATGCGTACCTGCTGTGCCGAACAGAAAAGTGTAACCATCGGGTTGCGCGCGCGCGACGAGATCAGAGGCAATATTGCCACCCGCACCTGTTTTCGCATCCACCACGACCGGCACATTCCATGCCGTCGTTAGGGCTTGACCGATCTTGCGGGCATAAATGTCCACACCCGATCCATTGGGAAAACCGCCTACGATCGTGATGGAACGCGTGGGCCATTTATCAGACTGCGCAACGGCAACCGAACAGGCGGCTGCCGTGACGAGGGCGAGGGTGACTTGAGTAAAAACATGACGCATGGAGTTCTCCTTAACGCTGAGTGCCCTGCCCCGAGATTCGGCGGCAGTGGTTTAAAGATGCTTCGATCAGATTGTCGCTGGCTTCGGGCGTACGGAAAGCCGAATGTGCCGATAGCGTGACGTTTTCAATCTTGGTAAAGGGGTGATCCTTGGGAAGCGGTTCGATTTCAAAGACATCAAGACCTGCATGGGCAATCTTGCCAGAGCTCAAGGCCTCGATCAAGGCTTTTTCATCGATGACTGCACCGCGGGCGGTGTTGACCAATATCACGCCGTCCTTCATCTGGGCGATACGCTCGCGCGAGATAAAGCCCTTGGTTTCGTCGTTGAGCAACAAATGCAGAGAAATCACTTGGCTTTGTGCCAATAGGTCTTCCAGCGACACGAACCTCACACCCGGGTAGGATTTGGGAGTGCGATTCCAGGCGATCACCTGCATGCCAGCGCCAAGCGCCAGACGCGCCATCTCGGCCGCGATGCCGCCAAAACCAATCAAGCCAAGCGTTTTTCCTGTGAGCTGGACCGCTTCGGTACGCAACCAGTTGCCGTCGCGCATCCCGCGATCCATCCGGGCAAAGCCCTTGGCAGAGGCCCACATCAAGGCAAAGGCGCACTCCGCAACCGCGGTATCGCCATAACCCTTGATAATGTGTACCTCGATGCCGATCTCAGCCAATTCCTCGGGATTCATATAGGAGCGGGCACCCGTCCCCAAAAAAACAATATGCTTGAGACCTTTGCACTGTTTCGCGATCGAGGTCGGGACTGCGGTGTGATCTACGATCAAAATCTCAGCGTCTCCCATCACAGCCGGAATCTGCTCTGGCGTGATGTCGACCTGACGATTAACAACCAAAGCAATATCGTCAGCACGGTGCAAACGCTCGGCCACATCACCCAGCGTGGCGCTTGCATCAATAAAAACAGCTTTCATGAGAGTTAGTTCCCGAGAAAAATAGAAAAATAGATCATACCGGAGTGCGTACGGACGCAGACTCGCCTTGATGCTACGATGTTTTGACTCAAAACCCAAATAATGTTGGGCAATTAACTTTTAACTTAAAATAACTTAAACCATGCATTCTCAAGAGCACGTTGTCATTATCGGCGCTGGCATTATTGGAGCCACCAGCGCCTATCAATGCCTCGAGGCGGGCCTGCGCGTCACCCTTGTCGAGCCAGAGCAACCAGGGGATGAGCAGGCCGCAAGCTTTGGCAATGCAGGTTGGCTGTCCTCTCACTCCGTGCTGCCACCAGCCACCCCCGGGGCATGGAAACATGTGCCCAAATGGCTGACGGATCCTCTAGGACCCCTTGCGATTCGCTGGAAATACTTCCCAAAAGCACTCCCTTGGCTCACCCGCTATCTTCAAGCCGCCTCCAATTACACAAAAATTGAACGCACTGCCGTTGCGTTGCGCAGTCTTTTGGCGGGAGCGCCGGGGCTTCATCAAGAAATGGCTGAAAAAGCTGGCGTTGGCCACCTCATCGTCCGAACCGGTCTTTTGCATGCGTATTTATCCAAAGAACACTTTGAGCAGGACGCGAAAGCCTGGGATATCCGTCGCAAAGAAGGCATCCTTTGGAAAGAGCTCGACGCGGCTGCGCTCGCCGAGCTCGAGCCGGACTTGGATCGACGCTATACCTTCGGTGTTCTGGTACCGGAAACAGGCAGCTGTCGAAATCCGGGGGCCTATACCGCTGCACTCATTACCCATGCACAAGCGCGCGGCGCACAATTGATTTGCGCGCGGGCGACCGGCTTTCGTATCGAGCAGGGTGCGTTACAGGCGGTCATGACAGACGTGGGCGAAATACCGTGCGATAAAGCGGTCATTGCGATCGGCGCACGCTCTAAAGAGCTTGCGCGCCTCGCGGGAGACAAGGTTTCCCTGGAGTCCGAGCGTGGCTACCATGCGGTCGTGCTTGCGCCTGAGGTAGGGCCGCGCATCCCAACGATGTTTGCGGACCGTAAAGTGATTACCACCCCTATGGAGCATGGCTTGCGCGTCGCCGGCCAAGTCGAAATCGCTCAAACGGACGACACGCCTGACTGGCGACGCGCCGAGATTTTGCGCAAGCACCTTGTTGCGCTTTACCCAAAGCTGCCTGCAGACTTACCCACCGATCGCATCACCATCTGGATGGGACGGCGCCCCAGCACCCCCGACGGACTGCCCTGCATCGGCCTGGCCTCGGGCTGCGGAGATATCATTCACGCCTACGGTCATGGTCATGTCGGACTCGTGGGCTCGGCGCGCACGGGACGACTTGTGGCGCAACTGGCCTCGGGCGTCCAACCGGAAATTTCTTTAGCCCCCTTTAGCCCTCAACGTTTTCAATCCCATGTGTAATGAAAACATCTGACCTCCGCGAAGATAGCGAAGATAAAGAGTTCACCCCTCAAGAGCGGGCGAGCGCGGCCAAACGCAGCACTTGGGTGAGTGTGTTTGTCAATATCCTGCTCTGCATAGCTCAAATACTGACAGGGATTTTCGCGAAATCTCAAGCCTTGATTGCCGACGGCATTCACTCGCTCTCAGATCTCGTGGGCGATTTCGTGGTGCTGTTTGCCAATCACCATGGCCAAAAAGATGCTGACGAAGACCATCCCTATGGGCATCAGCGCTTTGAAACTGCAGCCTCGATGGTGTTGGGCGTTTTACTCATCGTGGTGGCTATCGGGATGCTTTGGGCGGCCTTCGAAAAACTAAAAAATCCCGACGATATCCCGACTGTTCATGGCGTAGCACTTTGGATTGTTGGCATCGCCCTGATTTCCAAGGAGCTGTTATTTCGCTACATGATCAAGATCGCCAAACGCGTCAAGTCAAGCATGCTGGTCGCCAATGCCTGGCACGCTCGCTCAGATGCCGCCTCCTCGCTCGTAGTTGCCGTTGGTATTATTGGTAACCTTGCGGGCTACCCAATACTCGACCCAATCGCCGCGCTTGTTGTGGCACTGATGATCGGAAAAATGGGTTGGCGCTTTGGCTCGAACGCCTTTCACGACCTGATGGATCGTTCCGTAGACGAACAAGAGGTGGCGTCCATTTCAGAGACACTTTTAAAGACACCCGGCGTGCTGG
This sequence comes from Burkholderiaceae bacterium, assembly GCA_030728985.1. Classification (GTDB taxonomy): domain Bacteria; phylum Pseudomonadota; class Gammaproteobacteria; order Burkholderiales; family Burkholderiaceae_B; genus Zwartia. Next base: position 19,382 of record JANQYI010000018.1, on the reverse strand, counting down.
GTGTCCATGACGTACGGACTCGAAAGATGGGCGATATGATTTTGGTCGATGCCCACCTCGAAGTCTATGGGCACCTCTCCGTCGAGGTTGGTCACGATATCGGCTTGGCGGCACGTCATGCCGTCATGCAGAGGCATCGTGTCTTGAATGTAATGACACACATCGATCCTGTCCCTTTACGGACAGATCAGAACAGCAAGGAATCCTAATTGATGGTATCCACACACCCAAGCTCAATGACGCTTTTCGAAAAAATTTGGCGTAAGCATCTTGTGGTTGAGCGCTTAACCGGACCCTCTTTGCTTTATATCGATCGCCACTTGATTCATGAAGGCTCTTTTCACGCCTTCAGTGCCTTACGCGAACGCGGTTTATCCTTGCGAAACCCCACTCAAATTTTCGGTGTCGCGGACCATTATGTTCCGACCATCAGCCGTCATCCTAAAGATGCGTCAACCCCGGAAATTACCGAGATGATTACGCGCTTTGAAACAAATATGCAATGGAGTGGTGCCAACTACTTTCCGATTCATGATGCTCGGCAAGGCATTATTCATGTCATGGGCCCGGAGCAAGGTATCACGCTTCCTGGCATGACCCTGACGTGCAGCGACAGCCATACCTCGACGCATGGCGCGTTCGGCGCCCTTGCTTTCGGCATCGGACAATCTGAAAGCACGCATGTGCTGGCGACCCAAACGCTCTGGCAGGCCAAGCCCCTGAATATGCGCGTCGAGCTCAAAGGCGTGCGACAGGCAGGCGTCACAGGTAAAGACATCATTCTGGCGGTAATCGCGCACATTGGCTCCTCTGGTGCGACAGGTCATGCAATCGAGTTCACGGGCTCTGGCTTAAGTGCACTCAGCCTCGAGGATCGTCTGACCATGTGCAATATGACCATTGAGGCGGGTGCCCGCTTTGGCATCATGGCACCGGACGATCTGGTCTTTGATTATCTACATGGTCGCCCTTTCGCACCCAAAGGCGGCGATTGGGATCGCGCGCTTGTGCAATGGCGGCAACTTTATTCTGATCCCGACTGTGGCTGGGATAAAGAAATCACCATCGACCTTGGCGCGCTCGCACCCATGGTGACCTGGGGGACGAGCCCAGAAGCCGCCTTACCCATCACCGGCATGATTCCAGATCCGGCAAAGGAGTCCAATACGACCCTACGCCAATCCATGCGCGACGCGCTCGAATACATGGCACTGACTCCGGGCACACCGCTCAATACCGTTCAGATTGACCGGGTTTTTATCGGCTCCTGCACCAATGCCCGACTCTCTGATCTACGCAGTGCCGCCCACATCCTAAAAGGCGCTCGCTCAAAAGTGCCAGGCATCGTCGTACCCGGCTCGATGCAAGTCAAAAAGGCCGCTGAGCAAGAGGGTCTTGATCAAATATTTAAGGACGCAGGACTCGAGTGGCGCGAACCCGGTTGCTCGATGTGCGTGGGGGTCAATGGCGATACTGCGCCCGCGGGAGAGCGTATCGCCTCGACCTCCAACCGAAACTTCGTCGGCCGCCAAGGCCCTGGCGTCAAAACACATCTGATGAGCCCTGCCATGGTTGCTGCGGCTGCGATCTCCGGGCATCTGACCGATGTTCGTCCCTTGCTCTCAAGGATTTCCTCATGACACCTTTTATGACGTTAGATGGTCTTGCGGCACCTCTTGAAGGCCGCAACGTCGACACGGATCAAATTATCCCCGCGCGTTTTCTCAAGAAACGCCGCGGCGAGTATGCCGACTATTTGTTTTATGACTTGCGCTTTGATGCTCAACAACGTCCTCGTGAAGATTTCGTCTTGAATCAAGCAGGTTTTCAAAGCGCGAATGTATTGGTGTGCGACGAAAACTTTGGCTGTGGCTCCTCGCGCGAGGCCGCCGTCTATGCGATGGTTGATTTCGGCATTAAGTCAATTTTGGCGCCAAGTTTCGGCGATATTTTTTATAATAATTGCTTGAAAAATGGTGTGCTTCCTATTGTGTTGCCAGCCACTACACTTAAGGCATTGCGTCTTGAATTGACGAAAGCGGCTCATACAAACACCTCTGCTAAAAACACACCCGCTTCTGGCTGTCACGACGGACTCAGCATCACGATTGATTTAAAGGAGTGCACGGTCGCCTGTGGCTATTTTAAACAACCGATGCACTTTGAAATCGATCCCTTTTGGCAAGAGTGTTTAATGAAAGGCGTCGATGAAATTGCCCTGACCCTGGGTTATAGCGAGCAGATCCAACAGTACGAACAAAAAGCAAGAGAGAATCAACCATGGCTAGCCCCCTAGATCAGACAATGTCCCTTCCACTGAGCGGTTTGCGCGTCCTCGAACTCGGTCAACTGATCGCAGGTCCTTTCGCATCGAAAATTCTCGCTGAATTTGGTGCAGATGTGATCAAGATCGAACCCCCTAAAACGGGTGATCCCCTGCGGACGTGGCGCCTCTTGCACGAGGGCACGTCGGTCTGGTGGGCTGCGCACGCCCGTAACAAGCGCTCCGTGACGCTTGATTTGCGTCAGCCAGAAGGACAGGAGGTCATTCGACAACTGGCTGCCGATGCGGATATTTTGATTGAAAATTTTCGCCCTGGCGCGATGGAAAAATGGGGCTTGGGTTTCAAGGATCTGCATGCGATCAATCCAAAGCTCATCATGCTGCGTGTCTCCGGCTACGGTCAATCCGGTCCCTACCGAGACCGCCCCGGGTTTGGCGTGATCGGAGAAGCCATGGGAGGCTTACGCTACCTCAGCGGTGAACCAGGACGTCCTCCTGTCCGGGTTGGGGTATCGATCGGCGACACCTTATCCGGACTGCACGGTGTGATCGGTGTCATGATGGCACTGAGACATCGTGAGCAGCAAGGTGGTGTCGGTCAGGAGGTCGACGTCGCACTCTATGAGTCCGTCTTTAATATGATGGAAAGTCTCTTGCCCGAATACTCAAAATTTGGTGTAGTGCGACAGCCCTCCGGCGCCAGCATGCCTGGGATCGTGCCGACCAATGCGTATTTGTGCCGCGATGGCCGTTACGCCTTGATCGCCGGCAACGGCGACAGCATCTACAAAAGACTCATGCAAGCCATTGGTCGCGAAGACTTGGCGACCGATCCAAGTCTTGCCAACAACGTAGGACGTGCCGCAAATGCGGAGGGTATCGACGCCGCGATTTCAGCCTATACCGAGCAATATCCCCTGGACGATGTGCTCGAGGCGATGAACAAGGCTGGCGTACCCGCCGGCAAAAGCTACGATGCCGCAGACATCGCCCATGATCCACACTATCAGGCTCGCGATATGATTCTGGATGCGACCCTGCCCGATGGGTCCGTGGTGCAAGTTCCGGGGATCGTGCCAAAGCTGAGCCAGACTCCGGGACAAATCACTCGCCCGGCTCCTGAACTGGGCCAACACACGGCCGAGGTGCTCGAAGGGCTAGGGATCGGTGCCGCGCAACAAGCAGACTGGAAAGAACGCGGCATCATCTAATGCCGGCATGATCTAAGCTGGCATCATCTCCGCCAACATCATCTACGACTTTTATCACTTTAATTTTTGATCACATACACATCACACACACATACACATCACACACACATCATGACGCAAATCACACGCCCCCGAATTTACATGCAAGAAGTCGCCACGCGCGATGGCTTTCAAAACGAGGCTCAGTTCATCGAGACCGAAGATAAAGTCCTCGTGATTGATGCCTTGAGCCAATGTGGCTTTGCCAAGATTGAAGTCACCTCCTTTACCTCTCCCAAAGCAATCCCGGCCCTGCGTGACGCAGAACGCGTCATGCACGAAATCACGCGTCAACCCGGGGTGGAATATACCGTGCTCGTCCCCAATGTGCGCGGCGCCGAGCGCGCGCTGTCTTGCGGTATCGATGAAGCCAATCTCGTCATGTCCATGAGCGAAACGCACAATCGCTCCAATCTGCGTATGACGCGAGAGCAGTCTTTTACACAATTAGAGCAAGTGGTCTCGGCGATTTCTGGAAGCGCCGTCGCGATCAATATTTCGTTATCGACGACCTTTGGCTGCCCGATGGAAGGTGATGTCAGCGAAGACGAAGTCATGCGCTGGGTTGAGCGCTTTGCCAATCTGGGCGTCAAACGCGCAACGCTCTGCGACACCACAGGCATGGCTTACCCTTCGCAAGTCCGTTCGATCGCGACGCGCGCAAAAACACTCTTCCCTGACATGGTTTTTACCCTGCATTTCCACAACACACGCTCGATGGCGCAAGCCAATGTTCTGGCTGCCATCAGCGCGGGGATCAACCGCTTTGATGCGTCATTGGGTGGAATCGGGGGATGCCCTTACGCGCCGGGTGCGAGTGGCAACGCCTGCACGGAAGACATGGTTCACATGCTTGAGTTAGAGGGCTTTGACACCCAGATCGATCTCGATCGACTCTTGAAGGTATCGGCCATGTTGCCCGGTCTAATCGGCCACGATGTACCGAGCCAATTACTCAAGGCGGGCGCAAGAAACACCTTGCATCCCGCCCCGGCGTATGCCGCTGATATTGGCAAGCCCGTTTAAGGGCTGGCGCTCAATTTAAACGATATGAACCTCAAACTCCCCCAGGCCAGCAATCTGGCCCACGAGTTTGTCACCTTTGACGACAGCACCTACGCCCTCAGGGGTACCGGTAAAAATCAGGTCTCCGGCCTTGAGTTCGAACAACCCTGAGAGATAGGAAATACTCTCAGGAATATTCCAAATCATTTGCGATAAATCGCTGGTCTGTTTTTGCTGGCCATTCACATGCAGTGAAATATTGCCCTCAGACAAAATACCCGTTGCAGACTTTGGATGAATCGGACCAATCGGTCCAGACTGATCAAAGCCCTTGCCCACTTCCCACGGCCTGCCTTGTTTTTTGGCCTCACCTTGCAAATCACGACGTGTCATATCAAGACCCAAGGCGTAACCAAAGACGCATTCGTTTGCTTTATCCACGGGGATATCTCGACCACCTCGGTCGAGCGCGACCACCAACTCCATCTCATAATGCAAATTTGAAGTTTTAACGGGATAAGGCATCTTGCCCGCGCGACCGGCAGGAATAGGAATCAAAGCATCCGCGGGCTTACAGAAAAAAAAGGGGTCTTCGCGGCCCGTAAAACCCATCTCTTTGGCATGTTCGGCATAGTTACGACCCACGCAATACACACGACGTACTGGAAAAAGCGTGTTGCTGCCCACGACAGGTAAGCCGATAGTTGCCTGCGGCTCGAATACAAAGTCAGACATGTTGATTGACGTCCTGAAAGATTAAAGATGAGAAGTTAAGACTTTTTTTCCGGCAAGGGCGCAAGCGACGTCACAGGGGCGGGCTCGCCTAAAGCCGCAACGGGCGCGCTATCAAAGTACTCGTCCAAGTTATCACGGCCGGGGTCTGAGATCGTCTGATGATCCCAATTTGCTTGAAAACCGCTTTCGGAAAGATACGCTAATCCCTCAGCATGCAAGACGCTTGGATCGGACGCGGTATCTGCCACAGGCAAGAATGAATCTGAAGCCAATACGGGTAGTGCTGCACCGACCGCTGTCGCCATCCGCCATTGCGCAGCCGCGTCATTCGGCCGATTAAGCTTGTCAAACAAGCTGCCAAGCAAAGCATGAACGCGTGCATCGGCGCGTTTGGACAAACTACGAGACAAATAGTTTTCAGCCTGGCCCCAGATCTGTCCAATCAGACACAAGTTACCAATCGCGGCAAGCAAATCCGGGTCGTTCGGGCGAGACTGAACCCAAGCCTCGGCTTTTTCAAGACGGCGTTTAACTTGCGATGGTTCGGCGCGTGAATAAGCGAGTAAAAGCCGAGGATCAAAAGACAATGGAATAGACTGTTCAAGCGCACGAGAAGCATCATCGAGAAGCCCGTTGGCTTCAAACGCAGCAGCTCCAGCGAGAGCGACATCGGTCAACATGCGTTCTTCGGACTTTAAATCTTTCCAGAAAGCTTTCCAATCACCAGAGTGTGTTGTTTCGCGCAGACGCGCGGCTGCCGCGACCTCGATGATTTGTCGCGCCTCGGAGTCGTGAAGGGCACCACGTCGGTTCAAGGTGCGGGCCAGTGTGAACACCTGATCATGTCGATTCAGTTGCCTGTGCGCTCTGAGCAACAACCTCAAGCTATGGATGTGACGCGCACCACCGTCCTGCAGGGGGAGGAGCTCCTCGAGCGCCTGGGCAGCCAGTCCTTGATCAAGATAAAGATCTGCCGCAGCCGTCGCGACGGCATCCTTGTGCGAGGGATCATCGGAGGTTTTCTGTTTGGCAAGCGCGAGCATATGATCGCGACGGCCGAATTCACCTAAGGCATGTGCGGCTCTGGCCGCGGACAATGCTGCCAGTACTTGGCGACCGGCATCCTTGCTGCGGCCAAACAGCTTGGTCAGATCTTTTTCAGCATGCGAGTAACGACCCTCTAACAGCTCAGTCCAGCCTTGCTCCAGCAACTCTTGGTCACGTCTGACATGACGTCGTGTACTCCAGCTCCGAACCCGAATTGGGATCGCCGCCAACCAAGCAGAAACACGCAAAAGCCAATACACCAACACGAACAAACCGAACAAAGACACCACGGCAAAGGCCAGTGAAACTTGTAGACGCCAATCATTGACGAGAATTAACACGTGACCGGTGTTTTCTCTCAGCACCACCGCCATGACGACCGCGGCTGTCAATAATACGAGTGACCATAACCAGGTTCGCATTACTATTGCCCACCAAGAGGTGCAGGCTCTGAAGCGCGCACCGATTCAAGAGCAGAAAAGCTTTCTTTGATGTCTGGCAACGCAGCCGCAATCTGAATGGTTGCCAACTCCTTGACTAAGCGCAATGCTGCGACGGTCTCCGCGGCCTTGGGATCGTAACGCGACGAAATGCTTTGTTGAAGATGAGCGAGCTCGGCTTTCCATACCGACTCCTGCTTCATCAACAGTGCCATTTGCGCGGTCAAGACACGCGTACGAAGCGTGGCGCGCAACAAGGATCCCTGTTCGGGTGACATCAACAGCGCATTCGCATCACTCACGCGCTGAATACTCACGACCTCGGCGAACTCACGCACCACCAGCGCCGAAGCGGAAGCGGACCAGTCCAGCGTTTTGTCGAGCGCATTTTTCCACCACGCCTGCTCAGCGGAAGGTAATTTAGTCGTCGCGGAAGCATCCGTGCGCGCAGGCTGAGTAGGCTTAGTTTTCTCCATAGATACGCTAGGTACGGTATCGCTCGATCCAGTCATCACAGCCGCGGCAGCATCCGGCAAAACCAAAGGCGCTCGTGCCACGAGCGCACTCAATGCGTCAAGCTTGTTTGATAGTTGCGCGATATCGACCAAGGGTACGGCTCTCAGACGATCAAGATCCAGACTGATCGCGCCTTGTAATTTTGCAAAACGAGCACGATCCGCACGCGCGAGCAAAGCTTGAGACGCCTCAAGCGTCATGATCGCATTGTTGACGTTGCCTGATAAGCGGAGTTGTTGATTGGCCGTTGTGAGCAGGCGATCAATATCATTGGCAAGCATGGAGTCTTCCATGCCTTTGTTTGTACCGACCCAAAGTTGTTCCAAGGTCGCATACTGACTCTTTGCCTCAAGTTGGGCCTGTTCGAGGAGTGCAATCCGACCGGCTTGAGACTGAGCGAGCCCCAAGGCCTGCGTAGCATCACGTCGCGCCTCATTCAACAACACTGTCAAACCCTGAACCTGCTTGCCGACCTCTCGACCCGCATTTTCAAAACGTTTTTGTTGAAACCAGGCTCCACCCAAGGCAAGCAGCGCGATCAGGAAAAATATGATGGTCAATAAGAATGGCCATGAGCGCCTAGTCGAGGGCTTTTTAGTGTCGGGCAAGTCAGCGCTTGGTTGCGGATGGCTGGGGGATTGAGCTTCAGTCATAGAGTAATTGTAGCCCTAGCGCTAGAAAAAATCGCCTTTTTCAGCGAAAAACACGGTGACGGGTCCAGACAGTCTAGGCCATCGAAGTATTCGCGACCTGCACCAAGAAAAAAAGCTCGACGTCTAGGAACGAGAAATCTGCTCAAAGCCATCCAAAATGACATCATCCTCGGGACCTGCCACCACACATTTAAGAACACCGGACAAATGTTGCGATCGAGCCTCTAAGATTTTGGTGAGCAGCGGCTTAAGACGCTCATGCGTCAGAACAAACGAACTGCGCACAAACCAATCCAGCAAGCTTAAGGCGTCAAGGTTCTTATAAATGGCGTCTATGCCATGAGGGCTGGTTAACAACCATGTCGGTAGCGTATCTTGCTGACTAAGCGCCACAAAATGTTTATTCAACGTGCAAGACCACTGCGCGGGCTGGCGGCGATAGGCTTGATGCAGCTCGACGCTGATGCCCTGCTGATTCAAGCGCTGACTGAGCCAATCACGACCGTCCTGACCTCGCACAATCAGCACACGTTGGAGAGGGTCTTTAAGGGCCATCAATAGCGGCCACAACGACTCTGAGTCTTGCGCATCGTCAGGGGCTGGATGCAAAACCGACAACGCATCACCAAACACCCTACGAATCACAGACGCCGTCACCGGCCCCATACTTGCCACTTTCGTATTGAGCGGCCAGCAAATATTGTCCGCTTTACCCGCAGCCACTAATTGGCTGTGATAGCCAGTGACGGCAGCACGGCTGACAAAGATAACCAGGTCATAGCCTTCAGGCGTGGGCACTGGACCCGCGTCTGGCATCCCCTCACGGATATCCAGCGCAGGACACTCCACAACGGACCATCCGCGCCGCGCTAATCCATTCATCACGTTTGTATTACGGCCGGCGGGACGCGTCAAAATCGCAGTAGGATGAAGTGGCGTCATGGCGTGTCAAGAGGGCTCGGTCAAACTTGCCAAAATATCCCCTGCACCTTGGGTGATTAATTGCTGAGCCACGGCAAATCCGAGCTGCTCAGCCTGCGCTGGCGCTCCTTCGAGCTGCGCACGATAGATAGTCTTGCCATCAGGCGTTGCGACAAGGGCTCGCAACTTGAGTCGCTCACCATCTAACTGGGCGTAGGCCGCCAAAGGTACCTGGCAAGAACCACCAAGCGCGCGCGAAACCGCTCGCTCGGCGAGCGTGCAAACGGTCGTATCAGGACAAGCAAGTGGCGCCAACAGCTCACGAAGATCTGAGCGTGACTGCAAAATTTCAATGCCGAGGGCGCCTTGTCCGGCGGCTGGCAAAGAGGCCTGCGTCGTCATTCGCAAACGAATACGATGGCTCAAACCGAGACGCTCAAGTCCTGCAGAGGCAAGAATGATGGCAGCATACTCGCCACGATCGAGCTTACCCAGTCGAGTATCCAGATTGCCTCGCAAAGCATGAATCACAAGCTCAGGGTATCGCGCTCTCAGCTGCGCTTCTCGCCGCAAACTTGAGGTCCCAACGATGGCTCCAGCTGGCAGATCAGACAGATCCGCATAGTCATTTGACACAAAAGCATCGCGACAATCAGCACGACTCAATACCGTAGAAAGCTCAAAAGGCGCCTCCATATCAACGGGAACATCCTTGAGGGAATGTACCGCCAAATCGGCACGTCCATCTAGTAGCGCATACTCAAGCTCTTTGATAAACAGACCCTTACCACCCACTTTTGATAAGCTACGATCCAGGATCTCGTCGCCTCGGGTGCTGAGCTTGAGCAAGTCAACCTGTACGTCTGGATATATCTCGCGCAACCGCGCTTGCACGTGTTCAGCCTGCCACAATGCCAGGCGGCTGGCTCGCGTCGCAATCACTAAGTTTCTAGAGCTCACTCGTGTACTCTCAACGCAAATAGTTCAAAACAATCGTCAACACGATGCCGATCACACCGAGCAATCCCAACCACTGCAATATCGTCAAGCTGCGTTTAGGCTTGTTATTTTCCATCATGTGTCCTGTGATTGATAAAAACGTGCAAAGTTCGAAGGCAAAACAATGACTCCAATTGGAACACGGACCGCAGAATAATTCAGTAAAGCGAACGAAAAGGCTTGATCTGAAATAAGGTTAAGGAAATAAAAACGCCGGCGAGTCAAAGACAAACCGGCGTTTTCAAGCAACGTATAAGACGAGAGAAGCTTTGCTAGGACAGGACTGACTTGAGAAGCTTACCCATTTCTGAGGGGTTCTTCGTTGTCCGGATACCGCAAGCTTCCATGATTTCAAGCTTGGCGTCAGCCGTGTCGGCGCCACCGGAAATCAGAGCGCCGGCATGCCCCATGCGCTTGCCGGCAGGGGCCGTGACACCTGCGATAAAGCCGACCAGTGGCTTTTTCATGTTGTCTTTCGCCCACAAAGCGGCATTGACCTCGTCAGGACCTCCAATCTCGCCAATCATGATAACCGCATCGGTTTCAGGATCTTCGTTAAACATTTTGAGTACATCGATATGCTTCATGCCATTGATGGGATCGCCACCAATACCCACGGCACTAGACTGCCCCAACCCAAGCTCGGTCACTTGCGCAACGGCTTCGTAGGTCAATGTACCCGAACGGCTCACGATGCCGATCCGACCCTTGCGGTGAATATGACCGGGCATGATGCCGATTTTGATTTCATCGGGTGTGATTAAACCGGGGCAATTCGGTCCGAGCAACAGCGTCTTGCTCTTCATCCTTGCCATGCGATCTTTAATTTCGAGAAGATCGCGAACCGGAATACCTTCGGTGATACAAATCACCAAGTCCAACTCGGCTTCGATGCCTTCCCAAATCGCAGCCGCGGCGCCTGCAGGAGGCACATAGATAACAGAGACATTGGCACCGGTCTCGGCTTTTGCTTCTTTGACCGAGGCAAAGATAGGAATGCCTTCAAAATTTTCACCCGCCTTCGTTGGGTGCACACCCGCAACAAAGGCCTCCTGTCCATTAGCATAGGCACGCGAAGTGCGGGTATGAAACTGACCGGTTTTGCCGGTGATACCCTGTGTAACGACTTTAGTATCTTTGTTGATAAGAATAGACATTTCAGAATCCCTGGCAGAATTATTTGGCTGCTGCGACGACTCGAGTGGCCGCGTCGGCCATCGTGTCAGCGCTGATGATAGGCAGGCCAGATTCGGCCAACATTTTCTTACCCAACTCTTCGTTGGTACCCTTCATGCGGACCACAAGCGGCACGCTGAGATTGACCGCTTTACAAGCTGAGATGACGCCCTGGGCAATCACATCGCAACGCATAATGCCGCCGAAAATATTAACCAGAATGGCTTTGGTGCCTTTGTTGGCAAGCATGATCTTGAAGGCTTCGGTGACACGCTCCGCTGTGGCGCTACCGCCCACATCCAAAAAGTTTGCAGGCTCGCCACCGAACAACTTAATCGTGTCCATGGTCGCCATCGCCAAGCCTGCACCGTTGACCAAGCAACCAATATTGCCATCTAGCTGAATATAGGCGAGTTCATGCTTGCTGGCTTCGATTTCAGCGGGATCCTCTTCATCCAAATCGCGATAAGCCACGATTTCAGGATGACGGAATAAGGCGTTCGGATCAAAGTTGAACTTGGCGTCCAGGGCGATGATGTCGCCACTCCCTGTCAAGATCAGTGGGTTGATTTCAGCCAATGATGCATCGGTGTCCCAATAGGCCTTGTAGAGTTTTTTAAACTCCGCACACGCTTTGGCAATGGAGGCTTCTGGCACGCCGATTCCACGAGCCAAACCCTCTGCCTCTGCGTCGGTCAGACCTTTTGCAGGGTCAACAAATACTTTGAGAATCTTTTCAGGATGCTTTTCAGCGACTTCTTCGACATCCATGCCACCTTCGCTGGAGGCCATCACACAAACTCGTTGCGTGCCGCGATCTGTCACGATGCCAACGTAGTACTCTTTTTTAATGTCCGCACCCTCTTCGACCAGCAGACGGCGCACCTTTTGACCCTGGGGACTCGTTTGATGCGTAATCAACTGCATGCCGAGGATTTCGGAAGACAATTGACGGACCTCGTCGATCGAGCGCGCTAGCTTAACGCCGCCGCCCTTGCCTCGACCGCCAGCATGAATTTGCGCTTTTACCACCCAGACCGGGCCACCGAGTTTTTTAGCAGCCTCTACAGCCTCGTCCACGCTAAACGCGGGATAGCCTTGTGGAACGACCACATCAAACTTTCTAAGCAACTCTTTGCCTTGATACTCATGGATTTTCATGGGAATCCTGTCCGTCCAAAAAAAATAACAAAAACGATGGCTTGATAAGATTAAGTACCAGGAACCGGGGATGCTGCATTTGAATCGACATACCACTGAGGATAATGTTCTTTGGTGACTTCACCATCTGGGCGCCAAGCATAACAGCCTCCCATTTGGAAGGGTCTGCGACCCGCTGACTCTGCTTCTGCGCGCTTTTGTCCCGCCATGCTTTGTACCGCAGCAGTTGGCAACACTGAGGCGAGCTCTGTCATATGTGTGCAACCCGCTGTTTTTCCAAAACGCACTTTGATCTCTTGGCGAAAGCTTTTTAATAAATTTAAGCCAATCAGATCCTGATAAGCCTCAGATATCGCCGAACAAGAAGATCCGAAAGGAGATGCGTCGTACACCGCGACCGCTTCTTTTATTTCAAAACTCGTGTCTATGGTGATACGCAAATGAAGGTGATGAAAGGGCTGACCCACTGCCTGAACAGAACCATTGCGCTTGGTGTATGAGTATGCTTTGCTGTCGATCAGCTCTGCCTCAATATCCCAGAGACCATCTTCACGTTCGAAGGAATGAACCTGTATCGAACGGTTGTGCATCGGTTTGCGAGGATTTGCTGGCGCTGGGAGCGGCATACGGGTTTGAAAGTCAAATGACACATTGCAACAATCTTAAAAGTATAGCGCACCCTGAGCCTAAAGACCTAACCCGCCAATAACCCTCAGCCTCCAAGGGTCTAGTGCACTTCCCCTAAAAGGATTCATTGTTTTCATCCCCGCCCTCGTCATTCTGAAGAGAGGTTTGCTTTAAAACACGGCAAATAATGTCCATTGAAAAACCTCTTGAAGCCAAAAATCTGCCTTGTTTTGCATACTCTGCTTGAGACAATTTAGGGGCTGAACATTTAGAGGCTTCAGAAGAGGTCTGGCTCAACGACGACAGTGTGGAGGAAAATTTTCGCGTCCAAACCGCTTGAGCACGCGCAAACTCTGTTTCCTTGAGCTCGGCTCTGACTTGCAGTAGCGCCTCAGGCGCAATACCTTGCTGCTTGAGGTCTTGAACAATCCTTGCAGCCCCCTGACCCGGGGCCTTGCGATGCACCCATCCCTGAGTAAAGCGCGCGTCCGACTGCCATCCCGCACGCGCAAGCTCATCTAGAAGCTGTGCTAATACTTCGGGAGTTTCTGCATGGGGTGCAAGCTTTCGCTCTAACTCGAGTCGACTGTGCTCTCGACGAGACAGCAAACCCACGGCTCTGGCCTTGAGGGACAGGCCAGGCCGGGGTGCTGCGGGCTTGGGACCCCCTTCAAACTCTTGATCATCAGCGTCTCTTGACACGATGTCTCTCAGCAGCGCGACGATGTTGACACGTCAGAAAATCAAAGTTGTTCTTCTGGATCTGGCTCAGAAGCAACAAACTTGCTTGCTTTGGTTGAACCAGGTTTTTTTTCAGGTGCGCTGGCAGTTGCTGCGCCGGCCGCCGCCGCAGCGCCGCCGACACGAGGTATAACACCAAGCTGTTCACGCACGCGATTTTCGATATCAATCGCCATCGCGGGATGCTCACGCAGATAATCACGGACATTGTCGCGTCCTTGACCGATGCGCTCACCGTTGTAACTAAACCATGCCCCCGCCTTGTCCACGATACCCGCCGTCACACCCAAGTCAAGAATTTCACCTTCGCGTGAAATACCTGCGCCGTACATGATGTCGAACTCGGCTTGTTTGAAGGGAGGTGCAATTTTATTTTTGACAACTTTGACTCGGGTCTCGTTACCAACGACCTCGTCACCTTTTTTAATCGCACCAATGCGGCGGATATCCAGTCGCACTGAAGCGTAAAACTTCAGAGCATTTCCACCCGTCGTCGTTTCAGGGCTGCCAAACATCACTCCGATTTTCATACGAATTTGATTGATGAAGATCACCATGCAATTGGTACGCTTGATACTCGCGGTCAGTTTACGCAGGGCCTGGCTCATCAGTCGTGCTTGTAAACCAGGAAGCGAATCGCCCATCTCGCCTTCGATCTCGGCCTTGGGGACAAGCGCGGCGACAGAGTCGATCACAATCAAGTCAACAGAACCGGAACGCACGAGCGCGTCCGTGATTTCGAGGGCCTGTTCCCCGGTGTCTGGCTGAGAAATCAGCAAATCTGTCAGATTGACGCCCAATTTTGAGGCGTACTGCACATCCAGCGCATGCTCCGCATCAATAAAGGCGCATGTTCCACCGACTTTTTGCATTTCAGCGATCACCTGCAGCGTCAAGGTCGTCTTGCCTGAGGACTCTGGGCCGTAGATTTCAACAACGCGACCGCGTGGCAAGCCACCAACGCCCAAAGCGATGTCCAACCCCAAAGAGCCCGTCGAAACAACCTGAATGTCGTGTTCAACCTCATTGTCTCCGTAACGCATGACCGAGCCCTTGCCAAACTGCTTCTCGATCTGGGAGAGTGCGGCAGCCAGTGCCTTACCTTTTTCAGCGGCGCCAGCCTTGAGGGTTTTATCGTCCATGGACATTCCTTAAGTTGTATTGATTTGAAGTGATACTTGGTATCGTGGCAAGCGAACAAGCAGGCCTGATTCTGAAATTATTACATTCAATTATACTGTATAAATAAACAGTGTGACAATAAATTACACCCACCCATCGCATTTTCTTATATATTTGACTAGGGTTTGTACGCATTTGTGGGCTGATCCAATGATAGGATAAAAGGAGTAATCCAATCCTATCTTCATCAATATTCATGCGAATTCTGATTGCCGAAGACGACAGCATTTTGGCCGATGGCCTCACGCGCTCCCTGCGCCTCAATGGCTATGCCGTGGATGCCGTTAGCGACGGACTCGCCGCTGACTCCGCCTTGAGATCACAGGAATTCGACCTTCTTATTTTGGATCTCGGGTTGCCTCGCATGTCGGGTTTGGAGGTATTGAGCAACTTACGCAACAAAAATTCACACCTTCCTGTGCTGATTCTCACAGCTGCAGATAGTGTGGAGCAAAGAGTCAAGGGACTCGATCTTGGTGCAGATGATTACATGGCCAAGCCCTTCTCTCTTTCCGAACTTGAAGCACGTGTTCGGGCACTCACCCGGCGCGGCGCGGGTGGAGGCTCCACGATTTTGAAACATGGCAGGCTTGAGTTTGACCAAACAGGTCGAGTCGCCATGGTCGACCAACACGCGCTCGAGCTCTCTGCCAGAGAAATCAGCCTTCTCGAAATTTTGCTCACACGCAGCGGGCGTATGGTCAGCAAAACGCAAATTGTCGATCATTTATGCGAGTGGGGCGAAGAAGTCAGCTCCAACGCCATCGAGGTCTACGTTCACCGCCTGCGAAAAAAACTTGAACCCAGCGGAGTCAAGATCGCGACGGTTCGAGGCCTCGGCTACTGTCTTGAACGAGACGCGAGTGCCCCATGAGTGATGTTGGTCAGGCTTGGTTGATGGTTATTAGTCTTCTCTGCCCTCGGCCGTGACCGCCAAACACGCCAGACCCAATCTTGACGCGCTTGCCGTGCTCCAGTCCGGAACGGGCAAGCCTGCCACCGAGTCCTCGCGCCGCTCGTTGCTCGGGGAGATTTTGGACTGGATGCTCGCGCCTCTTTTTTTACTCTGGCCCATGAGTATCGCGATCACCTATGTTGTGGCGCAGAATTTAGCCAACATTCCCTACGATTTAGGTCTGGCCAATGCGCTTCAAATTCTGGGACAACAAGTTGAAGCGACCGATGAAGTGGTCGCGCTGCGCATGTCTTCCTCCGCACGGCTCGCGTTACGAATCAGAGAAAACGACGGCGTGTTTTGGAAAGCGATTGGGCCTAACGGTGACTTGCTGGGCGGCGATGGTGAGCTCCCTACCCCAGAAAAAACCGCGGGCGATCAACCCAATGCGGTGTATTACGAAAATCATGCGTTACGGGATTTTGAAATCCGAATCGCCTATACCTGGATGGACCTCTCGACAAGAGGCAGCGGCCCGGTGCTTTTGGTCGCCGCGGAATCCGTCGATCGACGCACACAACTGGCGAACGATATTATCAAGGGCGTCATCATTCCACAGTTCATCGTGCTGCCCATTGCTGTCTTACTTGTTTGGTTCGGCTTATCGAGGGGAGTCGCACCGATCAATGCCTTGCAAAGAAAATTGCGCGCTCGGCGACCTGACGATCTTTCACCCATCGATGAGCGTCAGGCACCTTCTGAAATCGGCCCGCTGATAACGGCGATGAATGATCTACTCAGTCGCCTGGAAGCAACGCTACTCGCGCAGAAACGATTTGTTGCGGATGCGGCCCATCAGCTCAAAACGCCTCTGGCGGGGTTACGGACTCAGGCCGAACTCGCGATGCGCGAAGACCCCAATACCCACACGCAAGCAAGCCTTAAACAAATTATTGCCGGGACGACGCGTGCGACACGGCTCGTCAATCAACTGCTATTAATGGCGAGCGCAGAAAATCCCAACACAATTGAAATGCCGCCGACCGATTTGACGAACCTAGCCAAAGAGCAGATCCAACAATGGGTGCCTCTCGCCCTCAGACGAGGTATCGACTTAGGCTTTGAGGGCCCTGAACACTCGTTATATATCAAGGGGCAGAGTCTTCTTTTAAGCGAAGCGCTCAACAACTTGATTGACAACGCCATTCGCTACACGCCGGCACCCGGTCACATCACGGTGAGCTTATTTGAAGAAGCAAATCAAGTAGTGCTTGCGATCGAAGACTCAGGTCCAGGCATCACTGTCGACGAACGCGAACGTGTGTTTGACAGGTTTTATCGTGTCCTGGGCTCCGATGTCGACGGCAGCGGTCTGGGTCTTGCGATCGTGCGAGAAATCGCACAACGTCATCAAGCCAGCGTATACATCAAAGACGCTCAGCGCAAGAAGGTTGACCCACAAGCGACGGGGACACGTGTTGAAATTCACTTTCCCGACATGCTGCAACGCAACGACAACGTACTAGGCGCAACGGGTTAACCCTGTATTAGGCCTGCGAAAAATCGAAATTTTTGCCGATGCGCAACAGTTGTGACTGCACAGACAATTTTGTCAGAAAGCTGTCAGAAATCGGTCTTAAAGTGCGACCCATCACTCGCATAAAAATTCGCCCTGAAGCGAACATAATAAGCAAGGAGACTCGGGTTGCTGGCATTTCTCAATATTCTGCAGTTGCTACTGTACATAGGGCTACTCGCTCTCGTGGGCCAAGGCATTTTGTTTTTGCTGGCCGGCGCCAAACGCGACACCAATATGTTTTATCAACTTTTCTTGGTCGTGAATAAACCATGGCTGAAGTTGGCAGCACTAATCTCGCCTAAACAAATCGCCACCCGTCACCACGCATTTGTTGCTTTTTGTTTAGTCGCGGCGCTTTATCTGGCTGTGACGGTCGCAAAAATTGAACACTGTGTTTCGGTTGGAATGGTGGGCTGCAAATGAGCATTGATCTGAACTGGCAAAAATACAAATGATGCGCAATCACCCTGATTATTTTTGGACAACGTAAACGCGCGGTTAGTATGTTCGAGGACATGCTGAAAGATTACCCTGAGGACCGCTATGCGCTCGGCAGTATCGCTCACCTCAAAGCTGAGCTCGGTGACAAAATTGGCGCAATCGAAGGCTACGAGCGTTTGGTCAAATATTCTGATGCGCCTGTCTATGCTTGGTTCAACCTTGCTTTTCTATTGCAAGAGCTTGAGCGTCCGATCGAGGCTGAGCGAGCCTTTCGGCGTGCGCTCGAGCTCAATCCAAAACTCGATCAAGCGTGGTATGGCTTAGGCCTGACGCTTATCCAGCAAGGCCGCCTAGACGAGGCGGTGATCGCGCTGGAGCGAAATACCAAACTACAGCCGATGAGTCCTTACGCATGGTATCAACTCGCCCGCGTGCACGTTGATCGTCAAAAACCCGACGAGGCGACCAAAATCATTCAGCATCTTAAAAGTTTTGAACCTAAATTCGCGCGCCAGCTCGAGCGCGAGACAGGACTCAATACTCAATCATCCTGACTTTCATTTTTTGTTTTTTGTTTTTTTACTTTGTGTTTCAAAAAATCGATCCGGGGCAACCTGGCCTGATAACGATGAGGAGACGTAACCGTGCAACTGACCGAAAAACATCGGGTGTACTGGCAAAAAACCCTACGCATCACAGTAATACTATTGATGATTTGGTTTGTTGTCACTTTTGTGGTGAGCTACTTTGCCCGAGAGCTCGACTTTAACTTCTTTGGCTGGCCTTTTAGTTTTTGGATGGGAGCACAAGGCTCTCTGGTGGTGTACTGCCTGATTATTGGGTTCTATGCCAGATACATGAACAAGCTTGACGAAGAATGCGGCGTCAGCGAAGACGAGGAGGAATAACATGGCCGGAATGACACCAGACGAAGGCGGTTTGTTCGCTTCTAACACCACGAACGCGCAATTTAAAAAGTCTCTTAACAAGGTCTATACCTGGTATACGGGTGGTTTTTTCCTCTTTGTCATCGCGCTTGCGATTGCAGAGCAAATGGGATTGTCACGCGCTTGGATCGGTTATATCTTTTTAGGTGCGACAGTCGCTCTGTATGCTGGCATCGGCATTATGAGCCGCACTAACGATGCCGCCGAGTACTACGTCGCTGGCAGACGCGTTCCCGCGCTCTACAACGGTATGGCCACTGGCGCGGACTGGATGTCTGCCGCTTCGTTTATTGGTATGGCCGGCACGTTGTACCTGACTGGCTACAGTGGCCTGGCCTTTATTATGGGCTGGACGGGTGGCTATTGTTTGGTCGCTTTGTTTCTCGCGCCCTACTTGCGCAAGTTTGGACAATTCACCATTCCAGACTTCCTAGGTGAGCGCTACGACGGTAACCTGCCACGCCTGCTCGGTATTCTTGCCGCCATTCTCTGCTCCTTTACCTACGTCGTCGCGCAGATTTACGGCGTCGGCCTGATCACGACTCGTCTGTCCGGCGTGCCTTTCGAGATCGGTATCTTTTTGGGTCTCGGCGGCATTTTGGTCTGCTCGTTTTTGGGTGGCATGCGTGCGGTGACTTGGACGCAAGTGGCGCAGTACATCATTCTGATCGTGGCTTACATGATCCCGGTGATCTACTTGTCAGTCAAACAAACAGGCGTTCCTATTCCCCAGGCGATCTATGGCAAACAACTTGAAAAAGTCACAGCCAAAGAAAAAGAGCT
>JANQYI010000017.1 GCA_030728985.1 Burkholderiaceae bacterium | reverse complement strand
CACTCAATCGACAGATTTCCGCATCGGGAAGCTTCCTCGGTTTGCAGGAAAATGGGGTGCTTTGAATGTTGCTCAGCAACATCAAACGCCCCAGGTTTCCGGAACATGATGTCGCCAAACAGAACAACCATCCTAGGTCAGCTCCGCGGCAAGCTAGAGCGTTGAGTTTTGCTGAGCAAAACTTCAATCGCTCCACTTGCCTGCAAGGAGGCTGTCGAAAAAACTACTTTCGCGCCGCTCGTCGAGCTGCCTTGGCCGCCATGAAATCGCCCACAATTTTGGCGTGCTCAGCCGTTTTGTGGACAATCGCCTGATACGCCGCCGACAATTCCAACAAATTAGCCAACGACGATGTCTGCCCCTCACGCAACAACCGCTTTGTCATCCGCACCGCGGGAGGCGAATTGACCGCCATTTTGCGCGCCAAGGTCTGTGCAGTCGACAATAACTCCTCAGCCGGCACCACGCGCGAGACCATGCCCCAGTCTAGGGCTGTTTTCGCATCAATCGCCTCGCCTGTGAACGACATCTCCGCCGCGCGCGCCATGCCGATTACACGCGGTAAAAACCACGCGCCGCCGTCACCCGCCACGATGCCCACCTTGACGAAACTCTCTGCGAATGTGGCCGTTTCAGACGCAATCCGTAAATCACACATACACGCTAGATCACAGCCTGCGCCGATCGCAGGGCCATTGACCGCGGCGATCGTCGGCACCTCGATCTGGTGAATCGCCAGAGGCAAACGCTGGATGCCCTGGCGGTACTCCTGGCGCAATACCTCGCTACCGAAACCAGAGCCAATCTGACGCTCCATCTCGTCGATTTTGCCACCCGAAGAAAAGATCGGTCCATTCGCCGTAATGATGACAGCGCTCACGCTCGGATCATGTTCGATGCGGTGACACGCCTCAAGCATCGCTTCGACAATACCCGTGCCGGTCAACGCGTTCCGCGTCTCGGGGTGATTGAGGGTGAGGGTCACGACACCCAGATCGTCTTGATCGTATTGGAGAACACTGGTCATGATGAAAAACCTTAAGAATTCGGTGAAAAGAAAAATTAACGACCCGCACCCTTGGCTGTGATGCCGCCCGCAACCCCAAAATCCGTTGCAGGACGATCAAACAGGATGACGCGGATATTTTGCTTGGAGACTCCAATTGCTTGCTCGGTGGCCTCAAACATCGCCGCGATGACCGCAGCCTTTTGATCCTCGGTGCGTCCACGGATCAAGCCCACCGTGATCATGACCATTTCCTTGCCAATCTCGCCCGCTACGATGACATGCTCGGCTGGGATTTCTTGTAAAACGACTCTGACAGAAGCCAAGGGCGCCCCGATGCTGTCCACCACGGATTGCGTCAATTTTTTCAGTAAGTCGGTTTTTTTTGCAGCGCTGTGACCCTGCAGAATTTGAACGTTGAGCATTGGCATGGTGTGCTATCTTCCGAAAATGAATTGAGAAGCCTGAATCCGTCAGGCGGCCATCATTTATAAACCAACTTCGCACTCATGTCCTCACATCCCTCGCAACACAAAAGCAAAGGCGGCATTGGCAGAGTTTTTAAGGCGGCAAGCTACTCTTGGAGTGGTCTTCGTGCTGCGCTGCGCTATGAAGCTGCTTTTAGACAAGAGCTGCTCTTAGTGCTACTCATGGCGCCGGTCGCGTTTTGGGTTGGCCAGGATACGATCCAGATTGTTTTACTACTCAGTTCCTTGGTGCTGGTACTAATCGTAGAACTCCTGAACTCCGCGATCGAAGCCGTTGCTGACGCCGTCACGCTAGAAAATAATGAGCTCATTGGCCGCGCCAAAGATCTCGGGAGCGCAGCCGTTTTCCTCAGTTTGCTTTCAGCGGGGGCGCTTTGGTTGACGCTACTGATTAACAAATGGTTTAACTTTATTTAGCTTGGTTACTTTTTAGGCTCTAATAGCGCTTGTTTCCTTATTTGCACCCCATCCACATATTCCCAACATGTCTTTTATTCAAAAACTTAATGCCGCCTGGGCAAGCTCCCAATCCCTCTTGATGGTGGGACTCGATCCAGACTTGACCCGCATGCCGGCCGAGCTCAAGGGCCAGTCAGACGGGATTTTTAAGTTTTGTAAGCAAATTATCGACGCCACTGCACCCTTTGTGTGTGGGTTCAAGCCGCAAATCGCCTATTTCTCAGCGGTTGGGGCAGAGGGCCAACTTGAGGACCTCTGTGCTTATCTGAGAGAAAACTACCCTCGCCTGCCGTTGGTACTCGATGCCAAGAGGGGCGATATTGGTGCGACGGCCACGCAGTATGCAAAAGAGGTCTTTGGTCGCTACGGTGCCGATGCGGTAACGGTCAGCCCGTATCTAGGGGCCGACTCTGTCGAGCCATATCTCGACTGGGAAGATCGTGGCGTCATCGTCTTGTGCCGCACGTCCAACCCAGGCGGATCGGACTTGCAATTTTTGATGACGGATGGCGTGCCGTTGTATTTGCGTGTCGCCGACTTGGTCGCCAACAAATGGAACAAAACAGGTCAGTGTGGACTCGTCGTCGGCGCAACCTTTCCAAACGAACTTGCCGCAGTCCGCAAAGCTGTTGGAGATAGCGTTCCACTTTTAGTACCAGGCATCGGTGCTCAGGGTGGCGACATTGCCGCCACCTGCGCCGCAGGCTGTAATGCGCAAAAAACTGGCATGATGATCAACTCCTCACGCGCGATTTTGTACGCGGCAGGCAAAGGTCACTGGACTGAGGCCGCTGCCGCCGTTGCCAAAGAAACCCGTGACGCCATCAATGCGCACAGATAGAGGCATCAAGCAAGCAAGGCGCAGGCCGAGCGCAGTGAAAACGCCACAGAAGCGTCTCTGACGGCATCACGATCACCCTCAAAAACTTGAGACACCGCGTGCACGATCACCCCCGAGGGTGCGCGCTGGGCAAAACCGAACCACACCAAACCGACGGGCTTGTTGGCTGTGCCACCTCCTGGGCCGGCCACACCTGTCGTGGTGAGCGCAAGCGTAGCGAGTGGCGCCATGGCTAACACCCCCGCGGCCATTTGACGAGCAACCTCTTCGCTCACGGCACCAAACGTATCCAGCGTTTCGCGTGCGACACCGAGTTGAGCGTGCTTGGCACGATTGCTATAAGTCACCCAGCCCTGATCGAACCAGCCACTTGATCCTGGTATGGCCGTCACGGTACCCGATAGCAGTCCGCCCGTACAGGACTCCGCGGTGGCAAGCCATTCTTGACGCGTCAGGAGTAACTGACCCAATTGAGTTGCGAGAATACGCGTATCGTTTTGCATGTTGGATCTCTAAAAACTAACGTTAGGAGAAAACCGTCGCGGGACCAAAGCGCACGATAAGTGCCATGACGATCAGCGTGTAAAAGGCGGCAAGTAAATCATCGACCATCACACCAACGCCCCCTTTGAAACGCGCATCGACTTGACGGATGGGCGGCGGTTTAACCGTATCAAAAAATCGAAAAAGAACAAAGGCCACACTTTGGGCCAACAGCGATTCAGGCACCAGCCACAACACAAGCCAGAATGCGACAAATTCATCCCAAACAATGCCAACATGATCTTGCACGCCAAGTGATTGACTCACACGGTGCGTCGCCCAAGAGCCATAAATAAAACATAACAATAAAAAAATACCGATCGCCAGATCGCTCGCACCAGGTGCGAGCAAGATCCAGAGCAACCACGCCAACAAGGTGCCCCACGTTCCGGAACCAGGGCGAATCAAACCAGAACCAAAGCCAAACATCAAAATGCGTACTGGAGCAGAAAAGACCCAGCGCAACGTAGGCCAGGTCGTGCGGTGCCGCGTTGAAACGCTCGTCATCTTAGTCCCGAAAATGGTCAAAGCCTTGCGGCAGAGGATCGATCAACTTACCTGCTTCGTCAACCACCTGCAACTCCGTACCTGCGACGATTTGACCGATACGCGTAAGCGGCACGCCAGCCTCTAACCCGATGCGCTCAATATTGTCACCTTGATCGACAGCCGCCGTCAGACACAACTCGTACACATCCCCTCCCGCCAAGACAGCGCGTCGCTGGTCTGCTTGAGAAAGATATTGAAGAGCGGGATGCATGGGTAAAAGTGCCTCCTCGATGCGCGCACCGACCCCGCTTGCCTGAAGGATGTGGCCCAAATCCTGCAGTAAACCATCAGAAATGTCGATCGCGGCATGGACATGCGCAACGAGACGATGTCCCAAAAATACTCTAGGGCTCGGCGTCTCGAGGGCAGCTCGAGTTTGCTCCAATAACGAACCATCCAAACCAAACAGACCCCGTGATTTTTTTGCAAGAGGGCTTTCATCGGTCAACGCGCCCGCAAGCAATCGGTAGGCAACATCCGCAGCGCCAAGCTGTCCTGACACCCAAATCTCATCCCCCACGCGCGCGGTATTTCGACGCATTGTCTGTGCAGGATCGGCCTCGCCAAATACCGTCACACTGATGGCGACTCCGCTTTCGCTTCGCGTGGTGTCTCCACCAATTAACGCACAACCATGCAGATCCGCCTGTGCATAAAACCCATCCGCGAAACGCGCGACCCAGGCTTCATCAAAGCTTGGCAACGCAAGTCCTAGTAAGCACGCGACAGGTTTAGCTCCCATCGCCGCCAAATCAGACAGGCTGACAGCCAGAGACTTGTGGCCGAGCGTATAGGGATCGACGTCAGGAAAAAAGTGTCGGCCCTCGAGCAATAAGTCTTTGCTCGTCGCCAACTCCATGCCTGGCGTGATCCGTAACAATGCGCAATCGTCGCCCCCACCCAGCATCCCGGCGGGAACGGGACGCTTGAAAAAGCGAGAGATCAGATTGAATTCAGAAGTCACAATGGTCACGCTCGCATGCGTGCTTAGCGCCGGGCTGGTGCCCGCAGCTCTGTGGTGCGAACCTCGGCGGCGAGCTTATCGAGCACACCGTTGACGAACTTGAAACCATCCGTACCGCCAAAGGATTTAGCCAGCTCAACCGCTTCGTTAATTGAAACGCGATAAGGGACATCGATCTGGTGAATCAGCTCAAAGCTGCCAATCAGCAAGATGCCATGCTCGATCGGCGAAAGCTCGGCGAGCGGACGATCCACGAAGGGTGCGAATTTTTCCCGTAACGCCGGAGCCTCACGCATCGCGCCGTGCAGCAAGGTCTGAAACCACACGACATCGGCCTGATCGAACTCGTCCTCGTCCCGCAAATGCGCTTCGATTTCGCCGGCATCCTGCAAACTATCAGTATCGCGCACGAGCCAGGCGTACAAACCTTGTAATGCCAGCTCACGCGCACGGCGTCGCGCGCTGCGTGGGGGCATCGCGGGTGAATTAACGTCTTGCTGGGGCTTGTTCAAGATCGTCATCCTCTAGGTCTTCTTCGTCCTCATCGTCAGCCTCGGGCTCGAGTGCCGCGACAAGATTAGCCATCTCGACCGCGCACTGCGCGCAGTCACGGCCTTTGTCAGCAGCACGGGCTTCGGCCTGCTCGTCTGTTTCGGTTGTCAAGACACCATTGGCCACGGGGATGCCTGTTTCAAGCGCGACGCGTGCAATCGCCGAGGCACTTTCGTTGCTGACGATTTCAAAATGATAGGTCTCGCCGCGAATCACAGCGCCCAGAGCAATCAACGCATCGAACTCGAAGGTTTCGGCCATACGCGCCAAGGTCACGCCCAACTCCAGTGCACCCGGAACCGTCACGACCATGATGTCGCGCTCGTCAACACCGAGGCTTTCAAGCTCTTGAAGGCAAGCATCGAGCTCGATCAGACCAATGTCTTCGTTAAAACGGGCACGAACAATGCCGATATGCAGGCCCTCGCCATTCATGTCTGGGGTCAAGGTATATGGGCTCATGGTGTGCTTCCTATTTATCGCGGGTGGGAGGGGTGTGATCGTAACCGGTCACGTCGAGACCAAAGCCCGGCATGATGCTGGGCATTTTTCGGGGACGCGCCAACAAGCGCATCTGCCCAACGCTCAAGTCGCGCAAAATCTGCGCGCCCATGCCGTAGGTGCGCAGATCCATGCGACCTGATTCACGCTTGACAGGCACAGGCATATCGCCTTGCGAGGCTGAGATTTGATCAAATAGCTGGCTGGCGGAGCCCTGACAATTGAGAAACACCATGACGCCCGCCTCGCTTGAGTGGATCGCCTGGAGCGCCTCTGCGACACCCCAACTATGACCAGGACTCTGTACATCCATTAAATCGAGAATCGAGGTCGGCTCGTGCACGCGGACCAAGGTCTCGCGAGCCGGGTCCACATGGCCATGCACCAAAGCCAAGTGCGGATTGCCCGCCACCGTATCGCGGTAAGCAATCATGTTGAACTCGCCCCAAGGCGTCTTGATTCGACGCTCGCTAATACGCTCGATCACAGACTCATGTTCGTTGCGGTACTGGATGAGATCGGCAATCGTGCCTATTTTCAACTGATGGGTGCGACCATACTCGATCAAGTCGGGCAGCCGCGCCATCGTGCCGTCGGGCTTTAAAATTTCACAAATCACGGCCGCAGGCGTCAGCCCAGCCATCGCAGTCAGATCGCAGCCCGCCTCGGTGTGACCTGCGCGCACTAAGACGCCACCTGGCACGGCACGCAGGGGAAAAATATGTCCTGGTTGTACGAGATCAGTCGGCTTGGCATCCCGCGCCACGGCGACCCGAATCGTTCTGGCGCGATCCGCCACTGAAATACCCGTTTCCACACCCACAGCGGCCTCGATCGAGACCGTAAAATTAGTTCCATAGGGCGTACCATTGCGATTGGACATCAGTGGTAATTCGAGTTGGCGGCAACGCTCTTCAGTCAGTGTCAGGCAGACCAGTCCTCGACCATGCGTCACCATGAAATTAATCGCTTCGGGCGTGACGAACTCAGCCGCCATGACGAGATCGCCTTCGTTTTCGCGGTCTTCTTCGTCGACCAAAATCACCATACGTCCCATTTTGAGCTCAGAAATGATCTCGGCAACGGGCGATATCACAGCCGCGAAATCGGCATCCTGCGACGGAAGAGAGGAAAGTTTGGCAGACATGGTGGCGTTTGTTAGGAACACGTGTAAATACCTATTATAGAATCCCTGTAACAATGCACACGTAGAATCCTTGTTATATGCATCCGCTCACAGACCTTTCTGCTCAGCAGGCCGCTCATATTCGCTTTGTTTTGAGCGATATTGACGACACCATCACGACCGAAGGTCGCTTGACCAGTCACGCCTATGCGGCACTTGAACAGCTCGCTGAAGCGGGCGTGATCGTGATCCCGATTACGGGACGTCCCGCCGGCTGGTGTGACCATATCGCTCGAATGTGGCCCGTTTTTGCCGTCGTGGGTGAAAACGGTGCTTTTTATATGCGTTATGACCGTCTCGCCAAGAAAATGATCACCCATCACTTTGCCGAGGCTGAGCAACGACGCCTTAATCGCCAAAAATTGAATGAACTCTCAACGCTGATCCTTAGCACCGTCCCTGGTTGCGGACTGGCCTCCGATCAGCACTACCGCGAGGCTGATCTGGCGATTGATTTTTGCGAAGATGTCCCCCCTCTGAACGAATTCGAAGTACAAAGGATCGTGACTCTGTTTCAACAGGCTGGCGCGCAAGCCAAAGTCAGTTCGATTCATGTAAATGGCTGGTTTGGAAACTATGACAAACTGTCCATGACCAAGACCTTATTCACACGCGAATGCGGACTGAATCTCCAGGAACAACGAGAGACTGCACTTTTTATCGGTGACTCCCCTAACGATGAGCCGATGTTCGAATTTTTCGATTTATCCGTCGGTGTTGCGAATATTCAAAGCCAGCTTCACCGCTTAAAACACCCCCCGAAGTTTGTGACCCCTTCAAAAGGTGGCGAAGGTTTTGTTGATATGGCTCAATACATCCTGCGCGCAAAAGGTTTAAAACCATAGCTATATTGCTGTAGTTCAGCACCAATATTTAAGGATGTTTTTTCTGGAGGGTGGCGATGTCAGAACAAGAGCTCAAGCTTAACGTGCCCGTCGATGCGCAACTCCTCGTCGAAAAAGCCGTTAAGCGCGCTAAGTTTTCTGAAATCCAGCTCAGAGCCCTCTATTTCGACACGCCTTCTCGTGCCCTTGTGCTTGCACGGATTGCGCTCAGGCTCAGACTCGAGGGCAACCAATGGGTGCAAACACTCAAAATGCCCGGCGAACACAGCCTCTCCCGTATTGAAATCAATCAAGACCGGCCTGAAGCAACGTTGGACTTAGGTATTTACGCAGGCACACCCGTCGGGGATGTGCTGTCTGGCCTGACCGAACCTTTGCAGGTTTGTTACGAAACAGATGTGCAAAGACTATTGCGCGATATTCGTGCCCCCTCGGGTGTGGTCGAACTCGCCTTTGATCGTGGCTGGTTACGCGCAGGCAATCTGCAACTACCTATTTCAGAAGTCGAGTTTGAACTCAAACGCGGCAAACTGGAGGCCGTTTTTGAAATCGGTCGAACATGGCAACAGAGATTCGGTCTGATACTCGACGTTCGCAGTAAAGCCGAGCGAGGCGACAGGTTGGCGCAATTGGCGCAGGCGCTTGATATCGTCGAGGCGATGGAAATCAGTGATGAAGCTTGCGCCCAACGACAAGCCCAGGCGCGTAAGCAACACGTGGCGGACTTTTGGAAGCCCAGAGGTGCCGAGGTGATTTCCCTGGTCAATGTTGTTAAACAACGAGACCCGACCCGTGTGCTTGCAGCCGTGACCAGCGAGTGCCTAGAACAAATCGTGCGCAACTCTGCGATTTTGTGCGAAGTCGACACAGAAGGCCTTTGCCAGGTCGCCAATCCGGAGCATATCCATCAACTGCGTGTTGGCATCCGAAGACTGCGCTCAGCGTGGTCTTTTTTCGCGGGTCTTGCCGAGCTCCCGTCCCTTGCGCACCGCGAACAAATCAAACACTATTTTGCACAACTCGGTGGCACGCGGGATGAAGATGTGCTGCTAGGATCATTACTACCCGCCTTGTCCTCAGCGGGACTCCCGCCACTCGCTCTGCCGGTCTCACCGCACCCGCCCTCAGACACGCAACTCTTTAGAAGTACCGGCTATCAACGATGGCTGCTCGATACCCTGGCACTGTGCACGATCGAAGACGCGACCCCCGTTGCTCCGTTGGCAATACCGCCCCTCACGGCATCAACGACCGAGGGTCATGGCACAGACTTTGTATTTCCACGTGCGCCCCATATCCCAAGAAAACCGCCGCTCAAACCTCGTTTAATTAAAAAACTCAAAAAATGGCATCATCAGGTTGTGCATAGCGGCTTAGTGTTCCGTGCTTTGGAAATAGAGCAACAGCACGACTTGCGCAAGAAATGCAAACGTCTACGCTACGCACTCCAGTTTTGCGAACATTTATTGACAGAAACAAACTTGCCGCGTTACCGAAAACAGCTCGCGGCGGTTCAGGATATTTTGGGTGAAATGAATGATTTATATGTCGCGCAACCACTGTTCGAATCACTCAAGACAGAGCAACCTCAGGCATGGTTTGCCTGCGGTTGGATTCAGGCGCGCCTAGAAACACTGACAGATGAAGCCGCACAAGGATTCAGTCGGCTCTCCAACACGGACGTGCCCTGGGACTGATCCCAGCACGTTTGTTTTTAACCGACCACGGCCGCCGCGAACTCGGCCGCAACAAAAGGCTGAAGATCTTCGATTTTTTCGCCAACACCAATCCAGTAGACGGGAACGGGACGCACGCCCTGGCTCCCAGCCGCCACGGCAGCCAACGTACCGCCTTTGGCCGTGCCATCAAGCTTGGTCACAATTAATCCCGTCAGACCAACTGCTGCATCAAAGGCGCGGATTTGCGCCAATACATTTTGGCCTGAATTGCCATCCACCACCAGCAACACCTCGTGTGGTGCGGTGGGATCCGCTTTGGCAATGACACGGCGGATTTTCTTGAGCTCATCCATCAAATGTAACTGTGTCGGCAAGCGTCCCGCGGTATCGATCATGACCACATCCATGCCACGCGCGCGACCCGCATGCACGGAGTCAAACGCCACGGCCGCGGGGTCGGCCCCTTCTTGCGCGATCACATCGACGTTGTTGCGATCACCCCACTCGATGAGCTGTTGACGAGCAGCGGCGCGAAACGTATCGCCGGCAGCCAGCAACACGCGCGCACCAGAATGCTGGAGCGCATAAGCGAGTTTGCCGATCGAAGTGGTTTTACCTGCACCATTGACGCCTGTGATCATGACAACGAGGGGTTTGACCTGTCCTATATCGAAAGGTTTTTCCAAGACCTTAAGATGCTCGGTGAGCACCTCCCTCAGTGCCTGACGCACGCCCTCAGCATCCTCGATCCGGTCGCGCTTGACGCGTTGCCGCAAGGCCTTGATGAGTTGCTCAGTGGCTTCGACACCCGCATCCGCCATGATCAGTGCGGTTTCGAGCTCCTCGAACAACGCTTCATCGACGCGCACGCCAATAAATAAACTACCAATACTTTGACCGGTTTTAGCCAATCCACCTTTTAGGCGTGCAAGCCAGGAAGCTCTCTTTTCCTCGCTTTGCTCGGGGGTGGCCGGCTCTATGATCTCGATCGTTTCAAGTGCGGGAGCTGGCTGCGCTGGCGCAACCAAAGCAACTCCCGCAGTTGCCACGCCTGCTATGCCGACCGTACCCGCACCACCCAAGGCTGCTGCGAAGGCACTTCGTCTGAACGGAGTTTGAGGGGGGTGCGCCGCCTCTTGAGCAGACGTAACCGGTTGCTCCTGAGGTGCGGGCGTTACAGGAGTCTGCGTCTCGGGTACGATCGTCCCGGCGGGGGGGTGATCCGGGCTATGCTCGACCTCCTGAGAGGCGAGTTCGGGCGACTGATCTTCAGCTGAAGAATCAGTGGGATTTGGTTTTTTCTTAAAGAAGCGAAACATAGTGAAGAAGTATATTCGCATCGTGGCTGGACAGTTTCGTCGAACCCCCATCGAGGTGATCGATGCTGAGGGTTTGCGTCCCACGCCCGACAGAGTGCGCGAAACCCTGTTTAACTGGCTAAATTATTTTTGGGGTGGCGAGTTTTCAGATAAGCGTGTGTTGGATTTGTTTGCCGGTAGCGGCGCGCTGGGCTTTGAAGCCGCCTCCAGAGGGGTCGCGCACGTCCAGATGGTGGAACAGCAGTCCCGGGCAGTCGCCGCTTTACGTGCCCTAAGAGATAAAATTGGTGCCAAAGCCGTACGGATACACGCAGGGGACGCGATGCAAGCCCTTGACCGGCTCGAAGCCGCACGGTTTGATTTAATTTTCATTGACCCCCCCTTTGGCAAAAACTGGCTAGAATCCCTCTGGCCTCTATTGCCTGACTTGTTAGAACCCAATGGTCTTGTTTATATTGAGGCTGAAAAACCGGTTTTAGTCCCGGACGGGTACAGCTTATTGCGCCAAGATCGCGCAGGGGCCGTACACTATCAACTTATTCAAATTGTTGCGCTGCAAAAATGATCACTGCTATTTATCCCGGAACTTTCGACCCCATGACACGCGGCCACGAGGACTTGGTACGCCGAGCCGCAGGCCTGTTTGACCAAGTTGTGATTGGTGTGGCGCATAGTCGCAAAAAAAGCCCTTTTTTCTCCGTCGACGAACGCGTAGAAATCGCCCGCGAGGTGTTGAGCCACTACCCCAACGTCAGGGTCGCAAGCTTTGCGGGCTTGCTCAAAGACTTTGTGCGCGAACAAGAAGGTCGCGTCATTGTGCGGGGTTTGCGCGCGGTGTCGGACTTTGAGTATGAGTTTCAAATGGCGGGCATGAATCGCCACCTACTCCCAGAGGTCGAGACGCTGTTTATGACACCCTCGGATCAGTATCAATTCATTTCCGGCACGATCGTGCGCGAAATCGCCGAGCTCGGTGGCGATGTCAGCAAGTTTGTGTTTCCCTCTGTCGAGCGTTGGCTACAAGCCAAAGCCAAAGAACGCCGTGAACAAAGCGCGGCAACGAACAAGGTTTAAGAATGGCCCTTCGAATCACTGATGAATGCATCAATTGCGACGTGTGCGAACCACAATGTCCCAATGATGCTATTTCAATGGGTGAGTCGATTTACATCATCAATCCGGATGCCTGCACAGAATGCGTGGGGCATCACGAGGAGCCTCAATGTAAAGTCGTCTGTCCGGTCGATTGCATTGAACTGCATCCCCAGTGGCTAGAGGGCCAGGAAGCCCTCATGGCCAAATACCACAAGCTCACAGACGCCAAAGCCGTCAAAGCTTAGGCTTTGGCGTTGGCTTAGCCTTGCGGCCACTCCACGGGCAGCGCCTCTGGATGCAGCTTGACTAAGCGACAAGGCTGACCTGCCACATGGCTCATCCATGTCGCTGTCACATCTCCCTCGTCCACCACCATCACGGACTGCTGACCCACCTGAACCGTACGCTTGACGCTATCGTCGTCCTCAATCACATCGAGTGGGATGTCCACTCTCAGCATCCCAGGCGCACGCAAGACCAAGGCGCCCATCTTGATTTCGGTCGCCACATTTAAAAGCGCCGCGCAACGCTCGGCACTCAGCCAGCGGCCATCGGCATCCACCACAAACCAGCGTTGGTGATAGTCGGCCGCTTGGCGACGCTCGAGTCCGGCACACCCGACAACGGGAAAATAAATGATGTTCGATGCAGCAGAAGTCATATTTCGAGAGATCCGTTGTTAAATTTAAATCTGTTTACACTTTAGCCTATCTCAACAAGGAGTCACAACCATACGCATTGACCGACTGGATCATCCCGTCCTGACTGTGTATATCCTCGAACCAGATTAATATCTCGTTGGAATTTCAAATGACCTCAACTAGGGTTTCTCCCACCTAACTCTTTCTTGACAGACACTCAGACTAATCGTCATAGTGCGTTATAAAGAAAATAACAATCATCCTTTTATCAAAGATAAAAATATCTGGAGACAACATGAGCACAAAGTACACTCAAAGTTTGGCTGGCGCTTCGCGTCGTAAATTGCTGAAAGGCGCTGCCGCCACCGCTGGCATCGCAGCACTCGGTCTGCCCGCGATTTCACTGGCGCAGAACAAGCCCATCCGCATCGGTATGCCGACGATTCTGTCAGGTCGCGTGGCGATGCTCGGGATCGCTTCGCGCAACGCTGTGACGATGGAAGTCGAAAAATTTAACGCCGCAGGCGGTTTGAACGGTCGCAAAATCGAAATGGTGGTCCGCGACTCCAAGGGTCAGCCCCAAGAGGCTGCGCGTGTCGCACGCGAGTTGGTCACGGGCGATGGTTGTGAAATTATTTGGGATGCCGAAGCCTCCTCGGGTGCGTTTGCTATCCATGAAGTCGCCAAAGACTTAGGCGTATTGGTCGTGCATACGTGCGCTGAAACCTCTTCTTTGACGGCCGATCCAAAGCTGCGCGTACCCACAGCGTTCCGCTGCGCGCGCCAAGGTATTCACGATGCCATCGCAGGGGGGGTGTACGGTGCGGAAATCGCCAAGAAGCTTAAACTTAAACGCTGGATGAGTATTTCCCCAGATTATGCCTATGGCCGCGATACTACCGCAGAGTATTTTGAATATCTTAAATATTTCAATAAAGACATTGAGATCGTCGGTCAAGTCTGGCCAAAACTTTTCCAGGCGGACTACAGCGAAAACATCACCCGTATGGTGCAAGGTAAACCACAAGCGGTTTACTCCTGCTTGTGGGGTGGCGATATGACCTCGTTCATTGACCAATCCAGCATCTATGCGTTGTTCAAAGACAAGCAATTTTTCTCGCCTAACTTGGCTGAATATGCGGTGCTGACTGCAGTTAAAAACGTTCCGCCCAATATGCACTCCGGCAATCGTTATTTGCGCAGCTTCCCCAACACTCCGGCAAACGCAGCCTGGTCTGACGCCTATCGCGCCAAATTCAAAGAGCTTGCACTGAACTGGTCTTGGCAGAACGCTGCTGGTATCGGTTTCTTGACCGCCGCCATGAAAAAAGCCAACAGCTCAGATGGTAAGAAAATCGCTGAAGCAATGCGTGGCCTGAAAATCGATTCACCGTTCGGTGCAGATGGCACACTCACCATGCGTGCCGACGATCACACCGTTGTCAACTATGCGATTGGCTATGGCTCGCTCACGAACAAAGAGCCCTTCATGACCAACCAAGTTAATGGCAGCTGGAATCAAATCTACCAACTTGAATCCGAGTGGAAGAAACGTAAAGGCTGGGCATAACCGTTTGCCCGATCGTTAGTGGCACTTGAGTCTCTGGCGCTTGAACAGGCCGAGACTCTTTGCACGTCACGCCTGACGCCAACTTTGTATTGACCTCTCGGAGACATCCTTGGATCCCACCGCCCTGTATGAATGCCTGACATCCTTGTCTTGCATCGTGACCCAAACCAGCACCGGGCTGATCGTGGGCTCGCTGCTGTTTCTCGTTGCCGCCGGCCTGACCCTGATTTTCGGGGTGCTCAAGGTCATCAACTTTGCGCATGGCTCGCTTTATATGCTTGGCGCCTACATCGCGCTATCCGCCTACCGCATCACCGACAGCTATGTATTAGCTGCCATCATAGCGGGCGCAGGAGTCGGACTATTCAGCCTTTTCTTTGAACGCTTTTTTATGCGCAAAATTTATAACGCTGATGTCTTACTTCAGTTATTAGTCTGTTATGCATTTATTTTGATTCTGGATGATGCAGTTAAGATCATTTGGGGGCATGAATTCCAATCGATGGGGATGCCCGTCGCTTTTCAGGCACCCCCCGTCTTTATCGCAGGCGGGATCGTGCCGGTGTTCTACATCTTCATGTTTAGTGCGGCCGCACTGATTGGGTTGGTGATGTGGTACGTCATGACACGCACGCGTATCGGCAAAGTCGTGCGCGCAGCGGCGCACAACCCTACGATGACGTCTGCGCTCGGACTGAATACGACCTGGATTTACGCAGGTGTCTTTGCGTTTGGTGGAGCGTTGGCAGGACTCGCGGGCGCGCTTGCGGCGCCAGTGCGCTCCATGTCTCCTGGCATGGGCTTTTCGATCCTGATCGAATCCTTCATTGTGACCGTGATCGGCGGCATGGGCTCAATTAGTGGCGCTCTTGTAGGTGCCCTGCTGATCGGACTTGTCCGCTCTTTCGGCTCGATTGGCTTTCCCTTGTTCGTCGAAGGCATCATGTTCTTAGCGATGGCACTGATTTTGGTGCTTAAACCAAGCGGTTTGCTTGGCAAGGAGCCGCGCTGATGAACTCCTCCTTGACCTTTAATAAAGAACTCCTCCTGGCACTCGCGGGCTTGGCGATTTTGATCGCGATTCCGTTGATTTTTCCCAGTCGGGTCGCGTTGGATTTTGTGATTCGCCTGGCCGCCTTTGGTTTGTTTGCCACCTCGCTCAATATTTTGGTGGGTTATGGCGGTATGGTGTCTTTTGGACACGCCATGTTTTTTGGCGGTGGGGCGTATGCCTTTGGTCTACTGATGCAAAAAGGCGGTGTCTCTATTCCGGTTGCCATTATCGGTGCGGTTATCTTCTGCGCCCTACTGGGTTTGGTGGTGGGCGCGATTTGCGTGCGTCTCAAAGAAATTTACTTCTCATTTTTGACGCTCGCCTTTCAAATGTTGATTCATAGCATCATCATCACCTGGACATCGCTCACTGGCGGCGATCAAGGCCTCATGGGCGGTATCCCGCGCGTGTGGGGCAGCATTAATCTGGCCGATACGCAAACGCTCTATTGGTTCTCCTGCATCGTTGGCGTGCTTTGTCTATTTTTAATGCGCTATATCTTGCAATCACCTTTTGGTTACACACTCCGCATGGTGCGCGACAACGCGGATCGCGCCAAGTTTCTTGGTATCGATGTCTGGCGTGTTCGCCTCTATGCTTTTATTCTGGCTAGCTGCTTCGCTGGGGTGGGCGGAATCATCATGGCGCTGTTCGTCTCTGGCGCGTATCCTGAATTCAGCTACTGGACTATGTCGGGCGAAGCGGTCTTCATGATCCTCATGGGCGGTCTGCATATCTTTATCGGACCCGTGGTTGGCGCTGGTCTTCTGATGGTCTTTAACGACATCATCACTCGGACTACGGAGTACCACGGACTCGCGCTCGGTGTGATCGTGCTGATTTTTGCACTCGGCTTTAAGCGCGGGATCACAGACTTCGTGGTGCAAATTTATCAGTTCGTATTTAAGCGAGGTGCACGCTCATGAGCAAGCCAAACATCACGGTCGTCACCGGCGGCTCGAGTGGCATCGGTGCAGCTTGTGTGCGACATCTAGCCAAGCGCGGAGATCATGTCATCTCGCTTGACCTGCCTGGCACATGGTCCGAAGAAAAAATGCGCGCCATGGGTGTGACGGCCTATGCCTGCAATGTGACCGACGACGATGGCATGCGTGAGACTGCAGCCATGATTGAAGCCAAACACGGCCCTGTCACGGCATTGGTCAACAGTGCGGGGATTTTGCAAAACCGTCTGTCACCCGATTTGCTCACCATGACAGAATGGGATCGTGTGGTGGATATCGATCAGCGCGGCACCTATCTGGCCTGCGCAATCTACGGTTCGCGTATGGTCGAATTAGGTGGCGGTGCGATCGTCAATATCGCCTCGATCACGTCCTTGC
The DNA here is from genome assembly GCA_030728985.1 of Burkholderiaceae bacterium. Lineage (GTDB taxonomy): Bacteria > Pseudomonadota > Gammaproteobacteria > Burkholderiales > Burkholderiaceae_B > Zwartia. The sequence continues at coordinate 10,937 of JANQYI010000017.1, read as the reverse complement.
GTTCTTCGCCCTTGCATGCCTACGGTCCGGCCAAAGCTGCTGTCGCTGCCATGACTGCGTGTCTCGCTGCAGAATGGGGTCGCTCCGGCGTCCGTGTCAATGCGATCTCGCCCGGTTACGTGTTAACCGAAGCCTTGCAGGCTGCAATTGATCGCAATGATCGCAACCCGGAGGACCTCACGTCTCAAGCTGCGATGGGGCGCATGGTCACCACCGATGAAATCGCTGACTCCGTCGGCTTTTTATTGTCACCCGCGGCCAAAGCAATCACAGGCATCAATCTGCCTGTCGACGCAGGCTGGCTCGCAGGCTCGACGTGGCAAACCTATGGTGGCGTGCCTAAATCCCGCAATAAAAAATCGGATGGAGCGCACTGATGCTCAAGATTGAACACCTGAACAAATCCTTTGGTGGCGTCGTCGCAACCTCGGACGTCTCGATTCATTTCAAAACCGAATCACTGAGCGCAGTGATTGGACCGAACGGCGCGGGTAAGACGACTTTTTTTAATCTGATCTCCGGTGCCTTGATTCCGGATTCTGGTCGCATCATTTTGGATGGCGAGGACATCACGGGTCAGCCTAGCAGCGAGATTGTACGCAAAGGCATTGGTCGCGCCTTTCAGGTGGCCAAGCTTTTTAAAACCTTGACCGTCGAAGAATCCTTGCGTGGCGCGCTCATGTCGCCGCTCGGCAAGTCTGCGCAGATGTACGGCCGTTTTCCACTGCAACAAACGCGTGATCGTGCCTACGAAGTCATGGAGCAATTAGGCCTGCATACCAAAGCGGATGTCATCAGCGGCAACCTGTCCCATGGCGATCAAAAGCTTTTGGATATGGCCCTCGCCCTCGTCTTACGTCCGAAAGTCCTACTGCTCGATGAACCCGTCGCCGGCATGGGACCCGAAGAGCGCGAGCAAATGATTGAAACGGTTTACAACCTGTGGAAAAAAGGCGGACTCACCGTTGTATTGATCGAGCACGATATGGAAATCGTTTTCAGGATTTCCCAACATATCCACGTGCTGTCTTATGGCAAAGTCCTTGCAGAAGGCAATGCTGACCAGATCAGAAACAACCCCGCCGTCATTGAAGCCTATTTGGGCACGCCTCGGGAGGCACACGCATGAATCCGCAGGTGTTGAAAGTCGAACAAATCAATGTGTTCTACGGGACGAGTCAGGCACTGTTTAATTTATCCTTTGATGTTCAAAAGGGTGAAACGCTTGCCTTGCTTGGACGCAATGGTGCGGGCAAGAGCACCACGATAAAATCTGTCGCGGGTGTGATCCCTGCAAAAAGTGGGCAGATCACGCTCCACGGCCAGTCCATCAACGGACGCTCAGCCCATTTGATCGCGCGGGCAGGGATTGGTTATGTCCCCGAGGACCGTCAAATTTTTCCTGATCTAACGGTTGAGGAAAATCTAGAGATTGCCATTAAACGAGGCGCCAATGGCGAAGATGACTGGAGCATTGAGCGTGTTTACGAGATGCTCCCTTTGCTTAAGCCGTTACATGAGCGCATGGGCGGACAGCTCTCTGGTGGTGAACAACAAATGCTGACCGTGGGTCGCTCCTTGATGGGCAATCCGGATGTGTTGTTGCTCGACGAGCCCAGCGAAGGTCTCGCGCCCATCATGGTGCAAAAAATTGGCGATTTGATTCAATCTTTGCGAGAGATGGGTAAAACAATCGTGCTCGCCGAGCAGAATTTGCATTTCTGTCTTGGGCTTGCAGACCGCGCGGTTGTGATCGACAAAGGCGCTGATGTGTTTGTCGGCACCATCACTGAGCTCAACGACAACGCGGATATCAAGCAACGCTATTTGTCCGTGTAAGGGTCGGACAAACTATTCGCCAAATCCTCTGGAGACAATCACTTCGACCAGGTTGGGGCCACCGCTTGCCATCGCTGCTTTCAGCACACCGGCAAGCTTTGTCGGATCGGTCACCAGCTGTGAAGGCATGCCCATACTTTTCGCAACACCCGCAAAATCAATCGCAGGATTATCCATATCCATGGCGACAAAATCATCCGTACCGCGCATCGCGAGCAGACGCTCCTTGATGATGCGATAACTGCGGTTGTTGATGATCACGTAGGTAATGTTGAGCTTTAAGTGCGCGGCAGTCCAGAGCGACTGAATGCTATACATCGCACTCCCATCACCAATAGTCGCCACCACGGGTCGCGTAGGCTGCGCAAGCGCCACACCCACCGCACCGGCCATCCCAAAGCCCAAGCCACCACTCGCCAAGCCGTAATAAGCCTGAGGATCATCCATCGGCAGCATCGCCGAGATCGCAGGAGCCGCTGTCAAGGTTTCATCGACCACGATGACGTCCTTGGGCAAAGCATCCACGATCTGACTGACCAGATAGCGTTGATCGATCGGTGTCGTCGAGGCACTCGACTGAACGTCTGCACGCGTCTTCGCACGATTGGCGGACCAGTTACGGGTCGCAAGATCTGCCAGTCGCGCTTGCGCCTGCTTAGCCTGCTCGGCCGTGCGCATACTCCGTAACACGGGCAACAAGGCCAAGAGCGTTTCCTTGACATCGGCACGAACGGCAGTGGCCGTAGAGTAATTTTTACCAAGCTCCCACTCACGCTCTGTGATGTGCATCACCGGCATTTCAGGCGGCAAAGGCTCGACCGTACTCATGGGTGACATACGCAGTAAATCTGCACCCAGACACAACAAGAAATCGTACTGTTCCAGCGTTTGACGGACTTTCTTTTGATTGCGCGTCAAGTCACCCATGCACGTGGGGTGTGAGGAGGGATAACGCGCGTTATAGGGCACTGACTCCTGATACACCGCCGCGCCGAGCAACTCGGCTAACTCACACGCTTCGGCAAACAGATCGGCATTGGCGATTTCACGACCCGCCACGATGACGGGTTTTTTCGCGGCCAGCAGCTTTTGCGCAATGTCTTGCAGCGCACGATCACTGGGGCGTACGCCTGCATCGACCAGCGTGGGGAAACCAAACTCGATTTCCGCTTCTTCGTCGAGCACGGAACCTGGCAAGCTAATAAACACCGGCCCCATCGGTGGGGTACGCGCAATTTTTGCAGCGCGTCGAATCACCCGTGGCAAGTCCTCAATACGTGTCACCTCAAACGCCCACTTGACCAAGGGTGCGGCAATCGGCACCAGCGGCTCGTACAACAACGGCTCTTGCAGTCCGTAACCGACCTCGTACTGACCCGCTGTAATCAACAAAGGGGAACCAGAAAACTTAGCGTTATAAATCGCGCCCATCGCATGACCTAAGCCCGGCGCGCAATGCAAGTTGCACGCGACCAGTTGATTGGATGCACGCGCAAAACCATCCGCCATGCCCACCACGATCGATTCTTGTAAACCCAGCACATAGGTCAGCTCGGGAAACTGAGGCACCGCCTCCATGATCGCGAGCTCGGTCGTGCCCGGATTGCCAAAGAGGTGTGTCACCCCCTCATCGAGCAGCAATTTGATAAAGGCCTGGCGTCCGGTCATTTTTTGAATCGTCATTTTGAAGTCTCTCCGCGATGCATGCGCATCAATGTCTAATTTTTTGAGGTTACTGTTTTAGATTATTGCAAACCCGCTAATTTCTGTAGTTGCGCTGGGTCAAGTCCCAGATTTTTCGCGGTGCCCAGCATTTCATTCCACGTGGTCTCATCGACCGGCACACCTTGCGCCAGTCGCTTGGCACGCATTTCGCGCTCGGGATCACCCGCAACGCGCACATGCTCTCCACCTGGCTGTGGTGGCGAGGCCTTGACCCACTCGATGAAAGCTTTCATCTCATGCTCGAAAATAGAACCATCGGCGAGTTTGGCCGGATCAAAAATAATCGAGAGCATGCCGTTGATAATACGACGCTTGCCATCCGGTGGAGAGTGGGTCGTCATCCCGCCCGCCAACGCACCGCCCAACAACTCGCAAATCAGCGCTAGACCAAAGCCTTTGTGTTCGCCAAAGGTGCAGAGTGCGCCAAGCGGCGCTTTGACCGCATAAATCGGCTCGGTGGTCGGACGCCCTTGATCGTCGATCAGATAGCCAGATGGAAGTTGTTCGCCTTTGTTGAGCGCAACACGGGCCTTGCCCTGTGCGATCACGCTGGTCGCAAAATCCAACAAGATCGGGTCTTGTCCAGGCACGGGAATACCGACGGTAAACGGGTTAGTGCCAAACCGCGCATCGCCACCGCTAAAGGGCGCCACGATTGGGCGTGAAATCACGTTCACAAAATGAATCGAAATCAGACCCTGCTCGACCGTCATCTCAGCCCATGCGCCGATCCGGCACAAATGATGTGAGTTACCGAGCGCCAAGATACAGCTGCCATGCTCCTTGGCGCGGGCGATGCCAAGCTCCATGGCCTGATGGCCGATCGCCTGACCAAAGCCACACTCGCCATCCAGCCCGATCATGGAGCCATTGTCCATGCGCGTTTGAATGCGTGCGTTCGGCTTGAGACTGCCCTCCAAATACGCCTCGGCATAGCGCGGCAAAATCCCCACGCCATGCGAGTCATGTCCAGTGAGGTTGGCCTGTATCAAATTTTCCGTCACGAGCTCGATCTCACGATCGTCGCTGCCAAAACCTTTCACCAGATAACGCACTGCTGCGCGCAAGCGATCAACGGGGATGAGATGCATCTGAGCCATTCAATAATGTCCTTGGGTGAGTCTAGAGAATAAACATGACTAATCATGTCTTACAGCTACATATTATGCCTGCGAAAACTGAATGCTTTTCTACCAGTGAGAGGGTTTCGTTGCAGGCTTTTTACGCGTTGCAACCTTGTTTGGCAACAAGGCCTTGATAAGCTCGTCATCTCGAATATAGGACCTTGTCCAATGCGCAAGAGCAGACAGACCCGTGCTCGCCGGGCGGCCTTTGCGAAGATCGTCTTTGAAGGGTAAAGGCATAATAAGTCCGATTTTCAAAAAAGGAAAATCTTCTAATATTGCTTCAACAACTGGTTCAGCATCCGAGTCATTCGAAACGAGAACCAATTGATCAACCAATTTCTTGTTTGCATCTCTGTACATTCCCATCGCAAGGTTGACATCAGTTTTTTTCTCTACCAAGCGCCATACTTTCACTTTATTTGATCTGTCAAAAGCTTGTCCATCAATATAAGCCGGCAAGGCAGTGCCATCTTTCTCATACGAATGCGTTCCTAATATTTTAGAAAACACATTTGGATACTTAGCTTCTAGTGCACGATGATAGTCATTTTGAGCTTTCATAGATGCTTCTCCATGACGCGCAAATCTTGTCAAAGCTGGTGCAGTGAAAAGCTTGACGGACCTTAACTCTGATCTTGGTTCAATGGATTGAACAATTTGACTAAATAAAGCAACCACATCAAGCCACTTGTATTGAGTCCCGCGCAAGCGACCGTAATACAAGTTGTAACCGTCTATATAAATCGCTGTTCTTAATAATTGCGTGTGTTCATGCATTATTTGTTACATATTTCAAAAATAAAAAAACCGCCCTAAGGCGGCTTTTTTTTCCCAAACCAATGTTGACTGAACAACTTGGCTAAGGAGGAGTCGTAATTCTATTTTACTTTAAATCCGAGAATCATTTAAACGTTAAACATCAAAAAAATTGTAAATCACCACTAGTGCCCCAACGTTTGGAACAGATCTGTAAAGCGTACGGGCCGTTCTGATCAAATGATGCGCTAAATCCGCAAAAACTTTCCACGGTCTGACTCGGTTTGCGCTGGTCAAGGTGAGCTGATCGCTATTCGTTGGAGATCATGACAGTTTGTAGACCGCGAAATCTATCGTCATCTAAATAATCGTTACGAAATCGAGCAAAGGCAGGTCATTTGATATGATGAAATTCGTGCAAATATCTCGTTCGCTGAAAGATTTGTTATTCATATCACGAATAGGCGCCAATAGAGTTGTCATCACGCGTTAGCAAATGCATCAGTTTCGAATGAATAAATAGCTTGTCACGCCCAACGGTTCTTTCTTCCAGCACCCCAATTTCAACGAGTTGCTTGAGATAACGCGAAGCTGCTTGGCGACCGCCAATGTCTCTCTCTACGAGATTTTGGATTCGGCAGTACGGCAGGTCGAAGATCAAATCAACCAGCTCACGGCTATAAATTTTCGGTGCGGCCTGCTTTACATGGGTGATGGTCAGTGCTGACAGATTGCGGATCGCTGAAATCTTGGTCGTCGTCCAACGTGCCGTATCCTCAATCCCCTCTAGCAAGTAGATAATCCACGGCTCCCATGCTTGGCTCCGGGTGATGTCAAGCAGCAGGCGGTAATACTCGGCCTTGGTCTTGATGATGTGTCGGCTGAGATAAAGAATCGGTAGCGTCAGCAAGCCTTCCTGAATCAAATACAAGCTGTTCAGAATGCGCCCGGTGCGACCATTGCCATCGGTGAAGGGGTGGATCGCCTCGAACTGGTAGTGCCCAACCGCCATGCGGATCAAGGGATCGATCTCGCCCTGTTCATGAAGATAGCGTTCCCAGTTGGCGAGTTTTGTCCGCAGCAAATCTTCACCGACAGGTGGGGTGTAGATCACTTCTCCAGTTGCTTGATTGGCGAGTGCCGTTCCCGGTACGCGCCTGACCTGCATCTCGATGCCCTTGATCCTTGAGCAAACCTGCTCGGCGGTGCGGGTGTTCAAAGGAAATTGCTTGAGTGCCCGATACCCTTCCAGTAGTGCGCTGCTGTGGCGCAAGGCTTCGCGGGTGGCTGGATCGGCACGCTCCCCGGCGCTCTGGTACTGAAAAAGTCGGTCTGTGGTGGTGACGATGTTCTCGATTTCCGAGCTAGCTTGCGCTTCCAGAAGTGGCAGCGCATTGATCAAGACCCCCTGATTGAGAATCAACTCCGCTGCCTGTTTCAGTTCCGCCAAGGCTGCGCGCGCAGCGATACACTGCTTGAGTACCGGGCGCGTTTCCACCTCTGCTGCTGGTGGCAAAGGGGGTAAGTCGTTATAGGGCTGGTCTGGACGCCAATCGATCATGATTTAATTCTTCAAGTTTTGCGACACATTCCCAGTTTATGTCGCTGGCGACAACAGGTCAATCACATATGTTGCGATTTCTTTGAAAACGCAACATATTCAATCAGCCGCTTTCCGCCACTGCATCAAGCTGCAACGTCAGGCTTGATCGGCACAATGTTGCTGTCGCCCTTTTTCCACTCGTCCAAAAGGTCGGCCCACTGCTGCATCATCATGGCCCGATTTTTCAGATAGTAGACATGTTTAAACATTAAACAAGAAATTCAACACATCCCCATCAAGCACAACATACTCCTTACCTTCGGCGCGCATTTTTCCAGCTTCCTTCGCGCCTGACTCACCCTTGTAAGTGATGTAATCCGCATACGCAATCGTTTGCGCGCGAATGAAGCCGCGCTCAAAGTCCGTGTGAATCACACCGGCCGCCTGAGGAGCCGTCGCACCGATCGGTACGGTCCAGGCGCGCACTTCTTTAACACCGGCGGTGAAATAGGTCTGCAAACCGAGCAACTTAAACGCACCGCGAATCAAACGATCGAGACCAGGCTCTTGCATGCCCATATCGGCCAAAAACACGGCCTTGTCTTCATCTGGAAGTTCAGCAATCTCGGACTCGATCGCGGCGCAAATCGCGACGACTGGCGCATTGCGCGCCGCGGCGTATTCGTTCAAGCGATCCAACAAGGGGTTGTTAGTAAAACCATGATCACTGACGTTACCCACGTACATCGCGGGCTTGGCGGTGATGAAACAAAGCGGAGCAATCAGCGCGAAGTCTTCGGGCGAAAGATCCAGTGCGCGAATTGGTTTGGTTTGATTGAGTTGGGCGATCACTTGCTCAAGAATACCCACGACTTTTTGGGCTTCTTTGTCGCCTGAGCGTGCGGTCTTTTGAAAACGGTGCATGGCTTTTTCAGCCGTCTGCATATCGGCAAGTGCCAGCTCGGTTTCGATGACCTCGATATCGGCAATCGGATCGACACGACCTGCGACGTGGATCACATTGTCATCTTCGAAACAACGCACCACGTTGATGATGGCATTGGTTTCACGGATGTGAGAGAGAAACTGATTACCCAAGCCTTCGCCCTGGCTCGCGCCTGCGACCAAACCTGCGATGTCCACAAACTCGACGGTCGCGTGCAGGATGCGCTCAGGCTTGACGATGGCTGCAAGGGCGGCCAATCTTGGATCTGGTACCTCGACCACGCCCACATTGGGCTCGATCGTACAAAAAGGGTAGTTTTCGGCAGCGATACCTGCCTTGGTGAGGGCATTAAAAAGGGTTGATTTACCGACGTTGGGCAAACCAACGATGCCACATTGCAGAGCCATGAGAATCCCGAAGTTCTAAATAAGTGAAACAGCTGTATAGAATATGAGTTTAACCGCTCCGCCCTTACTTTCCCCTCCAGATCATGACTCTTGCTGAGCTTCTCGCCCGTCCTTTTGGCACCGTCCCTGACATGATCGGATTTGCTGCCTCGCAGCGACCGGAGCATCCTGCGCTGATTCTCAACGCGCACACGCTTTCGTACGCGCAACTCGATGCACTGATTGCGCGGGTTGCGTCCTCCTTGCAGCGCGACGGCTTCGGCCCTGGTGACAAAATCGCTGCCTGCGCAGGCACCTCTTTGGAGTATGTCGCGCTTTTTCTGGGCGCTTTACGGGCCGGCGCGGTCATGACCCCGCTGCCTCCAACGGCGACGCCACAGAACCTGAACGGGATGCTTGCGAACTCTGGCGCGAGGATCCTCTTTCAAGACCGCGCCTGCGCGCTCAACTGGTCGACCGATGCCTTGGTCGATCAAGGTTTACAACGGATCTGGATCGACGAAACACAAGGCCCAGACAGTTGGGGCGCCTGGCTGTCTAACGAGACGCAACCCTCTCCCGTCGACACACAACCCGACTGGGCCTTTAATCTGATTTACTCCTCTGGGACCACAGGTACTCCAAAAGGCATTGTCCAACCCTGCTCGATGCGCTGGTCGCACGTTCAGCGGGCGGCCACCAATGGCTATGGCCCAGATTCCGTCACCCTGACCTCGACACCACTTTATTCAAACACCACACTCGTGGCACTCCTACCCACTCTTGCGCTTGGCGGCACCGGGATCTTGATGAGCAAGTTCGACGCGCGTCGCTACCTTGAACTGGCGCAACAGCATCGGACCACGCACACCATGTTGGTCCCTGTGCAATATCAGCGTATCTTGGACGATCCGGAGTTTGACCGTTTTGATCTATCCGCATTTCAAGCCAAATTTTCCACCAGCGCCCCTTTTAGCGCGGCCCTCAAAGCCGAGGTGCTCAAGCGCTGGCCCGGTCGCCTCACCGAAATTTATGGCATGACCGAGGGCGGAGGCCGCTGCGAACTTGAAGCGCATAATTATCCGCACAAACTGCACACCATCGGTCGCCCCGCCAGCGGTCACGACATCCGTCTGATCGATGATGCAGGACAAGAAGTACCCCAAGGACAGACCGGGGAAATCGTCGGAAGCTCTTCGGCGATGATGGCGGGCTATTACGGCATGCCGGACAAAACCCGCGAGGTTGAATGGTTCGACCCTGCAGGCAAACGCTTTATCCGCACAGGTGACATCGCACGCTACGATGAGGACGGTTTTCTGATCCTCGCAGACCGTAAAAAAGACATGGTCATCTCGGGTGGCTTCAATATTTATCCCAGCGACCTAGAGGCCGAACTCGGTCAGCATCCCGAGGTGCGTGACTGCGCCGTGGTCGGCGTACCCTCGCGCCAGTGGGGGGAAACACCCGTCGCGTATGTGGTGCTCAAGCCGCACGCCACCGTCACCCACGACGCACTGCTCGCGTGGGTCAACGCACGTTTGGGTAAAACCCAACGACTCGCCGACCTCGTCGTGACGGATATGTTGCCCAGAAGCGAAATCGGCAAAGTCCTCAAGCGCGAACTCAGAGAACGCTATGCCGCTGAGGCTACAGCGCCCCGTCCGTCAGTTGAAGGGCCAGCCACGCAACACCTAAAGGACCCGCGTTAAAAAAAGCATGGACGAGGATCGCGGCGCCAATGCCGCGCTGCACGCGAATCCAGCATAGTGCGAGCCCCGTGACCCACTGTGGCAACACCAATACCGCCATCATCCACCAGGGAAGATCGACAAATTCATAGTTATGGATATGCAGTGCGGCAAAGGCCAGCACAGAAAGATGCATCACCACGGGAAAAGACCAACGATAGGTTCTGAGCCACTTCCAACCCGAGGCAGAGGGCATGGGCGCCTGACGCATCGACCAGATCAGCATCAGCATCACCAGCACGATCAAGCTGCCCGCCCACCAAGCAAAGCCATTTAGAAAAACATAAATCAATACTGGCACAACCAGCAGCGCTAACTGAGGTCGTCGTAAACCAAACCGAAAGAGCATCTCTTCAACGATCGGCGCCCATAGGAGCGCCTGAAACCAGGGCAAGTTTTGAGGGCTAATACGGTGTGTCGCACCACTCATTTCATAGACTGTCAGGACCACAGGGCCGAGCACAACGATATTAATCAGCCACAACGCGCCCGCCCAGGCGAGCAAGCGGGTCCATCCACAAGAAGGGATCCAATCCGCAATCCAACCACTGACGGGGGTCGGGTGCTTGACCTCGCGCTTGAGGCTGGGTTGGCGCACAAAGCGTAAAAACTGTCGAAACTCGTCCCGAAAGCGTGGTGCTTTCATGCTGGATTGTCGCGATGGAGCTGCTCGGTCGCCCGCACAAACTCACCCTTTAAAAATAAGGGCATCACGGCTCTACAGCGGGTGATACAGGCGTCTATGGCCTCCTGATCTTCGCGGCGTGGCGGATGCAATACAAAATCAACCACCTCTTGTGCGAGATTCAAACTGCGTGGATGTCCGATCCCCACACGCAAGCGCCAAAAATTCGGGCTACCCAA
>JANQYI010000016.1 GCA_030728985.1 Burkholderiaceae bacterium | reverse complement strand
GACGTACCGGCGTCGAGATGGAAGCGCTCACCGCCGTCTCAATCGCGTTACTAACGATTTACGACATGCTCAAGGCCATATATCGCGGCATGGTGATCGATGGTGTCAAACTGCTGGAAAAGCATGGCGGTAAATCTGGCTCTTGGATCGCCAACTAAAGACAAGTCACTCTCAATTTTTAATGGTAATACATAGAATGTCTTATCTATTTTCTTTAACTTTATTTGGCAAAAATTCATCAGGCGCACCGGGTGGGATCGGAGGCGTCTCTTTTAGAGATGTATGAAACGCATTGATCATTTTCCGTATAGGGCCCCTCACCCAGCCTTGGGTTGAGCTGACATCCGTTTCTTCTTTGGGATCCTGTACGAGATTAAACAAATAGGGCGTCTCTAAATGATTAGCCCCTTCATTTGGTTCTTTTTCCCAAACAAAATGCATTTTCCAGTCTCGCCACTTTGCCGCACGCATTTCATTCTTGATGAAATAAACAAATCCCTCGCGTGCTGAATTTGGAGTTTCACCCTTGAGGAATGACACTTGATTGACACCGTCGATGGGGCGATCCTGGGGGACTTCCACCCCAGCTACCGCAGCCAAGGTTGAATAAATATCCACCACATGAAAGATTTCGTTAGAAACGACATCAGCAGGAATATTACCTGGCCAACGTGCAATAAAGGGAACTCTCAGCGAACCCTCCATCGAGGTGTGATAAGTCCCTGTCCACATCCCCGCACTGCCTCGCCAAGGGCGTCGATACTCGGGACCGTTATCACTCGCAAAAATAAACAACGTATTGTCCTGCGTCCCCGTTGCATGAACAGCGTCAATGATCTGCCCCACACGCGCATCCAGCTCAATCATTGAGTCCGCAAAATCGCCCTTCTTCGTTTGACCTTCAAAGTCTCGATGCGGCAAGGTTGGGAAATGTAATTGTGTGAGAGGCACATATAAAAAATAGGGTTCATCTGCGGCGACTTTTCGGCGAATAAAGTCACAGCTTTTTTCGGTCAGCACACCGTCAATTCGTCGGCGCATCTCTAAATCGTAGATTTCTTTCTTTTCCGCCGGACGACCCTTAACCCCTTCCATCACATAAGGAACATCAACGATCTCAGGATCAAAACCAACCTGCTCGGTGAACATACTCTCATTCGTTGTTCTTGGAATGCCGTACCACTCGTCAAATCCTTTGTCTTTGGGGTATCGGCCTTCTTTGTCACCAAGATGCCACTTTCCAAACATGCCTGTCGCATAGCCGGCCTTAGACAACAACTCAGCGATCGTGACCTCCCAGGGAATCAATCCTTGCGGCAACCCAGCAGGGACAGATTGCAAGGCCCCTGTTCGAATAGGATGGCGTCCCGTCATCAGCGCGGAACGTGTCGGCACACAGTCACTCTCAACGTTAAAGTTCAGTAACTGTATGCCTTCCTTTGCCAACGCGTCGATGCGAGGCGTGGGTGCCCCGCGTATCGCCCCCCCACCATAACAGCCAAGCTCTCCCCAGCCAAGATTATCTGCAAGGACTAAAACAATATTGGTTTTCTTCATCACGCGCCTAATTTGCGGAACTGTTTGACGTTATTGAATTTTAATATTTAGCTTTGGGACAACCTGCTGCCAGGTGTCCACTGTTTTTTTCAAAAAGGCGTCAAACTGCTGGTAATTTAATGGCCGGGGGGTGATACCCGCTGAGCTCATCTTGTCACGGATTGATTGTTCCGCCAGGACCTTCATCAACGCATCCGAGAGTTTTTGAATGATCGGCTGGGGGGTTGCCGCCGGAGCCACCAGACCAGCCCATTGAGCAAGCGAGATTTGCGGATATCCCAACTCTGTCAAGGTCGGCACCTCTGGAAGCGCCTTTGAGCGCTCCGGCGTCGTCACCGCCAAAATGCGAACATTTCCAGCCTGCTGCTGCTTGAGCATGGGTGCAAGTCCCAGGACCGCCAAAGGGATCTGCCCGCTCACCAGATCATTCGCCGCTTGCCCACCCCCTTTATACGGGACATGCACCAGCTTCACGCCTGCCAGACTCGCCACCCATTCTCCTACAATGTTCTGAGCCGAGCCAATACCCGATGAGCCGTAGCCTAAGCTCTCTGGCTTTGCTTTGGCCGCATCAATCACTTGTTGAAAAGTTTTAAACGTTGTCTTTGCGGACGTCGCAATACTGATCGGCTGCTCACCAATCATCACCACACCCTGCAAACCGCTTTTAAATTTCCAAGGTAAATTCGGACGAAGCACATCCAGCAGCGCAGCTGAATCAGAAGCAAGAGCGATGGTGTAACCATCGGGTGCTGCCTGCACCGCCGCCTGCATGCCAATCGCACCCGAGGCGCCAGGTCGATTGTCAATCACAACGGTTTGTCCGAGTAATTTTGACAACTCAGCCCCTACCATCCTCGCCAAGGTATCGTTTGTACCCCCCGCTGCTTGAGGAACGATAATTTTGATCGGCTGGTCGTTGGGCCAGGCTGCCTGAGCAGCAGGGGTCAATAGTGTGAAAAAAGCACTAATAAAAACGCTCAAGGCGAAAGGGGTTGTCTTGATCACGGTCGTTCCTTATGACTGAATGGTCATTTCAGTATAGGAGCGACCGTAAGAACTAAATATTCAATTATTTATATCTCGTGATAATCTTTAATTATCACGCTGTCTTAATGATTGACTGAAAAATATGCATACTGAACTCTCGTTATCGCACATCAAATTCAGACATTTGATTCTGATGCAACATCTTGTTGAGTTCGGAAATCTGCACAAAGCGGCCAAGTACTTGAGTATTAGTCAGCCAGCCGCGAGCGCCATGCTCAGAGAGTTTGAAAAACAACTTGGTCTGACTCTTTTTCTTCGAACAACGCAAGGTGTCGTTCCGACCGAGGCAGCCACCCTGCTTGCCAATCGTGCCCAGACCATACTAAATGAGTTCGACGCGCTCGTGCATGAGGTCAAACAATTAAACAAAAACCTTTCTCCGCTGCTCAGAGTGGGCGTCGTCCCACAGGCGTTGTTTGCCTACCTGCCTCGCGCGATTGAGCTTTTTCGAGTAGCGAATGGTGGAGCGGTCGCTATCCAAGAAGGCACAGCTAAACACCTGCTACTCCAGCTCTTTGAAGGCAAACTAGATTGTGTCATCGGGAGGCTGTCTGGAGCCACGATGCCCTCCATGCACAATACGGACGAATTAATTTTTTTCCCTCTGTATTCAGAAAGTATCTGCATAGTAGAGGGCACGAAAGAAGCGAAAAAAAGAAAAATCTCGTTTGAAGACTTAGTAAAACGTGACTGGGTTCTTCCAAGAGCTGATTCCAGTCTGCGTCAGCAATTAACAGACTCTTTTCTCAGGCGAGGCTTGATGCTGCCTGAGCCCGTCATCGAAACAACGAATTATTTTCAAAGTCTGACCATGCTCTCGGGCTCGAATTTATGCAGTGTGATCCCGCAGAGCGCCGCAGACATGCACGTCAAGTTGGGCAACATCAGAATCATCGAAATACCCAATGACCTCAAGACTATGCCCGTGAGCTTTATCCTTAGGGCCTCAGCTAAAGACAATACTCAAGTCATCAAATTCCGTGAAATTTTTATGGATCTCTCGGCGGGTATCAACAAGACACCATAGACAAACGTTCATTTGAAATAACTTTCAATAAAGTGCTTGCCCAAAAAGCCTAACAACGCCAGTAAGGCGCCGTAATGTGCTGTCATGAGCCAAAAGGTTTTACGTTCGATCTCTGAGCGCAGCTCTATGCGCACATCTGAGATGTCTTGACGTAAAGCGGCTTGTCCCTGGATCATATCGATCCGCAAGTCGGATACGGCCTGACTTAGCTGTGCCATGTTGTGGTCGAGTCGCTCAATCGTGCGGTCAAGCCGCTCAATCAGCTTACCGTTTTGTTCAACGATTAATTCAAGTGTGTACACGCGTTTTTCCATCCGAAAATCATAAACATGAGTTTGACTGATTTCTATTCGGAATGATGCGCAAAAGAGTTATAGATAGTTATGAACTGTTAGCAATTGCAACAATTCCATTTGCTGGGCGAGCAAATGGTGCCCCGAGCCGGAATCGAACCGGCACGCCCTTAGGCTGCAGATTTTAAGTCTGCTATGTCTACCAATTTCATCATCGGGGCAACTGGTGAGGCGCTATTGTATCCAAAAGCGCCGAACTCATTTAGCCCTTGCAAGGAAAGCGGATGGGCAGGAAGCGTAAAATCGATGCTGCCGCCTTTTCCTGATGGAACTGCGGGTTAGCAATTGCCCAGCGAATAAACTCCGCCAGCACTTCGTCACGGGCTACGCCGCCGGCTGGTAAGCACACAGTTTTAGGGGCTTTCGGGTCCTTTGTGAGCTCCGAGCCCTGATAAACACCCTCGCCAAAACCATAGCAAAAGGTTTGCGCCTCGAGGTCGGTCCGGCTCTGGCAAAGATTAATCATGGCGCCGAGCGACACATCGGACGCAGGCGCGCTTTGGGCACCAGAAGTAAAAGGAAGTGCTGCGAATAAAGCGGTCACGAGTAATTTTTTAATCATGGCTGATTCCAATATAAATTGAGGTTCACAGAAGTGGTTCACGGAAGTGTGGGCGCTTTAGCGCCTAAATCCACCACCAAAGTGACCGCCTCCAAAGCTGCGGCCGCCACCAAATCCACCCCCAAAACGATCGCCGCCACCAAAGCGGTCACTACCCCCGAAACGATCACTATTAAAGTCGCTGCGTCCCTGGCGTCCTAACTGATTTTCCTGACTAGCCTCGCGCGCGCGATTAGGACTTGCACGGTCTTGAGACGCATCACTACGAGCCTGCTGGTTCATCTGACTGGCTTGACTACGCTCCTGAGGCGTCGCATTGCGATTGAAGGTATTTTGCGCATTTTGGCGGGCTTGGTCAGCACGCTGCTTGTCCGCTGGAGAAGCGTTATTTTTCCAGTCATTGACAGCGTTTTGCTGACGGGAAATATCGTTGCGGGTGATCGCACTGTGATTGCCGGCAGCAAAGCGATTGTTCAGCGCCGAATTACCATAGGGCACGCCGTCACGATGGGCTGGATTGTGAGCCCAAGTGCTGTCGTTACCAAAGCGGTCAGAACGCAAGTTTGAAGCTGAATTAAAACGATTATTGAAATTGTTAAACGTATTGTTGTTGATCGAGATAGATCCAGAGCCCCAATGTGGCGTCGACCACAGCGCCGCGCCTACGGCCATACCAATTCCAAAACTCATCAAGCCCCAGCCGGGGTTGTAGGCGGGGTACGGAGGGTACGCCGGATATGGCCATGCCCCATATACCATTGTTGGGTTGTATGTTGGCACATAGATCACCTGGGGATTCGCAGGCACGATGATGATGTTGGACTGAGCATCGCTCGAGACAGCCACCTGCTGGTTGGATTTCAGGTTGCCCGCCTGTCTGGCCTTGGCACGCAAGGCCTGCACAGCTTGCATCAAGTCTTTGGGTTGCGCGAGATAGGCATCACCCAGTTTCTGTGTCCAGCTCAGTTGGCTACCCAACAGATTGAGCGCATCGGGAAACGACACCAATGACTTGACGCTGTTATCCCACGTCTGAGGCTTGAGCGCATTTTGCAATGCGTCGCCTTTCAGATGCGAATTGCTGCGCAACCAGTTGGCGGCCTCGGCCACCTCGAGTGGATACGTCGACGCCATCAACATTTGCGACAGCAAAGAGTCTGGGTAGAGCGCAATCGACGACACGAGCGACTCGAGTTGCGGCATGGACAGATTTGCGGACTGACCAGCGGATTGCGCAAAAGCAGCCTGAGGCAAGGTCGCAGCGGCCATCAGACCCCCACAGCGGCCACCGTCAAAGCCAGCGCTGCCGTGGCAGCTGAGAGCGTAAAGGTACGTTTTGGATATTTGAGATAGTTTTGCATCGTATTTTCCCGTGTCAGGGTTTAAAAAATAGGCAACTCAATCTATAGCTTCACTGCGTCGACTTGTCTGAACCTACGCAATGGCCTTCACGGCTTGGTAAATCTTGCCAAACACTGCATCTGCATGTGCTGAATTGAGCCAACGGATAATCACGACCATACCCATTTCAGGCTCGATCCAGGTAAATGAGCTACCCGCTCCCACCGCGAAATAGCTGGAGGCCGGTACGCTTGGGAAAACTTTTTGCTGGTCATTGAGCCAAACAAGATAGCCATAAAAAGGCGCCAGCTTGCAAGGTACTTGCATGCGCTTGATCCATTCCGCAGACAACACGCGTTTGCCATTGGCCATGCCTTCGTCGAGCATCATTTGTCCGATCCTTGCCTGATCCTCGCTGCTAATGGACATCCCGCCCCCCCAATGCGTTCCACCGGGCACGGATTGAACGCGCTTGCCGGCTACTTCGACCCAGGCATCGTCATAACCCACCCAGTTCCAATTTTCCGTCGTACCAATCGGACGCGTGATCACCTCGCGAAAAACTTCAGGCAAGGGTCGCTGAAACAAATGCAACAGCGCAAGCGACAACTGATTAATACGAACGTCGTTGTATTCCCAATAAGTCCCTGCAGGCTGCAAGGGACGTGCATCGCCTTTGACCCCATCCGGCGCTTTAGCAAACGTGACAGCACGATAACGATCGACCTGATCCGGCAGACCAAACAAGGTGCCTTCCCATTCGCTTGTCTGTTGCAGCATCTGCTCCCAGGTCACCAATGCATTATTACCCTCGTCGAAACCGATTCCCTTCAATTTTTTACCGATAGGCTCATTCATGTCAGTGATCAGGCCTCGATCAAATGCGACACCCGCCAACAAGGCGAGATACGTTTTGGCGACACTGAAGGTGAGGTCGGCACGCGCGGGTTCCCCCCAGGAGATCAGCGTTTTGCCACGCAACAAAATAGTGCCTGAGTTAGGGCCACGTGAGTGTACAGGACCGTAAAGTTTGTTGTAGGGCGCTGGATCCCCGTGATGTACACCCCAATTGCTACTCGCGCAGTCGCGGTCCCAAGTGCTTTCATGATCCTTCGCAAACTGTACTGCCTGTTCAAGCGCGGGGTTCTGCATACATCACCTTGTGAAATTTAAAACGGGCAGGAATAAATTTGTAAAAAATTTTGCTTTGCATCAATTTTGGCACAGTAATTGCATATACCGCTATGGACTGGGTGTAACTACTAACAATAGCCTGTTGCCACTTAGGACTTTTACCTGTTAAAACAATCTAGCTTACTAGACGACGTCGTGACAAACCGATCTTGAGGAATACTATGAATATCTCGAACACCTCTTTAAAAGCCCCTCTGGCTAAATTTACTTTGCGTGCGGGCCTGCTGGCTTGCGCTGTCGCCGCTTCAGTGGCCTTTACCTTGCCGGCCCAAGCTGGAAAAAAGAACGACACCTTAGGCTTCGCCTACGATCAAACGCCTGAAAACATCGACCCCTATTACAACAACGTACGGATTGGCGTCATTATCGCCGCCAACGTTTGGGACACACTGGTCTACCGCGACCCCGTGACCGGCGAATACAAGGGTCAATTGGCGAAAAGCTGGAAGCAAATTGATGATCGTACTCTTGAGTTCGATCTACGCGAGGGTATCAAGTTCCATAATGGTGAAGAATTTGACGCGGATTCCGTTGTCTTCACCTTGAATTATGTTTCCGACCCCGCTAACAAAGCCAGACAACAAACGGTCATTGGCTGGATTGAAAAAGCTGAAAAGATCAGTAAATACAAGGTCCGTATTATCAGCAAAAAGCCTTTCCCCGCTGCGATCGACTATCTCGCAACGGCCATTGCGATTCATCCCGCCAAGTACTACAAAGAGGTGGGACCAACAGGCATGAACCTCAAGCCGGTCGGCTCTGGTCCATACAAGGTCGTTGAGCATATTCCAGGCAAATCTTTAACGCTTGAGCGCAACAAAGATTATTTCAAAGACTCTCCCAAGGCACAGCCTAAAATCGGGAAGATTCGCATTCGTTTCATCCCTGACCGTCAAACACAGATGGCCGAAGTGATGTCAGGCGGCGAAGACTTCATCATGCACGTGCCTAAGGACCAGGCTGATAAGCTCAAGTCCTTACCTCAGTTGCAGGTACAAAGCGGTAACACGATGCGTATCGTCTTCCTGCTAATGAATACCCGTGATGGCTCACCAGCCCCCCAGCTGAAGGACATTCGCGTGCGTCAAGCGATTGCCCACGCCATTGACCGCCAGGCGATTTTGAAGAACATCGTAGGTGGCGGTGAAATTCTCAACTCCATTTGTACCCCTTCACAGGTCGGTTGCACCAGCAAAGGCGTCAAGGTCTACAACTACGACCCCGCTTTAGCCAAAAAACTTTTAGCCGAAGCAGGCTTTCCAAATGGTTTTGATGTGGATCTGATGGCCTATCGTGAGCGTCCACAAACGGAAGCCATGATTAACTACCTGAGTGCTGTCGGTATCAAGCCCAAGCTGAGCTTTATGCAATATGCAGCGATGCGGGATCTGGCGCGCGGCAACAAGACCTCCATTACGCATCAGACTTGGGGCTCTAACTTGGTCAATGACCTGTCGGCCTCCACACCCGTTTATTTCGGCGGTGGTGCAGACGACGTTAGCCGCAACCCTGAGGTTATCAAGCTTCTAAAGGAAGGCGACAGCACGGTTGATCTGAAAAAGCGTCAAGAGCTTTATCAAAAGGCGTTGTCCATCATTGCGGATCAAGCCTACGCCGTGCCGCTTTGGACTCTCCCAGTCTATTACGTTGCCAACAAGGACGTGAGCTTCAAGCCCTACCACGACGAGTTAGTGCGTTTCTGGGAAATGAGCTGGAAGTAATCATTTCTGTATGACTTTTTATTTGTATCTCAGGTAAGGCATCATGCTGGCATATATTACCAAGCGACTGGGGCTCGCTGTCCTGGTCGCGTTGACCGTCTCTATCCTTGCCTTCATGCTGCTTTACCTCTCTGGCGATCCGGCATTAGCCATTGCCGGAGAGGGTGCCCGCCAAGTCGATATCGACATGGTGCGTAAAACCTACGGCTTTGATCAGCCTATCATTGTGCAGTTTGGTAACTGGCTATTTAAGATCGTCCAGGGCGATCTTGGTCAGTCGATCTATTTCAAAACCGAGGTGGGCAAGCTGATTTTTACCAAGCTTGGAACCACCATGTTACTCGCCGTGTACTCACTGGTGTTTGCGCTGATTATTTCAGTGCCTCTGGGTGTCTTGGCCGCGATCTACAAAAACAGCTGGATCGACCGTCTGTGCCTAGGTGTCGCAGTCGTGGGTCAGGCCATGCCTAATTTCTTTTTCGCGCTGATCTTGATTATGTTGTTTTCGATTACCTGGCGGATGTTACCGGTATCTGGAAGCGGGACCTGGCAACATTTCGTTATGCCTTCGATTGCCCTTGGGTACTATGCGGCCCCAGCCTTTATGCGTCTGATCCGCGCTGGCATGATCGAAGTGCTCAGTGCAGACTACATTCGTACCGCCCGCGCCAAAGGGCTGCCCACAAGTATGGTGGTTTTCAAACATGCGCTGCGTAACGCAATTGTCCCCGTTGTCGCTCTTGCGGCCGTTCAACTCGGCTTTTTGCTGGGCGGCTCCGTGGTGATCGAGACTATTTTTGCCCTGGATGGCCTAGGCTATCTTGCGTATCAGAGCATCATTCAAAAAGATTTCCCCGTCACGCAAGTGATCGTCCTGCTGCTGTCCGTCATCTATATTTTGCTGACGCTGGCCTCTGACATTGCCAACGCATGGCTTGACCCTCGCATTAGGGTTGCTTGAGATGAAAAAAAATACAGCGCTTTATGTGGGTTGCGGTTTACTGCTTTTAATCGTCTTCTGTGCAATCTTCGCACCCTGGATCTCACCTTATGATCCTTATGCCCAAGACTTGACCAATCGCACGGTGCCACCGGTCTGGTATGAAAAAGGCAGCTGGGCGCACCCTCTCGGGACCGATCAACTCGGCCGAGACTACCTATCGCGCTTGTTTTACGGCGCGCGAATTTCACTACTGATTGGTCTGAGCGTTGCGGTGATCTCGGGTCTGATCGGTACGACGATGGGCATGCTGGCTGGCTATTTTGGTGGCCGTATCGACATGATTGTGTCCTTTATGGTGACGACGCGTCTATCAATGCCTGTGATCTTGGTGGCTCTCGCGACTGTTGCTCTAGTGGGCGGCTCCTTATGGGTCGTGATCATGGTGCTCGGTTTGTTGAAATGGGATCGCTTCGCTGTCGTGATGCGCAGCGCCACTCAGCAAGTACGCGCCATGGAGTATGTCAGCGCAGCCCAATCAGCTGGGGCCTCTACCCTTCGCATTATGTTGACAGAGGTACTTCCTAACGTGCTGCCGCACTTGATCGTGATCGCGACGCTTGAAGCGGCCAGTGCGATTTTGCTTGAGGCTGCACTCTCTTTCTTGGGTCTCGGCGTACAGCCGCCACTGCCCTCTTGGGGTCTGATGATTTCAGAGGCAAAGTCCTACATGTTCTTTTCCTTTTGGTTGATTGCGATTCCCGGTACAGCCTTGGCTGTATTGATTTTCTCCATCAATCTGGCGGGTGATGGTCTCCATCAGCTCCTGACACCGGGCGAGAGAGCTTAATCATGGTGACTGACGAAATTGTTCTGGCTGTGCAAAACCTGACCGTCGATATCTCTACACCACGCGGGACGCTGCATGTCGTGCGTGATATTTCCCTCCAGGTCAAACGCGGCGAAACGCTCTGTATCGTGGGCGAGTCGGGGTGTGGCAAATCTATCACCTCCCTCTCCTTGATGGGTTTGTTGCCTAAAACCGCGACACGCAGCAGTCAACTGTTTGAATTTCTTGGAGAGGATCTGTCGCGCGCAAGCAAAAGTCGCATCAACGATTTGCGTGGCAATCGTATGGCCATGATTTTCCAAGAACCGATGACGGCTCTCAATCCCGCCTATACCATCGGAGATCAGCTCACCGAACACTACCGCCACCACCTCAAGGCCTCTGCCGAAGACGCGCGTCATCGTGCTGTCGAGCTTTTGGAAAAGGTGGGCATCGCCTCAGCCGCTGAGCGACTCGGACAGTATCCGCATCAACTCTCTGGTGGCTTGCGTCAGCGCGTCATGATCGCCATGGCGTTGATGTGTGGTCCAGAGTTGCTGATCGCCGACGAACCCAGCACCGCACTGGACGTGACGATTCAAGCGCAGATTTTGCGCTTATTAGCAGACTTGCAGGATGAGTTGGGTATCGCCATGGTGCTTATCACGCACGATCTAGGCGTGGTCGCTCGGATCGCCGATCGGGTCGCCGTGATGTACGCGGGACAAATCGTTGAAGAAGGGTCGGCTGAGGCTATCTTCGCAGCACCGCAACACCCCTACACGCGTGGTCTGATTAGTTGCATTCCTATTCCCGGCAAAACCGTACCGGGCGGCAAGCTTGGCACCATCCCTGGTGTTGTGCCATCGTTGATCGGCGAGATGAAGGGCTGCGCCTTTAAAGATCGTTGCGACTACGCCCAAGCGCGTTGTAGCGAGACGATCCCTTTGCACCAGACCCCACAGGGTCAACAGTGGCGCTGCATCATGAATGAAACAAACCAGAGCGGAGCAGCCCAATGACTGCCCTGATTGAAACAAAAGATCTGCAGCGCACCTTTTTAGTCAGCGCTGGCTTGTTTAAACCTCGCCAGACACTGCATGCCGTCAATGGTGTCGATCTTTCGGTGCAGCGTAAAGATGTGCTGGGTATCGTGGGCGAATCGGGCTGTGGTAAATCAACGCTTGCCCGCATGTTGTTGGGTCTGACGCCCCCTTCGCGCGGAAGTGTCCTAATCGATGGACAAGACATCAGCAAGATTGATCGTCGCGATCTTGCGCGTCGCGTTCAACCTATTTTCCAAGACCCGTATTCTTCTCTGAATCCACGTCGGACAATTTCTTCTATTGTGTCCTTTCCTCTGGATGTCCTTGGCGTCGGGACAAAAAGCGAACGTCGTAAAAAAGCGATAGAGATGTTGGATCGGGTGGGTCTACCCGCGCGCTATGCGGACAATACGCCTGGACAACTTTCCGGCGGCCAACGACAGCGCGTCGCGATCGCGCGTGCCTTGGTGATCAACCCTGAAATTGTGATTTGCGACGAACCGACTTCGGCGCTTGATGTTTCTGTACAAGCTCAGATTTTGAATTTATTGCTGGACTTGCGCAAAGAGTTCAATCTGACCTATGTCTTTATTAGCCATAACTTGGCGGTGGTGGAGCACATCGCCACCCAAGTCGCGGTGATGTATTTAGGGCGTGTTGTCGAGCTGACTCAAACAGCGGAGCTGTTCAAACATCCCCGGCATCCCTACACGCAGGCTTTGCTGGCCTCGGTACTCACGCCCGAGCCTGGTTTGGGCATTCCTGATATGGGTCTGGGTCTTTCTTTTCCAGATCCCTTGCATCCGCCTTCGGGCTGCTCCTTCCATCCCCGCTGTCAGCAGCGTCGTCCCGAATGTTCGGTAGAGCACCCACATTTGTTGCGTGACGCACAGGGTGATGTGGCGTGTCATCTTTATCCAGCAAAAAGATAGCCTGCAGGAAAGGCTGACCCCTTTGGTTTTAAATGGGGGTCAGCGCAGAGGGATACTTAGAAAGGTGCCAAACCTAAAGCAGCTCGGAAGCGGTTCTTGACGAACACACCGTCACGCGAAGGCAAAGCACGTGGCAGATCATCGGCTTTGACCAAAATCTGTGCAAACGTCACGCCCTGACGCGCATTGACGTCTTGCTCAACCTGCTTGAGATCCGCCATATCCTTGACTTGATAGGAGTTGGCAATCCCACACGCCTTGGCCACGGCGGACATGTTGGTACCTAGACTCGAGTGACTAAACTGCATGCCTGTTTCACCAAAATGACCGTTATCCAGCACGACGATGGTAAGGTTGGCCGGCTTTTGTGCGCTGTTGGTCGCCAAAGCGCCAATGCCCATCAATTGCTCACCGTCACCCGTGACGACCAAGACGGACTTGTCTGGCTGGGCCAAAGCAAGGCCTAGGCCCATCGCCGCGGCTCCGCCCATGGCGCCCCAGAGGTAAAAGTTTTTATCCCGATCGCCGGCGGCAAATACGTCATAGGTGGAAGAGCCCAAACCCGTGACGACCAAAGACTCTGGGCACTTGGCGATCAGAGCGGTGACAAACTCGCGTCGATCGATGACGCTCTTAGAAGACTGAACTTGACTCATTGAAATTCCTATCTGATGAATTAGTTGCGCAACCACTTTTTGCGACCGATCAGGCGCTGTGACAACAGCACGGCAACGGGCTCTCCGCCCTCAAAAGCGAAATCGAGTGCGGCACCGACGACATCCTCGACCTCGTCGGCACGCTCAGCGCGATACACCTTGATCCCCATCAACTCCATGGCAGCCTGCGTCGCTTTACTCATCGGCACCTGCCAAGGATTGAACTCGGCGTATTCGCCACGCATGGTCACCAAAGTTAAAAACGGAAAGCGACAGCTCTGCAACAAGGACATCATATTGATGCAATTACCCACGCCGCTACTCTGCATCAGCAGAGCATGACGCTGACCGCCTAGCCATGTGCCGCCAGCGACCGCGACACCTTCTTCTTCGGTCGTCAATACGATCGCGCGCATATCAGGATACTCGTTGACGCGACGAATTACGTGCGCATGACCCGCATCGGGCACATAAGATACTTGCTGAATACCGCTTTCTTTGAGAACCTTGAATACTTTTTCTTGCCAGGCTGGTGTGGGTGAGAATACTTCACTTATGTCTCGCGAATCCTTTGAAGGGTGTTTGTTACAAAGAAATACTATACGTCCGTTTTTGTCGGGAGCGGCAAGGCGGTTTTATAGCGCACTTGTTTGAGTGCAAAACTTGAGCGGATTTTTTCGATCCCCGGAATCGGTGTCAACTGCTCCAAGATAAATTTTTCCAGTGCGGCAATATCTGCGACCGCGACACGGATCAAGTAATCACTATCGCCCGTCATCAAATAGCACTCCATGACCTCGTCGTGTTCACTGATACGCTGCTCAAAATGCGCGAGCGACTCTTTGCTTTGGCTTTTGAGGCTGATGTTGATAAAAACGTTGAGTCCCAAACCAAGCGCCGTCGCGTTCGCAAGCGCGACGTAGCGATCAATCACACCTGCCGTCTCGAGTGCCCGCACACGTGCCAGACAAGGCGAGGGACTCAGATGAATCCTGCGCGCCAACTCAATGTTTGAGAGCGCTCCATCGGCCTGGAGCTCTGACAATATCTTTAAATCGATCGAATCTAGTTTCATTATGCTGTTTTTAGTAAAAAATCAGAATTTAATGCTTCATATTATCATTTTAATCCATCATTAAGGCATCAAATGCCGCGGACAAGTCCCTAAAATACCGAATATCCACTAATAAGCATTTATAAAGACCATCCAACATGAACGCTGCGATCGATCCCCGCCCCTCCTCCTGGCTTCAAGCCGCAACCGATACAGATCGCCAAGAGACACAAGAATGGAAACAGGCCTTGCTGGCAGTCTTGGAGAGCGAGGGGCCTGAGCGCACCAAGTTTTTGCTCGATGAGCTTGTCCGCACGGCCAATACTGCGCAAGTTGGCTGGCGGCCCGAACTCAGCACGCCTTACGTCAATACGATCTCTGTGGATCAGCAGCCGGTTTTCCCTGGAGACCTTGCGATCGAAGAGCGGCTCGCCTCGATCATGCGCTGGAACGCACTGGCCATGGTGGTTCGGGCTAATCAGGCCTACGGTGAACTCGGCGGGCACATCTCGAGCTACGCTAGCGCCGCAGACTTATTTGAAACCGGTTTCAATCA
The DNA here is from genome assembly GCA_030728985.1 of Burkholderiaceae bacterium. GTDB lineage: Bacteria > Pseudomonadota > Gammaproteobacteria > Burkholderiales > Burkholderiaceae_B > Zwartia. Next base: position 15,526 of record JANQYI010000016.1, on the reverse strand, counting down.
CTTTTTTGAAGCACGTCACGGCACAGGTCCGGGGCAGCACCGTGGCGACTTGGTTTTCTTTCAGCCTCATAGCGCACCGGGTGTATATGCGCGCGCCTATCTTGAAGGTAGACTTCAAGAGCAGGACTTGCTGCATTACCGTCAAGAAATCCAGGCGATTGAACATGGGGCGCAGGGTCTGTCGAGTTACCCGCATCCCTGGCTCATGCCTGAGTTCTGGCAATTTCCCACGGGCTCGATGGGCATCGGTCCGATCAGCTCAATTTATCACGCCCGCTTTATGCGCTACCTCACCCATCGCAATTTACTGAATTGTGACGCACGCAAGGTCTGGGGGGTATTTGGTGACGGTGAAATGGATGAACCTGAGTCCATGAGCGCTTTAACGCTGGCTGCGCGCGAGGGTCTGGATAATTTAGTCTGGGTCGTCAATTGCAACCTGCAACGCCTAGACGGCCCGGTGCGCGGCAATGGACGCATCATTGATGAGCTGGAAAAGCTTTTCACTGGCGCGGGCTGGAATGTCATCAAGCTGGTATGGGGCAGCGACTGGGATGGTTTGTTCGCTCGCGATTTGACAGGCGCCCTCACCCGAGCTTTTGCGAATACTGTCGATGGACAAATGCAAACGTTCGCCGCCAAAGATGGTCGTTTTAACCGTGATACTTTTTTCGGACAAAACGAGGAGCTTGCGCGTCTCGCCCAGGGCATGACGGACGACCAAATCGATCGCCTCAAGCGCGGCGGGCATGATTTGGTCAAGATTCATGCAGCGTACGCGGCGGCAGCTAATCACAAAGGGCAACCCACGGTGATTTTGGCGCACACCAAAAAAGGCTATGGCATGGGTAGCGCAGGTCAAGGCAAAATGACCACGCATAGCCAGAAAAAACTCGATGACAACGATCTGATCGAGTTTCGCAATCGCTTTAATCTGCCCCTGAGTGACGAAGAGGCGACCTCACTGAGCTTTTATCGCCCCGCACCAGAGAGTCCGGAGATGCAATATTTACTCAAGCATCGTGAAGTACTCGGTGGCTATTTACCCAAACGTGAAACGACATGCGAAATTGTTGCTGTCCCAGAGATGTCGCAATACAGCCAATTTGCCACTCAAGCAGAGGGCAAGGAAATGAGCACGACGATGGCGTTTGTACGCGTGCTCGGTAACTTACTCAAAGACCCCGTCTTGGGGCCGCGCATCGTCCCTATCGTCGCCGACGAGGCGCGTACTTTTGGTATGGCTAATTTATTTAAACAAGTGGGTATTTATTCGAGCGTGGGTCAACGCTACGCACCCGAAGATATCGGCTCGGTGTTGAGCTACCGCGAAGCCCTCGACGGCCAAATCCTCGAAGAAGGTATTTCCGAGGCGGGTGCGATTGCCAGCTGGACCGCGGCAGCGACAAGCTACAGCGTGCACAGCCTGGCGATGTTGCCGTTTTATATTTATTACTCCATGTTTGGTTTCCAGCGCGTCGGTGATCAGATCTGGGCCGCAGCGGACCAACGTCCACGCGGATTTTTATTGGGTGCAACGTCTGGCCGCACGACCCTCGGCGGCGAGGGCCTGCAACATCAGGATGGTTCAAGTCATCTCCATGCGGCCACCATTCCAAATTGCAAAGCCTACGATCCCGCTTTTGCGGGCGAGATGGCCGTGATCATTGATCAGGGCGTACGTGAGATGATGGTTGAGCAACAAGATGTGTTTTATTACATCACGCTCATGAACGAAAACTACGCTCAACCGTCCTTGCCAGAAAACGTACGCGAAGACATTATTCGCGGGGCCTATCTTTTTAATGTCTATCGAGCCAAAAAAGAAACGGCCCAAGTGACCTTGCTAGGCTCGGGCGCGATTTTGACCGAGGTCATTAAAGCGGCTCAAGCGCTCTGCGCTGAGGGCATCACAGCGTCCGTCTACAGCATCACGAGCTGGAGCGAACTCGCGCGCGACGGCTTGTCTTGCGAACAAGCGGCACTCAAGGGTGAACCCGCTCCTGGTGTACCATTTATCTATCAGCAGCTCTCCAAGAGCCAAGGTCCTATTATTGCGGCGACCGATTATGTGCGCGCGGTTCCTGAAACAGTACGTGCTTACACTCCCTCGAGTCGTCGTTATATGACACTGGGTACAGATGGTTTTGGCCGCAGCGACACCCGCGCTGCGCTCAGAGCATTTTTTGGTGTGGATGCGCAAACCATCGTCCGAGCTGCGAAACTTGCTCTGACATAATGTAGTCAATGCATGATCGAAGCCCAACCGCCTGCTCTTAACGATTCACAGCGTCCTGCTTTTGTCATGGATGCCTGCATCATGATGTCAGGCTTGTTGCGCCCCCTTTTACTTAATCTCGCTCGCGCCGGACTGTTTGATCCGCTTTGGACTGACAAGATTGGCCAAGAATGGCAGCGTAATGCAGCGCGCCTCTGGCCCATCGATCCCGAACTATTACAGACTGAGTGGCAGCGCATGCAAACGCAGTTCCCTGCGGCGAACATGGGCGATGTCACGCTTCACGAAGCCCCGCTCAAGCATACCGATCGCAAAGATAAACACGTTGCGGCCACGGGCATTGCGGCTGTCGTAGCCGCGCATCTTGGTCCCGTAAGTGTACTGACATGGAATATCAAGGACTTCAGTCGCTCTGAACTCAGACGCCAACAGTTGGGCTTGATTGATCCCGATCGTTTACTCTCTCAATGGTGGCCCACGCATCGTCAACCACTCTCTGAGGCTCTTGACCTCACGGTCGCCGAGTTAGTCTCTAGCGGAAGAAGGCAGCCGGAACCCATGGTGGGCATGTTGCGTCGGGATCGCCTGTTTCGCTTGGCCGGGCTCTATGAACGGGCGCAAAAAAACCCTGTCGGCTTGTGACCGGACAGGGCTTTAATCGGTGACCGTCAGTGCTTACTGAGCGGGCGCCTCTGGAGCGGCTGCGGCAGGCGCGGCGGCAGCATCAGCGGCTGGTGCGCCACCTTGCTGCTCAATGCCACCAATGGCTTTGACCGACAAACGCAGACGGCCCTTATCATCCGCTTCGATGACCTTGACACGCAAAGCCTGACCGACCTTGAGTACGTCATTGATGTTGGCGATACGGTAATTGGCGATCTCGGAAATATGCAAGAGACCATCGCGGCCAGGCAGAACCTGAACAATCGCGCCAAAATCGAGCAATCGCAAGACGCTGCCGTCGTACTCTTGGCCGACTTCGACATCCGCCGTCAAATCAGTGATACGACGCTGAGCCTCATGGGCGCGATCAAGATCAGCGCTCGAAATCACGATCGTGCCATCATCAGAGATATCGATCTGGCAACCGGTTTCCTCGGTCAGCGCACGAATCGTCGCACCGCCTTTACCGATCACATCACGAATCTTTTCTGGATTGATCTTCATGCTCAGCATGCGTGGTGCAAACGCTGAAAGCTCACCGCGCGAATTTTGAATGGCTTCGCGCATTTTGTTCAAAATATGCAGACGACCATCGCGGGCCTGAGCCAAAGCGACTTGCATGATTTCTTTGGTAATGCCCTGGATTTTGATGTCCATCTGCAAGGCAGTAATACCGTTTTCGGTACCTGCCACTTTGAAGTCCATATCGCCGAGATGATCTTCATCACCCAGGATATCGGTCAACACGGCAAACTTGCCCTCGTTGAGGATCAGACCCATGGCCACACCTGCCACGTGATCCTTGAGAGGCACGCCAGCATCCATCATGGCCAGTGAACCACCGCACACGGACGCCATCGAGGACGAACCGTTTGACTCGGTGATTTCAGAGACCAAGCGAATGGTGTACTGGAAATCCTGAGCATCGGGCAACAAGGGTACGAGCGAACGCTTGGCCAACCGACCATGACCGATTTCGCGGCGCTTGGGTGTCCCCACGCGACCCGTTTCGCCGGTTGCGAAAGGAGGCATGTTGTAGTGCATCAGGAAACGGTCACGGTACTCACCCATGAGCGCATCAATGATTTGCTCGTTTTGCTTAGTGCCGAGTGTCGCAATGACAAGCGCCTGTGTCTCGCCGCGCGTAAACAACGCGCTACCGTGAACGCGAGGCAATACACCCAAACGAATTTCGATTGGACGTACAGTGCGTGTGTCACGGCCATCGATACGTGGCTCACCACTCAAAATCTGGCTGCGGACGATTTTGGCTTCGAGATCAAACAAGATGTTATCAACCGTCACGCCATCGGGTGCGGAGACGCCTTGGGCGACTGCGGCCTCTGCAAGCTTGGCGTGAACGCTTGAATACACCTGACGCAATTGCGTCGTGCGCTCTTGCTTTTGGCGTGTCTGATAGGCAGCATAGAGTGCATCCTGAGCAGCGGCCGTCACCGAAGCGATCAGCGCTTCGTTTTTGGCTGCAGGCTGCCAGTCCCAATCGGGCTTGCCAGCCTCGCGCACGAGGTCATTGATCGCGCCGATCACCGCTTGCATGGCGTTATGGCCAAACACCACACCACCGAGCATGACTTCCTCGGACAGTTGTTGCGCCTCGGACTCCACCATCAGGACAGCAGCTTCTGTACCTGCCACGATGAGATCCATCTGTGAGGTCTTGAGCTGGGTGGCGGTGGGATTGACCAGATATTGGCCGTCGATGTAACCCACACGGGCAGCGCCGATTGGGCCGTTAAACGGAATACCTGAAACCGCTAAGGCCGCTGAGGCGCCGATCATCGCAGGGATATCAGGGTCGATTTCGGGGTTGCAGGACAACACGTGAATGATGACCTGAACTTCGTTGTAGAAACCCTCAGGGAACAATGGACGCAGCGGACGGTCGATCAGACGCGAAGTCAGCGTTTCTTTCTCGGAAGGCTTGCCTTCGCGCTTGAAAAATCCACCGGGGATCTTGCCGGCAGCATAGGTTTTTTCAATGTAATCCACGGTCAGTGGGAAAAAATCCTGCCCTGCTTTTGCATCTTTTTTTGCAACAACGGTGGCAAGGATGACAGTATCCTCGACCGTGACGAGCACAGCGCCTGAAGACTGGCGAGCAATTTCACCTGTCTCGAGCACGACAGTATGTTGTCCATACTGAAACGATTTGGTCACTTTATTGAACATGACAATTTATTCCTTACAAATGAAAAACCGTGGACGTTGCGGCAGTAGTGCCGCACCGACCACGGTTGACTCACGGGGAGACTGCCCCATGGATACCGATCACTTACGCAGACCGAGTTTTTCGATCAGAGCACGATAGGAATCTGGGTTGCGGCTCTTGAGATAATCTAGCAACTTACGACGACGACTCACCATGCGCAGCAGGCCGCGTCGTGAGTGATGGTCTTTCATGTGGGTTTTGAAGTGACCTGTCAGCTCATTGATGCGAGCGGTCAGCAAAGCCACTTGAACTTCTGGTGAACCTGTATCGCCCTGCGCGCGTTGATATTGCGCGACGATGTCAGATTTATTAATATCAGCAACAGACATTTTCTATAACCTCAGATGACAAGCGTCAGGACCGAGGCGTCCTGACGTGATTAAATAAAACAACTCAACATAAAGATAATGCCCCGGTATTATAGCCGATTGGCTAAAATGAACACAATTGGCTCTATTCAGAGCCCACAGCAGCCCTAAAAAGAGCTTTTCTATGACCAAATTGACGATGACTTCCCCCGCCAACTCCGACAACCGCCTCTCAAAGCGCTCTCTGCGCGCTGGTCGCTTGGCGTTTGTCCTGTCTTCAATCGCGATATTGGCGGGTTGCGCCAACTTCCAATCCGTCAAACCTGGCATGCCGGTGGCCGAAGCGATTCAAAAACTTGGCAAACCCTCCACGACCTGCAAGCGAGAGGACGGAACGGAACGCCTGATCTGGACCATGCAACCTTATGGGCAATACTCCTGGGGCACGAATACGACCCCGCAGGGGACGGTCGTCGGACTGCAACAGCTTCTGACCGATGCCAATTTTCAAAAGCTGGCGACAGGCCGCTGGACTGACAAGCAAGTACTGTGCGAGTTTGGTGAGCCCGCCAACAAATACGGTGTTGCGAAGGGTCACGAAATTGTCTGGGCGTATCGCTACAAACAAGACGAAGTTTGGGCATCGATGATGTATGTCTACATGGGCCCGCAAGGCAACCTCGTCAACCGGTTTCACCCTGCTCCAGATCCTGTGACTTTAGATGACGGCACCTGGGGGCGTCGCTAAATCTTAGGTGCTGCGTGCGCGCTGCCAACGCCAGAGCCAGACCCCCCATCCCGAGAGGCCATACACAATAAACAAGCCAAACAGGATGACGGGGGGATTGCTAGAAATAAACACAAAAACAGCGACAAAAACCAGCATCACCCAAAAGGGGACACTGCGCCCTAAAGCAAAGGACTTGCCACTATAAAAAGGCAAATTGGACACCATCGCCACGCCACAATAAAGCGTAATCACAAAAGCTGTCCAAGCCAGTAATTCTTTGGGCACCTGTAAGCGGTTATCCACGACCAACCAGACAAACCCGGCGATGAGCGCGCCAGCCGCGGGGCTGGGAAGACCTTGAAAAAACCTTTTGTCGACCACGGCAATGTTGGTGTTAAAACGCGCAAGCCTCAAGGCCGCGCCGCAAACATAGACAAAGGCCGCAAGCCATCCCCAACGCCCCAAGTCATGGAGCATCCACTCGTACATCACGAGTGCGGGTGCGACACCAAAGGACGTCATGTCCGAGAGCGAGTCATACTGTTCACCGAACGCCGAGGTTGTTTTAGTCAGTCGCGCAATGCGTCCGTCCATCCCGTCGAGTACCATCGCGACAAAAATCGCGATCGCAGCTATCTCGAAACGATTGTTCATCGCTTGAACAACTGCATAGAACCCCGCGAACAGTGCTGCGGTCGTGAACGCATTGGGCAGCAAGTAAATACTGCGGTGGCGTTGTGCGGGGTCGCGTAAAGGTTCAACAGGCATGGATTTTGATCACTCTATCGTTTCGGGCAAATCGGCCAGTACGGTTGTGGTCGCACTGACCTTGTCACCGATCGCTACACGGGCGCGTGAGCCCAGAGGTAAGTAGACATCAACGCGCGATCCAAATCGTATAAAACCATAACGTTGACCACGGTACAACGTTTCACCTTGTTTGGTGTAACAAAGAATGCGCTTGGCCACTAAGCCGGCGACTTGAACGGCGGTCACGGCATGCCCTTGAGGCGTTCGTAATACCATCGCATTACGCTCGTTTTCCAAAGAGGCCTTATCCAAGGCGGCATTGAAAAACTTGCCGGGAAAATATTGCGTCATCAGGACCTCCCCATCAACAGGCGATCGGTTGCTATGCACATTAAAAACATTCATGAAAACACTGATCTTGAGCGCCTTGCGCTTTGCATAGGGATCCTCAGTTTCTTGGACCACGACGATCCGACCATCCGCTGGTGAAATCACCGCGAGGGGTTCGGTTGAGCCTGAGCGGGCTGGATCACGAAAAAATTGCAAAACAAAAATCGCAATGATCCAGAACAAAATAGACCAAGCCGGTGACCACCATGTCACGAGCAAAGCAATCAGGATCGAGCCAGCCAGAAAAGGCCAACCCTCGCGAGCAATAATCGGGTGAGGATAGGGAGGTGTATTCATAGTAGAAGGTTAACCCAAAAAAACACGCCCCGAAGGGCGTGTTTCACATGCGGACTGATTTATATGGAATCAGTTCTTAGTCTTGTCGACCAATTTGTTTGCAGCGATCCAAGGCATCATGGCGCGCAACTTGGCACCCACCACTTCGATTTGCGATTCAGCATTGATGCGACGGCGCGAAATCAGCGCAGGCGCTCCAGCTTGGTTCTCAAGGATAAAGCGCTTGGCATATTCGCCAGTCTGGATGTCCTTGAGGCACTGGCGCATTGCTTCGCGTGTAGCTTCAGTTACAACCTTAGGGCCTGTCTCGTACTCGCCAAACTCAGCATTATTGGAGATCGAGTAATTCATGTTGGCGATACCGCCCTCATAAATCAGATCCACAATCAACTTAAGCTCGTGCAAGCACTCGAAGTAGGCCATTTCAGGTGCATAGCCGGCATCAACCAGCGTATCAAAGCCCGCTTTGATCAATTCGACCGTACCACCGCACAGGACGGCCTGCTCACCGAACAAATCTGTTTCTGTCTCTTCGCGGAAGTTTGTCTCGATGACACCAGCGCGACCGCTACCAATCGCGCATGCGTAGGACAACGCGACATCGCGCGCCGAGCCCGAATTGTCCTGATGGACCGCCACCAGAGATGGCACACCGCCACCTTGAGAGTACGTACCTCGCACAGTGTGACCGGGTGCCTTAGGAGCGACCATGACAACGTCGATATCAGCGCGGGGAACGACTTGACCGTAATGCACGTTGAAACCATGTGCGAACGCCAGGGCCGCACCAGGCTTGATGTTGTTGTGGACGCTTTCACGATAAACCTGAGCGATATTTTCGTCGGGCAGCAACATCATGACGAGGTCGGCAGACTTGACGGCATCGGCGACTTCAGCGACTTTCAAACCTGCGTTAGCCGCTTTGCTCCAGGAAGCGCCGTCTTTGCGCAAACCCACCACAACTTTGACGCCTGACTCGTGCAGGTTCAGCGCGTGCGCATGACCTTGTGAGCCGTAGCCAATGATGGCAACTGTCTTGCCTTTGATTAGGGACAGGTCACAATCTTTATCGTAAAAAACCTTCATTCTAGGCTCCAAATTTTTGTAAATTGAATGCAATGGATCATTGGAAAAACGTTCAATATTGCGCAGCAAATCAAAGCTTTAGGATTCGCTCGCCGCGACCGATTCCGGAGACGCCTGTACGGACAGTCTCCAAAATCGCACTTCGATCCAAGGCGTCGATAAACGCCTGAATCTTGTCTTGGTTACCCGTCAGTTCGATGGTGTAGGCCTTGTCGGTAACGTCGATGATGCGACCACGGAAAATATCCGCCATCCGTTTCATTTCCTCACGCTCTTTACCGACTGCTCGAACCTTGATCAACATGAGCTCACGCTCAATGTGAGAGCCCTCGGTCAGGTCAACGACCTTAATCACATCTACCAGTCGATTCAAATGCTTGGTGATTTGTTCGATCACATCATCCGAACCCATCGTCACGAGCGTCAATCGAGACAGCGTGTTGTCTTCGGTTGGGGCCACGGTCAGGGTTTCAATGTTGTAACCACGCGCGGAAAATAAACCCACCACGCGTGACAACGCGCCAGGGGCATTTTCCATCAGAACAGAAATAATATGTTTCATGGAGGTCCCCTTATAGATCTTCAGAACCGAGCAACATTTCGGTCAAGCCCTTACCCGCCTTGACCATCGGCCAGACGTTTTCGCTTTGATCCGTAATGAAGTCCATAAACACGAGGCGATCTTTGAGTTTGAAGGCTTCGCGCAGAGCGCCATCCACATCGGAGGGCTTATCGATCCGCATACCAACGTGACCGTAAGCCTCAGCCAGTTTAACGAAATCGGGCAGCGCGTCCATGTAGGACTCCGAATAACGCGAGGAGTAATCAATCTGCTGCCATTGACGCACCATCCCGAGATATCGGTTGTTCAGGCAGATGATCTTGGGTGTCAGGTGATATTGACGGCACGTCGAAAGCTCTTGGATGTTCATCTGGATGGAGCCTTCGCCGGTGATACAAGCGACGGTTGCGTCAGGATGGGCCATCTGAACGCCCATCGCGTAGGGCAAACCCACACCCATCGTGCCAAGACCACCAGAGTTGATCCAGCGGCGGGGCTTATCAAAGCCGTAATACTGAGCCGCCCACATCTGATGCTGCCCGACATCCGACGTAATGTAAGCATCACCGTCGGTCACCTCCCAGAGCTTTTGCACCACGGACTGGGGCTTGATGAGCTCCGTCGAGTCGGCAAATTTCATGCATTCTTTGCCACGCCAAACCTCAACCTGTTGCCACCACTTGGCCAAGGCATCAGTATTAGGACGCGTTTCTGCAACCGCAGCTTGATACTGGGATATCAACTCGATCAGCACATCTTTGACGTTACCCACGATCGGCACATCGACCTTGACGCGCTTGGAGATGGACGAAGGATCGATGTCGATATGGATAATTTTGCGTGGATTTTGAGCGAAATGCTTGGGGTTGCCAATCACTCGGTCATCGAATCGCGCACCGACTGCAATCAGCACATCGCAATGCTGCATCGCCATGTTGGCCTCGTAAGTGCCATGCATACCAGGCATGCCGACAAACTGCTTGTCTGAGAAGGGATAAGCCCCCAATCCCATCAAGGTATTGGTGCAAGGCGCACCCATCATTTTGACGAACTGATTGAGCTCCGGTGAAGCATCCGACAAAATCACGCCGCCGCCGCTATAAATCATCGGCCGCTCAGCCTGCAGCAACATCTGCACCGCTTTTTTGATTTGCCCTTGGTGACCTTTGACCACAGGCGAATAGGAACGCATGACAGGCTCAGCTTTGGGAGGCGAGTACTTGCAATGCGCAAAACTGACGTCCTTGGGAATATCCACTAAAACAGGGCCAGGCCTTCCCGTGCGGGCGATATAAAACGCCTTGCGCATCGTGTCCGCGAGATCTTTGACATCACGCACCAGGAAATTGTGCTTGACGCAGGGTCGGGTAATGCCGACCGTATCGCACTCTTGGAAGGCATCTTCACCAATGGCGTGCGTCGGCACCTGACCACTGATGATGACCATCGGAATAGAGTCCATATAGGCGGTGGCGATACCTGTGACCGCATTTGTCACGCCAGGACCACTGGTGACCAGGCACACACCGACTTTGTTGGAAGAGCGCGAATAGGCATCTGCAGCATGCACCGCAGCCTGCTCGTGTCGCACCAAAATATGTTTGACTTTTTCTTGCTTGTAGATCGCGTCGTAAATGTAGAGGACTGCGCCACCGGGGTAGCCAAACAAGTGTTCTACGCCTTCTTCGGCGAGGACGCGCGTGACGATATCTGCGCCATTGAGTTCCATGAGATCATTCCTTTCATTACCGGCTTCGCCACTATGACTGCGCTCTTTTTGTTAGAGACACTGAACCGCGACAAGAACCGCAACATGCATCGACGTTTTCAAACTCACAGAGCTTGGCCACCCGACCACCTTGCCAACTTGACACGCATTCGCCATCAGGCTAAGCACGCACCCAACAGGGGTGCACTGGATCGAAACGGAAGCAGCTGACCCGAGCTTATGGCAAGGACAGCTGCAAAAGTTTACGTGTTGACGCAGCAAAAAAGGGTGATGACCCAATGTTGAACGCCATCGATCGAAAAAAACGATAAGCGTTTTTCGTCCGAGTCCATTACTTTAACGTGTTGTGCGCCGCAGCGCAAATCTCTTGTTCTGATCAAAGGGGAGTTGTCACCTCAGTCCGACTCCGCTAGAGTGATGACTTAGACTCATTTTGCTGCAGTGCACACAGGATTTATGAACGAAACTGCCAGCCAACTTCAACGTTTTATATATAGCCACCACTTATACAGTGGCATCAGACGCGCGGCGGGCACGTTGCTGCCAGTCACTATTCTGGGCGGCATCTTCGGCTTGTACACAACTGGACTGGTCGCGACCTTCGGCGCTTTGTGCGTCGCCTTTATCGACCAGCCGGGGCCCCACGAAAATCGTCGCTGGGAGATGCTGGGAGGGACTCTGCTCAGCACCCTGACGGTGGCAATTACAAGTTTGGCCTTTAACTACCCACTGCTTTTATGGCTCGCCATCATAGGCCAATGTTTTGCCTACTCCATGCTGTCTGTGTATGGCAAAAAAGGGGGCCAAATCGGTTTTGCTTGCCTGCTGCTGATGACAGTCACCATGCACGAGGCCCTCGAGGCAGATCAGATCTGGCTGCACACCCTGACCTCTTTTTGTGGGGGATTGTTCTATACAGTTTTTAGCTATTCGCTCAGTCGGGCGATGAACCTGAGGGAAAAAGAACAAGCGCTCTCGGTGTCACTCTTTGCAACGTCCGACTATGTTGCACAACGGGCGGATATGTACAACATCGATCGTGACCTCGATGAAAGCTATCGCAAACTTATCGCCAGTCAATCGGAGATGACGGACAAACAACAAGCTGCACGCGACATGGTGCTCAGAGGTCTGTCTGGAAACGTCACAACGGATCAACCAAAGCGGATCATGCTTTGGAATCTTTTTGTCGGCACCATCGAAATTCTCGACACACTGGTTGCCACCAGAACGGACTATTCCCTGCTGCGCGCAAAACTCGCAGACTCGGACATCCTGATTTTTATGCGAGATGCGCTCTATAAAATGTCCGTCGACCTAGATCGGATCGCCATGGCCGTCGCACGCGAACGCAAAGCCAACCCGCGCAATAGTGTCAAGGCAGAATTGCGCGCGCTGGAGTTTGAAATCGATCAGATGGAGCGTAATGGTTATGCGCTCAGAGAGCCTGATGTCTATCGTTTGTGTGTGGAGATTTTGCGACGTTTGCGTCATAGCGCCAATACGGTCGAGCGCATGATCACCTTTACCGATAGAAGCAAAAACACCGAGACCCTCCAACCAACAGTATTCGATCAATCACTGAGTCAATTCCTCTCGCGTGAAAAATATCGCTTTGGCATGATCACCAGCAATTTAAGACTGGATTCGCCGATTTGCCGTTATGCCTTGCGCGTCACGCTGGCGGCCGCCATGGCTATGGCTGTCTGGACCTTGATTCCGGCCCTTGCACCTCAAGGCTACTGGATTTTGCTCACGGTGATCATCATCATGAAGCCGGGATTTGCCTTGACGCGACAACGCAACGGTTGGCGACTGTTTGGCACGCTCATTGGTTGCGTGGTAGCGCTTGGAACCTTATACAGCACCGATAACAATACCTGGCTTTTTGCAGCGATGGTCTTGTCCACCATCATTGGTGGCAGTCTGCTGCAACTCAATTACATGATGGCTTCGGTCTTTAATACCAATGCCGTGCTGCTCGCGTTTCACTTTGTCGACCCGAGTGCGACAACGATCATCTCGGATCGTGCCATCGACACACTGATTGGCTCGGTCATTTCTTTTGCCTGCAGCTATTTCCTCCCTTGGTGGGAGGCGCAGTTTATGCCCTCTCTGTCGCGTGCGGCCATCAACGCCAACCGGGAGTATTTGCGCGCGGGCTTGCACTACGTTGATACGCTGCATGCGCATAAAAAAGATCCACAGAGCGTTGATATTCATCGCGCCGAAGTTGCCTGGCGGCTGACGCGTAAAAATGTCTATGTCGCCCTCAGTAACTTTGCCGAGGCCATTTATCGCATGATGTTGGAACCGCGCGCGCGTCAATGGCATGTGATTGAATTCAACAATCTGATGATTCAAACGCATATGCTGGCCTCTCAAATCAATGCAGTCATGCATGCACTCACCACGTCCCCACAGCCCAATCCGATTGTGACGGATCATCTGTCGACAATCATTCCTCACCTGCAAGCAGATCAACGCGATCCATTACCACCACTCCCCGCGCCGATCGTGGATGGAAGCTTGCCAAATTTCGCCTACCCAATGGTTCAGTTACAAAAAACCATTACGAATATCGACGCAGAAATATCGGTGATACATCGTCACATTCGACCGCCCTCCACATCATCAGAATTGACCTGATGACAGCTGACAGCCGTTTTACAATGTGCTGGACAGCTTACAAGACCCACATACTATCCCTCAGGAGTTTGATATGTCACTACAAAATAAAGTTGCACTGATTACCGGGGCGGCAAGCGGGATTGGTCGCGAGTGTGCGCTAAAACTCGCCAGCAAGGGCGCGACGATTGTGATCGCTGATTTAAATCAGGCTGCGGCAGACAAGGTGGCTGAGGAAATCAAACAAGCGGGTGGCAAGGCCATGGGCGTCGTCATGGACGTCACCGACGAAGCTGCAGTCAATGCCGGAACGGATTTGGCCGCTCAGACATTCGGAGGGATCGATATTTTGGTGGCCAATGCGGGTATCCAAATCGTGCATCCCATCGAGGACTTTCCTTTTGCTGATTGGAAAAAAATCATCGCGATCCACCTCGATGGCTCGTTTCTCACCACCAAAGCGGCTATTAAACACATGTACGCTGGCGGCAAAGGCGGCTCGATCATTTATATGGGTTCGGTGCACTCGCACGAGGCATCGCGCTTGAAAGCCGCCTATGTCGCGGCCAAACACGGCATCTTGGGGCTTGCACGCGTGGTCGCCAAAGAAGGCGGCCCCAAAGGGGTCCGCGCCAACGTGGTCTGCCCAGGCTTTGTTCGTACACCGCTGGTCGACAAGCAAATTCCCGAGCAAGCTGCAGCACTCAAGATCACTGAAGCGGAAGTCATCAAGAACGTGATGCTCAAAGACACCGTAGATGGCGAATTCACGACTACCGAAGATGTGGCTAACGTCGTTGCGTTTTTAGCGGGCTTTGAAAGCAGTGCACTGACAGGTCAATCCGTTGTCGTTAGCCACGGCTGGAGCATGCATTAAGTCGCTTTAGTGTGAGGATTTATTATTCGGGTCTACGGAATACGAGTTTGTCTTCCGTAGATACTCCTGGCGCAAACGCGTAGCCTTCGCTCGCAAATTTTTGTAAGCCTTCGGGTTTAGCAATACGCTTTTCAATCGCAAAACGTGCCATCAGACCTCGCGCACGTTTAGCGTGAAAGCTGACGACCTTCCAAATCGGACCTTTGGCATCCTGAAATACGCACTGAATCACCCGGGCTTTAAGCGCCTTTTGATCCACAGACTTGAAATACTCTTCGGAGGCCAGATTCACAATGATCGGATCTTTATCCTTGGCCAAGCGTTCATTCAAATACGGCGCGATCGTTTTAGCCCAAAACTGATAGAGATTGGCACCACCGGGATTTGCAATTTTGGTGCCCATTTCCAGACGATAGGGTTGCATCAGGTCCAAGGGGCGCAGCACACCATACAGACCACTCAAGATCGCGACGTGATCCTGCGCCCACTCGAGGTCTTTTTCTTTGAGCGTGGCGGCTTCAAGGCCCTCATAGACATCGCCATTAAAAGCCAGAACAGCCTGGCGGGCATTGGCCTGCGTGAACGTTGGCTTCCAAGCAGCGTAACGGTCAACGTTTAGCTTTGCCAACGCGGGGCTCAAATCCATCAGTTCGGCGACATCCTCGGTGCTCTGAGTTTTGAGCACCTTGATCAGTTGTGCCGCTTCTTTGACAAACAAAGGCTGGGTATGGGTTTCAGTCTGGACAGCGGAGTCGTAGTCAAGTTTTTTAGCAGGCGACAATAGAAATAGCATGGCTTCATCCGGCGTAAAGGTTGATGGCAATGTTCATCGCAATATAGATCCCTCTAGTGTAGCGGCTTACAGTCCTGTTTCTGCTAGAATGACGCCCTTGACCCAAGGTGTAGCGCTAGCTGCATCGCGATTGATCCACACAATTGCACGCGCCGGAGAGGTGGCAGAGTGGTCGAATGTACCTGACTCGAAATCAGGCGTGGGTGCAAATCCACCGTGGGTTCGAATCCCACCCTCTCCGCCA
>JANQYI010000015.1:127613-254308 GCA_030728985.1 Burkholderiaceae bacterium | reverse complement strand
TCTTGCCTGACTTCTCGCCTTCGTTCGGGCGGACTGCCTCGGATACCGGCTTCGACTTTGTAGAGATCTGCGATTTGTGCCAACGCATAAGAAGTGATCGGTGTTGGTTGTGCTGCGTGGATATCGTAGAACTTTCGTCTGGCATGCGCCCAACAGGCGGCCTCAAGTACACGGCCAGATTCGTAAATCGGGTTGTAGCCCGCATACGCATCGGCTTGCAGCACGCCCGCGTAATCTTTCAGGTGAGCTTGGGGATGGATCCCTTTACGATCAGCAGAGTATCTGAACCAGACTGCTGGTGCTGAGGTATCGCCCGCAGGCCTATCGTCTCGGGTGTAGACCCAGAGTCGACCTTGTTTGGTCTTTCCGTTACCAGGAGCAAGAACGTCGATCGGAGTGTCATCGGCATGGAGTTTTGTAGCGCAGAACACGTAACGTCGTAGCGCATCCATCAACGGACGCAGTAACTGATGCGCACCACCCACCACATCACCCACCGTGCTCTCGCTTAGCTCAACACCCTCGCGCGCAGCCTGCTGGCACTGGCGATAGATCGGCATGTGATCCATGTACTTGGACACAATCACATGGCTAATCAGTCCGGGACCGAAGTGGCTGCGAGCAATCGGGCGGCTAGGCGCAGGAGCCTGTGCCATGCGGTCGCAGCACGCACAGGTCATGCGCGGACGCACGTGACGAATGACACGATAACTCGCAGGGATGTACTCAAGAATCTCGCTGATGTCTTCACCGAGCATTTTCCAGTCCCCACCGCAATCGGGGCAAGCAGCCTCGGCAGGCATATGCGTATGAATATCTCTTGGCAGGTGCTCGGGCAAGGGACGACGCTTAGGTGCGCTGCGCTCAATCGGCTCGATGAACTCGGTAACTTCAACAAGAGGAAGCTTTAGGCCTTGGGTAATGTGCAGCTCTTCGAGCTCAAGTTCGAGTTGGGCGATTTGAATGCTCAGCTTCTCGGACTTCTGACCGAACACCATACGCTTGAGCTTTGCGATGAGTAAGCTCAAGCGCTTGATTTCCTCGCTGTCGCTGATCTTGCTCAGTCGTAGTTCAGCAATGTCTTTTTTATATGTATCTCGCTCAGTTGTGAGCGAAGTGATTGCAGCAAACTGGGCCGACAACATCGCCTGTAATTCGGCGACTGTTGTTGGGAGTTGAGAGCTCGTTTGCATAGCTATTATTTTATCAAATGCACTTCATGCATTCAATTTATTTTCGCATCTAAAGCCAATTAAAATGCGGCTCTTAGCGAACTGTCGTATTAATACAAAATATCAAACCTGTGTCGGTTTATGTGTGCGAATAGGCCGTCTCCAATCAATGCCTTCGAGCAACATAGAGAGTTGCGCTGCAGTTAAATGAACGCTCCCACTCGCCGCCTCTGGCCATACGAAGTGACCTTGCTCAAGACGCTTTGCAAACATGCACATACCATCGCCACTCCACCAAAGCACTTTGATGCGATCACCTTTACGACCACGGAACACAAACACGTGACCACTGAAGGGATCCTCACGCAATGAGCCCTGCACTAATGCAGCAAGACCATCGAATCCTCGACGCATGTCAGTGACACCTGCTGCAATCCAAACCCGAGTTCCAGAGGCAAGACTGATCATGATCGCAAAGACTCAATCACAGTTCTTAAAGTATGCGCATCTGGTCGACCATTGATGCGTAACTTAATATGATCGAATAAGATTTCGATCGTATCACCATGATTTTGTTGTGCAGACGCTGGAGACTCTCTCTCAATCACCGTGGCATCAGCCGGGTGAGATACTCTTACAGGGACAAATGAGGTCTGCTTGACTTTGCCAAGTTTGCCACTGAGGTAATCACGTCGCCAACGTAATAGTAAATTAGCATTCATGCCAAGGGCCAATGCAACTGCGGCGGCTGATGCATTGGGTTGCAGCGTCTGATCAATAGCTTTGCGCTTAAACTCAAGCGTGTAGTGATGGCGCGGTCTTTTACGAAAGGGTAAGGCGGAGTAATCGGTCAAAATAGATACCCACTTATATAGATGGGTATCTATACTCTCTTATTAGTCGACTATCGGCTAGGCGGTACAGACCGGACGCTTACTTTCTTAGTTGACTTGGTCCTTTTGTTCACCTCCCGCCAGAGTTGCCAGACGCCCCAACGTGAACGGGGGTTGGGTTTAGGCTTAGATTGATAACGCTTACAAAACGCTGCATAGATGCTGACACACGCATTGAGGGTGCGCTCAAGCTTTAAGAACGCAGGATGCCAGACGATCAGACCATCATTAAAAAGGGGTTAACTATAAAAAGTTAACCCCTTTTTTAATGAATTTATTGGACTCGAAGGTTCGCTAGCAAGGATAAGCATCTTTCAGCGCAAATATCAAAATGATCGATATTTCGTCTGTGGGTTTGAAACTATTCTTTGCGATGAATTTGGCAAGAACAGTATTGGTCAGATCTCCTGTTATTTGAAGTGTGTTGGGAGGACAAAAAATCATGGGTATTTTTTGGGTCTTGTTATAGACGTTTGCAAAAGTGACGCCTTGACCCATACCAGCGGTATATGTATTGAGCATCTCTTTTTTGATAGGATCCCGATTCCACTCTCGATACTGTGCAAGCGTGAGTCCAGAGGCAAATGCAGATGCACTCATCACAATAGTTGAAAGACCCAATATGGTGAAACAAATAAGACGATATATGTATTTCTTCATGCGAATGATTCAAGAAGTTTAAATATTAGGAGTTAAGCCGTTTTCAGGTGTGTGCGTGTCTCACAATCAAGGTCAATAATTGATTGATCTCATTCTCAGTCGTATCCCAACGGCAAACAAATCGAGCAAGCTGCGGACCACGTCTGTAGTACAACACGCCATCTCGTGCGAGGTGATCCAGTGCATTGGCACTCATTTCAACGAATAGCTCGTTGGCCTCGACTGGAGCGATGAGACGAGCGCCGGGTGTATTTTGAATGCCGGCGGCCAATTGTTGAGCTGCCGCATTGGATTGGCGTGCGAGTTTTAGCCAAAGGTCGTTTTCCACATAAGCCAAAATCTGTGCCGAAGCAAAGCGCATCTTGGACCAGATCATGCCACCACGCCGAAGATGAAAACCGATGTTCTCTGCGATCTCTGGATTAAAAACGACGATGGCGTCGCTGAGTAAGCCTCCATTTTTCGTTACGCCCAGTGAAAGAATGTCCACGCCCACCTTCCAAGTCATTTCTGCAGGGCGACACCCCAGATAAGCCAAGGCGTTCGCAAAACGCGCGCCATCCATGTGGACAGTCAGTTTGCGCGTGCGGGCGAGGGCGCTGATACGGCTGATTTCCTCTACGGTATAAACAGCACCAAGGTCGGTCGCCTGAACAAGGTTGACTGCGACAGGTTGACTTTTATGCGCTTGACCAAAGCCCGCATTGTTAAGATGTGTTTCAAGCGACTCAGGGCAAACTTTGCCGTGAATACCGCCGAGAGGTGTGACCTTGAGGCCGCTCCCAAAAAAACCCACGGCATTGCATTCGGAAGTATTGATGTGCGCTTCTTGGCTGCAGAAGACAGCACCAAACGGTGTACCTGTCGAGGCCAAGGCAAGTGCATTAGCGCCCGTGCCCGTTGGAATTGGAAACACACGCACTGAGGTTTCAAAGATTGTGCTCAGGGTCTCGTTGAGTTTGAGGGTGAGATCATCCGCGCCGTAACCTATCGCAGTGCCTTGATTTGCACGTACGAGTGCGTCAACGATTTCGGGTGCGGCGCTTCCGCAGTTGTCACTTCTAAATTCGAGTGTGTGTTGAGTCATATTGGTTGAATGCCCCGTCAAGCAGGCAAATATTTTGATGAACGCAACATTAACCGAGAATGACGATTGCGATGTACAAAAAAGCGACCAGTTTTTGAACTAGGTCGCCTGATGCAAATGTATTAACCAATCGACAAAGAGCGATCGGTCAAGGAGAGTTAATTTATGCGGCAGCAGTCTCAGGGGTCTCGGCAGATGCCGTAGCTTGAGCTTCGGCTTTAGCTTTTGCCTTGGCGGCTTTTGCTTCAGCACGTTTTTCAGTCGTAAATTTGTAAGCGTCAGACATATGATCCCAGAGGTATTTATTTGTCACGGATTTAGAGAAAGAATCCGCGCAAATCAGCGCAACACCCAAAGGACCTAGGGCAGCACGCGCTCCTAGGCCGGCAACAGAGTGCGTCGCACCATTAATGAACTTGCCATCCAAGAGCAAGCTCGCGCCGGGCAGCACAGCTTCGCCGATCAGCTTGGCACCATTAACCAGCGAATTTGCAGGATTGACATTTGCAGGCTGAACATCCGTGTTTTGTGTTTGGGTCATGAGGTTTTCTCCGAGATTGGCCAAAGGGCTACTGAGCATTTACACAGCTAACATTTATTAGTATTACATTGTTTTTTGTAAACAACAATGAAATTTCTATTATTTCTGCATAAAAGGATGGTTTTGTTTCCAGTGGCGTACGATGTCGATACGTCGGCAAACCCAGACCCTGTCATGTCGGGCGATATGGTCTAGGAATCTTTGCAAGCCGATCATTCTCCCGGGGCGGCCGAGCAAACGGCAGTGCATGCCGATGGACAACATTTTGGGGTGCCCTTCGCCCTCGGCGTAGAGAACGTCAAAGCTATCGCGCAGATACTCAAAAAAGTGCTGACCCGTGTTAAAGCCTTGAGGCGTGGCAAAACGCATGTCATTCGAATCAAGCGTGTAGGGCACAACCAAGTGGGGGACTTTCGTCCCATCAGACTTGGTCACTTGTGTCCAAAATGGCAAATCATCACCATAATTGTCGCTATCGTATTCAAAACCGCCGTGTTCGACGACCAGTTGTCGGGTATTAGGACTATCGCGTCCTGTATACCAACCCAAGGGCCATTGACCTTTGGTGAGGTCTTTGATGATGGTGGTGGCCGCTTTCATGTGCGCGCGCTCTGTATCAATATCCATATGTTGATAATGCAACCAGCGCAGACCATGGCAGGCGATTTCATGACCTTGTTCGAGAAAGGCCGCTGTGAGCTCTGGGTGGCGTTTGAGGGCGACAGCAACACCAAAAACCGTCAATGGCAGCTTTCTTTGCTCAAATTCTCTTAGTATTCGCCAAACGCCTGCGCGAGAACCGTATTCGTAGATCGATTCCATGCTCATGTGTCGTGCAGGATAACTTTCGGCTCCTACGATTTCAGATAGAAATCGCTCCGAGCCTGGATCACCATCTAAAACCGTGTTTTCAGCCCCTTCTTCGTAGTTCAAGACGAATTGAACAGCGATTTTGGCTCGACCGGGCCAGTTGGCTTGAGGCGGGGTGGCGCCGTAGCCAACGAGGTCACGAGGATAGTGGTCGGCATGAAAGGGGGAGGCGTTTTTCATCGATAGGTCTCGAATTCGGGATTTTGAGGTGTCACTCACGTGACGCGATCAAGAGAGAAAAGTTAATATATCTCACTAGAGCATTTATCTCATTTTAATCGTGCTGTCATCAGGTAACATTCCTTATCTTTTTTATAACAAATGCGATCGTCAACGAGGAATCGATTGAATGGCTGGAAGTCTACTCGTCAGTGGTAATCCTCAGCATTACAAGGCAATCGGCGAAGGCGGACAGCCGGTTTACGCAGTGGCCTTTCAGCTGCGTGAGGCGATTCGCTTAAAAGCAGGTGCAAGCACTGCAAACTGCCTCGGTATCCCCCAATCTAATCAACATGGCAGCATGGTGGACTGGTATGCGCCGGTTGAGGGAGATGTTGTGCCCTGGTCCGCCGCTTCAAGCCAAGAACGGGAGTATGCCCTCGCTAGATTGGATGCCGCACACCGAACACTTGAGTCAGCGATTGAAAAAATGCGCCTTGCTGAGTCCAGAGATGGGCAAGCAGAGCGTGAAAAAAACACCGTTTTGCCTTTAATGAGCAAAGTATTTTATTTTCCCGACACTCAGTTCATTTATTTAGTCAACGGTGAGCCTGTCATCGCATTTTGGGGGTTTCATACACAAGGTGCGGGATTGCCAGCGGATCCTTTTGTATCCCTACGTCCTGTCTCTGCAGCGACCGTAGCCCCGACAGTCGCTGCGCTGAATAAACCGGCCCGTAGGGCTTGGTGGTGGTGGTTATTGCTACTCTTGCTGCTTTTATTGCTCTTGTTTTTTTTGTGGCGCAGTTGTGCGCCTGTCACACCATTGCCCTCGTCATCGTCATCATTACCTGCGCTTCCGACACAAACGGTCAAACCACCCGTGCTTCCCGGTCAGTCTGTTGTCCCTGTTGATTCTTCGGTGAGAACGGTGCCAGACGGTTGGATCGATCGTGGGGTGTCGACGGTGCGTCGTTGGTGGTCGGGGAGTGATCCAAGAGTCGGAGTGAGCGTCCCAGTTGCGGGTGCTGATCTTGCTTCGCGCAATGAAGCACCAGGTTCTGCTCCAGCTGATTTAATCAGTCCTGCGCCTGGCGGTGATGTAGCTGCGAATTCTCAAACGCCGGATGCTGGCGCTCCCGTTGCTCAATCGCCTACAGCAGAATCATCAACGCTTGAGCCACCTTCTGTGCCAATAGTGCCGCCATTGACGCCTCCTCAGTCTACCCAACAAGTGCCCCCTCCACTTACGATCACGCCGCCGGATCTCGCGGCGACTCAACCTGGTTCCGGAAATACGCCTGTCGCACAGCCTCTTGGGCGTCCAATGACGATTCCTCGGCAAGCCATCAACGGAGGCGATACGCGTTTCCTTGATGGAAAGTGGTCTGCAGGGACGGGGATTCAAGACGCCAAGACGGGTAAGCCCTTAAGAATCGAATATGACTTCAGTCAGGGCAAAGGGCAAGGCAAGGTGACCATTCGTCGTACCGATGGATCTCAATGTGTTGGAGCCGTGAGCGCTCAAATGCAGGGCAACAGTTTGCAAATTAATGATGGCGGCGTCGCGACATGTTCAGATGGTGGATCCATTGCGTTGCCTAAAGTAACCTGTACCCCTCAGCCAGATGGCCAAGCTAACTGTCAAGGCCGTTATGAAAACGGCGCAACATTTCCCGTGTCCATGCGACACGCACCCAAATAGCAGGACGCGACACTATGCTGTCAGAAATCACTTCTTATGAAGATCAGACCACATTGATCATGGGAAGCGGCATCCAGTTTTTGGATTTTGCCGCGAGCTTCATTGTTAAAGGTCAGTCTGGAGAGTTTGCCAAGCTTGGAGAGGCTGGGCCGCTCGGTCGCTTGCAGGAGGACGAAAGAACAGGAAAATTGCATTTCTCGTTTGATGAAAAAAAATCTCCTGTTTCCTCGCGCTTGGATGTCAGTCTCGATCAATCACTCAAACTGTTTGCCGACGTTTGGCTTCCCGTTCCTTATTTCAGATTCAGTCCACCTTCGCGCTTCGAAGAAGGCCCTTCTAATTGGGCGCGTGTTCGCATTACAGAAATCGCTGCAGGGGATGATCCAGAGGGACATACGCATCGCATCACATTCGCTTTCGATACCAAGGTGTTACCGAACCGAAGCGATACGTCGTATATGGGGCCTTCTGTCGATGATGTTAAAGCTGGGACAAGCTTTGCTTTTGCTCATCGCTCGCATGAAATGGGTTGGTTTCTTGACCAACAATGGATCGATGCCTGGTTGCGCGAAGTATTTTCCGAATTCGCGCGACCACGTCTGAAAAAAGATGCAGAGGATATTCGAATTGAAACGGGCGAGTTGCAGCATCAAGCGCATTATCTAAATATCCTTCATTTGCTCGGAACACAGCTGAAGTTACCTGAAATCAAGGTGATCTCAAATGCGCCAAACGATCTTTATAAACCCATCCCGGTCGATCTTGTTCTAGATATCGGCAACTCTCGCAGTTGTGGCATTCTGATCGAGGATCATCCCCAGGAGAGTGATGGTTTGCGTAGGCGTTATGAGCTGGAGTTGAGGGACTTAACCAAGCCTGAATGTGTCTATGTCGAACCCTTCGAGAGTCGGGTTGAATTTTCGCAAGCTTCATTTGGAAAAGATCATTTTTCTGTTCAAAGTGGACGTAATGATGCTTTCTTGTGGCCAACCATCGCGCGTGTTGGGCGTGAAGCAGGGCGTCTGGCGAGTTTGAGGCGAGGCACTGAGGGTGCGACGGGTCTTTCGAGTCCCAAGCGTTATTTATGGGATCAGGAAAGTTTTGAACCCGGCTGGCGCTTTAACACGTCGTATGTCAAAACAGAAGCTGAACCGCATGCGACTGCAGCACCGGTTTCACGCTTGATCAATGAGATGGGTCAGGCGCTTTATACCCTCGATCCTGAAGACCGCATGCCGGTTTTTCATCCGCATTACTCTCGCAGTTCGCTCATGACATTCATGCTGTGTGAAGTGCTCGCACAGGCTCTTGCTCAAATCAATAGTCCTGCGCAACGTTTGCGTCAGAGCCATGCGCGGGTTCCCCGTCATTTGCGATCAATCATTTTGACAATTCCTCCTGCCATGCCTCAGCCAGAGCGCAAGATTTTTCAATCTTGCATGAATCAGGCGATTGGTTTGATTTGGAAGAGTATGGGCTGGCATCCAGAAGATGCCGGTATGGATACTGAAGAGGATCGAGACCTGGCATTTCCAACATTCCCTGAGGTACACGTTCAGTGGGACGAGGCAACCTGCGGTCAAGTGGTCTATGTCTTTAGCGAAACGCATAATAATTTTGGAGGTCGTCCAGAAGAATTTTTTGCCGCACTCGCGCGACCTGATCAGCCTGAGCGAGAGGGATCATCAGATCCTTATGTCTCCATTGCGACAATCGATATTGGTGGCGGCACGACGGACCTCGTCATCAATGAATATGCGCTGGATAAAGGCCCCAATAATGCGGGTCGCGAGGTAGGGGGAAGTGCCTACATTATTCCGGAACAGCGCTTTCGAGATGGCTTCAAAATTGCGGGCGATGACATCGTGCTTGATGTGATTCGTCTCGTTGTTTTGCCTTCCATCGCAGCGTCGTTCAAAGCGGTTGGCGTACCTGAGCCCGATGCTTTGCTTTCCCGCCTGATGGGTAGCGAGTCGCTGGATGCACAAGTGGCGGTTCTGCGACAGCAACTCACCCTGCAAGTTCTATATCCCGTGGCCTTGCGTGTGATTAAGGAATATGAAAAATACGATCCGCTTGAATCAGGCAATCTAGGCGTGTTGAGCTTGAGCGAATTGATGGCAGACGCTGGAAAGCCCACCCAGGATGTTCTGGATTATGTCAATACCGCCGTGCAAAGAGCAGGGGGAGCGAGTGCGCATGGATTCAGAATTTTAGATGTGGGTATTGGCATCAATCTACGTCGCTTGCATGAACAGTTTATTCGTGGAGAACTCAATATTTGCAAGACGCTTAAAGCCTTGTGCGAAGTTGTTTATGCGTATCAACCTGATGTTTTGTTGTTAACGGGTAGACCTTCACGCATGCCTGGCGTACTCGCTTATGTTCGTTCGCTGCTATCCCTGCCGCCCGGCAGGATTTTGCCCATGCATCAGTATCGAACAGGTCCTTGGTATCCGTTTCACAAAAATGGACGCATCGATGATCCGAAAAGTACGGCGGCTGTGGGTGCGATGCTCTGCCTGTTAAGCCGCAGTTTGCGACTGCCAAACTTCTTTTTCCGTTCGGCGGCCTTTAAACCTTATTCAACCCTGCGTTTCATTGGAATGATCGATAACAACAATGCGATCAAGGACTCGAATGTGTTTTATCGCGACATCGATCTCGATCACGACGAATATGAGTTTCCGGACACGACCTTTGAGATGCGGGGGTCGATGCGAATCGGCTTTAGACAGCTTAAAACGGACCGATGGCCCGCTTCACCTCTCTATACCTTGAGTGTCGATGACCCAGATCTGAGAGAAAAACTTGCCTCTAAAGGTGTGGTACTCAAAATAGCTCTGCGGCGCAGTGAGCGAGCAGGGCCTGAAAGTTTTGAGTTGGCGAGTGTTGAGGGTGGCGCGAAGAGTAAAGTTAAATTCAGACTCAACACGATGATCGATGCGGGTTTGGGTGATTCGCAGTATTGGCTTGACAGCGGTAGCGTGAGGTAAAGCACTATGACTGACTTAACTGAAAAACTATCGCAAGGCTGGCTCACAATCCACCAAGAGTCTGGGCGTGCCATCGAATGGATCGGACGCGTGCGCAGCAATGCTCGAAGTGTCGATAATGAGGCTGATAGTCTGGTGACGAAATTGCGTCGAGTGCGTAACCAAGCCAAAAGTTTGGCGGCTGCCTCACGACTCCCCTCGACGGTCGGATTTTTTGGCTTATCGCAGGCTGGAAAGTCCTATCTCATTTCTGCTTTAGCTGCTGGAGCGGACGGCAAACTTGAAACTGAAGTGGATGGCAAGCGTCTTGATTTTTTGAGTCACATCAATCCTCCCGGCGGTGGTAAAGAAGCGACAGGACTTGTCACGCGTTTCAGTTTTAAGGCTAAACAAGGGCCGGCAGGATATCCCCTTGAGTTGAAATTATTCGAGGAAATTGAACTCGTCAAAATTATTGCCAATTCATATTTTAACGATTTTAATTTTGAAAAAATCGGTCAAGCTGTCGATGTATCGATGGCACGGCAACAATTATCGGTGCTTGAGTCAAAGCGCTTGGCACAGCGTGTCCCTGGGGTGACAGAAGACGATATGGTGTCCCTCTGGGACTATCTTCGTGAGAGTTATGGCGAATCCATTCGGGTTCTTGAGGCAGAGTTTTTGCCTCGCGCAGTCGAACTGGCACCTTTTTTGTCGCTGAGTGACAGGGCCACACTTTTTTCATGTTTATGGCGTCAATCACCCGCGCTGACGCAAACGTTTTTGATGTTGTCACAAACCTTGGCGGCACTTGGCTATCCATCTCGCGTTTATGCGCCGATCGAAGCAGTCGTTCGACCGACGGGACAGGGTGGCGCGCTCTCCCAAGCTGATAGCATTATGAATGTTGACATGCTTGAGAGACTGGGTCGATCTGATGACATCAGTATTCAGGTTTTGCCTCTTTGTGACGGTGAACCAAGTGCTGCGAAAACCTTGACGCTTGCTCAACTCGCAGCCCTCACAGCAGAGTTGATTTTTCCATTAATCAATACGCCTCACCAAGCTGTATTTTCCGAAGTCGATTTGCTTGACTTTCCTGGCTATCGTGGTCGACTTGGACTAGAGTCTCTCTCTGACATCAGTTCGGCACAAGCCAAAGATAAATCAGGCAATCCTGTCGCTCAACTATTACTACGCGGCAAAGTTGCTTATCTTTTTGAGCGCTATACCGATTCCCAAGAAATGAATGTCTTGGTGGTGTGTACTGCCTCGCACAAGCAGTCCGATGTGACTGAGGTCGGTCCCGTTTTAACAGAATGGATTCGTAAAACGCAGGGTGAGTTGCCTGAGGAGCGCAGCAAACGTGCACCGGGATTGATCTGGGCCGTCACAATGTTCGATATGAAAATCACAGACTCGCTGAGCAAAGACGAGGACATGCTGCACTCTGTCTGGAACAACCTTGTCAAAATGACCATGCTGGAGCGCTTTGGTGGTTATCAGTGGATGCAGGAGTGGTCAAACGGAGCTCCGTTTAACAACACATTTTTAGTGCGAAAACCGCGCATGCCGGTAGCCTTTCTTGATATTGAAAATGGTCAGGAAAAAGAAATCACGTCCTCCGTGGCGAATCAGCTGCGCTTGATGGAACAAACTTTTGGACGCGCCGAACTCATTCAGAATCATATTGCTGACTTCGATTCTGCTTGGAATGCCATGATGTCATTCAATGATGGTGGCGTCGAAAGATTGAGTCAGTATCTGGCCAAAGTATCGATTCGCCAAATTAAACTTGATCGCATTGCAGAGCAAATGGATGCGCTTTTACACGATCTGGTCGACAATCGCTTAGGACGTTGGTTTCATCAGGACGGCGTCGGTGAGGTCGAAGCTAAACGCAAGATCGCTCAACAAGTCGTGACTGCGTTAAGACCCCGGATTACTTTGTTGGCCGAGCTGCAAGAAAAACTTCGTCTGTCAGACGCTGTTTTACAAGATATTTATATGGGCGCTGATGGTGTCGAACAAGACGCGTCTGTTGAAACTGAGCTGCAAGCATCAACAGCCCTCAATCTTGGCGATGATCCTTTTGGCTTGGATGATGCGTTGGATATTTTTGGTGATAAACCGGTTGCGACGGCTCAACAGAAGAACGTCTCCCTCAATAAGCCAGCAAGTGGTGACGCTCGTTTTGCTCAATCCGTTGTACGGGAGTGGATCGAACATTTGCGTGACATACCCAGTCAAGCCGGATTATTGACTTATTTTGGCTTGTCTAAAGAAGCGACCGAAATGCTATGTGATGAGTTGATCACGGCTGCCACCCGCATGGATTTACAACATAAACTTCTTCAAGCTGTCAGCGGAAATGAGCAGGTTGGAACTAAACGAGAGCGTTTGGTCGATCGTCAGGTGATGGCCGCCCGAACCCTGTTATCAGATTTTATTGCCTGGCTCGGTTACATCGATGTACCTTTGGCAGAACGGTCAGAAAGCCGCATCAATACGGGACATAAATTGTTTGAACAGCCTGCCCGCATTCCTAAGGGCAAGCTTCCCGCTATTGGAAACGAGGCCTTTGATCACACGCGCGTCTTTATGGGTGATTGGTTAGTCGGTTTTGCGCAAATGGTTCTGGACAATGCGGGCCATGATGGCGGCAGAGAAATTAAACCGGAACAGAATGCCAATCTTGGCGCCATGATCGCGAAACTCAACGCAGCAAAAGTGATGCATTCATGAAAAAAACTCGACCAGAACTCAGACCGAGCCTGACCGGTCGTCCCGGTTTTGCAACCCTTGTTTTGACCGGATGGGAATCGGAAAGCATCGAGATTGGTGCGCGTGCTGAGGTATGTGTACAACGCAACCAAGACCAACGCTACCTTGGTGAAGGTCGTCAATGGACTGCCTCACAAACTTGGCATCAAGTCAGTCTTTCTGATGAGCCGACTGCCGAATC
Source organism: Burkholderiaceae bacterium (assembly GCA_030728985.1). GTDB lineage: Bacteria > Pseudomonadota > Gammaproteobacteria > Burkholderiales > Burkholderiaceae_B > Zwartia. The sequence goes on along the minus strand of JANQYI010000015.1, from coordinate 241,281 downwards.
TGTCATGCTATCCCTTGAGCCAGTCGTTGTGGATCCCTTAGTTGAAAATCCTCAAATGACCTATCAGATTCAAATCCGCATCGGTAGTGAACATGGTGTGGGAGTGATCCGCATCAGAGAGGGCGTGCTCTCCTCGCACGCTGCAGGACAGACTGCCAGTCCTGTTGCGCATGTGTCTCAAGCTGCGGTTGAACCGCTGACGCCAGAGCCTGCACCGCTTGAGTTAGCACCCGCCCCTGAACCCGTGGTCGCGACTGAAAATAAGAAATCAAATAAATTACCGCTTATTGCACTCCTGATTTTGTTGCTTCTTATCGGTGTGGGATGGTTTGCCTCGATGCAACTCAAAACCGAGCCAGTAACGGTAGCAGTCGTCGCAGAAGCGCCTACTGCTGCACCTGCTGCTGCACCCGCTACTGCACCTGTTGTCGCTCCACCTCCAGTGCCTGCAGCGCCACCGGCTCCGGTTGAGCCGCCTGCGTGTAGTGCAGAGGCGATGGCAAAGGTCAAAGATGATTTGATGTACATCCAAAGCTGCCTGAAAACCAATCCTGACTCAGTGCAAGTTCTTGCCGTGATCGATGCGGCTAAAAAAAGCAATCGATGCGATCTCGCGCAAAGACTTTATGCCTTTAAGGGTCAAGCTGGCGATATTCCTGTTGCGCTCGCTTATGCAAAAGAATTCGATCCTGCGTCCTTTACTGCTGGTTGTTTCAAAGCTGCAGATAAAGAGACGGCTATTTACTGGTACGAGGTTGTGGTTTCAAAAGATGCAAACCATGCAGAAGCAAAATCGCGTCTTGAGGCCCTAAGGAAATAGTATGCGCAATATTCACACTTTGTTCATAGCACTTAGTTCGAGCCTTTTGATGGTTTCAGCGGCGAGTCATGCTCAAGCTTTGCTAAACAGACCAATGCTGCAAGAAGGAAAAACAACACTTTATCAACGCGTGTTGACGACGCCTACCTGCAAGTTGTTCGCCAAGCCAGGTGATCAGACAGGCGCATCGCAAGAGGCATTCAGCCGTTTCTATGTTTATCAACGCCAACAAAATGCAGGTAAAAACTTTGTTGAAGTTGGACCGGATACTACAGGCAAGAAAATTGGTTGGCTAGATGCCGCTTGTACTGTGGAATGGAAAATGCAAATGTCGCTTGCCTTTACCAATCCCGCCAACCGTAATCTTTCCTTGTTTTTTAAAGATCGCGTTTCTATTGAAAAAATACTGGATTCTACTGATCCGGCGTTGACCTATGCACCTATTCTTGAGCGCATGAGTAAAACGGGGCGTGATCCCCTCGTTGTGGCGCGTGAACCGGAGCTGTTTGTTGATTTTCGTAAAAACTTTTATTTGCTGCCTATTTTGAAAGCCGAAGAGGTGATGAGTGATGGTGGGTTTAATGTCCGCTTACTAGAGGTCGCTTCGGTCAGTCGTCAAGAGCCTAACGCCAATCCTGCAGTCAGTCCTCAGGTTGTGCAGAGTTCGATCAAAGCTTTTACTGCCGGTGTGGTGTTTGTGATTGACTCCACGCTGTCGATGGATCCTTACATTGAACGTACCCGTTCCGTGATTAAAAATATCTATGCGCGCATGGAAAAGGAAAAGCTTGACGACAAAGTGAAATTTGGATTGGTCGCGTTTAGATCCGCATTGAGTGCTGTACCTGCTATCGAATACAACACGCGTTTGTATGCGGATCCTACGAAAGTCAAAAATGGCGCTGATTTTTTCGAGAAAATCAAAGACCTCAAAGCAACCAAGATTTCTACGCCAAAGTTTGATGAGGATCCTTATGCGGGCGTGAAAGAGGCTCTTGAAAAAATAAACTGGAATGAATTTGGTGGGCGCTACATTGTGTTGATCACGGATGCAGGTGCGCTTGATTCAAAAGACCCCCTTTCAACGACAGGGTTAGATGCACAGGCTGTACGAGAGCTCGCCAAAGAAAAAGGGGTCGCGCTTTATGTATTGCATTTAAAAACGCCAGCGGGTGCTAAAAATCATCAGCCTGCGCAGAGACAATACGAAACGCTTTCTTTTAATTCCATTGCTAATCGACCTTTGTACTATCCCGTCAATGCAGGTCAGGTCAATGTCTTTGGCGATACGATTGCAACCTTGGGTGAATCCTTGGTGAGTCAGATTAAGCAAGCCTCCGTGGGTGAGCCCGTCGCAGGGAGTGCGTTAAATGCTGCGTCACCGCCACCTCCAACACCTGCTGCTACTCCTGCGCCATCAACCCCTTCTGCTGCGATTGCTCGAGACGCGGCTCTCATCGGACATGCGATGCAGCTTGCTTACCTTGGAAGCGTAACGGGTACGAAAGCGCCTCCATTCTTTAAAGCATGGATCAGTGACCGAGATTTGGTGAAGCAAAATATCCCCACGACCGAAGTGCGTGTATTGCTGACCAAGGCACAGCTCAGCGATATGAGCGCGGCAGTCAAAGAGATCGTCGAAGCCGCCAATTCTTCCCTTGTCTCTCCAACGGCGATGTTTGAGCGTCTTCGCTCTGTCGCGGCTACGATGGGGCGAGACCCTAATCAGCTCAGACAAGGTAGAACGGAAAATCTCAGTAAGTTGGTCCTTGGAGAGTATCTAGAAGGGCTTCCTTATAAAAGTGATGTACTTGGTTTGGATGAAGAGGCCTGGAAGTCGATGTCGGTTGCCGCGCAAACCCAATTCATTATTCGTTTAAATACCAAATTGAGGCAATACCAAAGCTTTAATGAGGATGCAAGTTCATGGGTCTCCTTGGCTAAGGGCAGTGATCCTAGCGAGTCTGTATATCCTGTTCCCCTCGCGTCTCTGCCATAAATATTGTGAGCGAATCGATTCTTGATATTCAGGATCTTGAAGTATCCCGTGGCGGGGTGGGGCAAGCCTATGAGGTGTCGCTGCCATCGTTAAAGCTGGAGGCAGGTGATGTCGCAGCGATTGTGGGCCCAAGTGGTTGCGGTAAGAGCACGTTGCTGGAGTCCATCGGATTGCTCCTCGAGCCACGGACGGTGAAACGTTTTCAACTTGTGGATTTCGATATTGCGCGCGATATGACCTCTGGTCTGCGAGAGCGTGAAAGTCGATGGGCACGTGTTCGTCAACACTGTTTGGGTTTTGTTCCTCAGAGTGGTGGTTTGTTACCTTTTTTAAATGTCAAAGACAATATTGAATTGCCCCGCAAACTCGTTGGTTCCAATGGTTCTGACTTGTTACTAGAAGAGGTCATCGAGCGCTTGCAGCTCTCTGCTTTGATGAGGCATTCACCTGCACAACTCTCTATCGGTGAGCGTCAGCGCGTATCGTTTGTGCGCGCAATTGCCCATCGACCCAAACTGTTATTGGCGGATGAGCCTACGGCCGCTCTCGACCCTGTTCTAGCTAAAGAGTTGTTTGCATTGATCGTTGAGATCGCTAGCGCTTTCAAGGTGGCGGCACTCATCGTGACCCATGAGTGGTCATTGGTTGAGGCCGTCGGCATCAAATCCATCGTTGGAAAGGTCAGCCAACAGCGTCGGACGAGCTTTGATGCGTCAGAGTGACTCCTTTCTCCTGCTGCCAAAGCCGCCGGTGAGCCTGCTGCTTAAATTGGGCATCGATGATTTGATGCACGATCGCAAGGTGTCTTTTTTCATTATGGCGTCGATTGTTGCAGTGGTCGCGCCCTTGTTATTGTTGTTCGGTTTGAAGTTCGGTATTGTCAGTCAAATGCGTGCGGAACTGCTTGCAGATCCAAGAAATCTGGAAATCCGGATGTTGGGTAGCGCTAAGCTTGATGATGCTTGGTTTGCACAGTTCAAGAAAACGCCCGGATTAGGTTTTGTTCAACCCATGACACGCTCGCTCAATACGATCGGCGATCTTTATGTGGATGGGCGGCACTTTATTGAAAACGCCGAGCTGATTCCTACCGCACAAGGGGATCCGGCACTGAACAGTATTGCGATTCCTCTTCATAAAGATGAAGTTGTGCTGTCAGCCTCAGCGGCTCTAAGACTCGGTGTGAAAGAGGGGGATGTCCTGCGCTTGAGGGTAGCGCGTATTTTTGAAAATCGCTCCGAAAGAGCACAAATTCCGCTTCGCGTCGTGGGTGTTTTGCCTGCGACAGCGTTCAATCGACCTGCTGCATTTTTACTGCTTCCTCTTCTGGTCGATATCGAGGACTTTAGGGATGGTTTTAAAGTGGAGGGCAGTGGTGTTGCAACCGGTGAAACGCCACAGATTAGAAATTACTTTGCAAGAGCGCGGATCTATGCAGATCGAATTGAAAGCGTGGAGTCATTGTCAGCGCTGTTACTAGCCGAGGGAATAGAAACTTCAAGTCGTTTAGCTGAAATCAAGTCTGTTCAGTCGATTGATAAGGTTTTGGGACTTATTTTTGCGGTGATTGCCTGGATTGCTTTGCTGGGTTGTGCTGCCTCACTGATTGGCGCATTGATGGCCAATATCGATCGTAAACGTAAAGATCTAGCATTGTTGCGACTGATGGGATATGGTAGGAGCGCGATGCAGTTGTATGTTGTTGTTCAAGCATGCGCGCTCACGCTTGCTGGTTTTGTCGTAGGTTGCCTGCTATATCTGATGGGAAGCTTCTTATTTAATCAATTGTTGGGGACCTACATGCCAGCCGGGCAATTTGTTTGCCGGCTGGAGCCAATTCATTTTTTTGTCGCTCTCTGTGCTGCGCTCTTGGTTGCGATTTTTGTCGCTGGCGCGGGCGGAGGGTTAGCAACCAAAATTGAACCCGCGGAGAGTCTACGCGATGTATAAAATTTTCAAAGCGGTGACGCTGGCGTCAGCCTTGTCATTAATTTGTTCTTTTGGCTATGCCCAGTCTTGGGATCCAAAATTTTTTAATCCTAAATCAATCGATGACGATGTGATCTTGCCACTTCCTTGTGATGGTTTTATGGCCTTTCGCAAAGTGTTGGTGCCCGTTAAAAAGCCTTTAGATGATTTTGGTGTCACCTTAGGCTCCGAGGGGGCTGCCTTACGTTATTTGGAACATGCATACCCTGCGTTTATTGCCGGAAGTTTTACGACGGATAAACCGAATCCAGGTCGTTATTATTTGATGGCTAAGTATGAAGTCACTGAGTTGCAATATCAAGCGGTGATGCAAGATAGTTGCCCCCGCCCATCGATGAAATTGATGTTGCCAAAGATATCACTCAGTTGGTTTGATGCCATGCAGTTTAGCGATAAGCTCAATCTATGGTTGAGAAAAAATGCGCTCAAGAGCTTGCCTTCCGAAGACGGCGTGGCGGGCTTTTTACGATTGCCAACCGAAGTGGAGTGGGAGTTTGCCGCCCGTGGAGGGAATAGCGTGTCTAGTACAGAGTTTAGAGAAGCAACGTTTCCGATGCCTGACGGATTGAATAAATATGTCTGGTTTGCGGGCTCTCAGTCTGCCAACGGCAAACTCCAACTCGCAGGCCGATTACAACCCAATCCTTTGGGTTTACATGACATCTTGGGTAATGCCGATGAGATGATGTTTGAGTCGTTCCGCTTGAACAAACTTGATCGTTTTCATGGTCAGGCGGGAGGTTTTATTGTACGTGGGGCCAACTATATGACTCCAGAGAGCGATGTGCGTACTTCTTGGCGCGAAGAGCAAACGTACTATCGCGAAGCTGAACCCAACAAGCAGCGAACGGCTGGCTTTCGCCTAGTGCTTGTCGCCCCGTCTCTCACGTCCACGAATCGCAGCAAAGAAATTGAAAAAGGCTGGGAAGAGCTAGGCACGCGTGAGAATGCTCCAGCAGCCACGCCAGGCTCAGCGACACTGCCCACAACCCCTAGTACAGTCGAGCGTCTGAGTAATTTGATGTCTGGAATGAAAGACGATAAGTTAAAGAAGGAACTTGAAATGCTCCGTACTGAATTGCGCAGCAGTAACCAGATGCGCGATGAACAAAGATCGATCGCGATTCGCTCTGCGCTCCAGCAGGGGGCTTTTATGTGTGTATTGCTTAATCGAGAAGGACGTTTTTTCGATGTGATCAAGCGTAACTATGATGAAAGCTGCGCAAAGTTTGATTCTTTGCCAAAAGAGGATCAGGCACGCTGTACGAACGCCAAGCGTAATGTGGATGGACGTTTGGCAGCGCAAGAGCTTGCTCTAGGTTTGTACTCTGACAGCATCGTAGAGGCGGGCTCCATTTACACTCGAGAGATGGTTGCTCCTGAAGTCGCTGTTAAACGTCAACAGCTACTCGCGCGCAAGAGCAGTAATCTCGGTAACTATATCGATACGTATTGGATCCATTTAGGTAAATACCTCAGCGATCGGAAAATTAATCAAGCTGAGTGGCTCAATAGTTGCAAGGCAGTTTCTATTAAATAAGGAGATTTAAATCATGATAACAAGGGCAACACTGAAGGCTCGCATGGCCTTAATCACGCTGGCTAGTCTTTTTTTTCTCGCGGGCTGCCAGACAACGGGAGGAGGGCAAGGTGATGTGGATCCTCGCTTGACGCAAGGCGACTCGGCAAAGTTTTTTACTAAAGCAGGGGCGCAAGCCTGTGTAGCAGGTGCATTGACAGGGGTATTAGCTTGTGCCCTCACCAACTCTAGTAACAAAGCAGCATGTATGGCGATTGCGGCTGTAGCTGGATGTGGTGTTGGTGCTGGAGGCGCGTATGTACTTGATCAGCGTCGCGCCAAATACTCCAATAATGAACAGCGTATTCAGTCTTTTATTGAGGATGTTCAAAAAGATAATGACAATCTTAAAAAGCGGATCAATGAAGTCAATGTGGTGTTGAGAGAGAATCAGCAAACGTTGCGGCAGTTAGAACAACAGATCGCCACTAAACAAATCGATCAGAAAAAAGCGCAAAGTGAATTGAATCGTATCAAGGCAAACAAAGCTTATTTAGAAAAAGAGCTTGCGAACATCAACGCACGCATTGACGGGTTTCAGGACATCATTGAAAAAGAACGTGCTGTTGGCGCCAATGTGCGTCCGCTTCAAGCGAAGCTCGATGGTTTGGTTCGTGATCGCGATCTGATGCAGCGCAATATTGATTCGGCCTTGGCACTTTCATCGTCCATCAAGGTGGCAGGCTAATCGTAACGATTCGAATGGGCATCCTAACGGTGCCTGTTCAACTTATTCAAATGGTGACACGATGAAACGATATTTAAAAGCACCAATAGTGGTAGGTCTGACAGTTTTGTTGGCAGGATGCACAATGGATAAAGCGGGATGCGATCCGCGTGCGATGCGTGATGCAGGTTTGTTGACAAAGATGAATTGTGATTTTTCGGGCTCGTATGATGCGCGTGCAAAGGACAAAGAAGCACAACTTGCCTCCGAAAGGCAAAGTAATGCGTTGTTGCGTCAGTCAATGATTGACATGGAAAAAAGGAATACTCTCGCGAGCGCTAATGTAGCTAAGCGCCGTGCGGATATAACCAATATCAACCGTAGCGTGGCGGCATATTTACGACAGGTGCTCAATAGTAACCCAAGTAATCAAACGCTCACGGACCAAGTGAATCGTGCACGAGAGCGTTTGGATGCTTTACAAAAAACGCCGATCACCTCGGGTGCCGCGAATGCTCAAGAACTAAGCGAACGCATTCAGGCGGTGGAAAAGGAGGTCGCATCGTTGCGTAAACTCCAGGCTGACTTGCTGCAGTAGTGCGATGAATCGTATTACGCAACGTCATTTTTCCGAAGAGTCCGTCAAGGATTTAGAGACGTTGCATGATTCCTTAGTGAGTGTGCTGGGGAATCGCGTACCTCCTTCGGTGACTTCACTTTATGCTCGCCCACAGGTTCTCGCTCAAGGCCTTGTGGTGTGGCATTCATCCTTTGCCGGTCAACCCGTCGCCTTTAAGGAATTATCCGCGCAGGCTTCGGCTGAATTGAAAGAAAAGTTGTTTGAACGCTTAAAAGCGATTCAACGCTTAGCGGATCAAGAGTCTTCCCGACCTGAACATGATCCCCGCTTATTGCAATTGCTGCGAAATGCTAGCGCGGATCCCCCTATTGAGGCGATTTACTCGGTTGGTGGTCAGCCTGTTTTACTTTTTTGGGATAAGGCCATTACGAGCGCCATACCGCGTGAAAAATTGGTCGCACCGCTTCATCCGGTGGTTGCAGCGACGGCACCTATTGGGTGGAGAATATGGCCGTGGTGGCTCTTGGCGTTGTTGTTATTGCTAGCGCTTATTTGGTGGCTTTGGTGTCCGCGATCGCCATTGAATGCCGTTGATCCTTTGAATTCGTTGATATCGTCTCAGCCGGTTATAGAAAATACGCCTGTGCCGGCTAATGTTCCTGATCCTGTGCCACAAGCCGCGATCACGCCGCCCACTGTTTCACTACCAGAGCCAGAGCCAGAGCCCAAACCAGCAGATCTTCCGTTTGTAGATCCAGAGCCGGAACCCGAGCCCAAGCCCGAGCCCGAGCCTGTCCCAGAGCCTCCTAAAGTTGTTCCTGCGCCGCCACCGGTTGCTCCACCACCTAAACCCAAGCCTGTCGCTAAGCCACCTGTCACGATCGATACGGCAAAGAATCTTTGTCCAGCTGATCGACCTCCAGCGCTTGCTCCAGAGATGGTCGTGGTGTTTGATGCATCGGGTTCAATGATGATTAATATCAATGCGACGCGCGAAGAAGAAATGTGGGTGTTCTCGATACTCAATCGAGGCGCGCTTGCGATTCAATTTCTCAGCCCGTTTGATCGAAAGAAATTTGAGCGCTTGTTGAGCCAACCTACGCGTATGGTGACTGCTCAGCAAGCAACGATTAATGTGTTGCAACGGTTGCCTTCGGATGTCGGTACTGGTTTGGTGGTGGTGGATGAGTGTCCGACTGCACGAAATTTAGGTCGATACGCGCCATCTCAGCGCGGACAGATGGTGAACAGGCTGCGAGGGTTAAGTCCGCGTCAAGGAACCCCCTTGGCCGATGGGATCTTAGAAGCAGGACAACTGGTGGATGGTGTGAATAAAGAAAGCACGATCTTGCTCGTCTCCGATGGCGGGGAATCCTGCGGTGGTGATCCATGTATGGTTGCCAGGGATCTGGCACGTCGTAAACCACATTTGAAAATAAATGTTGTTGATATTGGGGGTTCTGGAGCTGCAGCTTGCGTTGCTCAAGCGACAGGTGGAAAAGTTTTCACGGTGTCAAACATTTCGGAACTGAAAGTGGGTATAGACCGCGCCGCGCAAGATGCGCTTGGTCCAATGAATTGCAAAAAATAACTTTCAATTGTCAAGTTGCATACAATTCATTGCTCACCTTGCGCTGCAGCATTTTTCATCAAGGACTTTCATTCGGAAAAGAGTAAGATTCTGTATCTTTCAACAAGGGGATTAGCGCATGAGTCGCCCATTTCGTATTGCAGTATTACCTGGTGATGGTATTGGTAAAGAGGTCATGCCCGAGGGTTTGCGGGTTCTAGAAACAGCCTCGAAGAAATTTGGTCTTAGCCTTGAGTTTCGTCATTTCGAATGGGCGTCTTGCGATTATTACGCCAAAACGGGCGAGATGATGCCTGCGGACTGGAAGAGCCATCTGCAAGAGTGCGATGCTATTTATTTCGGTGCGGTGGGGTGGCCTGCCATTGTGGCTGACCATACATCGTTGTACGGCTCTTTGCTCAAGTTCCGTCGGGAGTTTGATCAGTACATCAACTTGCGTCCAGTCCGCTTGTTTGACGGCGTGCCTTGTCCTTTGGCTAATCGCAAAGCGGGTGATATCGACTTTTTTGTCGTGCGCGAAAACACCGAAGGCGAGTATTCCGCTGTCGGTGGAAAAATGTTCGAAGGCACGGATCGCGAAATTGTTCTCCAGGAGTCTATTTTCACGCGTATCGGTTGTGACCGTGTCTTGCGCTTCGCCTTTGAAATGGCTTCGCGTCGCGAGCGAAAGCACCTGACGATTGCAACCAAGTCAAACGGTATCGCCATCAGCATGCCTTATTGGGATGAGCGTGCCGCTGCGGTGGGTAAAGACTATCCAGGCGTGACGACCGACAAGCAGCACATCGACATCTTGTCTGCACGTTTCGTCTTGCAGCCTGATCGGTTTGATGTGGTGGTGGCGTCCAACCTGTTTGGCGATATTTTGTCCGATCTGGGTCCGGCTTGTACGGGTACGATCGGTTTGGCGCCTTCGGCGAACCTGAACCCTGACCGTAAATTCCCATCTTTGTTTGAACCTGTGCACGGTTCTGCGCCTGACATTGCTGGCAAAAATATCGCTAACCCGATCGCGATGATCTGGTCTGGCGCGTTGATGCTGGACTACCTTGGACGTGGTTTGCCCGCGGCAAATCAAAAGCCTTATCTCGATGCGCATGATGCGATTGTCAAGGCAATTGAACAAGTGCTGAGCCAAGGCCCTCACACACCAGACTTGGGCGGAAAAGCAAATACCACCCAGATCGGTGAGGCCGTTAGCAACGTGCTGTCCAAGTAATCGAGCTTAGTCAAACACAAGGATCTCGGATGCCTGATTACACTAATCGGTTCAAACGATCTCTGAAAGCAGGGGAGGCAAATATCGGTTTATGGGTGTCGCTTCCTGATGCTTTCGCGACGGAGATTTGTGCGACTGCGGAGTTTGATTGGATGTTGCTCGATGGTGAGCATACGCCCACAGATCCGCTGACGATCTTGGGTCAGTTGCAGGCCTGCGCAGCCTACAACACTCAGGTTGTGGCGCGTCCGCCAATTGGTCAGACGCATCTGATTAAACAACTGCTGGACTTAGGTGTTCAAAACCTGTTGATTCCGATGGTCGATACCGCTGAACAAGCTCGGGAGCTTGTTCAGGCGGTGCGTTATCCTCCCCATGGTATCCGTGGGGTAGGCTATGGTTCTGCTCGGGTCTCACGCTGGGACTCTCGCAAGGATTATGTCAAGGTCGCTAATGATGAGATTTGTTTACTGGTCCAGGCCGAGACTAAGACGGGCCTGAGTAATCTGGATGACATCTGCGCAGTGGAGGGCGTGGACGGCGTGTTTCTCGGACCGTCTGATATTTCTGCCGCGCTCGGCCATCTTGGTAACCCGGGTCATCCCGAGGTGGTTGCGACCATCGAAAAAGGGATCGCGACCATCCTCATGCATGGCAAGGCGGCGGGAATTTTGACGCCAGACAGAGCCTTGGCGCAACACTATTTAAAATTAGGTTGCACGTTTGTGGCTGTGGGTGTTGATGCACGGGTGTTGGCTTTGGGTGTGCGAGAACTACGCGCGACGTTTAAGTAGTTTTTTAACTGTCCTGCTCCATAGACTCAGAAAGTCCACGCATCAATCCAAGCATCAGCTCACAGCGAGGCGCTGAAACGCCATGCACTTGCGCTAAACCCACTGCAATTCCCAAGATGGCTTCGTGCTCCAAAGAGCGTCCAGCCAAGACATCTTGCAGCATAGAGGCACGATTGGAGCCCGAGCGTTTGGTTGGGGTACAGAGCTCATCAAAATCAATTTTTCCACGAAGATCTGTGCCGCAGGCTAACGCTATATCTGTCACTTCTTGCATGACAGCTTTACGCAGCGCGATGATATGAGGATTTTTATTCATCAACGGTGTGGGCAGTCGTGTCAATGCGGCGACTGGATTTAAACCACAATTAATCAGTAGTTTGTACCAAATCTCATAGCGCAGATCCGCCGTCGCGAGACCACGAATCCCTGCCGACTGAAAAATATCGGCAACACGATTCAGACGCTCTGACTCTGAGCCGTCTGGCTCGCCAAGCATCCAGCGATCTTTGGGTGCGCTGCGGATCACTCCGGGCTCAATGACCTCGTTGGGCGAATAAATCACGCAACCTAAAGTTTTATCTCTAAGGCGATCCCAAAGCTGTCCTTGCGGGTCAAGGGGAAAGAGGGGAGTTTGAGGGACGTTCAGCCCTTTGTGCCACCACCAAGGGATCCCATTGATCGCAAATACGGCGATGCCGTTGGGAGCAAGCAAGGTCTCAATCGAGGCGGCAGCATCTGGTAGTGCTTGCGCTTTGAGGGTCACGATGACAACATCTTGCGGGCTTAAGGTGCTTGGATCGTCCGTTGCATGTTGCGGGCGACCAGTGTGGACTTCGTCACCGCGGGAAACCGTCAGGCCACGCTGTTTGATGGCTTGTAGTTGTGGACCGCGTGCGATCACTGAAATCTCATGTTTTCCAGCGGCGCAAAGGCGGGCAGCCAGATGTCCGCCCACAGCGCCAGCACCATAAATACAGACTTTCATCGTCTTGCATCCTTGACTTTACATAATATACATTATGCGGCTATTACGCATGGGCCAAAAGATCTATAGCCCTTTACATTGTGACGGTTTGCCTATGTGACTGCGTGAACTCAACGCCCTTCAAACCTTGGTTTACGTTTTTCAGCAAAGGCTTGAACGGCCTCTTTATGATCGTGTGTGGTTTGGACCAGCGCTTGTGAAGCGGCGGCCATGTCCAGTGCGATCGGCAAACTGACATGATGAGAGTCTCGGATGAGTCGTTTGCTCATGCGAATCGAATGTACGGGATGCGCGGCGATACGCTGAGCCATCGCACGGGCTTCGTCCATCAAAACCGCATCGTCAACGACTTTGGAGACAAGCCCGATGCGAGCCGCCTCCTCAGCATCAACAAAATCGCCCGTAAAGGTCATTTCGTAGGCTTTGGACAAGCCCACAGCTTTGGGTAGATACCATGCACCACCGTCGCCCGAGACCAAGCCCATCCGAGCGAAACTTTCACCAAACTTGGCGCTGCGGCCGGCGATGCGGATGTCACACATCGAAGCGAGATCGCAACCTGCACCAATGGCGGCACCATTGACCGCCGCGATAATGGGAGCGTCGAGCGTATTGAATGCGAGCGGAATGCGCTGAATACCGGTCGTGTAGTAGGCGCGAATATCGACAGGTGCTTTTTGGACCGCCGCGGTATTCCTGTCTTGCATACGCTTGACGTTCCCACCAGAAGAAAACCCTTCTCCAGCGCCTGTGAGGATGACGCAACCGACCGTCAGATCGGTATTGATTCGCGCAAAATACTCCACGATCGCATCGTTAATCGCAGGCGACAAGGCGTTGCGCGTGTCGGGTTCGTTGAGCGTGAGCGTGACGACTCCGCCCTCTTGTTCGTATTTAACTGCCTCACTCATGATCTTCTCCAAAACTGAGATTAACGTTTTATCCCAAATTTTACTTTGATATCCGCCATTTCCTTTTCGTACTCTAAACGTGTTTGTGCATGGCAGAGTGACTGATCCGCCAAGGGCAGCGTTTTGCAAAAATCTAACGCGATTTGTCGCGCGGCGACGGACTCTTTTCGTGCTGTTTCATACTTTTGCTCTGGCGTGACATCCTCTTGAGTCCAGCGAGCTGGGTCGGCAGGACGTTCATCTGGCCAAATAATGGGTGGTGGCGGAGGTAAAGGGATGGCGCGCTGAGCCTGACTGGAATTTACAGCGCTCAATCCGACAAAGAAAATCGAGCAAGACAAGGTAACAATCAAGGATTTTTCGTGTGGTTTAGCCATGTGATTCCCCGCGACGAGTTATAAATTGTTAATCTCAAATCTGTTCTCCCTTACTGTACGCTTTTTTACGTTAAATCTCAGGAACGATGCCAATGATGCTTTCAACAGCTTCAATAGAGAAGATGCTTCGTTTGATTGGGGCACTTTTTCTTTCAGTCTCAATGGCTCCTGCGCACGCGCAACTCAAGCCAGGACAACCTGCCCCCGCATTTGTTCTTGATGCGGCGTTTGCAGGCAAACCATACCGATTTTCATTGGCCGACAAACTCAAAAACGGACCCGTCATCGTCTATTTTTATCCGAAAGCCTTTACCAGTGGTTGCTCAATCGAGGCAAATCTTTTTGCCGAAGCGGCTGACGATTTTGCTAAATACGGCGCCACGGTGGTTGGTGTGTCCGGAGATGATATTGCGACGTTAGAGAAATTTTCGCTAGGGCCTTGTGGTGGCAAATTTGCGGTCGCTTCGGACGCCGATCGCACGGTGATGCGTGCCTATGACGCGACCTTATTTTTTACCTCTAGTATGGCCAGCCGAATTTCCTATGTGGTGACGCCCGATTCGAAAATTTATTTTGTTCACAGCAGTTTGAATCCTGATCAGCATGTCAGTAGCACGCTGGCTGCAGTTAAACGCTGGCATGCGCGGCAATAAAACATGACAACACTTTGCTGGTTTCGTACGGACTTGAGACTGAATGATCAGCCCGCCCTGACCGCCGCAATGGCTCAAGGCGATGCGATAGGTTTGTTCATGATTTCACCTGAGCAATGGCGTGAACACGCAGACTCTCCTCACAAGGTGGATTTTTGGTTGCGCGCGCTAAGGGCTTTATCTGAGTCTCTGGGACAGCTCAACGTTCCACTTAACATCCTCACGGTCCCACTTTGGCGTGACGCCCCTCAAGCGTTATTGGCATTTTGCCAACAACATGCGGTGACGCAGGTGCATTGCAATCGCGAGTTTGGTGTCAACGAGCGTCGCCGAGACCGGGCTTCTTATACGCTCTTGGCCGAGCATGGTATTTCGATGGTTGGGCATCATGGCAACACTTTGCTGGTGCCTGGAAGTGTCAAGACGGGCTCGGATAACTATTACCGCGTCTTTACGCCCTTTTCCAAAGCGTGTCGTGAAAAGCTGCGGACCGCATCCTACCAACCCTTGCCGATTCCCAACGCCCAGACAAAAAAACCAAGAGTTCAGGCAGATGCAATTCCGGATCGTTTGCCGGGATGGACACCCTCGACCCAAACCATCGTTTGTGGTTGGCCTGCGACCGAACAAACCGCTCTTGACAGATTGGCGCTTTTTGCTGACGCGCGGATGGAGCATTACAAGCGCGATCGAGATTACCCCGCCATCGCCGGGACAAGTACCTTGTCCCCTTACCTGGCGGCTGGTTTGATTTCAGCGGCACAATGCTGGCAGCAAGCTTTGCGTCTCAATCATGGTGAGCTCGGAACTGGCCAAGAAGGCATTACAACTTGGATGAATGAGCTGCTGTGGCGTGAGTTCTACCAACACCTTTTGCATGGTTATCCGACGCTCTCGATGCATCAGCCCATGAGGGTGGAGACGAATGCTGTCCAATGGCGCGAGGCGCCGACGGATTTTGAAGCATGGTGTCAGGCTAAAACCGGGGTGCCGATTGTGGATGCAGCCATGCGACAACTCGTTCAGACGGGCTGGATGCACAACCGGCTTCGCATGGTGGTCGCGATGTATCTGACTAAAAACCTGTTGATTGACTGGCGCTTGGGCGAGCGGTTCTTCATGCAGCATCTGATCGATGGTGAGCTTGCCGCCAACAATGGGGGTTGGCAATGGAGTGCCTCGACAGGCGCGGATTCCGCACCCTACTTTCGTGTCTTTAATCCGATTAGTCAATCAGAAAAGTTTGATCCCGAAGGTGTTTTTATTCGTCATTGGTTACCTGAGCTGGCTTCGCTTTCAAACAAAGAGATTCATGATCCGACGCCCGTATCACGGCAGGCATTGAACTATCCCAATCAAATTGTCGATCTTCGCAGCAGTCGAGTGCGTGCGATCGAAGCGTTTTCCTCTCTTCGCTAAGGACATCAAGATGCCTCTACCCGCTACCGCGCTGCAGACCATCACGGGCGAACAAGTACCGTTAAGTTCGTTCGAAGGAAAAGTTCTTCTGATCGTGAATGTCGCTTCTAAATGCGGTTTTACGAATCAGTACAAGGGCTTGCAGCAGCTCCATGAGGAGTTCGCCGGGCAAGGCTTAGCCGTTATGGGTTTCCCCTGTAATCAATTCGGACATCAGGAGCCTGGTGTAGAGGCCGAAATTCAGAGCTTTTGCGCGCTCAATTACGGCGTGAGTTTTCCCATGTTTGCCAAAATAGAGGTCAACGGCGCGCATGCAGATCCACTGTACCAGTGGCTTAAAAATAGTCGTCCTGGTCTGCTTGGCATCGAGGCGATCAAGTGGAATTTCACTAAATTTCTGGTAAGCAGGGATGGCGAGGTGTTAAAACGTTTCGCACCCAATACCGCGCCCGAGGCACTTCGCGATGACATAAAGGATGCCCTAAGTGATTGATCTTGATGCGCCCTACGCCATGAATCCCTATGTCAAAAAAGGAACATGAGAGGACTTGCGCCACGTTTTGATTCTTTAAAACGTTGGCCACGCCTTCGCTTTTTTATTTCTGGCGTGATTCTCATCAGTCTGCTGGGTTGCTTAGACTCGCATGCGTGGGTGCAGCAGCAACCCACCCCCCAGATCGCGGTCAAATCAAAAGGACTCTTTGTAAACAAGGCTTCAAGCTTAAAGTCCGGACCTCCATATCGGGCTTTGAGCAAGGTTTTGACCAAGCCATCTTGCAAGGGTGAGGATTGTCCTTCTATTACTTTCAATACCTTAGATTTCGAAACCTACCCCCGTTTCACTGACTTTTTAGTGCGCACGCAGCTTGAAATTGCCTTGATGGATACCCGTCATGGCAAAACATTTAACACGCTAGGCGATTTGGCGAAGGCCTTTTGGAAAACCGCGGAAAGCCGTTACGAACTCGTACTAGATGCCAAAATCAAAAGAGATACGTCTTCGATCGTTGTAGCTGAGCTCCGTAGCTATGTATACATGGGTGGTGCGCATGGCATGTCAACGTCAATGTATCTCAACTGGTCACCTTTACTGGATCAGATTTTTACGTTGAATGATTTTATTTTGCCAGGGCGGATGAAGGCTTTTGAAGAGGCGCTTAAAAAGAAGCATGCCCAATGGCTTAGAGAAAACGCATTTGCCCAAGCAGATCCTGACGCATACCTTGAAACTTGGCCCTTTGAGTTCTCGGATAATGCCGCCTTGATGCAGGATGGTATCGCGGTAACTTTCGGTCACTATGTCTTGGGACCCTATGCTTTAGGGATGCCGACTATTGTGGTGCCGTTTTCCGAGCTTAAGGGGATTGTCAATATGGGGTTGTTGAAAAGAATCTACGCTCAGGGTTGAGCTCTACCCTTTCGTCCAGCCACAATTTTTTCAAGCGCCGCGGCGAGTGACCGTTGACCCATAGATTGTGCTGTTTCGATGGCATTTTGCGCTTTGAAATTTGAAAGCAAAGGGTCTGCTCCAGCCCGAATCAGGGCTTGAACCGTGTCCACATCGCCTGAGCGCACCGCTAAGATCAATGGCGTATCGCCATCAGGCGAATGCTCATTGACGCTAGCGCCCTTAGCGATCAACAAAGCGACAATCTTCGAGTGCCCTTTGATCGCCGCATAGTGCAGCGCCGACCAGCCGGCTTGATTGACCTTGGCTCCTTTCGAAAGAAGTTTCTGAGAGCGAGGCAAGTCCCCTAAGAGCGCGGTATACATCAGTGGTGTTTCGTCATGCGCGTTGGGTAAGTTCACGTCGATTTTGGGGCTGGCCAACAGAACATCAAAAGCTTTCCAAGAGTCTTCTCTTGCCGCCAAGGTAAGGGGTGTTTGTAGGTTTGGGCTTTTCCTGTTTGGGTCCATCCCCCTGCGTAGTAAATCCCTTAGTTGCTGATCATGATCATTGATGATGTAAAACCAGAAGTCTTTTGGATCAGCCGCATTCGCAGGATTGGCCATCCCAATGCCCAAGACACCTATCAGCATGAGCAACATAAAGGCTTTGGAAGCAAAGAAATTAAAGCGAACGTTAGATAAATACATATCCGGATTTTTAAATTAAATAATATGTTTAAAATTAAAAGGTTATAAAAATTTAATAAACTTAAAATACAATAAAATGCTTTAAATATTTAACTTAAAATTATGCATGTAACTTATTGAATAAATTGTAAAAATTTGATGTTGATGCTTCTTCAATCTCTTGAACGGTGGTACCCCGAAGCGTGGCGATCATTTCAGCGACATGAATGACTTTTGATGGATCATTGAGCTTGCCGCGATGTGGGACGGGAGCAAGATAGGGAGAATCGGTTTCGATCAATAATCGATCGAGAGGCATGCGTCGCGCGACGTCCTGAAGCTCTGTAGCCTTCTTGAAGGTCACAATGCCCGAAAAAGAGATATAAAAACCAAGATCCATCGAGGCTTGCGCCACTTCCCATGACTCAGTAAAGCAATGCATGACGCCCCGGGCATCTTGAGCGCCCTCTTCTTTCATGATGTTGAGTGTGTCCTCGGAGGAAGACCGGGTATGAATGATCAACGGAAGCTTTGTGTGTCGGGCGGCCCGGATATGTGTACGAAACCGCTCGCGTTGCCAGGAGAGGTCGCCGGTCAAGCGGAAATAATCTAGCCCTGTCTCTCCGATGGCAATGACTTTGGGGTGAGCACTGCGTTCAATGAGGTCATCAACGCTAGGCTCGACAGTGTCCTCATAGTCTGGGTGGACGCCGACGGATGCATAAAGCTCCTCGTGCTGTTCGACAAGGCTCAACAAGCCCGGCCAGTCAGGCAGGTTGACGCTGACGCAGAGCGCACGCCCTACGCCATTATTTTTCATGCGCTGCAGGATGTCGGGCATCTGAGCGGCAAGTTCTGGAAAATCAACGTGACAATGGGAGTCTACAAACATTTATTTATGTCCGGATGTATTTATTTTGCAGGTCTGCAAAAGTCTCTGAAGCACCGCCTGGGCAAATAACTTTGCACTCAGGGGGTGACCCGCTACGCGCTTTTGTTCGTTGAGCCATGCGGTCAATTGGGTGAACGCGATAGTGCGCTCGGATGTACCGATTGAGTGGAGTTGTTTTTGCATGGAGGGATAGTAGCGACAAGGCAGACCGTGGGCACTGAGGCTGAGATCAATGGAGAGGCGTTGAAGCGCATCCAGCCAAGTTTTGGCACTCGATTTGGACAGTTTGTCTGCGACAGTCCCTATGTCGAGAGGGCGATTTTGCTCCAAACTAGTGAGCAGATCCACGATCCAATCTGGACAAGGACTCTTCTCGCTTTCAGACTGCTGTTTCGCTAAAAGCGGAGCACCTCCAGCCGCCGCTAACCAATCATTGGCATGTTGAACGTCCTTGTACTTGAGCCACTGTCGGGCGATGTCAACGCTGGGTGTCGCCAGAGGCAGACGTCGGCAGCGAGATAACAGTGTCGGCAGGAGTCGGTCAGGCGCGTCTGCCACGAGTAAAAATATTGTGGAGGGTGGAGGCTCCTCGAGCACTTTGAGTAAAGTATTACCGGAAATGGTGGTGAGTGCCTCGGCAGGATAAATCAGTGCGACGCGCCAACCCCCTCGGTGCGTAGCGTTGTTAAACCAAGGCTCAAGCGCACGGATCTGCTCAACGCGAATATCTTTCGAAGGCGCGCGCTTGGTCGCACCTCCGGACTCTGGTGTGACGACCTCTTCAAGGGCGCCGGAGTCGTCTTCGGCGAGTTCTAGGCCTTCATCGACCGCGACAGCTTCGGGACGGATTCGCTTCAAGTCAGGATGGTTGCCTTTGGCGACCCAGCCGCACGCGGGACATTGACCGCAGGCGAGGCCCTTTAGCGGAGATTCACACAGCAACGAGGCGGCTGCTGCAAACGCAAACTCGCGTTTTCCGATTCCAGCTAGTCCGTGAATGAGCCATGCATGTGCAAAACGTTCTTTTGCACCAAGCCATTCGCGCGCAACTTCGGTGTGCCAAGGTAAAAAGTGGGCTTGCATCAGACTTGTCGACTTTGCGCGACAAGCGCATCGAGTTGCTGAGTCAGCGACTGTCGGATCTCTTGTATCGAAGCGGTCGCATCCACTACGCTAAAGCGTTGAGCTTGTTGGGCGGCCCGCGCCAGATAAACGGCGCGGGTGCGCAAGAAAAAAGCGTCGGCCTCTCGTTCGAATCGGTCTTTTTCGCGGGTTCGATCGAGTCTCTCCCGAGCGATCTCGAGAGGCACATCAAAAAGCCAGGTGCGATCAGGCTGCAAATGCGGGTGGACCCATTGTTCGAGCTCGGCAATACGGGAAAGTCCCATTTCACGGCCACCGCCTTGATAGGCAAACGTCGCATCTGTAAAGCGATCGCACACCACCCAGGTACCTGCCTCAAGTGCGGGTTCGATAATCTCCCTGAGATGCTGCACGCGCGCGGCAAACATGAGTAAGGTTTCGCATTCCAGACCCATTGACTCATGTAAGAGAAGCTCGCGCAGTTTTTCCCCAACGGCTGTACCACCCGGTTCGCGTGTCGAGATTACGTTGACTCCACGTGACTTGAGTTGCTCGACGGTCCAGCCGACGTGGGTGCTTTTACCGGCACCATCGACGCCTTCGAAGGTGAGAAAAAGGCCGCGTTTGAGCTGACTCATGGTTTGCGCCCTAATATGTATTTGGATACGTTCTTGTTGTGCTCTGGAAGTGATTTGGCAAAGGCACTGTTGCCGTCACCTTTTGAGACAAAATAGAGAAAATCGTGTTTTTCAGGATTGAGAGCGGCCTGAAGGGAGGCTAGCCCAACGCTAGAAATTGGGCTCACAGGCAAACCTCCGCGTGTGTAGGTATTCCAAGGGTGGTCCGTTTGCAAATCTTTTTTACGAATTCTGCCATTGTAGGCTTCACCCATGCCGTAAATGACCGTCGGGTCTGTCTGAAGAGGCATATTCAGGCGTAGCCTGTTGATAAAAACCCCCGCAATGCGCGCGCGGTCCGATGCTTTGCCTGTTTCTTTTTCCACAATGGAGGCCAAAATTAGGGCCTGATAGGACGAACGCAGTGGTAAGTCATCCTGTCTCGCAGCCCAAGCGCGGTCGAGGACGGTTTGCTGCGCTCGGCCAGCCCGCTGGAGGATATCAAGATCAGTCGTCCCAATTGAAAATATATATGTATCCGGAAAAAATAAACCCTCAGCATATTCACTGTCCATGCCGACTTGGGTTAAAAGATCCTTGTCTGTCACGCCCTGTATGCTTTGTTTTAGGTCAGGATGCTGTGCTAACGCGGTACGAATCTGACGTAAGTTCCATCCTTCCACAAGTGTCACCTGACGAGATGTCACGTCACCTTGAGCCATCCTGCGCAGGATCCTGAGAGGACTGTCGCCTTGCACAAGTTGATAACCCCCGGCTTTGAGTTTAGTGTCGAGTTCAGTGAGACGCGCCATCAACACAAAAGCGAAGGGATTGAGTTCAATCCCGGCTTGCTTGATTTGAGAGGCGATGCTGGCGGGGGTCGCTCCTTTGGGGACCAAAATATCGACTTTGGCGCTTGGTAAGGAAAGTGGCTGGTTGACCCAGTAGTAGACGGCTCCCATCGCAAAAGCAATGGCTGCAATCAAAGGCAAGACCACATACAAGAATAGTTTATTCACGGCGTTCATATGACTGACAGTTTAATATGATTCAATTATTTAAAAGTTATTGTGCCTCGAGGTCTTATGCATCCGTTTTTGTCTTCAACCTTACGTCGACCTGCCACGTCACAGGCTTCTGTGTGGGTGGCTCCTTTAGAACGACTGGGAGTCTTTGAAGCGATTGGACAGGATACGTTGACTTTTTTGCAAGGACAATTGACCAACGATATTGTGGCGCCTGGCATCGGTCAATCTCGTTTGGCGGGGTATTGCACGGCCCAAGGACGTTTGCTGTCGACGATGGTACTGGGTCAAGCGCCTGGTTTGGCTGAGACCCCTGTGGTGCGCGGTTTTATGCGCCAAGATATTTTGGCGAGTGTGTTGAAGCGCTTGTCGATGTTTGTCTTGCGGTCAAAGGTTGTTTTAACGCAAGCCGAGGCCGGTGTCGCGGGTGTCAGCGTCTCCAATCAAGAGATTTCAGCCCTGTCATCCTCTCTCGGGCATTCTTTACCCCAGTCGGCTTGGGAAACGCGCCATACCCCGACAGGCACTTGGATCGCCCTGCCTCCAGTACGTTCTTCTGTTCCTTCTTCAACCATGGAGATCTCAAGATGGTGGTGGATTGCCGCTGCAGAGCATCAAGCTGCCTGCGATGCTCTTAGGCTGGAATGGATGCTTCAGCCCGCGGAATGTTGGGATAGCCAAGACATACAGTCAGGTCTTCCATGGATCGAATCCCTCACCCAAGATCTTTTCATCCCGCAGACCTTAAACCTTGAGTTGATTGGAGGCGTGAGCTTTACGAAGGGCTGCTACCCAGGTCAAGAGATTGTGGCACGCAGTCACTATCGCGGTACCGTTAAAAAACGTATGGCGTTGGGTAAGGTCTCGACGGACGCTGATCTTGCACTCTTGCCCGGATCGGATATTTTTGAAGCCACTCACAGCGACCAAGCCTGTGGTCGTTTGATTAATGTTGCGACGATCGGTTCTGGTGTCGAGGCCATCCACTGGATTTTGTTTGAAACAACATTCGATGCCTTCGATCGGCAACAGCTCCGAGTGGCTGCTCCAAGCGGTCCGGCAATCGTGACAGTTGAATTGCCTTATAAAACCCGCGAATGAGCGCGGGGTCTGTCAGGCCGATGATCTTTATTTTTCTTGTTTAACAAGGTTCACGATGCTGGAAAAATCGAGCTGACCATGGCCTTGGCTGCTGTGCAAGGCGAATAGATTGCGTGCCAGTTCACCCAGTCCGATCACCGAGCCTGTGCTGATGGCGGCTTCAGAGGCGAGCCCAAGGTCTTTGAGCATCAAGTTCACACCAAAACCACCTGCATAGCCTCGAGCGGCCGGTACGTTCTCCATGACGCCTGGCCAGGGATTGTATTTTTCAATAGACCAGTTGCATCCCGAGCTTTTGACAATAATTTCCGAAAGAACCTTGGGGTCCAGACCATTGGCGACGCCCAAGGCAAGCGCCTCGGCTGTTCCCGCCATGGCGATGCCAAGCAGCATATTGTTGGCAATTTTCGCTACTTGTCCTGCACCTGCTGCGCCAGCGTGGAAAATATTTTTACCCATCTTCTCAAGAAGGGGGCGAGCTCTGGCGAGATCTTCAGCCTTACCTCCGACAATAAACGTGAGCGTTCCGGCGATGGCTCCACCTGTTCCGCCGGAAACAGGTGCATCAATCATACGCAGTCCACGCTCGGCGGCAGCCTGAGCGACTCGTCGCGCGCTGTCAGCCGCGATCGTACTGCAGTCCATGATGAGCGCACTGCTTGGACAGTGTTTGAGTAATCCGTTGTCTCCTAGGTAAAGTGCCTCGACATGTTTGCTTGCGGGCAACATCGTGATCACAAACTCTGCGTCTCCGACGGCCTGAGCCGCCGACGTGGCGCTTTGAGCACCCTGCTCTACCAATGTCTGTATGGACTGTGGCACAAGATCAAAAACGGTGACGCGATGACCCGCTTTTAATAAATTAGCGGCCATCGGACCGCCCATATTGCCCAAACCGATAAATGCAATCTTGCTCATGTAGCGTCTCCGAGGCGATATAAGGGATGTTGTTCGGCAGGAAAAGGCAGTGAAAAGAATTTTTTAACCCAATTTTCATCGGCTTGCGCAAGTGTCGGAGGGTCCCATTTGGGTTGTTTGTCTTTATCGATGAGCAAGGCGCGAATACCTTCCGCGAAGTCGCCATGCGCTGCAGCCATGAGACCTGCCAGCCATTCCACACGATAGACCTCAGCCAGAGAGCGCAATTTGTTGTGCTCAAGCAAAGCAAACGTCAGGCGGGCAGAACCTGGTGCGCCCGCCGCGAAGGTTTTCGCGGCACGTTGCAGCCACGGATCTTGATGATGAGCGAGCTGAAAAATATTGTCCGCGATTCTGTTGAGATCTGTGCCGCCACACACTTGGCGAATTAGTGCAAAATGTTCTTGTAATGGTTTGATCGCGTCATCTGGGGCGCACGCGTGCTCGGAGATTAAGAGATGAAGGCGATCGTGATTGCGTGAGAGCGAGGCTTTTTGCTTCTCAGACAATATTTCATCGTATCGTTGCGTGACGGACTCCCAAGACTCAGCGCAGAGCGCTTCCAAGAGCGTATTGAGCGTGTCACGTTTCAAGTGGTAATCCGCCATTCCTGCAAAAAGCGCATCGTTGGCACCGAGTTGAGCACCCGTTAGCCCGAGAAACAAGCCCGCGCGACCAGGAATGCGATTGAGCAGCCATGTCCCACCGACATCGGGAAATAAACCGATCGAAATCTCTGGCATCGCCATGCGCGTGGTTTCCGTGACAACGCGATGGCTCGCACCCATCATGAGCCCCATTCCTCCACCCATCACGATGCCGTCTCCCCATACCAAAATGGGTTTAGCGTATGTGTGAATACGATAATCGAGTGCATACTCTTCAGCAAAAAAAGTAGCGGCATAGTGGTTGTCGACAGGGAGACCTGTGACGTTATCTTGCATGCTGCGATGCAGGGAATGAAGGTCACCACCTGCGCAAAATGCTTTGTCACCGGCTCCCTGCAAGATTACGACAGCAATCGTTGGATCCTGCGCCCATCTCTCAAGCTGTCGACTCAATTGTCGTGTCATCTCCAAGGAAAGACCATTCAGTGTTTTTGGCGCATTGAGTTGTGCGATACCAATCCTTGCACCAGCTGCACAATTAAGCACTTCACACAGCACCAAATCATGTGAATCTGTCTTCATTTCAACTCCCCACCCTTCTCCAAGCACTGGCGCGCAATAATGACGCGCATAATTTCGTTGGTTCCTTCCAGGATCTGATGCACGCGCGTATCGCGCACCAATCTCTCGATAGGATAATCCTTTAAGTAGCCATAGCCACCCAGTAATTGTTGCGCATCCAAGCAGACGGCAAAGCCGGCATCGGTCGCAAAGCGTTTCGCCATCGCGCAATACGTCGAGGCGTCTGCGGATTCTGCGTCGAGTTTGCAAGCGGCAAGCCTGACCATTTGCCGAGCGGCAATAGTGTGGGTCACCATATCCGCAAACTTGAATTGCAACCCCTGGAAACTTGTCAGAGG
Source organism: Burkholderiaceae bacterium (assembly GCA_030728985.1). Taxonomy (GTDB): domain Bacteria; phylum Pseudomonadota; class Gammaproteobacteria; order Burkholderiales; family Burkholderiaceae_B; genus Zwartia. The sequence continues at coordinate 216,458 of JANQYI010000015.1, read as the reverse complement.
CTGGTCAAATTGTTTGCGGTTCTGCATATAAGTGCGTGCGACGTCAATCGCACCTTGGGCGGCACCGACTGAACACGTAGCAATATTGATCCGTCCACCGTCGAGACCGCGCATTGCGATCTTGAATCCTTCCCCCTCTTGGCCGAGCAAATGATCCAAGGGAACGTCCACGTTCTCGAAAGTGATGGCGCGGGTACTTTGGCTATTCCAGCCCATTTTGCGTTCTTTACGTCCATAGGTGATGCCTGGCGCGTTTCCAGGCACGGCAAAGGCGGAAATGCCGCTCGCACCCGCCGCTCCGGTGCGCGCCATGACAATCAGGAGGTCTGTCTCCCCCGCGCCTGAAATGAAGGCTTTTGAGCCGTTTAACACGTAGCGTCCATGTTCGAGTTTGGCGGTGGTGCGTAAGGATGCGGCATCGGACCCAGCCTCGGGTTCGGTCAGGCAATACGAGGCGAGCTTTTCACCAGAAGACAAAGAGGCTCCCCAAGCTTGGCGCAGACTGTGACTCCCCCACTGCCCCACCATCCAAGTCGCCATATTGTGAATCGTTAAAAAGGCTGTCGTCGAGGGATCCACCGCAGCCATTTCTTCGAATACCAAACTGGCGTCAAGACGTGAAAGTCCGAGCCCGCCGATTGCCGTGGATGCGTACAAACTGCAAAAACCAAGAGCCCCTGCTTGGCTGAGTGCGTCGCGGGGGAAAATTTCGTTTTCGTCCCAGTCTGCGGCTTGTGGGGCAAACACACCGGATGCAAAATCCTGTGCCACTTGTACAAAAGCCTTTTGCTCGTCGCTGAGTTCTATGTCCATGCTCGTTTATTTCTCCTTGTGCAGAGGCGTGTGGCCTCTCGGCTCTTTATGCTTGCGTCAGATCGTTTACAGGCATTTTCTTTTTAATATGTCTTGTTTTCTCGCGGTGCGCGGCGCGTCTTCTTCGCGCTATTTTGGGATCCACGCGCAAAGGCGCATATATTTCTACACGATCTTGATCTTGAAGTAGATGATGAAGAGGCAGATGCTTACCTAATACACCAATACGGAGTTCCAGGATAGATCTTGTAGGAAAATCGTTGAAAAAACCTGAAGCATGAAGAGATTCTTCTAAGCTTGCCCCAAAGGGCAAAGTCACTGTACGTTGCCAAAGCTTTTCCTCTTGCATAGTGACCACTGTGATCGTGATCACATCTAGGGCGATTGGAGGGGTCTCAGTGTTATTCATTCGCCATAACAAACTTGCGCGCGCTGTGTAAAAGAATCGATGAAACTGGAAGCGATGCGATTAAATATAGGTCCTACCAAGGTTTCGAGCGTACGATTTGAAAATTGATAATTCAATGTAAACAAGACCTTGCAGGCATCTTCTGATAATGCAATGAACTCCCACTTCCCCGTCAGTGCTGAAAAAGGTCCATCAACTAATTCGAGTTCAATACAGGATGGATAGAGATGCTTGTTGCGTGTGGTAAAGGTTTGCTTGATTCCGGCGAGGGAAATGGTGATTGATGCCTGCATGCCATGCTCATCTTGCGCAGACACGTTGGCACCGCCACACCAGGGCATGAACTGAGGATATTTTTCAACATCGGCTACAAGATCAAACATTTGACTGGCACTATGAAGTACCAGAACAGAGCGCTCTACGGAATGCATTGTTAGTCGCGATTAGATAGAATGCATAGATTTTACCGTTAGACGTTAATCTTAGGGAGCGTCTTTCAGCTTGAATAAGGGCTGAACCCATGTATCGATTTTCTACCAAGGCTTTTCTGTCGAGCCTGCTCTGTCTGGTGGTAATTTTATCGGGCTGTGCCTACAACAGTCTGTCTACCGCTAACAATCTTGAGTACGAGGAGGAAATCGCGCGCGTAAAGCGTCAAGCTGTCAGTATTTGGATCCCTCTGCAAGAAGGATTCGCCTTAGCGCCCCTCGATACTCCGCTCGTCGAGCGCCAAATAAAACTCTACACGGCGAGTGACGCACATCTGCAAAAAATGCTCGAGCAGGCTAAGCCGTATTTGTATTTTGTCCTAGAAGAGGTCAAAAAACGTAATATGCCAACGGAGCTCGCGTTACTCCCCTTTTTAGAAAGTGGTTTTGATGTTCGACGTGGCAATGGACTGAATCCCGCTGGCTTGTGGGGGCTGATGCCTATCGCTGCTCGTCACCTCAATATGGCTCAAACGCCTTTTAAGGACGAGCGACGCGATATCGTGCGCTCAACAGAGGCGGCACTCGATTTGTTGCAGGAATTGCATCTCAAGTACGGTGATTGGCATCTTGCATTGGCGGCCTACAACTGGGGTCCTGCAAATTTGACGCGAGCAATCAACAATAACCAACGCAGAAAAATATCGACTCAATACCAAAGCTTGACGATGCCTTTCGAAACAATGGTGTTTGTGCCAAAGCTGCTTGCGTTGAAAAAAATCATCCAAGAGCCCTCGTCTTACAAGATTGCCTTGCCTCATATTTCCAACAAACCCTACTTTGAGAAAATTTCTGTCAAACATGCGATTGACATCAGTCTCGTTTTACGTTTGGCTGAGATTTCAAGAGAAACCTTCATCGAATTGAACCCGTCTTTTAACAAATCATTGATTCCTGCTGGAAAGAATCAATCACTTCTGATCCCTGTGACGCAGTTGGCATCCTTTCAGAAAAACTACCTTCAGTATGAGGGCGCTCTTTCGCAATGGCGCTCTGTTTTTGTCGAGCAACCCCAATCGCTCGAGTCTTTTGCAAGGCGTTGGAAAGTAGATCCTCATCGCCTCCGTCAGATGAACGGCTTGAGATTGGGCGCCAAACTCCAGTCGGGGATGATGTTAGTGATCCCCCAGCCCAGCTTGAAAGAAAAATGAGTTTATCGTGACGGGACGAGCGTCAGCATATGAGGTGTGCGACGGATTTGTTGCGCGCGCATTGTAATGGCCTGACTCGCTGAGTCAATCCAAGCGTTCGTAAAATCAGTATATGTCGACAGGCGGACAGAACCAAAGTCCGGGAGATCGCGAACTCGCTCAGGACGCATTAGCATTCTCAGTTGATCTTTTTGGTAGAGCATATCAAATAAGCATTCAACATCATTTAAGAACACAAATTGATCTTTCAGCGTGCACGCCTCGAGTGCGCGCTTAGCGGAGACGGACAGCGGCTTGCGGTTGGCATCGTTGGGCATGATGTCAACGCCGCGTGCAAACTCTGCGCCTGTGAAACTTCCTACGCTGAATCCATCGATCAACACGGTATAGCGTGACCGCGGTTCTAGTCCTTTCACGCGCCATGTTAGGCTTCTGAGAGCCTCGAGTGATTGGTTGGCGAGTAGTTTTGTCTGCTCAGCGCTGTAAAGTAAGGGAACGGGAGGGATGGCGCTCGCGACATCGATGCTCGCCCCATTCGTTTTGTGCATGACAGAACGGACTTTCTGCATGTTTACTGTATGTTGATCCATACGCCTGAACTCCGTTTCCAGAATGCCTGCACGAAGCGTGCTTTCTAATAGCGCCGGCTCTAAATTCGCACCGATCTGGCGTAAGAACTCAACAGCCATGACCGCATGACCAGCCGCATTAGGATGAATACGATCCGGAATGAGTTTGAAATCAGGTTTGACCGCCGCGGCCTTTAACGCCTGTTTCATCGGTTCATGCCATTGAATTTTGATCACATCCTCTTTGACGGGATGACGTCTCATCGTTGCGACATATCTTTCAAGCTGACGTTGTCTGTCCGCAAGTTTTGATTGAGCACTCATCCCGTCGATACGGGCAGGTGTGGGCTCTACCCAGATCACACGCTGGACGCCACCTTGCCTCAGACGTTCAATGATGGCATCGATATTTTGAATAAAGGCAGCGTGGGGGCTGGCGGAAGGATAGCCCGCATCATTCATGCCAAAGTTCACGACCACCACCGTCGGCTGATGTGAGAGAACATCCTGCTCAAGGCGATTGAGTCCGTTGAGTGCGGAGTGTCCTCCGATTCCGGCATTGATAAATGTCAGATTGAGATCGGGTCGTCTGAGTAAAAAGTAAGTCTCGACATAACGACCGTAAAGATGCGCCGCCGTGATGCTGTCACCGAGCCACACAACGCGATCGCCAGGAACAAATAGTAAACCGCTGGTCGGTCTAGGTCCCGTGGGTCGTTGCGTTGCGCGCGTTTGTACGTCAGTCGTTGGGTTGAGACCAGACTGGCTCTCAGCGACACGCTCGGTTTGCGCACAAGAAGCCATCGCTACGCAGAGAGTGGAAATTAAGCAGACCATCGCAGCCCTGCCGCGTCGTTGCCGCATGGAAATCATGGTGAACCACAGTGCCTGAAACATCGAACTCTCCTATTGACTCATTGATTGCTGTTGTTGCTTCTCTGTCTCTTCTATTTGCTTGAGACGACGTTTTTCTGCTTCTGTCAGCCAGGCTGTCGAACTTCCTCTCGCGACTTGTCGCATCCTTTCCTGATGCGCGCTAGAGTTGGCCGTAATGGTCGCATTGACAAAAACCAGATCGGTGACGCCAAAAGAACTCACAATATCTTGAATATTTCTAGAAACATATCGATAGTCCAACACGACAACACGATCGAAATGCGGCAAAAGATAGGGTGCGAAAGCATTGCCGTAGGAGTTTTTAATGACCAAGGCGGTTCTGCCAGTGCCGGCATTGGTATTGGACGCGAGTAAAGGAATATCTCCCCCTAAAAATACGATGTATCCCCTGCTCTTTTCCGCGAAAAAAGGTTGCGGTGCGGGTGTTTTTTGCTGGGGCCCCGTGTACTGCGTACCGTCAAATGTCACGTTGGTCGGCACATAGTAAAAGGACTCCTTGTCGGCATGACGTAATTCTGGGGCTTGCGTCAAGCTCCAGAAGGAGCCTGCCACTCCGGGGACCGAGCGTTTGTCAAAATCGGATAGCTCAAGGGGGGTCACTCCTGCCGCTTTAGCCCAAGCGCGATAGGCGTAGTATGCGCCAAGTCCAGTCCAATGGTGGTCGGACTTATAAAATATAGGCTGATCCTCATGTCCTTGCATTTCAACAATGACATCAGCAAAACGAACTTCAGGTAATAGCGCATCCCGCAACGCATCAAGATTTTTTTTCTCCGAGGTTGTCCGCGCGCGGGCGGCAGGAGGCAAGTAAAAATGGCTGCTTGTTGGGGTGACAACCACAGTCGTCGTCATTCCAGGTCGCTTTTTGGCCACAAGTTCAACCCAAGTATTGACTGCATTAGCATAGCCTTGCGCACCGCGGTCCGTGCCTTGAAACATAAAAAGAGCCTGACCTTCATGCAACAAAACACCTCCGACAACATTTAGGGGCCTATTCGGTGGTGTGGGGGATGGTTTGGGAGGCTCAGATTTTTTTTGGACGGCCGGTGGAGCTTTGGATATGACAGGCGCGTTGGTTACGACCGGAGCTTTAGTGATGATTGGAGCGACCACCTGTGGGGGCTTGATGACAAGTCCTACGTGATCATTTTCATCGGCGATAAAAGGTTCGTCCGATAAAGCTTCGTGATTGGATGCGAGCACTGCAGGCGATGAAGCGTGATCATCGGTGTTGACTGTTTCATTAGTAATGACCTCAGGCGTCATTGCCGTATTCTCTTGAGCCTTGACTTCTGGGGTGGTCTCCATCGTCACTTCAGTCCTGATCTCTGGAAGAGACTCAGCACTCTCTTGAGTCGTGAATGCTGGACGCGTTTCAGCACTTTCTTCAGTCGTGACTGCTGAGGCAGTGTCCGTTGTCTCTTCAATATCGACTTCAGAGATCACCTCAGAGGCTACCTCAGAGGCTACCTCAGAGGCTACCTCAGAGGCTACCTCAGAGGTAATCTCTGGCGTGATCTCTGGAGCGACCTCTGTGTTGGCCCACTGACTAACGTCTTCGAAACCCGTATCAGCACCTTTGACTTGAATCACACGGTCGTTGAGTTGAACGCCCCGGTAGGTGCGAATCATAAAAGCGACCTCAGTCAACCAAGCACGAGCGGGAAAGTGATCAGCGACATATTTTTCAACGTCTTGCGCATACTGACCCTCTAATAAGGCTTCCTTATTAAAGGTTGGCCATTGAGCGAGGCGACGGTTTTCAACCTCAGACACCTCTTGGTTAAAGCGCATCGAGTAAACAAACAGGATCGCGACACAAACAACGATACCAATGAGGATCAAGGCATGAAATCTCTGGGGGGTATATTGGTGTCGACTTGCGATTTTAGGATCCTCTTGCATGGCTAGAACCTAAAATAAATAAAGGGGTTGTAGCTTTGACCCACTAACAAAGCGGTCGATGAAAGCAGCATGACAGCATCAACCATCAGCAATATCATGGATTGGGTCGTTGGCTTCCAATGATCGAAGCGCAGCCAGCGAATCTTTTGTTGTATCCAGTGACCCACCGGCATACACCACAGCACGGCCAGTGCGATCCACAGTGCATGGGAAGACAGATCGCTTGCTGTCGTAACACCGGTCATCTGGGCTGGGCTATAACCAAACAGTATCTTTAAAAATGTGGTCAGGCGAGATAGGTCCGTAAAGTAAAACAAGGCCCAGCCAAGTGTGACAATGGTCATTAAATATAAATGACTCGCGGCAACGGGGAGCGTATTGAGCAAACGCTCGATAAAGAGACGTTCAAGAGCGATCCACACACCAAAATAAAGCCCCCACAACATAAAGTTCCAGCTCGCACCATGCCAAAATCCTGTGAGAGCCCAGACAATAAATAGATTGCGTAAGCCCCAGGTTTTATTCCCACCAAGCGGAATATAAACATAGTCTCTAAAGAAAGTGCCAAGAGAGATATGCCAACGACGCCAGAAATCAGTGACAGATTTAGCGATATAGGGATAGTTAAAATTTTCTCGGTAATGAAAACCAAACATCATTCCTAAACCGATAGCCATGTCGGAATATGCCGAAAAATCAAAGTAGATTTGAATCGTGAACATGGCCAGACCAAGCCAAGCATCGGCGACTGACAAAGTCGATAAATCTCCGCCGAGCGTGCGTTGCGCCCATTCCCCCGCAACGTTGGCGATGAATACTTTTTTAAAGAGACCCACACAGACGCGATGCAAGCCACGACTGAAATCATTCCAGGTATGGATACGATGGTTGATTTCATTGGCGATATGCACATAACGGACAATCGGTCCCGCGACGAGCTGATGAAAAAGACTGACATATAAAAGAAAATCTAGAAATTTTCGCTGCGCCCTGACCTCACCTCGGTAAACATCGACAACATAAGACAAAATCTGGAAGGTATAAAATGAGATGCCGATGGGGAGTGCAAAACCAGGGTTATCGAGCCCAGTGATAAACGCGAGATTGATATTTTCAACGATAAAGGCGCTGTACTTGAAAAGGCCAAGCAAGCCGAGATTGGCCAACACAGCGAATGCGACCGCGATTTTCTTTCCACGTTGTGTTTTGCAGCGCTCTACCCAAAGTCCGACAAACCAACCCACCGACGAGCTGATCACCAGAAGACCGACCCATATAGGTTCGCCCCAGCCGTAAAAAAAGAAACTTGCGGCGATCAGGATCAGATTTTGTGCTTGTGTGGCATGGCCGCGCAAAGGCGTGACACCGTCGTCGCTACGTCGACCAATCCTAGAGCCTATCAAATAGTAGATAATGAGGCAGACTGGTAAAAAGAGATATAAAAAGACCAGTGAAGAAAAAACCATGACAGCCCGAAATCGACTTTACTGTTGAGCATGGGTAAGCCTAAAAGTAATGTCTTTTATTTTGAAAAAAATAGTAACCAAATTTTTAACAATTATTCGTTAATATTAAGAGCTTTAGTAAGTTTAGACCGTTTGAAAGCCCTCACCGGCTGTTTTTTATATTGCATATGCGTCATGGACGCAGGGATCATATGAGTATTATCGAAAACCGGAAGGCTTTCCACGATTACACCGTTGAGGAGCGCTTTGAAGCGGGCCTCGTTCTTCAGGGCTGGGAAGTCAAAGCCATTCGGGCGGGTAGAGCCCAACTAAAAGAAAGTTATGTTGTCGTTCTCGATGGTGCGCTTTGGCTCCTGGGTATGCATATCAGCCCCCTACATTCTGCTTCAACGCATATCCATCCGGATGCGATGCGGACTCGCAAGCTTTTACTCAAGGCCGAGGAAATCAGCAAGCTGATTGGTAAAGTGGAGCAGCGTGGCTACGCACTTGTTCCCATCAACTTGCATTTTAAAAATGGACGAATCAAGCTCGATTTCGGTCTTGGCAAGGGTAAAAAGCTCCATGACAAGCGCGATGCCGCTCAAGAAAAAGATTGGGCGCGTGAAAAAGAACGCTTGATGAAACACGACACAAGAACAAGAGACTAAACGGCGACACATAAAAAAAGAGCTCCTCTCGAAAGAGGAGCTCGATGAGATCGTTAAATATCAGTTATGGTGAAGTCGCGAGTTTTTTCCAAGTGTCGACAACGGTGTCAGGGTTGAGTGACATCGACAATATCCCTTCGTCTTTAAGCCAAATCGCAAAATCAGCATAGTCACTGGGTCCTTGGCCGCAGATCCCAACGTACTTGCCAGCCTTTAAGCACGCCTGAATTGCGCGTTGGAGCATGAATTTGACGGCGTCATCACGCTCGTCAAAGTCTGCGGCGAGCAGCTCCATGCCAGAATCACGATCCAGACCGAGCGTTAATTGGGTCATATCGTTCGATCCGATAGAGAAGCCATCAAAATGCTCAAGGAATTGCTCAGCCAAGATGGCATTCGACGGGACTTCGCACATCATGATGATGCGCAAACCATTCTGACCACGGACTAAGCCGTGCGAGGCCAAGAGCGAAATGACGCGCTCAGCCTGTTGTACGGTGCGAACGAAGGGAACCATGATTTCGACATTGATCAGTCCCATGTCTTCGCGAACACGTTTGAGCGCTTCGCACTCCATTTTGAAACATTCTGCAAAATCGGCGGAAATATAGCGGGAGGCGCCGCGAAAGCCCAGCATAGGATTTTCTTCTTCGGGCTCATAGCGCGATCCGCCCACGAGCTTACGATATTCATTTGATTTAAAGTCTGACAATCTAACAATGACCGACTTTGGATAGAAAGCAGCGCCAATCGTTGCAATACCGTCAGCGAGCTTGTCAACAAAAAATGCGCGGGGGCTGGAGTGTCCTCGCGCAGCCGATTCCACGGCGATTTTGAGTTCCGCATCGACGTTGGGATAGTCCAAGACCGCTTTAGGATGAATGCCGATATTGTTATTGATGATGAACTCTAGACGAGCAAGACCTACGCCATGATTGGGAATCTGAGAGAAGTCAAAAGCGAGCTGCGGATTACCCACATTCATCATGATTTTGAGGCCAACTTCCGGCATCGCACCACGCCTGACCTCTTCAATTTCAGTTTCAATAAGCCCATCATAGATTCGGCCTTCGTCACCTTCCGCGCAGGATACGGTGACTTGTTGGTCTTCTTTTAACTGGTCTGTGGCATCCGCGCAGCCAACGACAGCGGGAATACCGAGCTCACGCGCGATAATCGCAGCGTGGCACGTGCGTCCTCCGCGATTGGTGACGATCGCCGATGCCCGCTTCATGACAGGCTCCCAGTTGGGATCTGTCATGTCGGTCACGAGCACATCACCTGCTTGGACTTTGTCCATTTCGGAGAGGTCAGTGACAATCCGGACGGGTCCAGAACCGATCTTCTGACCAATCGCTCGACCGGTCACAATAACCTTTCCTGTGGCTTTCAGCTTGTAGCGAAGCTGAATATCGCTGTCACCTTGCTGTGATTTGACGGTCTCAGGGCGGGCTTGGAGAATATAGATTTTCCCATCGATCCCGTCCCTTCCCCATTCGATATCCATGGGTCGCTGGTAATGTTTTTCAATAATGACGGCATAACGCGCAAGCTCGTTGACCTCATCATCCGTGAGGGAAAAGCGATTACGTTCAGAGACGGAGACGTCGACGGTGCGAACCGCAACGCCTTTTGTACGCTCTGGATCAAACTCCATTTTGATGAGTTTAGAACCAATGCGACGATTGACAATCGGATAGTGACCCGTGGCCAAAGTTGGCTTAAAAACGTAAAACTCATCAGGATTTACCGCACCTTGGACAACGGTTTCACCTAAACCGTAGGAGGACGTAATAAAAACAACATCCTCGAAGCCTGACTCCGTGTCGAGCGTAAACATCACTCCCGCGCTCCCCTTATCTGAGCGCACCATACGTTGTATGCCTGCGGAAAGGGCAACATCCGCATGGGCAAAGCCCTTGTGAACGCGGTACGAAATCGCGCGATCGTTGTAGAGCGAGGCGAAAACATGGCGTATTTTGTCAATGATGTCATCGAAGCCTACAACATTGAGAAAGGTTTCTTGCTGCCCGGCAAAAGAGGCGTCGGGCAAGTCTTCGGCGGTAGCCGAGGACCGAACCGCGAAAGAACCCTTTCCATCTGCATCAAGTTCAGCAAACGCGTTCTTGATATCAGCGTGTAGCTGCCCTGGCAGAGGCGCCTCGACAATCCATTGACGGATTTGCGCACCCGCAAGCGCAAGTTCACGGACATCTTCAGGATTGAGCGTGGAGAGTCGCTCCGCAATACGAGAATCAAGACCTGTTCCTGACAAAAAGTCTCGGAAGGCCTGCGCTGTGGTGGCAAAACCACCGGGTACCCGGACACCAGCATCAGAGAGCTGGCTGATCATTTCGCCTAAAGAGGCGTTCTTTCCTCCAACAGAGTCAACATCCGACATGCGGAGCTGCTCAAAAGACACGACATATGACATGAAAGTCACCCTTTAACAATGTGAGAAAGCGAGTTTGGTGAACACGATCAGCACAATCATCAGCAAAAGAGCTCACTGAAGAGGGCTTAAACATCCTCACCAAACTGGCCTAGACCGTTTTTGGGTGACATTCGAATTGAAAGCATGTTGCGGTGCATTATACTACTCATGCCCTCGACTCCGGACTCGTTGATATGAGCATTTCAGCAACTGAACGTACAGTTTTTATCATTTCCGATGGTACGGGCATCACTGCGGAGACGTTTAGTCACTCGGTTCTTTCCCAGTTTGAATCTGTCTCCTTTCGCCAAGTCCGTGTTCCCTTTATTGACACAGTTGAAAAGGCAGACACTGTCGTTCAGCGCATTAACCGCTGTGCGGCTGACCAAGGCACTGCACCGATTGTTTTTACCACGCTCGTCAATCCAGAGGTCCTGGATCGCGTCAAGCTTGCCAATGCCTTATTTCTGGATTTGTTTGGTGCCTTTGTCGAACCACTCGAAAATAATCTCGGCATGAAGTCAACGCATTCGATTGGCAAGTCTCACAAGGCCGCCAGCTCTTTGCAATACAGAAATCGTATAGAAGCGATCAACTTCAGTCTTGCCCATGACGATGGACAGTTTGTGTCCGGCTTGGCGCAGGCCGATGTGATCTTGATCGGAGTGTCGCGTTGCGGGAAAACACCCACTAGCCTGTATCTAGCGATGCAGTACGGCGTCAAGGCGGCAAACTTTCCTCTGATTCCAGAGGATTTTGATCGTGGCGCATTACCATCGACGTTGATGCCCTTTCGCTCCAAGCTGTTTGGACTCACAATTCAACCCGAGCGATTGATGGAGGTTCGCCAAGAGCGTCGCCCGGATAGTCTGTATGCTTCACTGACACAATGTCGCCATGAAGTCGCCGAGGCGGAGCGACTGATGCGCCGAGAGTCCATCCCCATGCTCTCAACAACGACCAAGTCTATCGAAGAAATTTCGACTACTGTTTTACAGGAAGTGAGACTAGATCGACACTCCGCTTATTGAGCAGAGCAACATCTTCTATTTGTCCGAGCTGTGCTGACGTCTTTGTTCAAATAAACATATCGCCGAGGCGACCGTGACATTTAGCGACTCGACTGCGCGATCATGCATGATTTTGATACGGATATCGGCTCTTGTGAGTAGCGCTGTCGCCACGCCCTGCCCTTCGTTGCCGAATACCCATGCCGCATGTTTAGGAAGCGTCGTCTTGTAGAGATCGCTCGCTTGATCCAGGGTGGTGACAATCAATGGCACAGCCAAGGCGGATGTCAAGGCGTGAAGGTCCGTTTGCTCGTTGAGTTTGAGCACAAAGTGCGCTCCTTGCGCGCTGCGCAAAACTTTAGGCGACCAGAGTCCCGCTGTTCCCGCGCTGGCAAAAACACGTTTGATCCCCGCCGCCGCGCAGGTTCTTAAAATCGCGCCGACATTACCAGGATCTTGAAGACGATCTAATAAGACGATCGATTCGGTGATTTTTTCCGGTATGGAATGGATCGTCGGTTGTGCGACAAAGAGAACACCTTGATCGGTATCAACGCTTGAGAGATTTCCAAGCAAAGAGCCAGACATCGTAAGGCAAACATCAGGATTGAGTTGATCAATCAAGGCGGCTAATTGAGGCTGTCCCACACGCTCAATGTCAAAAATGGCATATTTTGGTTGTTGACCCAGCGCGAGCCATGATTCGCAAAGATTGATGCCTTCCAACAAAATAGGCTCCTCGCGCCTACCTGCGCTGGATTGCCATTTATAAAGCTGCTTGTAAAGCGGATTTGCGCGAGACTCAATATGTTTCATGTGGACTCCAAACAAGCGCGCACCGGTGCAAAACTGCGCCGATGTACTGGACTCGGGCCATATTGCTTGAGTCGTGCCAGATGTAGTGCGGTACCGTAGCCTTTGTGTTGATCAAAGGCATATTGCGGATATAAAACGTGTAAACGCTTGAGGTCGCGATCTCTGGCTGTTTTAGCAAGTATTGAAGCCGCTGAGATGGCCGGTACTAGGGCATCGCCCTTAATGATGGTTTGTACGCGACAGTCGAGTGATGGTGGCTGGTTACCGTCGACTAAGGCGAGTTCAGGTTGAATCGAAAGCCCTTGTACCGCGCGTTTCATCGCCAGAAGCGTCGCTTGTAAAATATTCAGGCGGTCGACTTCTTCAACCGTTGCAATCGCCACCGACCAGCAAAGGGCGTGAGCTTTAATCAGCGCTTCGAGTTGATCTCTTTTTTTTTCAGAGAGAACTTTTGAATCAGACAGTCCATCGATCGTGTAATCGCGATCAAGAATCACAGCAGCGGCATAGACATCACCCGCCAAGGGTCCACGGCCCGCTTCATCAACGCCGGCATAGAGTACTGGCTCGACAGGCAAGTCAAAAAGGCTGACTTGAGAGGGGTGAACGGAGGATGTTGGCATGTCAAAACTAAGTGAAATAAAAGCAGAAAAGATGAAAATCAATGTCGACTGTGGACGATCGCTTCAATCGCCTGCGCAACGCGAACGGGCGTATTGCAACGAAGCGTGTGATGAAGATCTGTAAAGCGACGACGTATTAGTGCACAGCGATTTTCATCACGCAATAAAGATGAAAGCTCGGTTGCAAGTTTTTCTGGTGTGGCGTCTTCTTGAATTAGTTCGGGCACAGCAAAATCGTTGAGTAAGACATTGGGTAGGCCGACCCAAGGTAAATACGGGCGTTGTTGTCCCGATTTCCATGCCATGATTTTTCGGACCAAGGGGGAAACGGCATAAGAAATGACCATCGGCTTTTTAAAGAGAGCCGCCTCGAGCGTCGCCGTGCCACTTGCCACAAGTGCGATATCGCAAGCCTCTAGAACGGACCATGCGATCGGATCGGCGGCTGCGTTGACCGGGGTTTTTGCCAAGACGATTTGCAAGTGGTCGACAGGGTATTTATTTAAAAAAACTCTGAACTCGCGCTCGCGTTGTTCATTGACCATGGGAACAACAAATTGCAGCGATGGATCTTGTTTTTGTAAGCGTTGAGCCGCTTGCAGAAAACGTGGAGCGATCATGTTGATCTCAGAGGCTCTGCTTCCTGGCAAGACTGCAATGATTCTCGCCTGTTGATCCAGGCCAAGACGTGCTCGTGCGGCTCGCTGATCCGGCTCGAGTGCGATCGCATCGGCCATGGGATGACCGACATAAGTGACAGGAATACCTTCTTTCTTGTAAATAGCCTCTTCGAATGGAAACAACACAAGCATATGGGAAACAGCTTGTCGGATGTAATGAATTCGCTCGTAGCGCCAGGCCCAGATAGAGGGACCAACAAAATGAACGGTAGGCACGCCTGCTTTGCGAAGCCGATGTTCTAATCTCAAATTGAAATCTGGCGCATCCACACCTAAAAAAACAGCGGGTGGTTCAGTCAACCAACGGTTTTTAACATCGCGATAGATGCCAAATAAAGAAGGCAGGCGCTTGAAAGCATCGACATAGCCAAAGACACTCAATGCATGCATGGGATGCCAGATATCCAATCCTTGGGCCGCTAAGTGTGGCCCTCCAATGCCCTCGGGTCTGACAAGTGGATCGACTTGTTTGAGACCCGCTAGCGCTTGGGCGGCAATGAAGTCACCCGAGGGCTCGCCCGCAATGAGCCCTAGGCGCCACGTCATGGCCGAATGATGCCGCGCGCGCTCGCCTCTACAAAGTCTAGTAAAGGCTGGAGTGTGGACGCAACGGCAGGCTCGCTTTGTTGTCGGCGACGAATTTCAGCGCAGGCCTCACTCATGGAAAGACCGCGGCGATAAATAATCTTGTAAGCATCGCGAAGCGCGCTAATCGACTCAGTTGAAAAGCCTCTGCGCTTGAGACCTTCGACATTAATACCGACAGGCACGCAAGGATTTCCGGATCCCATCACATAAGGGGGGATATCCATGTGCAAAGCACTTTGACCACCCGTCATACTATGCGCACCGATCTTGCCAAACTGATGAATCGCCACAAGTCCACCGACGATCGCCCAATCACCGATGTGAACGTGTCCGCCCATTTGCACGCCGTTGGCAAGAATGGTTTGATTGCCGATCTGGCAGTCATGCGCCACATGCACGTAGGCCATGATCCAGTTGTCTGAACCGAGCCGCGTCACGCCACCATCCTGGACAGTGCCGGTATTGATGGTGACATATTCACGCACCATATTGCGATCACCCATTGCGAGATGGGTAATTTCTCCCGCATACTTTTTGTCCTGAGGCATACCGCCGATCGAACAAAAACGATAAAAATGATTGCCTTGACCGATTGTTGTATGGCCATCAATGATGCAATGTGCGCCAACAACGGTGTCAGCGCCAATCTGGACGTTCGGTCCGATGATTGAATACGCTCCAACCGAAACCGTAGGGTGTAATTGAGCCTTGGGATCGATGAGCGCGGTGGAGTGAATCAACGCAGTCATTTATTTTTCCATTGGTCTGATAGCGCACATTAGTTTTGCCTCGGCAACTTCCTGACCGTCGACGAAGGCGCGCCCTTGATACTTGCAAATGCTCCGACCTAAACGTTCAGCGACCACTTCAATATGGAGTTGGTCACCAGGCAAAACAGGTTTGCGAAAACGTGCGCCATCGATACCAACAAAATAATAGAGCAACTCCTCATCATGGGATTTAAGCCCAGCCTCGTCGGCGAAGGAAAAGATCGCAGCAGCTTGAGCCATGGACTCGAGAATCAGCACGCCAGGCATGACTGGATGGTGAGGGAAATGACCAGTGAAAAACGGCTCATTAATAGAGACATTCTTGAGCGCCTTGATAGATTTGCCAGGAACCATGTCAATCACGCGATCAATCAACAACATCGGATAGCGATGAGGGAGTCTGTCGAGAATGCTTTTAATATCAAGTTGCATAACTTATCCTAAGCGCTCTAAGTAATCAAAACGAAAAAATGTAACGCGAGTTGCCAGTTCAGTCCGAAACATACCTACGACTCATCGCGCTCGAGCGCTCTGACGCGTTTGCGCAGTCCGGATAACTGCATCACAACCGCGGCATTACGTTGCCATTCTTTATGTTCGGCGAAAGGGAAAACGCCCGTATAACGACCCGGTTGATCAATGCTGGCGATAATACCCGTGCCACCAGAAATATGAACGTCATCACCGATCACCAGATGGCCTGAAATGCCCGCCATACCACCAATGGTGCAACGCGAACCGACCATGGTTGAACCGGCGATGCCAACACAGGCTGCAATAGCGGTGTGATCACCTATTTTGCAGTTGTGACCGATCATGACTTGGTTGTCGATTTTGACGCCATCACCAATTACCGTGTTATCTAAAGCACCTCTGTCAATCGTGGTATTGGCACCAATCTCAACGTCATGACCAATCAGGACAACGCCTAATTGTGGAATTTTCCCCCATGCGCCCTTTGACAGGCTGGGATCGGGAGCAAAACCAAAGCCATCCGCCCCCAGAACGACCCCACTATGGATAATGGCTCGGTCACCGACTTTGACACCATAATAGAGAGTTACTCTTGGGTATAGAACCGAGGATGCGCCGATCTCAACATCTTCATCTAAAAAACAGCCTGCGCCTATTTGAGACATCGCCCCTACAACACAACGCGCTCCAATCACCGCGTGTGGACCAATCAACGCGCTCGAAGAGATTATGGCGGTCGGATCAACGATCGCTGAGGGGTGAATGCCAGGTTCGTAAGCTGGACGCCTCGCCCAATCAAACCACTGAGAAATGCGTGCGTAAAGTAAATACGGATGTTTGCAGACTATGCGTGTAAATAAAGGTTCAGGAATTGTTTGCGCAAGCATTTCTTCGATTTCAGGAAGAACGATCACCGCACAGGCGCGTGTGTGGGTTAAGTGCTCGAGATATTTAGGATGAACAATAAAAGAAATTTCGAGTTCGCTTGCGTGCTCAAGCGAACCCAATCCTGCAATCCGTGGCTCTGGCTGTGTACTTGAAGAAACAACGCGTTGAACCAAGCCGCTCGGGACCGCGCGCAACAGCTCTGAAAGGAAAGGTGCCCGTGCAGGGTCTAACAGAGCGGGCATGAAGCGGGCTTGTTATTTGGCACCCAACGCTTGTATTACCTTGTCGGTAATATCAACGCGCGGGCTAACAGTCACGGCATCTTGCAGAATCATATCGTAATTGTCCTTCTCTGCAATACGCTTAATTGCGGTGTTCGCACGCTCAATAATGGTGGCGAATTCTTCATTACGACGGCGATTAAAGTCTTCCTGAAGCTCACGACGTTTACGCTGAAGGTCCGCGTCAATGTTAGCTAACTCACGTTGACGCTTATTGCGGTCTGACTCGGAGAGCACTGGCGCATCTTTTTCAAATTTTTGGGCTGCTGTACGTAGGTTGTTACCCAGTCGCTGTATTTCTTCTTCGCGTTTTTTAAATTCTGCTTCAATCTTGGTCTGCGCAGTCTTGGCAGGCGCGGAGTCTCTCAAAATACGCTCAGTATTGACGAAGCCAATTTTGGAGCCTTGGGCATTGGCCACATTGCCAAAGGCGAAAGTCAGGCAAGAGATCGCGATGAACCAAGTCAGGGGTGATTTGACAAAGCCATCAAATGTGGTGCGCATTTGTGCTTGGGTGGTAGTAGTTGCAGCCATTATTTAATTCTCTCGTTAAACGAAATTACAGGTGAGTATTGTGCCATTAAAAGGGGTTGCAATTCATTCTAGAAACCCGTGCCAATTTGAAACTGGAAGATTTGCGTGTTGTCACCTGGCTTAGAATTCAAAGGTCTGGCAAATGACAACTGCAAAGGACCTAAGGGCGAAATCCAAGATAGACCAATACCAGCCGAGTAGCGCATTTGTCCAAAGTCGATCGCTGTGTCGTTACCAAAGCCGTCAGCGCCAAAAACCTGACCACCGTCAGCAAACGCAAACCAACGTAGCGAGCGATCTTGTTGGGTACCCGGGAAAGGCAGGAAAAATTGGACATTACCCACTACGCGCTTTGAGCCGCCGAGATAAGTGCCCGTCAAGGGCTCAACAGGTCCGAGTGAGTTTTGTGAATAACCTCTAACAGTACCGATACCCCCTGCATAGACGTTTTTGATGATGGGGTAAGGTAAATCAGTCTTGTAACTATTACCGAAATCAAACATGCCGTTTAGAGCAAGTGTGAAGTCACGACCAATGGGTAAGTAGGTCTGATGTTGAGCGCCAAATAGGTAGTAGTCCAAACTACCCGTTCCCACATCTAGCTTGAGCCGAGTAAAGGATCCTTTGGTCGGACTCAAGGCGCTATCGCGGTTGTCTTTGGACCAGCCTAAATTGAGAATCGCGGCGGTCGTTGTTTCACCATAGTTTCTGACGTATTCGCGATAAGCGAGTGGTGAATTATCGAACAACCCAATCGAGTTGCGCTCGAGATTGACGCCCAGGAAAATACGGTCAAATTCAGTAATGGGGACACCAAAATTCAGGCCTAAACCCCCAGTCGTGACTTTATAGTTACCCGGATTGTTAGAGTAAGGCGTCATCGTACGGTAGTAAATCGAGCTCGTACGACTGACGCCATCATTGGTAAAGTACGGATCAGTATGCGCTAAAACAATACTTCGATTCGCGGCTCCGGTATTGAGGTTAAGTGTTAAGTTTGTTCCGCTACCAAAGACGTTTTCTTCGGAAATGCCTGCCGAGAGAATCACCCCATCGACCTGTCCATAACCAACACCTAAATTCAACGTACCCGTTGGTTTTTCATCAACTGTTAGATTGATATCCACTTGATCGGGGGAGCCTGGTACAGGTTCAGTACCGACTTTGACTTCTTTGAAGTATCCGACGCGATCCAAGCGATCTCGCGAGAGTTTAATTTTCCCCGCATCGTACCAAGCCGCCTCAGCTTGGCGTACTTCGCGACGAATCACCTCGTCCTTGGAGCGATGATTGCCGACAACTTGAATTCGCCGAACATAGACGCGCCGGCTAGGGTCGATGTAAAAAGTGATTTCGGCCGTTTGATTTTCACGGTTTAAAACTGGATTGGGATTGATGTTGGCAAAAGCGTAACCTAAACCTCCTAGGTAGTCGGAAATGCCTTTTGCCGTTGCGTTCGTCTTGGCACCAGAGAAAATCTGACCTGCTTTTAGCTGAATGAGTTGATTGATTTCACTTTCTAAACCTAGCAAATCTCCTGCCAATTTGACTTCGGAAATAGTGTAGGGTTTGCCTTCGCTAATCGTTAACGTGATGTAGATGTCTTGGCGATCACCAGAAATAGTGACTTGTGGAGGTTCGATCTTGAATTCAAGAAAGCCGCGGTCAAGGTAGAAGGACTTGATAGCTTCGACGTCTTTTTCAAGTTTTTCGCGAGAATATTTGTCGGTGCTTGTATACCAGGTCAACCAACCGGGTGTTGTGAGTGACATTAAGTCTCGGAGCCTTCCTTGAGAAAAGGCGCTGTTACCGACAATGTTGATTTCACGAATACGCGCGACACCGCCCTCGAAGAGGTCAAAATTGACACCCACACGAT
The DNA here is from genome assembly GCA_030728985.1 of Burkholderiaceae bacterium. Taxonomy (GTDB): domain Bacteria; phylum Pseudomonadota; class Gammaproteobacteria; order Burkholderiales; family Burkholderiaceae_B; genus Zwartia. Next base: position 197,133 of record JANQYI010000015.1, on the reverse strand, counting down.
TACGCGGCAAAGGTGTGACGGTCGGAGAAATCTCGACAGCGTATTTGCCTTTGTTAAGGTATGCTTGGCGCAACTCAAACTGGGCCTGCTCTAGCATAGACTGATCAAATACGCGGCCTTGAGAAAACCCCACCTGCTTGAGGTTTCCGAGAATAGCGTCGGTTTCAAACTCTTTCATGCCGGTAAAGGTGATCGCCGCAATCGTGGGACGTTCCTGTACGACGACAACGACTACGCGATTGGCAGTTTGAATCCGCACATCTGCGTAAAGACCGGTTGCGTAAAGTTTTCTGACGGACTCTGTTGCGAGCTCTTCAGTGAAGCGCTGGCCCACTTTGAAAGGGAGTTGCGCAAAAATGGAGCCTGGCTCCGTTCTCTGCATTCCTTCGACTCGAATATCGCTGACAACAAAAGGTTGGAATGCTTGGGCAGCATAGGGAATGCACACAGTTACCAGCAGCAGCACCTGACACAAGGCATGCCTTAATGAGCGCAGGGCTTTGTCGTACAGATATGGCAAACGAGCGAGCATCCCGAGTAATCCTTCAATAACTTGTGTGAGTTGAGCACGAACTGAATAAATCAAAAAGCGCAACACTGATTTTAAGTCAGAATTGCCTTAGCTGAAAATGCGAATGAAATCGTTAAATAACGCAAGTCCCATGAGTCCGGCGAGCATGCTGAAGCCAATTTTTTGACCCCACTCCATCACATTCGCAGAAACAGGTTTACCTCGCAGTATCTCGACTAGATAATACAGTAGATGCCCTCCGTCTAGCATGGGGATGGGCAGTAAATTAAGAATGCCAAGACTCACGCTCACTAAGGCTAAGAAGGCAATGTATGCAGCCCAGCCAATTTTTGCAGACTGTCCTGCATAGTCCGCAATCGTCACGGGTCCGCTGATGTTTTTCAGAGAAACATCTCCGGTGATCATTCGACCCATCATCCGAAGTGAAAACCAAGCCGTATCAAAGGTTTTGACTGCACCATTGATCAAACTATCGACCGGACCGTAACGGACATTGACCATGGCGACGTCGGCGCCTAACAGAATGCCTGCGCGTCCCACAACCTGACCATCATCCAGTGTGAAAGATGCCGGAATTAAAGAAAACTTAATCTCTTGACCTGCCCTGTCAACACCGATTGCGACTTCTCGCCCAGCATTTTTTTGGATGAAACGAATAAAGGTCCCTGTGTCAGGATGGTTAATGTCACCAACTCGGACTATTTTATCCTTAGTTTCTAGACCTGTTCGCTGGGCAACACTTCCAGGGACCACGCCGCGCACAAAGGGGGGACCACTGGCAAGACCCAGTCCCAAATCTCTCATCGGATCAGCCTGTGAGGGATCGGCCAGTGCGGGCAACGTCAGGGTACGGTTCAGTCTTGAGCCGCCTTGGTCAATCGTGACTTGCGCTTCACCACCATCTGCGAAAAGTTGTAATAAATTCCACCGTAATTGCGACCATGAGGCAATGGGTGTCTGGTTAATCGCAATGACTTTATCACCACCCTGAAGACCCGCTTGTGCAGCAGGAGAACCGATGGCGGGCGGAGCCAAAATTGCTTCGGGCTCTTGGGACCCTACAAAATTAATTCCGGCGTAAAGAAATACTGCGAGTATCAAGTTAAAAAGAGGACCGGCTGCGACGATCGCGAAGCGTTTAGAGACAGGCTGAGATTCAAAACTAGAGCCTCTCGGATCGGGTTCAATCGGCTTAGGGAGCTGACCGGATGTGCGATTGTGGGAATCCCCTGCTGTGGGACTCAAATCGTCTTGATCGAGCATTTTGACGTAGCCACCCAAAGGAATCGCTGATAGCGCCCATTCGGTTCCGTTTTTGTCGACACGCTTAATCAACACCTTTCCGAAACCAACTGAAAAGCGCAAAACGCGAACGCCGCACCAGCGCGCGACCCAATAGTGACCGAGCTCATGAAACGTGATGAGGATGCCGAGAGTCACAAAAAAAGAGAGGAGCGTCGTGAGCATAGTCATGCCAAAAAATTGTTAAGTGCAAACACTCATAAAGAGGTTGACAACGTATCGTGCCAGATCAGGTCGACATCCATTTTGTTGCGCGCAGACGCGCCTCGGCATCCAAGGCCATGACTTCATCCAATGACGTCAATGCCCTAAAAGTCTGACCCGCATGCCAGGTCAGCGTGCTTTCAATCATTGAGGCAATATCGGTATAAGCGAGTTTGCCACCTAAAAAGGCGGCGACCGCAATCTCATTTGCTGCGTTGAGGGATATACACGCACCTTGTCCGCAACGTAAAGCTTCGAAAGATAATTTTAGACACGGAAACTGCTCAAGATCGGGTTGTTCAAAATCCAGTCGCCCTGCAAGCGCTAGATCGAGAATCCCTACACCGGATGCGATCCGTTCGGGGAAACCTAATCCGTAGGCAATCGGTGTACGCATGTCAGGTTGTCCAAGTTGCGCGAGAACTGAGCCGTCCTCGTATTCAACCATGGAGTGAACCACGCTTTGTGGATGAATCACGACATGAATACGGTCTGCAGGCATCGCGAACAACCAATGCGCCTCGATCACTTCGAGACCTTTGTTAAGCATGGTTGCGGAGTCGACGGATATTTTTCTTCCCATGCTCCAATTAGGGTGAGCACAGGCTTGGTCGGGCGTAATGTCGGTCAGTTGATGCCATTTTTTTGTCCGAAATGGACCGCCGGAAGCTGTCAGAATCAATCTTCTGACACCTGCGCATGGGCCGGTCGGAGCGCTTGCCCTATTGTCGTGAGGTAAACATTGAAAAATAGCGTTGTGTTCACTATCGATGGGAAGCAGTTCCGCCCCGCTCTCTTTGACGGCAGCCATAAATAAAGAGCCCGCCGCGACCAAGGCTTCTTTGTTCGCCAGCAAAACACGTTTGCCTGCCTGCGCTGCAGCCAAGGCTGATGGAAGGCCCGCCGCACCGACAATAGCGGCCATCACCACATCGGTATGTGCTTCGGCTGCTGTGTCAGCGAGGGCCTGTTGGCCTACACGGATTTCCGGAGGAAGAACGCCTGCCGGCCATGCGGTTTTAAATACTGCGGCAGCTTGGTCGGTCGGGACAATCACAACACGCGCCCTGGTTTGTAAGGCCTGCGCCGCGAGTTGCTCGATACGTGAGTGTGCTGAAAGCGCGTACACGACAAAGCGATCAGGATGTCGAGCGATCACATCAAGGGTATTGAGTCCGATAGATCCCGTAGAGCCGAGTATGGTGATGCGAACAGGCGTCAAAGTTTCCAACCTCCTGTAAGCAAATATGCGAGTGGAACGACTGCTACCACGGCATCGATGCGATCATAGACACCGCCATGACCGGGAAGTAATTGGCTGGAGTCTTTAACCCCGGCTCTTCGTTTGAGTAGCGACTCGAAAAGGTCGCCAACAATTGAAAAAATCGCGAGTAAGATCGCGAGAAATATTGTGCCTACAAGTCCCCAGTGATGCATTAAATCAGCACCAAAGCTACCTTGCCATTGCGCGGAAATCAATACCCAGATTAAAACACCCACGATGCCAGCGACCGCACCTTCTCGTGTTTTTCCGGGGCTAATCGCAGGCGCGAGTTTGTGACGCCCCAGCGCTCGACCAGCAAAGTATGCAGCAATATCGGCGACCCACACCACGATGAGCAATGAGATTACGTAAAAAACACCATGTTCGAGGAAACGATCGGTTAACGCTCCCCAGGTGGCGAACAACGTGATGAGCGCGAAACTACTCCATGCAAATGGCGCGGTTCTCGAAATGACCTGTGCTTGATAAAGAGCTCTGCTGACGGCAGTCAGCCAGAAATACACACTCAGCACTGCGCATAGTTGAACAAGGACTGTGCTGTTTGAGCCTTGATTTATCCAAAGATAGGCCTGCGCAAGCGCGACAATCGAAATAATCGTCCCAAGCACCGAGGGCATGGCTGAGCCAGGCTCTAGGGTGATGCGGGTCCACTCCCACCCTGCAAGCCCACATGTTATGGCTAAAAAACCAAGAAAAGGCCAAGGTGAAGAAACCGACAAAACGCTCGCTAATATGACCAACAAAACGATGGCTGTTAGGATGCGATGTTTGAGCATAGATCTCAGCGCGTCGAAAGCGTGTTGACTTGCGCGCTCGTTCGACCAAAGCGACGTTCGCGAAGGCGGTACCATTCGAAGGCTTTTTTTAATTCTTCTGCATTGAAATCAGGCCAGTAACATTCAGTAAAAAATAATTCTGTATAAGCCAATTGCCAAATTAAAAAATTTGAAACCCGTTGCTCACCGCCTGTTCGAATAAACAAATCAGGCTCAGGAGCCCAGGACATCGAAAGATGTTCCGATAGCGCGTGCTCATCGATGCGTTCAGGATGCTTACCCAACTCAGGGTTGGCAAACATCATTTTTTGCATGGCTTGCAACATATCCCAACGACCGCCGTAGTTGGCAGCGATCGTGAGGTGAAGCTGATCATTGTGGGCTGTTTTGGCCTGGGCCTGCGCAATGAGATCTTGCAATTTGGGCTCAAAAGCAGAAAGATCACCAATGACGCGCAATCGAACGCCTTGATGTTGAAGGCGCGACACTTCGCGCTCTAGCGCTTGTACAAACAAACGCATGAGCAATGACACTTCTTCGGCGGGACGTCGCCAGTTTTCAGAGCTGAACGCAAACAGTGTCAAATAACGAACGCCAAGTGTCCCGCAGGTCTCAACCGCGGAGCGCACGGACTGAACGCCACGGGCATGACCCGCCGTGCGAGGTAAAAGGCGCTTGGAAGCCCACCGACCGTTGCCATCCATGATGATAGCGACGTGCTGTGGAACAGACGTTGTCGTGGGGATCTCGATTGTTGAGCTTGTGACCATAGGAAAGACGGATCAAACCGTCATGATCTCAGCTTCTTTTTGCACAATCATTTTGTCGATTTCCACCACACAACGATCTGTCAGCTTTTGAACGAGGTCTTGAGCGCGACGCTCATCGTCCTCTGAAATTTCTTTTTCTTTAACGAGCTTTTTAAAAGCTTCGTTTGCATCACGCCGAAGATTACGAATCGCAATTTTCGCATCCTCACCTTCAGACTTCACGACCTTGTTCAAGTCACGACGGCGCTCCTCGGTCAGCGCGGGCATTGGAACGCGAATACTGTCACCCATCCCGACTGGATTTAAACCAAGGTCGGAATCGCGAATCGCTTTTTCAACGGCTGCGCCAAGGTTTTTTTCCCATACGGACACACTCAGGGTGCGCGCATCCATCAGCGTGACGTTGGCGACTTGGCTAATGGGCACAGGCGAACCATAATACTCAACCTGAACATGATCCAAAATCCCTGTGTGGGCACGACCCGTTCTAATTTTGGCAAGGTTTGCCTTGAGTGTTTCAAGAGACTTACCCATTCGGCTTTCGGCCGACTTTTGAATGTCCGCGATACTCATCGTTTGTCCTTTAGACGTGAACGAGGGTGCCCTCGTCCTCCCCACTAACGGCGCGACGTAACGCACCGGATTTATTAATTGAAAATACCTTGATTGGAAGCTTCTGGTCGCGACATAACGCGAAAGCCGTGGCATCCATGATCTCTAGTCGTTTGACAATGACTTCGTCAAAACTGATGCGCGTGTAGCGCGTCGCGGCAGGGTCTTTTTGGGGATCAGCACTATAAATGCCATCGACTTTTGTAGCTTTGAGTACGACCTCGGCACCAATTTCTGCGCCACGAAGCGCAGCAGCTGTATCCGTTGTAAAAAATGGGTTGCCTGTCCCTGCGGCAAAAATAACCACCTTACCTTCTTCGAGGTAGCGTAATGCTTTAGGGCGAATGTAAGGTTCAACTACTTGCTCGATATTAAGCGCAGACTGAACGCGAGCATCGACACCGCGGTGCTTGAGTGCATCCTGCAGAGCGAGCGCATTCATAACCGTCGCCATCATACCCATGTAATCGGCAGTCGCACGATCCATGCCTTGGGCTCCAGGCGCTACCCCCCGGAAAATATTTCCACCGCCAATCACAATGGCAAGTTGAACGCCCATTTCGGCGACTTCGGCAACCTCGTCCGTCATGCGCATGATCGTGGCACGATTGATACCAAAGGCATCATCACCCATCAATGCTTCGCCAGACAGTTTGAGAAGGACTCGTTTGTGCATTCTGCTGGTCATATGGGGATTCATTCCGGAGTGTTAAACACAGTTAAAGTGTATGCGAAAGCCGGGCGGCCAATGATGCGCCGCCCGGCTTTAAATACAAAATCATGCGTTACCGGCAGCGGCTGCGGCCACTTCGGCGGCAAAGTCGCTGGTTTTCTTTTCGATTCCTTCACCAACCACGAATAGGGAAAACCCTGTGATCGCAGAGGATTTTTCCTTGAGCATCTGGGCAACCGTTTGCTTATCGTTCTTGACAAAGGGCTGGGAAAGAAGCGCGACCTCTTTCAGGAATTTCTGAACGGCGCCTTCTACCATTTTTTCTACGATTTCAGCAGGTTTGCCAGATTCGGCAGCCTTTTGACGTGCGACCGAACGCTCAGTTTCTTTGTCAGTCTCAGAAACGCCAGTTTCATCAACGGCACGAGGCTTAGTCGCCGCAATGTGCATGGCCAGGTCTTTACCCACTTCGTCTGCGCCAGAAAACTCAACCAGCACACCAATTTTGCCACTATGCACGTAGCTAGAGAGTTTGTTGGGTGAATCGTAGCGCTGAAAACGGCGAATCGAAATGTTTTCTCCGATTTTGCCGATCAGAGCCGTACGAACGGTGTCAACCGTACCGTCAGCCATCGGTGCGGCTGACAAGGCTGCGACGTCACCGACACCTTCTGTGGCGACTAATTTGGCTAAATTTGCAACAAATGCGACAAAGTCATCATTTTTAGCGACGAAATCGGTTTCGCAGTTGACTTCAATGACGGCACCTTTTTTGGCATCCGGGGAGATATAGAGGCCAATCAAGCCTTCTGCTGTGACACGGCTGGCAGCCTTGCTTGCTTTGCTACCCAATTTGACACGTAGAATTTCCTCAGCGCGCGCCATATCTCCAGAGGCTTCAGTCAACGCTTTCTTGCACTCCATCATGGGTGCGTCTGTTTTTTCTCGCAACTCTTTGACCATTGCGGCGGTTATATCAGCCATGTTTGCTCCAGTATCAGTGAAAGCACCCTGAACCGCTAGGACAGGGTGTAGTAAGAATGCACTCGACATCGATCGAGTGCTGTTGGCAATTAAGCCTGAGTCTGATCAACTTCGACGAATTCTTCGCCCTGAGTCAATTCCTCGACTAAGCCGTTAACGTTGTCGCCACGACCAGCAATCACAGCGTCCGCCACACCTGCAGCATAAAGAGCGATTGCTTTGGCCGAATCATCATTACCTGGAATGATGTAATCGATGCCATCAGGTGAATGGTTTGTGTCGACGACTGCAACGACGGGAATACCGAGCGCGTTGGCCTCGGCTACAGCGATCTTGTGGTAACCGACGTCGATCATAAAGATTGCATTTGGCAAGCCATTCATATCTTTAATGCCACCGATCGACTTATTCAGTTTGTCGAGCTCGCGCTGAAACATGAGGCCTTCTTTTTTAGACATACGCTCTGTTGCGCCCTCAGCAATCATCACTTCCATGTCTTTCAAGCGCTTAATCGAGCTCTTAACTGTTTTGAAGTTGGTCAGCATGCCACCGAGCCAACGGCTGTCAACGAAAGGCATCCCTGCACGAGCGGCCTCAGACGCGACGAGTTCTCGGGCAGCACGTTTCGTGCCCACAAACAAAACCGTTCCGCCTTTTGCTGTCACTTGACGCAAAAATTTAGTCGCGTCTTGGTAATTGGCAACAGTCTTTTCGAGGTTGATGATGTGAATTTTGTTCCGATGGCCAAAAATGTAAGGGGCCATCTTGGGGTTCCAATAACGGGTCTGGTGACCAAAGTGCACGCCCGCTTCTAACATTTCACGCATTAAAGACATAGTAATAAAGCTCCGAGGGTTGGGTCTAATGTCATGTATGCACCTGCGCTAGCAGGCACCCTGGTAACGTGACACGCGATTTTTAAGGTATAGGTAACTCTAGGTAAGCCTATAATTCTACTATCTTTCACTACATTTACTCAAGTCACTATGAGTCTCGTCACAAATCCCGAAGATCAGGCCAAGATGCGAGCCGCCTGTCGCGACGCAGCAAAGGTCTTGGATTTTATCGCTCCTTATGTCAAGCCAGGTGTCACAACAGGCGAATTGGACCAGCTTTGTTTGAAGTTTCTAACCGAAGAGCTCAACGTGAAGTCCGCGACTGTCGGCTATGCGCCTCCCGGTTATCCACCCTTCCCTGGCGCTATTTGCACGTCGGTCAATCATCAGGTCTGTCACGGGATCCCGGGTGACAAGGTGCTCAAAAACGGCGATGTGTTGAATATTGATGTCACAATCATCAAAGACGGCTGGTTTGGCGACACAAGCCGAATGTACGCAGTGGGCGAAACCTCGATCTTGGCTAAACGCCTCACCGAAGTCACCTATGAGTGCATGTGGCTCGGCATCGCCCAAGTCAAGCCTGGCAATACGCTGGGTGATATTGGACAGGCGATTCAAAAATATGCCGAGCAACAGGGTTTTTCAGTCGTTCGAGAGTTTTGTGGTCACGGAATTGGTCAAAAATTTCACCAAGAGCCCCAAATATTGCATTACGGAAAGGCGGGCTCCGGACAGAAACTTGAACCCGGACTGATATTCACCATCGAACCCATGATCAATGCCGGCAAGCGTGAAATTCGTCAGTTGGCGGATGGCTGGACTGTCGTGACGCGGGACCATAGTTTATCGGCGCAGTGGGAGCATACGATTATGGTGACTGAATCGGGGTATGAAGTGCTCACGCAATCGCCAGGGATGCCTGCTCCACCTCGCTTTATCACGCTTTAATTTTTTTGTTCCAAGGTGGCCGATTGCTTATGCCATAGGATGTTGAGATGACAGAACCAAACCGGCTCAAAGAGACCTTGAGCGAGAGTATCAGTACGATTCGGTCTCAAATTAAGCATGAAAGAGAAGCTGCTTTTCTAAAATATCGACTCAAGCCGCGCGCTGACGCGCTTTTGACGGGCCTGAGGCGAACTGCTGACGTCGCCTTGCGGCGACTCTTGGAACTCTACCCTCTTCCTAAAGGTTCAGCGCTCGCTGCGGTGGGCGGATTTGGACGCGGTGAGCTTTACCCCTTTTCTGATGTTGATTTGTTGATTTTGCTGACCAAGGATCCGAGTCCGGCCGATGAAGCCATACTCAGCGGCTTAGTGGCGGCAATGTGGGATGTAGGTCTCGAACCGGGTTGCAGCATTAGAACCATCGAGCAATGTCTAACTGAAGCGCGGGCTGACATTACTGTTGAAACTTCCTTGCTCGAGTTGCGCTGGATCGCCGGAAGTCGTGCGCTGACGCAACGTTTTACCCAGAGCATGAAGGAGCAGCTTGATCCTCGTAGTTTTTTCCAAGCCAAGCGCAGTGAAATGCAACAACGTCATGCTCGCTTTCAGGATACCCCCTATTCTTTAGAACCTAATTGCAAAGAGTCCCCGGGGGGCTTGCGCGATCTTCAGGTGATTCAGTGGATGGCGAGAGCGGCTGGTTTTGGTCAGAGCTGGAGTCAAATCGCACAATCGGGTCTTTTGACACGCACTGAGGCGCGGGATCTGAATCGTGCGGAGCAGGCATTCAAACGACTGCGCATTGAGTTGCATTTGCTTACAAACAGACGAGAGGATCGGTTGCTGTTTGATCTGCAACATGGATTGGCGCAAGCGTATCTGATCACTGCGTCTGCGACGCGTCGTGCCAGTGAAATATTGATGCAACGTTATTACTGGGCTGCCAGGCTCGTCACGCAACTCAATACATTAATCGTTCAAGCAATCGGCGAGCATTTATTTCCACTGGCACCCGAGGATGCCCGCCCCTTGGATGATTATTATTTGGCGCATCATAATCGTCTGGATATTAAGGATAGTGATCTTTTTATCAATCATCCGACTGAGCTATTGCGTGTATTTCTAGTGATGCAACAACACCCTGGCTTGACGGAGCTTTCAGCAAAGGCTTTGCGCTCAATTTGGCACGCTAGGCACCTGATCGATGCTTCTTTTAGGGCGGAGCCGAGCAATCGACGCGTGTTCATTGAGATCTTGAAACAAAATCAAGGCATTGTGCATGCGCTGAGGCGTATGACAATGCTCAATGTGCTGCCCCGATATTTGCCGGTGTTCAGGCGTGTGGTCGGACAGATGCAGCATGACTTGTTTCATGTCTACACAGTCGATCAACACACTCTCGCGGTACTGCGCAATATTCGACGCTTCACGATGCTTGAACACGCGCAAGAATATCCTTTGGCGACTCGATTAATAGCGGGTTTTGATCAGCACTGGTTGCTTTATGTCGCGGCGCTCTTTCACGATATTGCGAAAGGCCGAGGTGGTGATCACTCAACCCTAGGCGCCGAGGAAGTACGTAAGTTTGCGCGAGCGCATTATTTGGAACGCGACCAAACAGAGTTAGTCGTTTTTTTAGTCAAACATCATCTTTTGATGTCTCAAGTCGCTCAAAAAAAGGACTTGTCCGATCCCCAAGTGATTGCGGACTTTGCGTTGCTGATACAAAATCCGAGAAACCTCACCGCACTGTATTTATTAACGGTGGCCGATATCCGGGGGACGAGTCCTAAGGTTTGGAATACATGGAAGGGTAAGCTGCTTGAGGATCTTTTTAATTTGACGCTTGCAATGTTGGGAGGCTCGTCGGCCGACGCCAACACGGTTTTACAACAGCGCATGGTTACTGCGGCGAGTTTGACACGACTAGCGGGACTTCGAGATGACGCGCGCGAGGCGTTTTGGAGCCAACTTGATATCGCTTATTTTCTAAGACATGATGCACCTGAAATAGCATGGCACACCAGACATCTCTACCATTGTTTCCGAACAGAAAATACCGTTGTGAAGGCTCGCCCAACCGAAGGTGCGGAAGGCTTGCAAGTGATGGTGTACACAAAACATGTCAAGGACTTGTTTGCGCGATTATGCGGGTACTTCGGTTATCGTGGACTGAGCATTCAAGATGCGCGCATTCACACGACAAGAGGCGGCTATGCATTGGATAGTTTTATTATTTTACCGACTGACCGTCATAGGGACTTGCGTTCTGAAGCGGCCTTAATTGAGCATGAGCTCACAACTCAGCTCGATGCAATGCGTATAGAGGACTTTGGTCGTCGCTTGGAGATGCGCGCTTCGAGGCTATCAAAAGCATTTCCTTATCCATCCACGGTAGAAATCAAACCCGGGGATGGCAATGCCTCGTGGGTGATTGACATGACTGCGACGGATCGTCCAGGTTTACTGAGCGAACTTGCACAGGTATTTGTATCCTTCAATATTGTTTTGCAAACGGCTAAAGTCATGACATTGGGGGATCGTGTTGAGGATACTTTCGTCGTCAAGGGCGATACGTTGTCTCTCCCCCGCACGCAGCGACAGTTTGAGCGTGCCCTGCTCGAGACGCTCAATCAGGAGTCACGCGGTGCAGTATGAAATCAATCTCTTGCGTTTAATGAGTGCTCTGAGCTTTGGTTCGGTCGCAGTGGCGCTTGTTTCACAATACGTTTTTGAGATGCAGCCCTGCGCGTGGTGTGTTTTTCAGCGCTTGTTGTATATATTGATAGGGGTGTGTGCTTTAGGACTCACCCTGGCGAGTCCGACACGCGCGCGGTTAAAGGTAGGTTCTGTGGGTATCTGCGCTGTCGCGATTACGGGTGTTGTCTCTGCGTTATATCAAGAAAAAGTCGCTGCAAATACTTTTTCATGTGCGCAAACGTTTGCTGATCAGGTTATGACAAAAAGCGGATTGGACGCAGCCGTTCCATGGCTATTCGGTATCTACGCGAGCTGCATGGACGCCCGAGTCAAACTGCTTGGCATTGAGTATGCTTGGTGGAGTTTGGCGATGTTTGGCGTGCTCGGGATGCTTGCTTTGCTGGCCCTAAAAAAACGGCTTCTTTAATCGTCTTCGGCGGCATAACCCATATTGAAAAGCAATCCGTTCGCGCCTTCTTGAGCATTGCTCCGATTCCGTCCGACACTCTCAAGATACTCAGGTGTGATGTCACCCGTGACATATTCGCCAGTAAAACATGAATTATCAAATTGCTTTAGCGAAGGATTGAGGTCTGAGACGGAGCGCTGCATAGACTCGATATCTTGGTAGACAAGCGCATCTGCGCCAATGATCTTTGCGATATCTTCTTCGTTTCGCCCCGTCGCGATCAGCTCTTTCTGAGTGGGCATATCGATACCGTAAACGTTTTGATAGCGAACGGGTGGCGCTGCAGAGGCCATATAAACTTTGTTGGCTCCCGCGCCGCGGGCCATCTCGACGATTTCACGGCTTGTGGTTCCTCTCACAATCGAGTCGTCAACAAGCAGTACGTTTTTTCCCTTAAATTCCATACCAATAGTATTGAGCTTTTGGCGGACGGATTTTTTACGGACGGCTTGTCCAGGCATGATGAAAGTGCGACCAACGTAACGATTTTTGATGAGGCCCTCGCGGTAGTTCAGGCCCAGCCTGTCTGCGAGTTGCATCGCGGCGGGACGCGATGAGTCTGGAATGGGCATCACCACATCGATATCACCTAAACGCAAAGTTTTAGCGAGTTTATCGGCAAGGTACTCACCCATCTTCAGGCGGGATCCGTAGACCGAAACACCGTCTAGGACAGAGTCTGGTCGGGCAAAATAGACATACTCAAAGATACAGGGAGCGTGTATCGCCCCACTCGCGCACTGCTCGCTACTCAAACGACCATCTAGACTAATAAAAATCGCTTCACCAGGCTCAATGTCGCGCACAAACTGAAAGCCCGAACCCTCGAGTGCAACGGATTCAGAAGCCACCATCCATTCGCTGCCTTGTGGTGCGTCTGACCGCCCAAGACACAGTGGCCGAATACCGTGAGGATCGCGAAAAGCAATTAATCCATAGCCCGAGATTTGTGCGACCACTGCATAGGCGCCTTTCACCCGTTGGTGCACGGCCTTGATCGCGCGAAAAATGGCCGATTCGTCTAGGGATACACCATTCGCCGCACGCTGAAGCTCATGGGCCAGTACGTTGAGTAGAACTTCGGAGTCGGAGTTTGTGTTGATATGACGCTGATCAACTTTAAACAATGACTCACGCAACTCATGCCAATTGGTCAAGTTGCCATTGTGGGCAAAAGTAATACCAAAAGGCGCATTGACATAAAAAGGCTGTGCTTCCTCGACGCTTTCTGACGAGCCCGCCGTTGGATAGCGGACTTGGCCAATGCCCGAGGTGCCGGGCAAAGAGCGCATATTGCGCGTTCGAAATACATCGCGGACCAGTCCATGTGCTTTGTACATATTGAACTGATTGCCATTAGAGGTGGCGATCCCAGCCGCGTCTTGCCCTCGGTGTTGTAGTAACAACAGCGCATCATATAAAAGTTGATTAACAGGTCCGCGCCCAACGACACCAACAATTCCGCACATGAAATTTCCTGATTACGGTTAAACCAACATGGATTGAATAAAAAATTTAATAAGGCAGCCAGTCATTCACAGGGGGTGGCAGTCTAAGCTTGATTTGCTGCACCGCCCCAACAACCTGTTTAGAAAACATAGCGTTCTTCCACCAAGGCTCTTCAGGAAGCGGTGTATAACCAGCCAAAATGACAAGTACCAATACGAATAAAACACCTCTAAGCAGGCCGAACATTGCCCCTAGACCATGATCTGCTGGCGTGAGTCCAGTTTTATTTAACAGCGCCGCCAATGTCATATTGATTACGCCAATGGACAGCAGCACTGCAATAAATACACCCAAGTAAGCAAGCGCCATGCTGACAAAAGGCTGAGTGATCCATTGCGCAAACCATTCCGAAACGTTAGGTCCCCACCACACTGCGGCAAGGAAGGCAGAGGCGTAAGCGACTAAGGACAAGACTTCCTTGAGAAGACCGCGTAGCAACCCCAAGACCACGGAGATCGCCAGAATGGCCATGAGGACAAAGTCGAAGCCAGTCACTACTGTGCGGTGATGAAGGCGCCGCCGTAACCCTGCGTACGAAGACGCGTCTGCGCAGCTTGGGCGGCTTCGCGAGATTGGAAAGGACCTACCCTCACTCGGTATTTAGGTCGGCCATTGACATCCACGGGTCCATCAACAAAGGCGTTATTCAACCCCGCAGAAATGAGAATATTTCGTTGCTTTTGAGCATCGGCAGAGGAGTCGAGCGACATTGCCTGAACGACGAAGTTTCCACGAACGGGAGGTTTGGGGCTTGGAGCGCTCACTACGGGATTGCGTCCTTCGAGCAATGCAAGGGCTCGAGCGGCCTCATCGCGTCGGGGTTGTGCGGAGGCGGGTGGTGTCGCAGGCTTCGTTGCGGCGTTCGAGGCTGAATCTTGCTTGGGTGTGATGTCTGCTTTGGACTGTGAGGGTGTGGCGGAAGCGGACGTAGTCTGAGCAGTGTTAGGTGAGCTCACGCTATTGGGATCTGAGGTGCCTGAGACCTGACCCGTAGAGCCAGCATTTGCGGAGGAACCCGAGGAAGAGTCGGGCTCAGAGAGCTGCGGCTGGAATGGTGTTTGACGATCTGGAATGCGGATGGGAATATTGCTGGCAACGGGTGTAGGCTCTGAGTCCAGCAACATAGGCAACACGACCACTGCAGCTAAAATCAACGCCACCGCTCCCGCTAGGCGTCGTCTAGCCTTGATACGCAATTCGGCCGCTTGGGCCTCACTGGTCACTGAGGGACGCGGCTTGCCATTCGGCTTGCGCGAAGGGGCACTATCTTTTTTGGAGAACAGTCCCATTTTAAAACTTCCTGCCTTTCGAGTTAAGCGCCTCGGCAACCGTTAAAAACGATCCAAACACGACGATTCTATCATCCGGGTTGCTTTTATCGCACGCAGAAGCAAAAGCGTCCTCAACGGTTTCAAAACTCAGCACCTGGACATCCTTGGGAGCATTTGCTTGCGGATCAGCCAAAATTCGTTTGACTTTGGCCTCGATATGGTCGCGAGATAAACCACGAGGTCCAGGTAAAGCTGCGCAAAACCAACCATCCACTCTGGGCGCCATGTGGCGTACGACGGAGTCGATGTCCTTGTCCGACAGCATGCTGAAAACCGCATAGGTATAAGGGTGGAACCCCATATTTCCTAAGTTTTTTTCTAAAACTGCAGACGCATGGGGGTTGTGAGCAACATCCAAGATAATCGTGGGTTGACCCGGTAATATCTGAAATCTACCTGGTAAGGACGCTTGAAGCAATCCCTGACGGACCGCTTGTTGCGGCACGGCCAGGCGATGACGCAACGACTCAAGCGCCGCAAGAGCCGCCGAGGCATTGAGAAGTTGGTTGGCGCCACGCAACGCAGGATAAGCCAAGGCATTACGGCGCTGCTCCCTACCACCAAAGGCCCATTGTTGACGATCGCCAGAGTAGTTGAAGTCACGCCCGAATAGCCATACATCAGCATCGATTTTGTCGGCGTAATCCAGCAAGGACTGCGGCGGTGAGGGATCGCTGACAATCGCCGGACGCGTTGGGCGAAAGATGTGCGCTTTTTCAAAACCAATTTTCTCGCGGGTATCACCCAACCATTCGACATGGTCAATATCAACACTCGTCACGATGGCGCAATCGGCATCGACAATGTTGACCGCATCCAGTCGGCCTCCGAGGCCGACTTCTAGCACCATGACATCCAAACTGGACTCTGCGAAAAGTTGCAAGACCGCCAAGGTTGTAAATTCAAAGTATGTCAAGGAGGTACCGTTTCTAGCGGCTTCTACCTTTTCAAACTGACGAATCAAAACCTCGTCACGGACAATATCGCCGTTGACGCGAGCGCGTTCGTTAAAAGTAATGAGATGCGGGGATGTATAGAGCCCTACCCGATAGCCGGCAGCCAATAACATGGATTCGAGCATGGCGCAGGTCGAACCTTTTCCGTTGGTGCCGCCCACGACAATTTTTACAGCCGGTGAATTAATAGAGAGGCGGCTCGCAACGTCGCGGACCCTTTCAAGTCCCATTTCGATCGCGCTAGGATGCAGCGTTTCGAGGTACTTTAACCAAGTCTCGAGCGTCGAGCCGACGGGGGGGGGCGCAATCGACATAGGAATATGCATGAATCATCCGCTACAAAAGGCAGATTTTAACAGTGTGACAGCCTATATTTGCTCCCGATCAACTCTGTGTAAAATCGGGCGTTGCAAAGGAAATGCATGACCCCCTCGCATAAACCGTTAGACGCCACTGCATATCTATTCATACTCATGCTTTGCACCCTTTGGGGCGGTCAACAGATTCTCTTTAAGCTCAGCCTAGACGACATCAGTCCTTCCATGCAAATTGCTTTACGCTCAAGCTTAGGTTGCGTACTGTTGGCGCTCTTTATGTGGCACCAAGGCACATCGCTTGCGCTATGGCGCGGTCCCTGGCGCGCGGGTATGTCTGTCGGTCTGTTGTTTGGGCTTGAATGGTGGATGATTGGAGAGAGTTTGCGTCTCACTACCGCGTCTCACTTAGTCGTTTTTTTGTACACCGCCCCAATTTTTACTGCTCTAGGGCTGCACTTTTGGGTCCCCGGAGAGCGGTTGAATCTAAGGCAGTGGCTAGGCGTTTTTGTCAGCTTTCTCGGGATCGGGATCGGCTTTATCGGCGGGGCGAACCAACCTCATTTTGATCTCAAGATGTTGCTCGGTGATGCGCTCGCACTAGGAGCAGGCTTGGGTTGGGCGATGACAACTATTTTGATTCGAACGACGGGTTTGTCTAAACTGCCTGCAACTCAAACGACTTTTTATCAACTTTTTTTCGCGGCTCTCGCCTTACTTGTTGCTTGTTTAGCGACTGATCAGTGGGGTGTTCGCTGGAGCCCTTTGCTCGCAGTCAGCATCGTAGGCCAAGGGATTTTTATCGCGTTTTTAAGTTTGTTGGTCTGGTTTTGGCTTCTTAAACATTATCTCGCTTCAAGGGTGTCTATTTTCACTTTTTTGACCCCTGTAATAGGCGTCAGTTTTGGTGTTTTAATTTTAGATGAACCTTTACATCTAGAGTTCGTTTGGGGGGCTTTATTGGTGATGATCGGTGTCATCACGGTGAACTGGCCATCGAAAGCCGCGGCTTTGGTAGAACAAATGAAAAAAGTCTGACGTTATGTGTCTTGCCATTATCGCGTTGAATTGTCTGACTGACTGGCCACTCATTGTGATCGCCAATCGCGACGAGTTTCATAACCGCCCTACACTGCCAGCACAGCCATGGACAGATGCAAAAGACATTTTAGGAGGTCGCGATCTCAATGCAGGCGGGACCTGGTTGGGAATGACGGCAACGGGTCGGTTTGCGTTGTTAACAAACTATCGAGAGCCGGGGCGCAATGACCCGCAAGCCCCCTCCCGGGGGCAACTCACTGAGCTATTTCTCCGTGGCGAATCTTTTGCACAGGAGTATGTTCAAGACCTGCAGAAACGCGGTCATGCGTATAACGGTTTTAATTTATTGCTCGGTGATGTTTCGGGGGTTTGGTATTGCTCCAATCGCGGCGAGGTCCCTGCACAACAACTCGATGCAGGCGTGATAGGTGTTTCAAATGCTTCTCTAGACACACCTTGGCCAAAACTCAATAGGACGAAACGTGCGGTATCCGAGCTTATTTTGGACAAAAAATCTCCTGTCAGTTTTAAACCCGATTCTTTTTTTGACATCATGCTGGATACGCGTTCGGCCTGCGCCCACGCATTACCCGAAACAGGGCTAGGTCTTGAGCGAGAAAAACTGCTGAGCAGCCCTTTTATCAAGAATGAACATTACGGGACGCGTTGCACGACGCTCATCATGCAGCGTTCAGACGGTCTAGTGCGATTTCAGGAAAAACGTTTCGACTCGCAAGGCTTGGGGAGTGGTGAAAGTCACTGGACAATTGACCCTAAGAAACAAGAGATCGCGCCCGGAACACACGACCGCTTTGGCTTTTAACGAAGACTCTCAATACACGATCTATAATTCAATATTGTTTTCTCTTGCTTTAAGGTCACTTATGTCTGAGCTAAAAATCCGAATCGCTGACTCTGTTAAAGATGCCATGCGTGCCAAAGCAACTGAACGTTTGGGAACCTTGCGTTTTCTGCAGGCCGCGATCAAGCAGCGCGAAGTCGACGAACGCAAGGATCTTTCCGATGCGGAAGTGACGGCTATTATCGAAAAGCAGATCAAACAACGCCGCGAGTCCATTGCTGCTTTCGAGCAAGCCGGGCGCGTTGAAACGGCTGCAAAAGAAACCGCTGAAATGGCTATTTTGAAAGAGTTTTTACCCCAAGCTGCGACTGAGGCCGAAGTAAGCGCTGCCATAGATGCCGCGCTTGCCGAGGTTGCCGCCCAGGGAGTGACGGGTGCACCCGCGATGGGCAAGGTTATGGCCCTTTTAAAGTCATCCCTTGCGGGTCGTGCGGATATGTCCGCACTCTCAGCTCAGGTCAAAGCAAAACTAAGCTGAAGGCTTAACCCGCAGCACTTTGAATGCTGCGGTCGCTTTTGCAATCACATTGCCTGCTGTATCTAGCACCTCGCCTTCGCAAAAGGCGATGGAACTACCGCGTCGGATGCAACGCGCTTGAACCGTCAGATCCGTGGTCGCTGGCTCAAGGCATGTCGTGTGCATATCAATGGTCGCCATGCCAATGCCTAGCGGATCACTTGCTCGCCCAGCGGCACTCAGTGTGAAATCAAGAATACTCATGATCGCGCCGCCGTGAATTTGCCCCCTGCTATTGAGCAACTCATCCCGGATTTTGATTCGTGTCACAGCTCTGTCGTCTTGGCATAGCACAGGCTCAAGCTGTAAAAAATCTAAATAGGGAATGTTTAAGCCGAAATATGTATTTGTTTTTGAAGAAGATGACACGGTGACACTCTAAATAATCATTAAAAGATGAGTTAAAATTTATAAGTAAATTTTAGTTCTGTGATGACGACAAATCTTTATTGGTGACTGGACCAATAACCACGCTGGGCCAGCTAAAGATCATCAGGTTGCATAATACGCAGCCCGTTGTTTAAACAATTTTAACGACATTTTGTCTAGGCTTATCTTGACTCGACAAGTTGACGCCGCGGATCGTTGTAAATCGGTATATTGTTATTGCGTAACTCAATCGAATTGAAATATGGAACTCAAACATAAATTGATCCGAAAAAAAATAACACGACAGATCAATGGTAAAAAGCGCTTTATCCCCTTTTTTTCACAACTCAGTATCCAATCCAATGACTATACGAGACAAAGCATATATCGTCGGCGCGTACGAACACCCAACGCGTAAAGCACCAGATAAATCCGTGGCGCAATTGCACGCAGAGTCGGCAAAAGGCGCATTAGAGGATGCAGGCCTATCACTGAGCGATATTGATGGCTATTTTTGTGCCGGCGATGCTCCTGGGTTGGGCATGCTAAATATGGCCGACTATATGGGGCTCAATAAGTTGCGTCATGTAGACTCGACCGAGACGGGCGGTTGCTCCTATCTGATCCACGTCTCCCACGCTGCCCAAGCGATCGCGGCGGGTAAATGCGATATTGCGCTGATCACCTTAGCGGGTCGACCACGCTCGGCAGGCTCATCTGGGCTGCAGCCTCGTAACTGGGGCAATGATTTGCCTGACGTGCCCTTTGAAGCACCTTTCGGACCTGTGACGGTTAATAGCTATGCGATGGTCGCGGCGCGTCATATGTATGAGTTCGGCACGACTTCAGAACAACTCGCCTGGATTAAAGTTGCGGCATCACATCATGCGCAACATAATCCTCATGCGATGTTGCGCGATGTCGTCACCGTTGAGGACGTGATCAACTCTCCCCTGGTTTCCACGCCCCTTCACCGTCTTGACTGCTGTGTGGTGAGTGATGGAGGCGGAGCGTTGATTGTCGCGCGCCCTGATATCGCCAAATCACTCAAGCGACCTCTCGTCAAGCTGCGTGGCGCGGGCGAATCCGTCAAAGGCCAGCTTGGAGGTCGAGTGGATTTGACCTACTCAGGTGCGCGCGTCTCTGGAGCCAATGCTTTCGCAGAAGCCGGCCTCACACCACAAGACATCAAGTACGCCTCCATTTACGACAGTTTCACTATTACCGTATTGATGCAGCTTGAGGACTTGGGCTTTTGTAAAAAAGGCGAAGGTGGCAAATTCGTGTCCGATGGCAATTTGATCTCAGGCATTGGCAAGCTGCCTTTTAATACCGATGGTGGTGGCTTGTGTAACAACCACCCAGCCAATCGCGGCGGTATCACCAAGGTGATCGAAGCCGTACGTCAATTGCGCGGCGAGGCTCACCCAGCTGTTCAGGTTAAAAATTGTGACATCGCCCTGGCTCATGGGACTGGCGGTTTACTTGGTTCGCGCCATGGCAGCGCAACTCTAATCATGGAGCGTGAATAATCATGACGATGATGTATCAACCCAATCCTATTCCAGCCCCCGCTGAAGAGCAAGGCAATCAGCCCTTCTGGGAAGCCGCCAAAACAGGTAAATTTTTGGTGAAGTTTTGCAAGTCTTGCAACGAACCGCATTGGTATCCTCGAACGCTCTGCCCTTTCTGTTTCGGTGAAACCGAATGGAAAGAAGGTTCAGGCAAAGGCACGATTTATTCGCTGAGCGTGATGCAGCGTGGCAGTCCCAATCCTTACTGCATTGCCTATGTCACGCTTGACGAAGGGGTCACGATGATGACTCAAATCGTAGATTGTGATTTGGCTTCGCTCAAAATCGGTCAGCGGGTCAAGCTCGTTTTTAAACCAACGACGGAGGACGGACCCCCTGTGCCGATGTTCACGCCAGTCTAGGTCAAATTTATGGGTTCAGTGCAGCATTGATCATGCTGTCGATAAACTTGAGATTTTCATTCACATCAAAGGTTCTGCCATTTGCTTTGATCACGCCATTGGAAAATTCGAACTTTGATGTGAGTCCTTCGGGTGTTTTAACAGCCAGCCCCAACATCAAGGCAGTCGCTTGTTGTGCTGGATCCAAGCCTCCTCGCCCATTGAGCGAGAGTTGACCTGCGGCTCGTATACGCTGAGCAGAAGAAAAAGCCGATTTTGTAGCCTCTGCCTGCAGAACGTCGATGTTCATAATACCTGTCAACGTCCCACCCTCTAGTTTCGCACTCAGTTTAGGCAATCCTAGAGAAAATCCTTTATCGAATAAGTTGCGCAGAGCCGTCGACAGTTTTAGTCGTTCATCGGCTGTCAATTGATTGACAGCTTTGACATCACGTAAAACAGCGGAGATTGACATCAGACTGTCTTTATCTAAGCCGCGGAAGGCCAATTCTTGGTCGACATCTCTAAGTTTGAATTTTTCAAAAGAATATTGCTTGATCTTCTGGGCAATGACAAAATTGAAGCGGTCGTTTTCGAG
Source organism: Burkholderiaceae bacterium (assembly GCA_030728985.1). Lineage (GTDB taxonomy): Bacteria > Pseudomonadota > Gammaproteobacteria > Burkholderiales > Burkholderiaceae_B > Zwartia. The sequence goes on along the minus strand of JANQYI010000015.1, from coordinate 175,628 downwards.
ACTTGCTGTTTTTGTGAGTTTCATCCCCTCGAACGTGGAGAATTCACTCGAGCCCTTGTCAATCGTGAAATCATACGTGCCTATGCCTAGCGCTCGATTGGAAAGATTGACGTCAAGTTTCATTCCACGCAAATCCGTCACCATATTTTCCGAACGGACATTAAGTTGATCAGACTGAAGTTTTAGTCGGAGTGTTTCATTATCCCAAGTGGCAACCCCGGTCAGAGGAGCCAGCTTTAATGCCGCTTGCGCATCTTTGAATAAAAGCTCGGAAAGTTCAACACTCGATTGTCGCTGTCCGTCATAACCAATGGAGCCTTTTCCATGCGCAGTCGGACCTTGACCGAAAATTTGTTTAAGCATCGGAGCGAGCGCCTCGTTCCCCATCAGCCTCCACTCAAGGCGGCCAGCCGAGTCGGGCATGAGCAAATTGGATATTTCATACTGAATAATGAACTCAAGTGCGGCGAGATCCGAAAAAGGCATGAAATTTGGAAAGCGGACGGAAAATTTTCCCGATGAGGAAAAAGCAGATTGCCGATGCTCAACAGTTTTGATGTGCATGTAGTTATTCTGCTTGTAAAGCGCAGGCAGTGACGTGACATAGTTGCCCGTTGTGCGCGCCGAGTAGAAACTCGCGCCTAACCAAACCGCCACAGTGACAGCAATCAAGGCAAACAAAGCAATAACTTTTTTCACGGATTTATTCCAATTGAGAAAATGATGCCAATTTAATGACTCAGTAAATTTAGCGCAGGCCTTAGACACCGAATTCTTTTGAAAGCTCCCCCGCACGTTGATCGGCGGCCTTCATCGCACTTGCAACGATATCGACAAATTCTGAATCTTTGAAGACAGACAGCGCGGCAGCGGTGGTCCCGCCTTTTGAAGTGACTTTCTCACGCAAGGTCGAAGGCGAATCGAGAGACTCCATTGCTAGTTTGGTGGCACCAGAAAGGGTCGCCAAGGCGAGCTCTTTTGCCTGGTTGGAGGTTAAGCCGAGCTCCTCTCCCCCTTTAATCAAGGCTTCTAAAAATAGAAAAACATAGGCGGGACCACTCCCTGAGAGGGCCGTCACTGCGTCGATCGCATCATCATCCTTGACCCAAACGGCCTGTCCCACCGCAGACAAAAGCTTGGTCGCGATATGTCGATCCTCCGTTGAGAGCGCTGCTGGCGCGGCTAATCCGGTGACGCCCGCGCCAACAAGCGCCGGCGTATTTGGCATGCATCGAACAATATTGTGAAATGGCGTTTGCTTCGATCCAAGCCAAGACGACAAGGAGGCAATGGAGATGCCTGCGGCAATACTGATGACAAGCGTGTCAGGCGACAACCATGGCTTACACTGCAAAACAACCTCTTTCATTTGCTGTGGTTTGACGGCGAATATCCAAACTTTGTATTGTTTTAAGCGTTGATCAGGCGAACCGCTCGCACTAATACCGCGCGCTAACCAATTCGTTCGCAACGCCTCCGCAACTTCGATGACATATATTGAGGTCGCTGGACATTGTTGGTTTAAGAAACCTGACACTAAGGCATTAGCCATATTGCCACCACCGATAAAAGCGATTGAGGGAAGTTGACTCATCGGAATCCTTTAATATAAAACTTCAAGGGCGATGCCAATATAAATGACGGCACCAATCCATGTGTTGTTTATAAACGCTTTAAAACAGGCTTGTCGGTCGCGACCTTTGATCCAACTCAAGTGCTGAGCGGCAATCACGGCTGCAACAGAAAGTGCGGTATAAAAAATCCAGCGATACTCAAGCCAAGCTCCTGCTATACCCAATAAAACAAAGGTCATCGCATAACATAGACCCACAATCAGTACATCATAGCGACCAAAGGTAATCGCAGAAGACTTGACCCCTAAGCGCAGATCATCATCGCGATCCACCATCGCGTATTCAGTGTCATAAGCAATCGCCCAAAAAACATTCGCGCTTAAGAGCAACCAGGCGACAGGGGGAATGTGGTCTTGAATCGCCGCGAAACCCATTGGGATTCCAAAGCCAAAGGCGATACCTAGATAAGCTTGAGGAATAGCGAAAAAGCGTTTGAAAAGTGGATAAGTGATCGCTAAGAGCGCGGCGATCATCGCGAGAAGAATGGTAAGCGTGTTGGTTGACAGTACCAGTATAAAGCTCACCAGTCCCAATACCGCCGCGACATAGAGAGCTTCGCGGGGCTTGATGGCTCCGGTAGCAAGTACGCGATGCCGAGTGCGTGCGACGTGAGGATCGACGTTACGATCAAAATAATCATTCATGGCACAACCCGCTGATCTCATCAGTACGGTACCCAGAATAAAAACGAGCAAAATATGGAGGTTTGGCATGCCCTCTGCGGCCGCGAATAGTGCCCATAAGGTAGGCCAAAGCAAGAGCAGGATTCCAATTGGTTTGTCGAGACGAACCAATTGACCATAAAGCTTGAGTTTTGCAATCACGAGCAACCCTTAGTGAGCCTGAGTTGGAATTTGTAATTGCTGAGGCAGCATCTTGACATTTTGTAATTCGCAGGTGTACACCGCTTGAGCAAGTGCATCGATCGCCGCTGCACGAGGAAAGCTTTTGCGCCAGGCGAGAACGACTCGGCGATCAGGGATTGGATGTTCAAAGGGAATATAGCGTAATAATTTATTATTTCTTTCTTCTTTTGGTACCGAGGTGCGCGGCATCACCGTAATGCCAATGCCTGCCGCAACCATATGACGAATCGTCTCCAAGGAAGAGCCTTCAAAAGTTCTTTGAATACCCTCGCTCGATGCAGCAAAGCGAGACAACTCAGGACAGACCTCAAGGACTTGATCGCGAAAACAATGGCCGCTGCCAAGAAGAAGCATATTTTGTTGTTTCAAATCCTCGGCGGAAATGGCTTTGCGTCCTGCCCAGGGATGACTCGCTGGTATGACAACAATAAACTCTTCATCATAGAGAGGCTGGGTCATCAACCCTGCGTCGGGAAGCGGAAGCGCCATGATCGCGCAGTCGATCTCACCTTGACGCAGCAACTCAATCAATCGCACAGTAAAGTTTTCTTGCAAAATCAGAGGCATTTGCGGCGTACGTTCAATTTGCGCCGGCACAAGCTTTGGTAAAAGGTAAGGGCCGATCGTGTGAATCACGCCAACGCGCAGTACACCTGCCAAAGGATCATGTCCAAGCCGCGCGAGCTCTTTTAAATTGGCGCTTTCCTCAAGGACCTTTTGCGCTTGAGAAACAATTTGCTGTCCGATCGGCGTCACGCCAACTTCGGTTCCGCCGCGTTCGAACAAGGTGATGCCAAGTTCGTCTTCGAGTTTGCGAATGGCCACCGAGAGTGTTGGTTGGCTGACAAAACAAGCCTCTGCCGCGCGTCCAAAATGCCGCTCTCTCGCGACGGCGACGATATACTTCAGTTCGGTCAAGGTCATGACGTATCCAACTTATTGTTTGACTGCGTAAATTAAAGAAAACGCTTTATTACAAAAAATCAACTGCGTAAAAAATCTTCACGTCCCCGCATCCACCGAGCAAGATGGCCCTCCACAACGTCAGGGGCGTGTTGACGCAAGTCTATTGCGACTTCCCGAGCTTTTTTGACTAGATCGGAATCCGTGGCGAGATCTGCAAATTTGAGCAAAGCCATGCCCGATTGTCGTGCGCCTAAAAGCTCGCCAGGACCTCGCAAGTCAAGATCGCGCTGAGCGATGACAAAGCCATCCTGCGTTTCATACATGGCTTTAAGCCGTTGGCGCGCAATCAAGGAAAGCGGCGTTTGATAAAGAAGGACGCAAACCGACTGCAGCGCTCCTCGCCCCACGCGTCCGCGTAATTGATGCAACTGCGCCAAACCAAATCGTTCCGCATGTTCGATGACCATCATCGAGGCGTTGGGAACATCAACCCCGACTTCGATGACGGTCGTGGCGACCAGCACATCTATTTCGCCCGAACGAAAGGCCTGCATGACACGTGCCTTTTCCGCAGTCGGCAAACGACCATGCACAAGACCAACACTGAGTCCGATCAGCGCTTCGGATAAATCCCGGTGTGTATCGACCGCAGTTTGTAAGTCAAGCGCCTCACTCTCCTCGACCAATGGGCATACCCAATACGTCTGTTGACCCTTTTCACAAGCTTGTGCAATATGTTGAATCAACTCCCCACGACGATCCGAGGCAATGAGCTTGGTCACGACAGGTGTTCTTCCTGGCGGAAGTTCGTCAATGGATGACACTTCCAGGTCAGCATAAAACGTCATGGCAAGCGTGCGCGGTATGGGCGTAGCGCTCATGGTCAACTGGTGCGGAACCCATTCGGGGAGGTCAACATGTTCGCCTTTACGCGATAGCGTTAGTCGTTGAGTCACGCCAAAGCGATGCTGTTCATCCACGATAATCAATCCAAGAGAGTGAAAATCAACGCTTTCCTGAATAAGAGCTTGTGTTCCTACGATGAGTTTCGCCTCTCCTGTGCGAATATCTTGTAAAGCTTCTCGTCGAGACCGAGCGGATACGCTGCCTGCAAGCCAACAGACCTTGATCCCTAAAGGCTCGCACCAGGCCCTGAGCTTAAAGAAATGTTGCTCGGCGAGTATTTCTGTCGGTGCCATTAATGCGACTTGCGCACCGTACTCGATGGCTTGCAAGGCAGCCAATGCTGCGACAACTGTTTTACCGCTTCCTACATCGCCTTGAAGTAAGCGATACATTGGAAAGTGACGGCCAAGATCTGTGGCGATTTCCTCTGATACACGCTGTTGAGCCGCGGTAAGCTTAAATGGCAGAGCGCTTTTGAGTTTGGATACCAGGTTACGCGAACTCGTCTTAAGTTTAAAAGACTGCGCCTGCTTGTCTTGGCGTGCTGCGCGTGCGGCAGCGAGTGACAACTGCTGCGCAAGTAGTTCGTCAAATTTAATTCTGGTCCATGCGGGATGTGTATGCTCCATGAGCGCGTGAGCATCCATGTCAGGCGTTGGTGCATGGAGTATGCGAATTGCCTCTTCGAACGACATTAGATCAAGTTTGTGAACCAATGCAGGTGGCAAGGTGTCGCATAACACCGCAGTAGATAGTGCTTGCGTGATGGCTTTGCGTAGACTCGGTTGAGAAAGTCCTTCTGTCGTCGGATAGACAGGCGTCAGAGCCGCTGATAATGGCGCACCTGGTGTCGTGATACGCGGATGTATCAACTCTAAACCGTATAGGCCTCCTCTGACCTCCCCACGAGCACGCCACCGCTTGCCTGCTTGCATTTGACTTTGTTGGCTTGGATAAAATGTCAACCAGCGCAAGCCGATTTCAGCAGAGTCATCGCGCAAGATGGCCGTCAATTGGCGCCTGGGTTTGAGGAGGACGTCAGACCGCACAATTTCGCCCTCGACTTGAGCAGACATACCCGGTCGTAAATCAGCGATGGATTGGATTTGCGTTTCGTCCTCATAACGAATGGGCAAATGCAAGATGAACGCATCGGGCGTTGTCAAACCTAGACGTTCGAGCTTGGCGTATACAGACAGATCAGTCGACGCGCCGCGTTTAAGCGATCGACTTGCCGGACTAGGCATGACATCCCCAGAGAATCATTGGAATCGTTAAATCACGATGATCGCTTCAATCTCAAACTGCGCATCTTTAGGCAGGCTACTGATCCCCACAGTGGAACGAGCAGGAAAAGGCTCGGGAATCAGTTCGGCCATGATGCTGTTGGCGACGGGAAATTGTTTGAGATCTGTGAGAAAAAGGGTCAGTTTGACGATATTTTCAAGACGGCCGCCCGCCGCTTCGATGACAGCCTTCATATTCGCGAAGGACTGTCGGACTTGTGGCTCAAAATGATCTGACACCATGAGACCTGTTTCTGGAACCAGTCCGATTTGACCCGAAAGAAACACCATTTTGCCAGCAGGTGCGGCCACTGCCTGAGAATAGGGACCGACTGCAGCAGGTGCTGCGTTTGTATGAATAATTTGTTTAGACATCTTTGCTCCAATCAATAACTATTGGATTTTAACGTTCAATAGTTGAAACCGATAGCCTAGACGTCATAAATTTAAAGAAAAATGCTAATTGACGGATTCTGAAGAACTCTCTACATACCCAGAGTCCATGCCTAATTCGCGGAGCTTTCTGGTGATGGTGTTGCGCCCCATTCCCAACCTTGCGGCGGCTTCGACGCGTCTTCCTCGACACACTTCGAGAGAGGAATGCAGGATGGTTCTCTCAAACTGTTTGGTCAACGCCGCCCAAACTTCTGGATCAGAACGCGACAGACGCGAAGTCGCCTCAAGCGCTAGCAATTGCTGCCATGTTTGATGACTGGCAGGTGCGATTTGTTGTGGGTTGTTAAGAGGCAAATCAGCAGCGCGAACCTCGGCAGGCAAGTCACTCACTTCCACTATGTGCCCAGGCGCCATGACAGTCAGCCAGTGGCAAAAATTTTCCAATTGCCTGACATTACCTGGGAAATCAAATTGGACCAAGATCTGCATAGCTTGATCTGAAATACGTTTGACTGGGACGCCAACGCCACGGGCGCACAGAGACAAAAAATGTCTAGCGAGCTCTGGAATATCCTCACGACGCTCTCTAAGAGCGGGTAAACGTAAGCGAATCACGTTGAGACGATGAAACAAATCCTCGCGAAATTTGCCCTCACGGACACGCTCTTCAAGTGGTTGGTGGGTCGCGGCCACAATCCGCACATCCACACTCACAGGTTGAGCCCCTCCGACGCGATAAAAAGTGCCATCAGACAAAACACGCAATAAACGCGTTTGGAGTTCAAAAGGCATATCGCCAATTTCGTCTAGAAACAACGTTCCACCACTCGCCTCTTCGAAGCGACCACGACGTAGTGCGTTTGCACCGGTAAAGGCGCCGCGCTCATGTCCAAATAATTCGGCTTCCAGGAGATCTCGAGGAATGGCTGCAGTATTGAGGGCAACAAAGGGGCCTTTCGAGCGGACGCCGTGGCTATGCAAAGCGCGGGCAACCAGTTCTTTGCCTGTGCCGGACTCGCCGGTGATTAACACTGTCACGTTAGAGTGCGCAAGACGACCAATAGCCCTGAAAACCTCTTGCATCGCGACCGAGGAAGACTGCGTCAGCATGCCCTTATCGGTAGGCGTGGTCGCTTTGCTTAGCGGAGCCTCGCTCACTAAGGTGTGGCTTGCGCCTTCGCTAGGGGAAGGCTCTCGAACAGCACGCTGAATAAGTGCGACGGCTTCGTTAATGTCAAAAGGCTTGGCTAAGTAATCAAACGCACCACCTTGAAAAGCGGTTACCGTACTATCAAGGTCGCTGTAAGCCGTCATGATAATGACAGGCAACGTAGGATATTTATCTTTGACATGCTTGAGTAAAGTAAAACCGTCCGTTCCAGGCATGCGAATATCGGAAATCAATGCTGCCGGCAGCTCAGACTCAAGCGCGATGGACACATCACTCGCGCCAACAAAACTGCGCGTGCTCATGCCAGCGCGACTCAGCGCTTTTTCCAATACCCATCGAATAGCCTGGTCATCATCCACGATCCATACTGGTTTCATAAAGGCTCCATGGGTAACATTATGCGAAACTCGGTGAGACCGGGTCGCGAATCAAACTCAATGACTCCACCGTGCTGTTGAACAAAGTCTTGTGCGAGGCTCAACCCCAAACCCGTTCCGCCCTCCCGCCCGGTAACCAGCGGATGAAAAATGCGGTCCTGCAGGGACTCAGGGACTCCCGGGCCGTTATCAATCACTGAAACCACGATCGCCATTCGATGTTGCTTGTGCCTTAACAAAACTTGGCGAGCGATTCTGGTTTTAAGGATAATCTGTGGCGATGCAGAAGAGGTGGATCCTGTCATCACCTGAGCGGCATTGCGCACAACGTTCAAGAGCGCTTGCATCAACCTTGCCGGATCAGCACGAAACTCAGGCATGGAAGCGTCGTAATCACGTATCAGCGCAACCTCGCGAAACTCCGCGCGGACTAAGGCACAGACACGCTCGCAGATTTCATGAACATTGACCAACTGCCACTGAACAGGCATGCGCTGGGGTGCAGCTAAACGATCAACCAACGCTTGGAGTCGATCGGCTTCAGAAATAATGACGCGGGTGTACTCTCGTAAGGCAGGATCCGGTAGCTCTGACTCAAGCAATTGAGCGGCACCACGCAAACCACCCAGTGGATTTTTGACCTCATGGGCAAGGTTTCGCAAAAGCTCGTGTTGGGTTTCAATCTCATCAACGAGTCTTATGCTTCGATCAACTAAAACACGTTGCTCAATATCTTTGATTTCGAGCAACGCAGCCCATGGCTTATTTGTTAAAGCAATGGAGGTGACACTGACCTCGACGGTATCAGGCCCACGACGGGTCCGCGCAAATTGGCGACAATCGTCAACCTCGCCTGAGCAAGCTTGACGTAGAGATTGTTCCAGCGCAACGTCTCGTTCGAACAAGAACTCAGCCGGGGAGCCGATGATATGTCGTCGAGACCTGCCAAACATCATTTCAGCCGACGCATTAGCCTGCATAACCTCGCCCTTCGGGTTCAGTAATAGAACCGTCGTGGCAAGGAGATCAAAGGCTTCGAAGGAGATCATGGGTGTCGGGCCGGGAGGTCCGACCCCAAGTGTCGTCGGCGGATTAGAGGCTGTAGTACATATCAAACTCAACGGGATGCGTTGTCATACGAAGACGATTGACTTCGTTCATCTTTAGGTCGACGTACGCATCAAGCATTTCGTTTGTAAATACACCACCGCGCGTCAAGAACTCTCGATCGTTGTTCAGAGCTTCGAGAGCCTGTTCAAGGGAGCTGCACACGGTTGGGATCTTTGCATCTTCTTCAGGTGGCAAATCGTACAGATTCTTGTCCGCCGGATCGCCAGGATGAATCTTGTTCTGTACGCCGTCCAGACCAGCCATCATCAAAGCGGAAAACGCCAAGTAAGGATTAGCAAGTGGGTCCGGGAAGCGGGCTTCGATACGACGACCCTTAGGATTAGCGACGTGCGGAATACGAATCGATGCCGAGCGGTTACGCGCCGAGTAAGCGAGCTTGACGGGCGCCTCGTAATGGGGCACCAAACGCTTGTAGGAGTTTGTGCCGGGGTTGGTGATTGCATTCAAAGCACGAGCGTGCTTGATGATGCCACCGATGTAGTACAGGGCAAACTCTGATAAGCCAGCATAACCATTACCGGCGAACAAGTTTTGACCGTCTTTCCAGATAGACTGGTGAACGTGCATCCCTGAGCCGTTATCGCCCACGATCGGCTTGGGCATAAAGGTTGCTGTTTTGCCATACGCATGGGCGACGTTATGGACGGTGTACTTCAAAATCTGATTCCAATCCGCGCGTTTGACGAGCGTGCTGAATTTAGTGCCAATCTCAAGCTGACCGGCACCGGCCACTTCGTGGTGATGGACTTCGACGGGGATGCCAGCTTCTTCGAGCAAAATACACATCTCGGAGCGCATATCCTGCATCGAATCTACGGGAGGAACGGGGAAATATCCACCCTTCACGCGAGGGCGGTGTGCCAAATTGCCACCTTCGTTGTCTGAGTTAGATGACCAAAAACCTTCGTCGGATTTGATTTTGACATGGCATCCGGACATATCATCGCCCCAGGTCACGCCATCAAAAACAAAAAACTCTGGCTCGGGACCGAAAAAGGCGGTGTCGCCCAAACCGCTCGACTTCAGGTAGGCCTCAGCGCGCTTGGCAAGGGAACGGGGGTCGCGCTCGTAGCCCTTCATATCGGTGGGCTCAAGCACATCGCACGTAATAATCATGGTGGACTCTTCGCGGAAGGGATCCATGTGAGCCGTAGAGGGATCGGGCATCAACAACATATCTGAGGCTTCAATACCCTTCCAGCCTGCGATCGACGATCCATCGAAAGCGTGACCGTCATTGAATTTGTCCTCGGTCATCTGGCTAACAGGCACTGAGACGTGCTGCTCTTTACCCAGGGTATCTGTGAAACGGAAATCAACAAATTTGACTTCGTTATCAACAATTTTCTTCAGAACGTCTTGAGAAGTGCTCATTATTTGACTCCGCTAAAAATGAGTAAAAACAAAAATGTAGGAATTGCATACAGGTACAAAGGTCAAAGCAAAAACTATGCCAACCTAAAATAGCGGCTATGCCCTAATCAAGAGCATACGACATAAAAATATACGCACAATAATGGTGCATTATATCTCGGTATGCACCGTTATATGCACCGTTATTGGGATTGGCGCCAACATTGAATCTGAATTATGCGCACTTTAAGATAAAAACAAGGATTGCAGCTCGTTTAAAAATCGCCAGCCCGTGTCGGTCGCTTGCAATCTTGAGGGATCGGCAGTGAGGAGCTTTTTTTGCCGCGCTAAAGCGAGCTGACGAGAAATGTCTGCATAACCTAGGCCTGTGCGCTCATAAAATAAATCCAAGGGCACGCCCTCCCTTAAACGCAGCGCATTCAACATGAACTCAAAGGCAAAGTCGGAACGCTCGACTTCTCTTGTTTCTGAAATTTGACTGCCATTACGTTGTAGGCAAGCCTGCATCCAACTTTCAGGGCTTCGCAGGCGTATTTCGCGTTGAATCCGATCAGGATAGGTGACTTTTCCGTGTGCCCCGGGTCCCAAGCCTAAATAATCGCCAAATTTCCAGTAATTCACATTGTGCTTGGCGCGTGCGCCCGGACGTGCAAAGGCAGACACCTCGTAGCGCTCAAAATGGTGTTCAGACATCCGGGATTCGATGCCCTCCTCCATTGAGACGGCGATATCTTCATCAGGAAGCTCGGGTGGAAACTTAGCGAACACGGTATTGGGCTCGAGGGTGAGCTGGTAGATTGATAAGTGCTCGGTTTCGAACGAGAGTGCCTCTCGAACGTCTTGCATGCAGGCTTCAAGCGTTTGTTGTGGCAGTGCAAACATCAAGTCAAGATTGACTCTGCCGACAGCGGACAGGGCCATCTCAACAGCCTGTCGAGCTTGCTTACTATCGTGCACACGGCCTAGCTTTTTGAGTTGCAGATCATCAAACGTCTGGATGCCAAGAGAAATCCGATTGATGCCACTTTCAGCATAAGACTTAAAGCGTTCGGCCTCTGCCGCACCGGGATTCGCCTCTAACGTCACCTCCGCATCAGGCCAAAGCGTAAAGTGTGTCCGCAGCATGGCCATTAAGCGATCCACCGCAGAGGCGGAAAGCAAGCTAGGTGTTCCCCCTCCGATAAATACGGTATGAACCGGCCGCCCCCACACGCCGGGCAACGCCTGTTCGATATCAGCCTGCAGTGCGTCTAGGTAGCGGTCTTCTGGAATATCGCCTGAAAATTCGTGGGAATTAAAGTCGCAATAAGGGCATTTGCGAATACACCACGGCACATGAATGTAAAGAGAGAGCGGCGGAAGAGTTTTAAAAAGCACCGAATTCTCCTGGGCACGCACAACAGGAGAGAAACCGTTTTGAGCGTATATCGGGATCGTTCTACTCATAAAGGAATCAAGCCTCGCTCTCTTAATTTGGAAAGAAGCAGGGTCATCGCCTGAGCGCGATGACTCACTGCGTTTTTTACGCTAGGATCAAGCTGCGCAACGGTACAGTCGTGTTGAGCGATATAAAAATGGGCGTCATAGCCGAATCCGTTTGCGCCGCGGGGCGTATCGATGATCTCTCCGAACCAGTTTGCTTCGGCGATCAGAGGTTGAGGATCATCAGGGTGTGTGATGAAAACCAGGACCGCCACATACCAAGCGAAGCGGTCCGAAACTTGTTCGAGTGTTTGTATGAGTTTTCGATTATTGGCGAGATCGAAACGATCACCCTGCTCCAATTGCGCATATCGCGCCGAGTGAATCCCGGGTGCGCCACCCAACGCACGCACACACAATCCCGAATCATCGGCGATGGCGGGTAAACCGGAGCACGCACTCGCATGCCGCGCCTTAGCAAGCGCATTTTCAACAAAAGTGACATGAGGCTCTGGCGCTTCGCTGATGCCAAGGGATGCTTGAGGGATGACAGTCAACCCAAGAGGATCAAGCAGCGCGTTAAATTCCTTGAGTTTGCCCGCATTACCAGAGGCGAGCACGACTGAGGTCAACATAAATAGTTCGGACTCACGATGGCGATTAAAAGGGGAAATATTCGAGTGTCAGACGACAGGGACGTCTTCAATCAGCATATTGACTAAATCTTTGGTGAAGCTCGGCAATTGTTGAAGGTTACGGACACAGATTTGCAGCTTTCTTTCTGACCACTCATCGGACAGTCGAACAATATTGATCTTGAGTCGCTGGGCATATCGTTTAGCCACGAGCTCAGGCACAACGCCGATACCAACACCCGCCTCAATCATGCGGCACACGGCTTCAAAGCTGCCTACTTCCACTCGAAAGCGGAAGGGATAACCGAGCTTGTCAGCAGCCTGAATTAAAAAAGCATGGATGGCGCTCCACTCCGACAGGCCGACATACTCAAAGGAAAGCGTATCTGAGAAAGCAACCTCGCTCAGACCACTCAGTGGATGGTCAATGGGCGCGACAAGCACCAACCGATCTTGTCGGTAGGGAATGTATTCCAGCTCTGAGGAGGCGGGTTTTCCGGCAACGATGCCGATGTCCGCCGAGCCCTCAGACACCGCTTTGATCACAAGATAACTGAGTCGCTCTCTCAACTCGACCGTAACATCCGGATGCGACGCTAAAAAACGACTTAGCACTGCTGGCATAAATTCGGTCATGGCGGTGGTGTTCGCCAGCATGCGTACCTGGCCTTTGATGCCGCGCGCATACTCATGGATATCCCCCCGCAAGTGATCTATTTGGCGCAAAACCAACCTTGCATGACGCAAAAAGGCTTCACCAGAAGGAGTCAGTGTCACGCCCTGGCTATTGCGGTGAAAAAGCCTAGTGCCAAAGTGGTCTTCCAGGTTTTTAACGCGATTGCTGGCCGCAGGAAGAGACAAGTGAGACTTTTCAGCACCACGGGTCAGGCTGCTAGCGTCTCCAATATTGACGATCAACTGTAAGTCCGTCAGGTCAAAATGGTTCGCCATAGGGTCGGCCGTCTCTTAAGCAATGAAAAAGCCCGGGTTAATCAAACATAAATGGTCAAGTTTGACGCCATGGGGCACATTAACGTCTGTATAACATTTGCCATCATAAGACAATCATGAACTCCAACGTAGATCAGTACCAAGATATCCGTGACGCAATTAGGGATCTGTGCAAACAATTTCCCGACGAATACTTTCGTAAAGTGGATGAAGTCAGGGGTTACCCTGAAGAATTCGTTAATGCGTTGACCCAGGCAGGTTGGATGGCTGCGCTGATTCCACAAGAATACGGTGGCTCGGGTCTTGGCTTGACCGAAGCCTCCGTGATCATGGAGGAAATCAACCGTTGCGGAGGAAACTCAGGCGCCTGCCATGGTCAGCTCTACAACATGGGCACCTTGCTGCGTCATGGCTCAGCGGAGCAAAAAAACTTTTATTTGCCCAAAATCGCCGCTGGTGAATTGCGTTTGCAATCCATGGGTGTGACCGAGCCTACGACAGGCACAGACACCACCAAAATCAAGACAACGGCAGTACGCAAAGGCGACCGTTATGTGATTAATGGTCAAAAAGTTTGGATCTCCCGCGTTCAGCATTCTGATTTGATGATTCTCTTGGCCCGCACGACGCCTCTCGATCAAGTCACTAAAAAATCCGAAGGCATGTCGATTTTCATCGTAGATTTGCGCGATGCGATTGGCAAGGGGCTGACCGTTCGGCCGATTCTGAATATGGTGAATCACGAAACAAATGAATTGTTCTTTGATAACCTAGAGATCCCTGCGGAGAACCTGATCGGTGAGGAAGGCAAAGGATTTAAATACATTCTTGATGGTCTGAACGCAGAACGTGCGTTGATTGCCGCCGAATGTATCGGGGACGGTTACTGGTTTGTAGATCGGGTGACCGCTTACGTTAAAGATCGTATTGTGTTCGGACGTCCGATCGGTCAAAACCAGGGGGTACAATTCCCGATTGCACGCGCGCATATCAACGTTGAGGCCGCGAGCTTGATGCGTTACGAGGCCTGCCGATTGTTTGATGCCAATCTTCCTTGCGGTGCGCAAGCCAACATGGCAAAACTGTTGGCAGCCGATGCGTCATGGGAAGCAGCCAACGCCTGCTTGCAATTCCATGGCGGATTCGGATTTGCGTGTGAATACGACGTAGAGCGTAAATTCCGCGAAACGCGTCTCTATCAGGTTGCACCGATTTCGACTAATTTGATTTTGTCTTATGTTGCCGAGCACATTCTCGGTTTGCCACGGTCCTTTTAAAGGGGAAAGATATGACTGCTGCGCGCGCTCCCGTTGGTGCCACTGTGTTGCACCCCAGTGCTGAACTTGCGAAATTTTCCTCTGAACTCAAGTACACGGACATACCTGAGTCCGTGCGCTTGCGTTGTGAGGATTTGTTTTTAGACACTTTGGCTTCCATCCTCGCTGGATCCTCTGCCCCGGCGGTGAAAGCCATGGCCAAGTATGCCGAGTTGATGGGACCCTCAGAGGGCAAGTCAGAGGACTTCGTCAACCGACGCCTGACCTCCCCCGTGTTCGCCGCCATGGTCAACGCAGCGTCTTCGCACGTTGTTGAACAAGACGATGTGCATAATGGCGCTGTTTTCCATCCTGCAGCCGTTGTTTTTCCCCCTGCACTCGCTGTCGCGCAAGCGCTTGGCGCTTCCGGAGAAGATTTCATCACTGCCTCAGTGGTTGGCTACGAGGTCGGTATTCGTGTCGGTGAGTTTCTGGGACGTTCACATTACAAAATTTTCCATACGACAGGCACCGCTGGCACCATTGCGGCTGCTGTGACCGTAGGCCGTTTGCTCAAGCTCAACCCTGAGCAAATGCTCAATGCCATTGGTTCTGCCGGCACGACGACCGCGGGACTCTGGGAGTTTTTACGTGATGCGGCTGACTCCAAGCAACTGCACACAGCACATGCGGCCTCTGCTGGCATGACCGCTGCTTATCTCGCGCAAGATGGTTTTACAGGTGCGCGCCGCATTTTAGAGGGCACTCAAGGCTTAGCGGCCGGAATGTCCACGGATGCAGATCTGGCAAAACTCACAGATCGTTTGGGCTCGCGCTGGGCGCTCGCTGAAACTTCTTTCAAGTTCCATGCTTCGTGTCGTCATACACATCCTGCTGCAGATGCGTTGCAGCATGCGATGCAAGAGCATGGACTCAAGGCCAGTGACATTGCTTCAGTCGTCACACACGTCCATCAAGGCGCAATCGATGTCTTGGGTCCTGTCGTAGATCCGAAGACGGTCCATCAATCAAAATTTTCGATGGGCACGGTGCTCGCACTGATTGCATTGCGAAACTCAGCGGATTTGGCTGGTTTTGATCAAGCACTCAAAGACGGCGCTGTGACCGCGTTTCGCGACAAAGTCACCATGGAGTTGGATGAAGAGGTCGATACTGCCTACCCACAACGTTGGATTGGTAAAGTCACGGTCAAGACCACGGATGGTCGCACCTTGACTGGCCGCGTCGACGAACCGAAAGGGGATCCTGGAAATACACTTTCCCGACCAGAAATCGAAGAAAAAACATTACGCTTAGGGACTTATCAAGGCGCTGCGACAGCGTCGCAAGTTAAACAACTGACCCAGACTGTTTGGGAAATCAGAAAGCAAGCCAAGCTAGGACAGTTATTAGCCGCTGCATGATATAAAAAGGGCCTGATGATCAGGCCCTTAATCTTTGGGAGACAAGCAATGATGCGTTTAAAAGATAAGGTTGCGATCGTCACAGGTGCTGCAAGTGGATTTGGCGCTGAAATCGCGCGCAGCTACGCCCGCGAAGGAGCCAAGGTCGTGATTGCAGACCTCAATGAAGTCGGTGCGCAAAAAGTTGCCAAGGAAATCGGTAGCGCCGCCGTTGCAGTGAAATGCGACGTCAGCAAACGGGCTGACATCGATCTGGCCGTCAAGGCTGCGCGCGATCATTTTGGTGAGATCGATATCGTCGTCAATAACGCGGGCTTTACCCATAAAAATCAACCATTTTTAGGGGTCGACGAGGCCACCTATGATCGCTGCTTTGACGTCAATGTCAAAGCAATCTATCACATGATTAATGCCGTCGTGCCTTCAATGCGTATCAAGAAATCCGGTTGCATCATCAATGTTGGCTCAACCGCCGGGATGCGTCCACGGCCCGGACTGACTTGGTATAACGCCTCCAAAGGTGCGGCCAATTTGCTCTCAAAGTCCCTGGCCGTCGAATTGGCGGGTGACAACATTCGCGTCAATGTCATTTGCCCTGTCATGGGCGATACCGGCATGCTGGGAGATTTCATGGGGGTTCCTGATACCCCGGAAAATCGTGCACGTTTTATCGCCACGATCCCGATGGGGCGTTTGAGTGTTCCCAAAGATATCGCCAATGCGGCTGTATTTTTGGCGTCTGAGGAAGCATCATTTTTGACCGGCTTGGAATTGCCCGTCGATGGTGGTCGAACCATCTAACAGGCATCAGGCTTGACGAGCGGCCCTCTGTTTTTCTTTGAGGGCCTGTATTCCCTGCTCGGCAAGGCTCAGCAAGGCATTGAGTTCCTCTCGATCAAAGGCGTGACCTTCAGCCGTCCCCTGAACTTCGACATACCGACCAGCACCCGTCATGACGACGTTCATATCGGCGTCGCAGCCTGAGTCTTCGGGATAATCAAGATCTAAGGTCGGATGGCCATTGACCATCCCGACTGAAATAGCCGCGACGGAGTCCTTGAGTGGATTATGGACGATCACGCCGCGCGAAAGTAGTCCCTCGATCGCATCCGCCACCGCAATCCAAGCGCCGGTAATGCTTGCGCAACGTGTCCCCCCATCTGCCTGAAGGACATCGCAATCGACTTGGATGGTGCGCTCGCCTAATGCCTCCATATCGATGACCGCTCTCAGGCTTCTTCCGATCAGTCTTTGAATTTCTTGCGTGCGACCGGATTGTTTGCCCTTGGCAGCTTCGCGATCCGAGCGAGTATGTGTCGCGCGGGGAAGCATCCCGTACTCGGCGGTGACCCAGCCTTGCCCCTTGCCTTTTAAAAAAGGAGGAACTTTTTCAAGTACGCTTGCGGTACAAAGGACTTGCGTTTCGCCCATACAAAACAGCACCGAGCCTTCCGCGTAACGGGTAAAGTTTCTCTGAACACTGACAGTACGGAGTTCGTCGAGTTTTCTGCCTGAAAGACGAATGGGGCTAGTGCTAGTATTTGACACGTTGAGCTCTCACTTACAAAAACGATCGGAAACATTGCGATGCGACACGACCAAAGCCAGAGGCATCATCTTCACAGTATACGCAGCAGGCCAATCGCTGTCTTGCTTGCATCACTTTTGTCCATCGTTCTGATGCTACCCAGGCTTTCCCCAGCACAAGCTGAAAATGTTGCCATCACGCGTTATGACAATCGATTTGAAATTTTTCACCCTATCCAGGCCTCTGGCGGGATGGTCGCCTCTGACCATCGTTTGGCCAGTAAAGTTGGTGCGGATATCTTGCGTCAAGGAGGTAATGCCATTGATGCGGCTGTGGCAGTGGGATTTGTCCTGGCCGTTGTTTTACCCTATGCCGGCAACCTTGGCGGAGGCGGTTTTATGCTTGTGCGAGAAGCTAAAACTGGCTCCACGCATGCCATTGACTTTAGAGAAACGGCACCAGCTGCCGCTCGTAAAGAGATGTTTCTTAATCAAGAAGGTGAAGTCATTCGAGGGAAATCAACCATTAGCCCTTATGCTGTCGCTGTCCCAGGGACGGTGGCAGGCTTGCTTTCTGCCGCTCAACAATTTGGCGCTCTACCTTTGAAAACCTTATTGTCACCCGCGATACATTTGGCAGAGAATGGCTTTACCGTCAGCCCGGTACTGGCTCAACTGTTTAGTCGGCAACGAAGCCATCTCGAGCGCTGGCCGTCCACGCGCGAAGTATTTTTCAAACGCAAAACCGACGCGCCTGACTGCCTTTTGTCCGAATGCCCGTCCTCCAGCCTCGTGACCTATGAAGCCGGCGAAACACTTTTTCAGCCTGATTTGGCTCGGACACTTCGCTTGATCGCGGAAAAAGGAATCGATGGGTTTTACAGTGGACCCGTCGCTCAGAGTATCGTCGATACCCTGGCGGCATCCACGCGCCCCATGACGCTTGAGGACCTTTCGCGCTATCGTATTGTGATGCGTAAGCCTGCTCAGGGCACCTATCGTGGCTATGAGGTGTATTCAATGCCCGCGCCGAGCTCGGGAGGTGTCCATCTTATTCAAATGTTGAATATCCTAGAGCGTTTCCCTTTATCCGAGTTCGGCGCAGGCAGTGCGAAAACGATTCACCTTATCGCAGAAAGCGCGCGCTTGGCTTATGCCGACCGAGCCGAATACTTAGGTGATCCGGATTTCGTCAATGTTCCGCAACGAGGGCTCACTGCAAAATCTTATGCGGACGCCTTGGTCAAGCGCATCGATCTGTTGAAAGCAACACCAAGCAAACAAGTCAAAGCAGGACCCGCCGGTGATTATGAAAGCGAACAAACCACCCACTTCTCTGTCATGGATGCCTCGGGTAACGTCGTGAGCTGTACCTACACCTTGAATTTAAATTTTGGCTCGGGCATCGTTGCGCGCGGTACTGGTATGTTGCTCAATAATGAAATGGATGACTTTTCCGCTAAACCAGGCGCTGCGAATGCTTTTGGTTTGTTGGGAGGATTTGCCAACGCGATCGAACCCGGCAAACGTCCGCTGAGCTCGATGACGCCAGTCATTGTGCTTAAAGAGGGGCAGCCATGGCTGGCAACCGGCACGCCAGGTGGCGCGAGAATCATCACAACGGTGTTGCAAACAATACTCAACACGATAGATTTTAAAATGAACATTGCTGAGGCGCTGTCGATGCCGCGTGTTCATCATCAATGGATGCCCGACTTCTTGCGGATTGAAAAAGGCTTGAGTCCTGACACGATTCGTCTGCTGAAAGAAAAAGGTCATGTTGTACGCGTGATGCCCACCATGGGACGCGTTCAGACGGTGCAACAACAAAACGGTGTGTTGTTTGGCGCAACAGATCCCCGCAACCCCGATGGCGCTGCGATCGGTATAGAGAGAATGCAATGATTAACAGTATGACTGCCTTTGGCAGTGGAAAGTCCGAACAATCCTTTGGCTCCGTCACGGTCGAGCTTAGGTCAGTCAATAGTCGTTTTTTGGATATCCAGTTTCGCCTACCCGATGAATTAAGAATGGCGGAGCAGCCAATGAAAGAGCGCATATCCATTGCGCTGAGTCGTGGAAAAATTGATGTTCGTGCGCATTTCAGCCGTGCTCAAACTACAGTGCAAACAGAGATTTCAGAGGACGCCTTGTTGCTTGTTTCCAAACAACTGGCGCAGGTGAGAAAAGTCTTACCTGAAACGGCGTCCCCCAGTTTGTCTGAAATGCTGAGCTGGATGAGTGCGCAGCATCCACCAATCGATCCCGTGCTTTGGATGGGCGCATGTCAGGAGGCCCTGGCAGAAGCACTCTCTGAGCTCCTGTCAGGAAGACAGCGAGAAGGTCACCGCCTCAGTCTCGCGATGCTTGATACCGCGACTCAAATTGCTGAAATCGTGGCTGCGATCGAACAACAAATGCCATTGCTCATCGCGACGCAAAAAGAGCGTCTTGCTCAAAAGCTGCGTGAAACTCTTCAGAACGCATTTCCCTCGGGTTTCAGTCACATTTCAGGACCAGAATTGACGGAGCGACTCGCAAGTGAATCAAGTTTGTTTGCCTTACGCATCGATGTCGCTGAAGAATTAACACGGCTGAAGTCGCACCTGACTGAGTTGGAGTTTTTGCTTAAGGAGGCACCAGAATCCGCTGGAAAACAGAAAGGACTTGGTGCGCGCGGCAGCATAGGCAAAAGGCTCGACTTCTTGTTTCAAGAGATGAATCGCGAGGCCAACACGCTGGGCTCAAAAGCAGGCAGCCTTGAAATGTCCAAGGCTGCGATCGATTTAAAACTGCTTATTGAACAAATGAAAGAGCAGGCAATGAATATCGAATGACCCCCTGCCCGCATGCCCTGCAGTTTGCTCACTTCAGGACTTATCCTCTGCCAACGAAAGGCATTGTGGTCGCCATAATCGTGACAAACTGCACGTTCGTTTCCAAGGGGAAACTCACCATTTGAGTAATAGTTTGAGCGACGTGATTGACATCCATGCGAGGTTCGACACGTGTTGAACCGTCTGGTTGAGGAACGCCTTTGGTCATGCGCTCGGTCATCGGGGTTGCCGCATTACCAATGTCAATCTGGCTACACGCAATCCGGTAAGCACGCGTATCAAGTGAGATCGACTTGGTTAGTCCTGTCACCGCGTGTTTGGTTGAGGTGTAACCGATGGAGAAAGGACGTGGCGCATGGGCCGAGATCGAACCGTTGTTAATGATGCGACCACCCTGAGGCGTCTGTGATTTCATAATGCGAATCGCCGCTTGCGCGCACAAAAACATGCCAGTCAAATTGATGTTAACAATATCTTTCCAGATCTCGACGGGCAAGTCCTCGATTGGCACTGGAGGACCGCCACGGCCTGCGTTGTTAAACAAAACATCCAAGCGTCCCCAGCGGCGAACAACCTCTGCAAAAAGTGCATTGACCGATGCCTCGTCGCTGACGTCGGTGACAATAGGATGAAGACTCCCAGCAAGTGCACCACCCTCCTTCTGGGTTTCCTCGAGCGCGTCTAGTCGACGGCCTGCCAATGCGACTTGATAGCCCGCGGCAGCGAGATGAATCGCCACGGCGCGTCCAATGCCAGAGCCCGCTCCTGTGATGACTGCAACCTTAAGTTCAGACATTTTTTTATCCTTTTATTCATCGCCCTGTCTTGGGCATTTAAAAAAATCTCAATCTGTTCAAAAAATTTGAACATTCACGAAAATAGACCGCGTGTATATTAAGAGTTGGGTCGAGTTGCGCCGGTTTCAACGGGCGCATCGGGTTGGGCGCACCACTCACTCCATGAGCCTCCATACAGAGAAGCTCCCTTGAGACCTGCGAGTTCCATGGCAAGCAAAAGATGACAGGCGGAAACACCGGAACCACAACTCGCGACAATCTGATCTGGCGAATGCGTGCCAAATAAACTCAAAAACTCTGCTTTAAGTGCCTCTGGGGACTTGAAGCACGAATTCGCCACAAGGTTATGTTTAGAAAAACGACTCAGTGAGCCAGGAATATGTCCTGCTTTTGGGTCTAGCGTTTCATTGAGGCCTTGGAAGCGATCCTCTGGCCGACCATCAATAATCAGTCGGTCGGTACGCCCGAGTCCCGCACGCATGTCAGCGTAAAGAACATGTTTAGTGAGTGGTGCAGCACGTTTAAAGTTACCCGCAATTCTGGCCGCAGGCGTTTCAGTTGTGAGCGGTTGACCAGCCTGTACCCAGGCATCCATCGCACCGTCGAGCACGACGACGTGAGCATGACCGACCCAGCGCGCACACCACCACAACCGGGCGGCATAGGACGTACCGGGCGAGTCGTAGGCCACGATGAGCGTGTCTGTATTGACGCCCAAGGCAGCGAGGTCGGAGGCAAGACGTTCGGGGTCTGGCAGAGGGTGTCGACCATTTGACCCACTAGGAGAGCCGCTTAAAACCTTGCCTAAATTAAGATAAATGGCTCCCGGAATATGTCCTGATTCATATGCGCGAAGGCCCAGCGCGGAGTCAACCAAATCATAACGGCAGTCACAAATCAGTACTGTAGAGGGATCTTTGGCAAGACGAGCCTGAAGCTCGGGAACCGTGATGAGGTGTTGGGTCTTCATATCTATTACATTCCTTATCTGTGTGATTGGTTTTCTAGCGAAGCACTCTGCTATGCTTTTATCTTAATTAACTTCTTTGCATTGTCACCTATGTCACTGGTCGCCGGAAACGTTTTTATGGTTGTTGCGCCAAGCGGTGCAGGTAAATCCAGCTTGGTCAATGCGCTGTTGGCGCGCGATCCCACATTGTGCCTGTCTGTTTCCTGCACAACACGACAAGCGCGTTCCGGAGAAACGGAAGGCAAAGACTATCGTTTCGTAACAAAAGATCAGTTTGATGCAATGCGTCAAAAAAATCAGCTGTTGGAATGGGCCGAGGTGCACGGTAATTTTTATGGAACCCCTCGCGACAAAATCGATCAGGCTGTCGCCGTTGGGCAGGATATTTTGCTCGAAATTGACTGGCAAGGTGCTAGACAAGTTAAATCTCTGTTCCCAGACGCGATCGGTGTTTTTATCCTGCCACCATCGATTTCAACACTAAGAGAGCGTTTGACTCAGCGTGGGCAAGACGCCGACGAGGTGATTGAACGACGTATTGAAGCCGCCAGCGAGGAGATTTCTCACGCAGTAGAGTGCGAATATGTTATTATTAATCAAGACTTTAGCCTTGCCCTCATTCAACTGAGCCAGATCATTGAAACAGCAAAATTGCGCTATCCGCGCCAGCTTGCCAGACAACCTGATCTGTTTAAGTCGTTCAATTTACGCCCTTAAGTATCTGCTAAAGCTATACTAAGCCTCCATCTCAGTTTTATCTTTCATACAGGATTTCCATGGCCCGCATCACTGTTGACGATTGCCTCGAGCACATCCCCAATCGCTTTAAGCTCACTCTGGCAGCAACCTACCGTGCTCGCGAACTCGCACAAGGTCATGCCGCCCGCCTAGACAGCAAAGACAAACCCACTGTCACTGCTTTGCGCGAAATTTCTGCAGGCCTGACTGGCATCGAAATGCTTCGCAAGGTTCCCACTTAACCAGGACTCACATGGCCTTTCCCGGACTTCGGTACGCATCATCCGGGTTATTAGCCGCCCTGCGAGTAGGTTCACGCCTCACCAGAAGGACCGCCGCGCCCCAAGAGATACTGGGTACGGTGTCAGGCTCTGCGACTCCGGTGCTGACCGAAACGGAGCCCGCAATTGCCTCGATGGCGTCACTACAGCAACTGTTAGACGGCTATCTTGACGCGAAAGACGTTGCGCTTGTCCGCGATGCCTATCGATTTTCTGATCAAGCCCACCTAGGTCAATTTCGTTCCAGCGGATCCCCTTACATCAGTCATCCGATCTCCGTCGCCGAAATATGCGCGGGTTGGAAGCTCGATGTCGATGCCATCCGCGCGGCACTTTTGCACGATGTCATGGAAGATCAAGACATCGACAAACAAGAACTGATCGAAAAGTTCGGTTCCGAAGTCGCTGAACTTGTCGATGGTCTCTCTAAGCTAGATCGTCTCGAATTTGCGAGTAAAGCGCATCAACAAGCCGAGAGCTTCAGGAAAATGCTTCTGGCCATGGCCCGAGATATTCGTGTCATCTTGATTAAGCTCGCGGATCGTTTGCATAACATGCGTACGTTAGACGCGGTGAATCCTGAAAAAAGAAGACGGGTGGCGAGTGAAACCTTAGATATTTATGCGCCTATTGCACATCGATTAGGTTTAAATGCGCTTTATCGCGAGCTGCAGGATCTATGCTTTGCGGCCATTTTCCCAAATCGCTATCTGGTGTTGGAAAAAGCAGTGATGGCCGCAAGGGGCAATCGTCGAGAGGTGTTGACTCGAATCGACGATCAAGTCAGGCAGGCGCTTCCCGCCGCGGGCATCGAAAGTGACGTGCGTGGTCGCGAAAAAACACTCTATGCCATCTATAACAAGATGGTGCAACAAAAGAAAAGCCTTTCAAATGTTTTAGATATCTATGGTTTTCGCGTGATTGTGCGAACCTTGCCTGAGTGTTACATGGCCATGGGAATCGTGCACCAGCTTTATCGCCCCGTGCCTGGTAAATTCAAAGACTATATCGCCATACCAAAGATTAACGGATACCAATCCTTACATACAACATTAGTGGGGCCTTTTGGTACGCCGATCGAGTTTCAGTTCAGAACACACGACATGCATCAAGTTGCCGAAGAAGGCGTTGCCGCCCATTGGCTATACAAAGGCGACCCGTCAAGTCTTCTTGAAATTCAGAGCCGCACAAGTAAGTCACTTCAATCTTTACTCGATATTCAAAATCAGACTGGAGATTCGACGGAATTTCTTGAACACGTCAAGGTTGATTTATTTCCGGATGCTGTTTACGTTTTCACACCCAAAGGGAAAATTGTCTCCTTGCCGCGCGGCGCCACTGTGATCGACTTTGCCTATTCAATCCATACCGATGTGGGCAACCATGCTGTGGCATGTCAAGTCAATGGTGAGGATGTCCCGCTGCGAACGGAGCTTGCCAACGGTGATTCGGTCGCCATTACAACGTCTCAAACCTCGCGCCCGAGTGCCCAGTGGCTAAATTATGCCCGCACGGGACGTGCCCGCTCCGAAATCAGGCACTACTTACGCACGGTTCAATACGATGAGTCCGCCGCATTTGGCGAACGCATGCTGACCCAAGCACTCACTGACCTGAAGTTGAGCCTTCCAGCCAGTGACGATCCGATCTGGGAGAAGCTCGCGCGCTCCAGCGGCGCGAAATCCCGCGAAGAAATTCTTGCTGACATCGGGCTTGGGAAGCGCCTTGCAGCTGTCGTCGCTCGACGCTTTGCGCCAGACCACCCATTGATTGCCACTACCGCTGCTGCCGATGATGAAATGACTTCGGCAAAGCTTACGCCGATTCAAATCCATGGCAACGAGGGTCAAGGTGTTCAGTTAGCGCCGTGTTGCGGCCCTCTTCCTGGCGACCAAATTATTGCAGGTATTCGAGTAGGACATGGACTTGTCGTGCACACGGCCGAATGTCCTGTTGCCTTACGTGCCCGAATTAAGGAACCCGAACGTTGGGTTGATGTTGCCTGGGATCAAGAAACAGCCAAGCATCTTTCGGCTCGATTCGATATTATTGCCAAAAACGAGCGTGGGGTATTAAGTCGAATCGCGGCCGAAGTGGCTCAAGCTGATTCAAATATTATCCATGTCACGATGCACGACGATGCGATGGCGACGGTTGTGCTCAATCTGACCGTTCAAGTCGACAGCCGAAAGCACCTTGCCCAAGTTTTTCGTTCTATCCGTCACGTACCTCAAGTCAAAAAAATCATCAGAGCCAAAGGCTAATCACACACGTGACACCAATAGACACACTTCAACATTCTCAGGACGCAATGGTCTGTTAGAAATTTTAGTGCAATGCGCAATACTCACCGGCGCGTGAATGCCGTCACACCACTTGCGGGTGCGGGTCTGGGTGCGGGCCTGGGTTGAGCGTTAAACTTGGTCAAAACAGTTTCAAGCATGACAGTTTTAAGCTTTTGTGGGACGTCCGTTCCAGCGAACTGAAATAAAACCAGCGGAAAACACGCAATAACGACTTATTTCTTGATCGAGGTGTTGAGTAGCTTGCCGATCGTTTGGTTGTAGTCCGTCACACAGGCATCCGAGCATCGCTCTGCCCATTTGGGTAATACTTTCTGAATAGCCAGGCGCTTAATGGTGGCGAGATCCGCGGGAGTCGGGAGCACCAAGGTCATTTGTCCCCGAGGCATGGCGGGGCACTCTTGACGGCCGGTATTGCAGTCAATGCCGCGTTGCGTGAGTATTTCAGAATAAGACCAAAGATTTTGAATCAGTATTTCAATATTAGCGTCAAGAAATTGTTGTAAAGGACTGCCTAAGCTCTCCCAAAGCTTTTGATTCACTGCATGGACTTCCTGATTCCAACCGACTGGCAGTGCATACAAGTGGGTCGAGGCTTTGTACCATTTTGCGGTATACCCAGTGTATGTCCCACCAATCGCACATGAAATGCTTTTGGACTCCAGCGCTTTAAACACCTCGCCAAACGTCAAACTGACACTTTTAGCGCCAAGGGCTTCGACCAATTCTGCCTGTGACTTCGTGACAGTCCGGATCGATAGTCCTTTTAGATCTGCCAAGCTTCGCACCGGGGTATTGCAGAAAAAAAACTGAGCGCCGTAGGGAGCCACACCCAGTAACTTCACCTGCTGCGTCGTTTCAAAATAATGATCAAGTACAGGCATGAAAGCATGCACTGAGGCCTTTGCGAGTCTCTGATCAGTCGCCAAGCCCGCAATATCAATGGCCTCCAACAAGGCGAATTCATGCGTATAGAAAGATAAAGGAACAGTCCCGAACTCAATGACGCCTTGCCGCATCAAGCGAAATAACTCTTTCCCCTTGAGGCCGAGCTCATCAAAACCTTTAATTTGAGCTTTCACGGCCCCTTCGGAGCGCTGTTTAAGAGTCTGAGTCCAAAAGGGCTGCTCAACCTCAATATATGCTGGCCGACTGCTCAGCCCTCCGACCACTTTGAGTTCCGTCTGTACCGGAAGTTGTGCCAAAACAGGATTGGACATTGCTAACGCAAGCGCAAGCAATCCAAAGAGCCCGAACCGTGAGAACCAGGAGCAAAATAAACGTGCGGGCAAAAAGGCACCAAGCATGGGTAAAGTCGTGGGTAAAGTCGTGGTTAAAGGCTTCATATTTAGATTTTAACAAGCTACCTGTCTGACACAAGCTAAATAACACAGGTATGATCACGCATCTCGCGCGAGGGTTCGTGGCTTTTTTATTTTTACCTCACAGGAGTCCGGTCAATGCCCCGGGTATCTGCACCGAATGCTAAAGCTTCAGCATTCGCCCTAATGGCTCAGCGGCCCTTGTTTGGCATTGCATCACAGCTGTGTTCACTCTTGCTATTAACAACCTTAGATGGCATGGGCAAATGGCTCATGAGCGTTGGTGTAACGCTGCTCGTGTTATGTTGGTTTAGGTATGTTGTCCATCTGACTTTGCTGTTGGCGATCATTTTACCTAGTCGGGGCTTGGGCGTTTTCAAAAGCCAAATGCCCAAGCTGCAGCTTCTCAGAGCAGCCGCTATGTTGGGTTCTACCTTATCTTTTTTCACTGCACTGAGCTATTTGCACCAAGCCGAGGCGACAGCCATTATTTTCATCGCCCCGCTCTTGATGCTTGCTATCGCCCCATGGATCTTAAAAGAGCCTAGCCGAAAGTCGCGCTGGATCGCGGCAGGTGTAGGGCTGATCGGTGTGCTGATTATCGTGCGACCCTCTTCAGGACTCTCCACGTTGGGTGTGATCATGGGGCTAGTCTCCGCATGCTTAATGACCGCACAACACTTACTTACTAGGATGCTTGCACGAGACAGCTCGTTTACAACGGTCTTGTGGAGTGGAGCGATCGGCACAGTGGCGCTGACGTTATACCTACCTTTTATACTCCCCTCGGCACTAAATACCCTTCAGTCCTTAAGTGGAGGGAACTGGCTCATTTTGTTGTCTTGTGGCGTAGCTGGCGGATTAGGGCACCTTTTACAAATTCAAGCTTATCGCTATGCGCCAGCTTCGTTGCTCGCACCTTTCATTTATGTGCAAATCACCTTTGCTGCAAGCTTGGGTTGGTTAGTCTGGTCGCACATACCGGACGCGACGACTTGGCTCGGAATAAGCATTATTTGTGCAAGCGGAATCGTCAATAGTTTGATTGAATGGAGCAACAGTCGGAGATGACAAATAACGTCATTTAAGGCATCAAGCGGCCAGCCTGCAAAACTAATTGTCGCTCACAGCGCGCCGCGAGCGAGGGATCGTGAGTCACCAGGACAAGTGTTGTATTTTGTTGGGCAGCAAGCTCAAACATCAAGTTGATGATCGTCGCACCCGTGCCTTCGTCCAAGCTACCAGTCGGTTCATCCGCAAAAATTAAAACGGGACGCTGAACAAAAGCCCGAGCAATAGAGACGCGCTGTTGTTCTCCGCCAGAAAGGGTCGCAGGAAAATGATGAAGCCGCTCTCCTAGCCCGACCCTCACAAGCATCTGTGTGGCGGAAGCCTCTGCGGGCTGACCCGCCAATTCTATGGGTAACATCACATTTTCAAGCGCGGTCAAATTTGGCAGCAGCTGAAAAGACTGAAAGACAAACCCTACATTTTTTGCCCTGAAGGCGGCTCGAAGATCTTCGTTCATCTGACCAAGTAATTGGCCAAGCAAATGAACTTCTCCCGAGCTCGGATGGTCCAACCCCGCAAGCAGGCCCAACAGTGTGGACTTGCCCGAGCCCGAGGCACCGGTAATCGCAAGCGACTGTCCCGCCGGAACTTTAAAGCTCACGTCATCTAAAATGTTCAATACACCGGTTGCATCGGTGACTTGCTTACAAAGCCCCACGACTTCTATTGCATTGGTGACAGCATTCATGAATTCATTCTCTCGCCATCGGCGTCGTATTTATCTTGGCATCCTGGGACTTATCCTGTTTCAAGGGGCCGCCTCAAGAGCGCAAATCCCTTTACAGAAGCAATATCATCCCACAAGAGTATTGGTTATAGGTGACAGTCTATCCGCCGAGTACGGTTTAAAGCGCGAGTCAGGTTGGGTCGCCTTACTGAAAAACTCGCTGTCGAACACACACCCCAACACGGAAATTATCAATGCAAGTATCAGCGGAGACACAACCAGCGGTGGACTGACGCGCTTGAAAGCTTTACTTGAACGAACAACGCCAAACATTGTGCTGATCGAATTAGGGGCGAATGACGCGCTTAGAGGATTGCCACTGGAAATGACTAAAAATAATTTGCTTGCGATGATCCGTTTGGTCAAGGCGGCGGGTGCCAGCCCAATCGTTGCTGGCATGCAAATCCCCCCAAACTACGGCCGGGAATACACCATGGCATTCAAGAAGATATTTGAGGTCGTCGCGGAGACAGAAAATACCGCGCTGATCCCATTTTTCTTGGAAGGAATCGCAGAAGATCCGGCTATGTTTCAGGCCGACACGATACATCCCAATGAAAAAGCACAACCCATATTGATGGAAAATGTGCGAAAAATTTTGCTTCCCATACTTAATCAGCGCGCACAACGATAACAAAGTCAAGATTTAGAGCTTCGCAACGTCAAGTTCTCCGCTAATAAGCTTGCTTGCATCGGGTAGTATTTTGACATCGAACTCTTTACGCAACACTTTCAAGGCCGCCTGTTCTTCGGCAGCGCCCCAAGCTTGTGAAAGCTGGGCTTGCAACTGGTTGACTTGGGCGGGCTCTGGTTTTGCTCCTGGCTCGACCTTGGAGAGCCTCACAATCGCGTATTGCTCAGCACCTGGCACGCCGACGAACGTCGGTAAGGACTTCGTGCTCGCTGACATGGCGGCCTCGATTTGCTCGCGCGTTAAAGAGGAAGGTTGTTGGCGCGTGACCTCGACAGGAGAATCAAACCCTTTTGGCTCACTATTCGGAGCTGCCTTTAAAATCTCGAGTTCTTTTAAGCCCGCGGCTTGCGCGGCCGCTAAAGATAACTCCTCGGTTAAACGCTTTTTAATTTCTCCTGAGACTTTCGGCAAGGCGGGGACATGAGAAGGATGAATCGCCGCGACACGCACAGCAACGATTAACTCAGGTGACACTTCTATTAATCCTGAGTTTAATTTTTCCTTAAGTACATCCGCTGCAAACACCGCCTGCCTGACCTTTGGGCTGCCAAAGATCAATTGCTCTTCCTCGCCCGGCTCAAGGCCTGAGCGTTGAGACGCTGGCAACAATCCATCGCGAGTGAGACCTGAAACCGTTTGAACAGGGAGGTTTAAGGCCGTGGCAATGGGCGCCAGACTATCGCGTTGGTCGTACACGAGGCTGGTCAGCTTGCTGGCGAGTTGCGCGAATTGCTCAGCGGCGAGTTGTTTGCGGATTTCATTGAGGATGTCCTCCTTGACTTCAGCGAGGGGTTTAATTGAGGCAGGCTGAACATCCACAACGTTGATGACGTGAAAGCCAAAAGGACTCTCAATAACGCCTGAAATTTTGCCCTTCTCAAGCTCAAACACTGCGGTCTCCACCTGAGGCACAAGCATGTTCTTGCTGATCCAGCCTAAATCACCACCTTGATTCGCAGAGCCGCTGTCTTGTGAAAATTCTTTCGCGAGTGCCGCAAAATTTTGCGGAGCGGCAAGCGCGCGCGTCGAAAGATCTTCAGCTTTTGCGCGGGCTTGCGCCTTTACGGCATCGTTGGCCGACGCGGGAAGTTCAATCAAGATGTGGCTGACACGACGCCGCTCTGGCTGACCATAGCGCGCTTGATTCTGTTTATAGAAACTCTCGATATTTTCTTCGCTCGCCTTAACGTCTTTTGAGGCGGCTTTCTCATTCAAAACAATATACTGAACATCGACATTTTCAGGAATCTGAAGCTTGGCCTGATTGTTGTCGTACCATTTTTGAATATCCGCATCCGTGACATTGATGGATGCAGCAAAATCGGAAGCTGCGAACACACGACGTTCGACCGTGCGTTTCTCGGTTAATAAAGACAGGATTTTTTCTGCGACTTCTGTGGGAATGCGCGCGGTTAGACCGATAGGCTGGAGTACTTGTCCGATGGCCAGGTCACGCCTGAGGCCAAGCTCAAAAGTCGTCGGCGTCATCCCTTGGGCAGCCAAGACGTCGCGATAGCGCTGCGATGAAAATTGACCATTTTCTTGAACCGCCGGAATCGCGGCGATCGTGCGACGCAGCGTTTCATCGGACACGGAATAACGACCCTTGGCTGCGGCCAGCGCTACGGTACGTTCGTCAATCATTCGGTTCAACAATTCCTCTCTGAACACGGCTGTGTCAAAGGCGGCAGGATCGAACTGTGCCCCTAAGGCGTTGCGGTACTGCTCTAACTGGGCTGTTCGAGCTTGATTGAACTCACCCAACGTGATGGGCTTTTCATCCACGAGGACTAATTCGGGCTCGCTCGCCATGAAGCCAGAGTAACCCTGTACGCCAAAAAACACGAAGGATGGAACGATAAGAATAAGCAGGATTGACAGAACCCAGCGCTGATGATTGCGAATAAGATCAAACATAAATGAGCCGCACACCTAAAAAGTAAGCCGCCGAAGTTTACCACTGGGTTACGTTATGCTTAAAGGGTTCTTTACAAGGGATTGTTTTTCTTCGACAAGCTTGGATAAAAGTCAGTACATAAAAAATAACGCCTATTTAATTTAAGATATTACTTTAATATAATTATTTAATGTATTGATATTATTGTATAATATATCAATTGGAGAGACATTTGTTCAGTTATCGACACGGTTTTCACGCAGGTAACCACGCTGATGTACTCAAACACATCGTACTCACCCACATCCTTGCGTATTACAACTTAAAGGACAGCCCTTACTGGTTTGTGGATTTGCATGCAGGGGCCGGATTATATGATCTAGGAGGAGAATGGGCTCAGAAGAAAGGAGAATACCTCGAGGGGATTGCGCGGGTTTGGGACGCCAAGTCAAAACCGCCCGCCGTGATGCAATACCTCGACTTCGTCAAACAACTCAATCCTGACGGGGAACTCAGGATCTACCCCGGCTCTCCATGGCTTGCACTTGACGCTTGTAGACCACAGGACAAGCTTCGTTTATTTGAAATGCATCCTAACGAAGCCGACATCCTGAGACAAAACTTAGACCTGCGCGCTACAAAGATTCCAAGGCAAACAGCTGTTTTTGGAGAGGATGGATTCGCCGGGCTCAAAGGTCATCTCCCTCCTCCTACGCGACGCGCGATTGTGTTGTTCGATCCCTCCTATGAAGACAAGCAAGACTACCGGCGAGTCGTCGAAACCACCAAAGACGCGATGCAACGCTTTCCGACGGGCTGTTACGCGATCTGGTATCCCCAGGTCCAGCGTCGTGAAGCACAAGAGTTACCTCGACAATTAGAAAAAATTTCAGGCAAAAACTGGACTCATGTCAGCCTGTCCGTCCACAAGCCCTCCTCCGATGGGTTAGGTTTGCACGGTAGCGGCATGTTTGTCATCAATCCGCCTTATACCTTGACGGCAACCATGAAGGAGACACTGCCTTGGCTGGTTCGCACACTTGGACAAGACGACCGCGCGAGTTACAAGCTCGATTTCTTGACACACTGACTCAGACAAGGTGCTTTAAAAATACCATAACGCAGGGGAAGGTTTAAAACCTCTCGTGGGCACCAAGGTAGCGCCATTGCCCAACGGGCAGATCAGACAGCTTGACGCCTCCGATCCGAACACGTTTGAGCCCTAGAACGTTGAGACCGACGAGTTCGCACATGCGACGAATTTGTCGCTTTTTTCCTTCACGCAGTACAAACTGCAATTGATCCTCATTTTGCCAACGCACTTGAGCGCGCTTGAGGCGTTTTCCGTCCAGCGAAAGTCCTTCGTTGAGGAGCTCTAGCCCCCCAGGGGCCAAACGCCCTTGCACCCTGACAAGATATTCTTTTTCAATCTCAGAGTCTTCGCCAATCAACTGTCTGGCGATCCGACCGTCTTGAGTGAGAACCAATAAGCCTGTCGAATCAATATCCAGGCGCCCCGCGACCGCCAATCCTCTAAGCTGTGTCCGATCAAATTTGAGAGGACTACGATCGGTGCTGGAGCGACTCGCGGCCTGAATCAATGCCACGGCAGGAATATAACCATCCTCTGCCTGGCCCGAAACGTAAGCCATGGGCTTATGGATCAAAATCGTGACGCGTGAGGTTTGCTGAGCGGCAACCTGTCGATCCAGGGTAATGCTTTGGGTGGGTAACGCGCGTTCGCCCAAGGTTGCGACGACGCCATCGACCTTGACCCACCCTCGCTCGATATAACTATCAGCCTCGCGTCTGGAGCACAGCCCGCGATCTGCCATTAATTTTGATATACGTAACTTTTCCATAAGTTGGATAATACACATCCATGAACACTGTTGATTATTTCCGACCTTGGCGATCTCGTCCTGCACCTTCGCTCACGGTGCTGCAAAAACAATGGCTGACTCGCCCCGGTGCCCTGACAGCGGCGCTTCGCGAACTCGGCAAGCTAGAGCTGCGCGTACTGGCCGAATATCCCGCTGGAGCGCGACCTGACGAAGCCCATCGCCTTTTACTCACGCAACAATCTCCTGTTTGGGTTAGGGAGATTGTGATGGTGGTCGCGCAAAGAGAGTGTGTCGTCGCTCGCAGCGTGACCCCTTTGCAGGCATCCCATGGTGTCTGGCAAGGGGTGCGCAAGTTGCGCAACAGACCCCTTGCGGATATTTTGTATGACGACGTGGCGATCGTACGCTCTAATTTCGAAGTCGCCCAATTGCATAGACAAACTCCTTTATTTAAAACAGTGACGCGCCTGCATACCCACTCGCTTCAGAGGCCCCTTGCCCGGCAGCCTCTTCTGGCGAGACGCTCTGCATTTTGGCGACAAGGCTCTCCGCTCTTAGTGGCAGAGTGTTTTTTGCCCGAATTTTGGACACTTTTTAAAAACCAACCGCCTGGCCATCGCGACGGCTATCACTGGCCACAACATAGCCATCTTGCAGATCCTTGGACAAACGCCAAATAAACTGACCCGAACCAAAGTCCATGTATGGATCATCAATCGCTTTAAGCGAATGGCCAAGTTTTTCCAGTCCTGCAATCGTCGAGGCACGCATCGTCGACTCGACGTCTAGCGTGAAATCGCGATTCACCTTCCATCGGGGCGCATCGCACGCGGCTTGAGGCTGTTGGTGATAATCCACCATCCGAATGACCGTTTGCATATGCCCCTGGGGCTGGATATCGCCACCCATCACACCAAAGCTCATCACGGGCTCACCATCGCGCGTTAAAAATCCGGGGATGATGGTGTGGAAAGGTCGCTTGTGGCCTTGGACGACATTGGACGACTTAGGGTCCATGGAAAATCCAACGCCACGGTTCTGAAAACTAACTCCAGTTCCGGGCACGACAACGCCAGAACCAAAGCCCATGTAATTGGACTGGATGAAAGAAACCATCATGCCATTTTCATCGGCGGCGGTCAGGTAAATCGTCCCTCCTGTCGGCGGCATGCCAGGAGGAAAATGCGTTGCGCGCTTGAGATCGATCAGCTTCGCGCGATCTGCGAGGTAATCATCATCCAGCATTTGAGAGGCGGAAACCTCCATTGCGCGCGGATCTGCGACATAGCGATACAAGTCAGCCATGGCCAGTTTCATCGCCTCGATTTGGACATGCTGAGATTCGACCGAGTCAACCTTCATATTGGCGATATCGAAATGCTCAAGAATGCCAAGCGCTTGCAGCGCGGAAATTCCCTGACCATTAGGGGGAATCTCATGGAGCGTATAACCGTGATAATTTTTTGAAATTGGTGTCACCCACTCTGGGCGATACTGGCGAAAATCTTCGAGAGTGTGCGCACCACCATGCTCACGAATAAACGCGACCAGTTTTTCTGCGGTCTCCCCTTCGTACAGGTCCCGTCCAAGTGACGCACCAATTTTTTTCAGTGTTTGTGCAACATCCTTAAAGACAAAACGCTCACCCACGTTCGGTGCCCGGCCTTCAGGCATAAAAGTATGGGCAAAGCCTGGCTGACCCTTAAGTTCTGGAACCGCAGCCGCCCACTTTTGCGCGACGACGGGGGGCACAGCATAGCCACGCTCGGCGATTTCTATAGCGGGCTCCATCAGATCAGCGAAAGCAAGCTTGCCATAACGCTCGTGCAAAGCCGCCCAGCCCGCGACAACGCCAGGGACGGTAATGGCGTCTACACCTCGTTTAGGTGCTTTGGCCAGTCCGTTGACATCGACGCCATATTTCTTTTTGAAATAATCGATATCCCACGCTTTAGGCGCATAGCCCGAGGCGTTGAGTCCTTGTAGCGTTTTTCCATCCCAGACGATCGCAAAGGCATCCCCACCAAGCCCACAGGAAACAGGCTCAACCAACGTAATGGCAGCAGCGGCTGCAATCACGGCATCCACCGCAGAGCCGCCTTTTAAGAGCATGCGCAAACCGGCTTGCGCAGCTAGAGGGTGCGAAGTAGAAACAACGTTACGGGCGAACACCGGAATGCGAATCGTTGGGTACGGGTTAGCCCAGTCAAAAGATTTCATTTGAATATGACTCGAAAAATTAAAGGCAAATCAGAGCGCAGCGTCGCCACTCTCGCTGGTACGAATTCGAATGGCTTGCTCGATAGCGGTCACAAAAATCTTGCCATCACCAATTTTCCCGGTACGTGCGGCGCGAACAATGGCTTCAATCACGCGATCAACCGCCTCGTCGGCGACAACCATCTCAACCCGAATTTTGGGGAGAAAATCTACTACGTACTCTGCACCTCGGTAGAGCTCAGTATGGCCCTTTTGACGCCCGAAGCCTTTGACCTCCGTGACGGTTAGACCGTTCACACCCACTTCGGCCAGCGCATCACGCACTTCATCAAGTTTAAAGGGCTTAATAATGGCAGTCACTTGCTTCACGATGAGTCCTATTTTTGTAAAAAATAATGTTTAGTCACGAAAACCATTAGACAAAGGATAACGCCAATCACGTCCAAATGCCCGTTCAGTAATTCGAGGACCAAAAGGTCCCTGCTTGCGCTTGTACTCACTGATGCGGATCAAACGTACAACCTGGTCCACGGCAGCGACTGAGTATCCTGCCGCCACAATTTGCGCAGGCGAGGCATTACGCTCGACGTAATGTTCAATAATCGCATCGATCACCTCATATTCAGGCAGGTTATCCTGATCGGTTTGATCTTCGCGCAATTCAGCCGAAGGAGGCCTCGTAATGATGCGCACTGGAATCACCTCGCCAAACGTATTACGCCAGCGCGCAAGGCGGTAAACCATGGTTTTCGCGACATCTTTGAGGACAGCAAAGCCACCCGCCATATCCCCGTAAAGCGTGCAATAGCCCGTTGAAAGTTCGGATTTATTTCCTGTCGTAAGGACCAGATGGCCAAATTTATTGGAAAGCGCCATCAACAGCATCCCGCGTAGCCTTGCTTGGATGTTTTCCTCGGTGACATCAGGCGCCCGACCGGTAAAAATAGGTGCCAGCACCTGATCAAAACTGCTTGCAAGGTCTGCGATCGCAATTTCACGGTACTCCACGCCCAACCGTTTAACCATGTCTCTTGCATCGATTTGTGAGATATCTGCCGTATAACGGGAGGGCATCATCACGGCATGCACATGCTCAGCGCCAAGAGCATCGACTGCGACAGCCATCACGACCGCAGAATCGATACCGCCTGATAAGCCTAAAATGACACTACGGAAACCATTTTTTTTCACGTAATCGGTCAAGCAAACCTTGAGTGCTTCCCATATTTGGGCTTCTTTGGACAACACCTCCGCAGCTAAGCGCATCCCTTGGGTAGAGTTTCCTTTATCGGACAAAGAAACTAAACCCTCAGAAGATACCTCAATATAACTTAGGCACGTCTCAAAATCCGCCGCACGTAAAACGAGTTGCCCCTCACGCGTCAAGGCAAAAGACGCACCATCAAACACCAATTCATCCTGGGCACCAACAAGATTGGCATAGACCAACGCACAATGCGTCCGCTCGACGCAACGCAAGGCAATTCGCACCCGTTGTGCTTGTTTATCTACACTATAGGGCGAAGCGTTGAGTACTAACAACGCTTGTATATCAAGCGTGGCTGCGGCTTCTGGGGCTGTCGCACCCCAAATATCTTCGCAAATATTGATACCGAAGCGAACCCCATCCACACTAAATCCGAGCGCTTTTGCACCCGAAGTGAAATACCGTTTTTCATCAAAAACAGAGTAGTTGGGGAGTTCTTGTTTGAAATATGTCCCCAGCATCGCCCCGTCAACAAGGACGGAGGCCGCATTGCGCAAACCTTCCGGCGTTTGACAAACATGTCCCACCACGACATGCATGCCACGCAGATCAGAAAGATCCTGGCAAAGCGTGCGTAAAATGGCTTCGCAGCGCTCAACAAAGTCAGGCCTGAGCAATAAGTCTTCGGGGGGATAGCCCGTGAGCATCAGTTCGGGCGTGAGCAACACGCGGGCGCCCTGCCTGTAAGCCTCCTGGGCAGCCTCCAAAACCAGACGAGCATTACCCGTCAAGTCACCCACAAGGGGGTTCAATTGTGCAATGCCGACCCTGACCGCAGACATAGTGATTCCGGTTTAAACAAGTTGTCGTGAGTAAAAATTATCTCATGTCTGCCAAGGCTGCGCTGCGTTCTATAATTTGGACATCATGAAAAATACACCCAAGCCAACTCAGAGCCAATTCGACAAAAAAGCCCAAGCGTGGTCCGCCCGCTTTTCGGAACCCGTTTCGGAGCTCGTCAAACGCTATACAGCCTCCGTGGACTTTGATAAGCGCCTCGCGCGTTTCGATATCCAAGGCTCTTTGGCGCATGCTCAGATGCTCGAAGCCGTCAACGTGATCACACCTCAAGATCGCAGCGATATCGAACGGGGCATGATGCAGATTTTGACTGAAATCGATGAGGATCGTTTCCAATGGCTCATAGACCTCGAAGATGTCCACCTTAATATTGAAAAGCGGCTCGTTGAGCTCGTGGGTGATGCCGGTAAGCGTCTACATACGGGCCGTTCGCGCAATGATCAGGTCGCCACCGATATCCGCCTCTGGCTTCGCCATGAAATCGATGGACTGATCGTCTTGCTGGAGCAACTTCGTCAAGCGCTTGCGCTGGTCGCCTTGGAGCATGCAAGCACGATCCTGCCTGGATTCACGCATATGCAGGTCGCGCAACCGGTCACGTTTGGTCATCATTTGCTGGCCTATGCCGAGATGTTTGGACGAGACGCAGCACGCTTGGCGGACTGTCGCAAGCGCGTCAATATTTTGCCCTTAGGCGCGGCAGCCTTGGCCGGCACCAGCTTTCCGATCGATCGCCCGTTGGTCGCCAAACTGCTGGCGTTTGATGACGTCTGCCAAAACTCGCTCGATGCCGTATCAGACCGAGATTTTGCGATTGAGTT
Organism: Burkholderiaceae bacterium; assembly: GCA_030728985.1. Classification (GTDB taxonomy): domain Bacteria; phylum Pseudomonadota; class Gammaproteobacteria; order Burkholderiales; family Burkholderiaceae_B; genus Zwartia. The sequence continues at coordinate 137,776 of JANQYI010000015.1, read as the reverse complement.
TTGCAGTGCGTGCGCCCTGATCATGACGCACATTTCAAGATTTTCAGAAGAAATCGTTATTTGGATGAGTCCACGGGTGGGATTTATTGATCTGGCTGATCGTTTTTGCACAGGCAGCTCCATCATGCCTCAAAAGAAAAACCCGGATGTGCCTGAACTTGCACGCGGCAAAACAGGACGCGTCAATGGTCACCTCGTCGCGTTGCTGACGCTGATGAAAGGACAACCTCTCGCTTATAACAAAGACAATCAAGAAGACAAAGAAGGACTCTTCGATACGGCCGATACGGTCCGCGATACGCTTACGATTTTTGTTGATCTCGTTGCCGGTATTCAGGTTAAAGCAGACGCGATGCGTGCGGCCGCATTACAAGGTTTTGCAACCGCCACTGATCTAGCGGACTACCTTGTCAAACGTGGTGTACCGTTTCGCGATGCGCACGAAGCCGTTGCGCATGCAGTACGTGAGTGTGAACAAAAAGGCTGCGATCTGGCCGATCTGAGTGTTGCTGAACTCAGAAAATTTCATCTCTCAATCGGTGACGATGTGCACGGCGTACTGACTCTCGAAGGATCTGTGGCAGCCCGCAATCACATTGGCGGAACCGCACCTGTGCGCGTCCGCCAGGCCGCACAAAAAATCATCGACTCAGGACTCAAAAACGGCAATTGATTCGACGTGGCCGGTGTGGGGAAACATATTCACCACGCCTGCTGCTTTGAGCTTGTAGCCACCTGCATGCAACAAAATAGCGGTGTCTCGTGCAAGGGTTGCTGGATTGCAAGACACATACACAATGCGAACGGGTCGATACGATTTTGGTAAGTTTGTCAGTGCTTGGCAAAGCGCTAAAGCACCCTCCCGTGGAGGGTCGATCAACATCCTGTCAAAGTAACCAAGCTCTGCTAACCACTCTGCAGTGACCTCGAACAAATTTAGAGTTTCAAATTGAGCGTGCTCTATACCCGCGTGTTGTGCTGCCTCCCGAGCGCGCAAGGTCAAGGTTTCGCTGCCTTCGACGCCAACCACCTCACGACACCGTGTTGCCAAAGGAAGAGTGAAATTCCCAAGTCCACAAAACATATCCGCAATTCGATCTTGTGCTTGTGGTTCTAGCAATGTCAAAGCGCGGGAAACAAGCACTCGATTAATTTGATGATTGACTTGCGTAAAGTCAGTGGGTTTGAAAGGCATTTCCAAACCGAACTCAGGCAAGGTGTAATGTAAGAACTGCGCTTGATCTGGATCTAAAGGAGTGACTGTCTCCGGACCATGCGGCTGTAACCACCACTGGATAGAATGACGCGCAGCAAATTCTCGCAGAAAACCAAGATCTTTCACTGTCAGTGGGACGAGATGCCTTAGAACCAGCGCAGTGACGCCCTCCCCAACCGAAGCTTCGATTTGGGGAAAGCGATCAGGCGCAGACAAATTCATCACGAGATCACGCAATGGCATCAATAAAGCAGCAACGTGAGGTGGTAAGACATGACAAGTTTTAATGTCGGCAACGAAACTACTTTTGCGCTCATGAAAACCCACTAAAACAGTGCCCTTTTTAGCGACCCAGCGAACGGCAAAGCGAGCGCGGTAGCGATAACCCCAGTAGAGGCCATGCAAAGCTGGCAACACACGCTCTGGGCGCGTTTTTCCTATATGTTGGAGGGCATCCTCGAGCGCGCGTTGTTTGACAGCGACCTGGGCACTCGGCTCCAGATGTTGCATGACACAACCACCACAGACACCAAAATGTTCACAACGCGGTTTGACGCGAGTTGAGGATTCTCGTCGTATCTTTACAACATGACCGACATCATAAGAAGGCTTTCGTCGAAACGTATTGATCGTCACGCGTTCGCTGGGCAGCGCACCTTCGATAAAAACGACTTTTCCATCACGACGAGAGATGCCACGGGCCTCAAGGTCGAGGGACTCGACCTGCAAAACATCATCAGACAACATTAACGACTCCAGGCCTCAAGATATTGCTTCCAATGTGGCTCTGTACTCTGCTCCAGCGTTTCGCGAACCAAGGCAATCTCCGCTTCGTAAGAGGCCGCATCAAGCTCGCCACGCAAGAGACGGAAACGACAATACACAAGCCAAGTATTCACCACATCCGTCTCGCAGTATGCCCGCACTTCTTGCGCTTGCCCCTGTGTCCATGCCTGCCAAACTTGACTTCCATCCATGCCCAATTTACCCGGGAAGCCACAGAGCTTGGCAAGATCATCGAGCGGGGCATTGCCTCGACCATTGTGCTTGGCCAACACATCCATCAAATCGACATGTCGCGTATGGTAGCGGCTAAGGTAATTGTTGTAGCGAAACTCGCGATCATCATCGCCCGTATCCCAATACCTGGGCGCCACCACGCCATGAATCAGACTGCGGTAGTGCAGCACCGGCAAATCAAAACCATTTCCATTCCAGCTGACAAGCTTGGGTGTGTAGCGCTCTATTGTTTTGAAAAATCCAGACAGTAGGACATGTTCGGGATCATCCGCCTGTCCAAGACAGCGGACGCGAAAGCCCTGATCATCTCGGAAAACACATCCAACGACAGCGACGCGCTGTAGGTGCAAGGGTAAAAAGTCGCTTCCAGTCAATTCCTTGCGTGCGGCGAAGGCTCGCTGAGCGACTTCGGCATCCTGCACCTCAGGTCCCCAGCCATAGAGACGTCGTAATCCCTCGACATCAGGAATCGTTTCTAAATCAAAGACAAGTGTGGGCGTCATCGTGCAAGGCTATCGTGGTGGCAAATACTGAAGTGGATCGACGGGTGTGCCACGTCGACGCACTTCGAAATGCAAACGTACCGACGTGGTGTCAGACTGTCCCATTTCAGCGATTTTTGTGCCACGCTTGACGGCTTGCCCTTCTTTGACAAGCAGGGTTTTGTTATGGGCATACGCCGTGATAAAACCATCTCCATGCTCGACAATCACCAGATTACCGAGACCCCTGGGACCATCTCCGGCGAAGATCACCTTGCCATTTGCCGCCGCCTCGATGGGATCACCCGTGCTGCCGGCAATATCAATGCCCTTGGTTGTTGGAGTGAAGCCTTGAATGATTTTGCCTTTGGCGGGCCAGCCCCAGTTAATCAATCCAGCGTCAGAAGCCCGCGAAGAAGACGACTCCGGCGGATTGGTTGCTCCGCTGACTTTTGCGTTACTCGACGTGCCTGAGCGCGCCAATGGGGCCGCACTCTTTGAGTCAGATAAACGTAAGGTTTGACCCACGATCAAAAGATTAGGATTACTGATTTTATTAATGCGAGTGATGGTTCCTTCGGGCACTCCCGTCGCTCGGGATATTTTATTGAGCGTATCACCCGGCTTGACCACATACGTCGATGCACTAGGAATGCCAGTGGAAAGGCTTGAAACAGGAGCACTTCTGTTAGAAGCACAGCCACCAAGCACCAAAGCAATCGCCAATAAGGCGGCGGTGGAAAGTGTTTTGAATTGAATCTTTGATTTCACGCTAGCCTCATTAGTAAGCCTGATGCATGTTTGGGCATCCCCACGCATACTTTTCTCCTGTGTATTCACGGTTGCAATCCGGATTTCAGTGGAACAAAACGAACCTCTTCAAGCTCTTGTCTAGACCAACTGGTTTCGCCGGTGCGTTGAATTCGAATTAATTTTTGGGCACTTGTACCTTCTGGAGCGATCAACACGCCTCCGATACTCAGTTGAAGCATCAGCGCTTGCGGAATTTTCAAACCAGCTGCCGCCACAATGATTGCATCAAAGGGGGCGGCGCTCACTAAACCGACCATACCGTCACCATAACTTAATCTGATTTGGGACAAACGCAACAGACGCAGATGCTCTTTGGCCATATCGTACAACGCGCGGATACGCTCAATCGAGTAGACCTGCGGAAAAACGTAGGACATCACCGCAGCTTGGTAACCACAACCGGTGCCCACCTCAAGAACCCGTCGAGGTAACTCAGCCTCATTGACGGCCGAGATCATGCGTGCAACCACCCAGGGTTGAGAAATGGTTTGGCCATGTCCGATAGGGAGTGCCGCATCGTCATAGGCGCGGCTAGCCAAGGCTTCATCCACAAAAGCGTGTCTAGGCACTTGTTGCATCGCCGCCAAGACTCGCTCATCAGAAATGCCTTGTGCATGTAAACGCTCCACCATTGCTGAGCGAAGGCGCTCGGAATGTAGGCCTAGATTATCATTTGCGCGAGGGGTCGTCTTCGATACGCCAGCAGTTTTCGGCAAACGTGAAATCGAAATTTTAGTATTGCTATTGGACGCGGTAATCCCTTGTAGCCCTCTCGACCCAAGGGGCTTGATATCCTTGGCTGAAACAAGCAATCGAGGCATTTTTAGCCATTGCATAGTGGTTCGATCCAAGTGGCGACATCCGTCAATTGTGCATGCTGCGTGAGATCGAGTCTCAACGGCGTGATCGACACATAGCCTTTAGTGATCGCATCGAAATCAGTGCCTTCCGTAGCATCGTTTGCCGCACCGGCAGGGCCAATCCAATAGACTGTTTCACCATAGGGGGTGGCAGAACGCACCACAGGCTGAGACGGATGACGCTTACCTAGGCGGGTTGCGACGACCCCTTTGTTTTGATTGAGTGGGACATCAGGGAAATTGACATTCAGCAGCGCTGCGCCACCAAGAGGTTTTTTAAGTTGTTGTTCCACTATTTTACGGGCGAGCGCTGCCGCAGCATCCAGATTGGACCAGCCTTTGGCGACTAAAGAAAAAGCAATCGATGGAATACCGAACAAATAACCCTCGGCAGCGGCTGCGACAGTCCCAGAATAAAGCGTGTCATCACCCATATTGGCGCCGTTGTTGATGCCGGACACGACAAGATCCGGGCGACGGTCCAGCAAGCCTGTCAACGCGACGTGTACACAGTCCGAAGGGGTGCCATTGACGTAAGTAAAGCCATTCGGCGCCTGGCGTACGGCGAGGGGTCGACTCAGCGTCAGGGAGTTTGAAGCCCCGCTGTGGTTGACTTCTGGGGCAACGACGGTAATGTCAGCCAAACCGCGCAGGACAGCGACCAACGCTTCGAGTCCTGGAGCGTTATAACCATCGTCGTTAGAAACTAATATGTGCATGGAGCTGCGCTAAATTTAATTTTAGATAAGATGCCTCACATTGTACTCGCAGCATGGGCAGGCAAGAACCTTAAGGACCTCATAAAAGAGCGTTCACGCTAGAATGTAGAACTCAATAAAGCTTCGCACCGGAACGACACGATGGACTCTTCGGAAAACGCCTTAGCCGCCCTCGGCATCCTACTCGCAGCTTACTTGATCGGCTCTGTGCCCTTCGCAGTCGTCTTTAGTCGAATATTCGGTCTAAAAGATCCCAGAACATACGGCTCGGGCAATCCCGGGGCCACCAATGTTTTGCGATCAGGTAATAAACTCGCCGCCGCCTTGACTTTATTCGGCGATGCCGCCAAGGGCTGGCTGGCCGTTTGGATCGCCATCGCTGTCAACCTGAGCCCAATGCTCATCGCGGGAGTGGCAATGGCGGTATTTCTAGGTCATCTTTATCCGATTTTTTTAAAATTTAAAGGTGGTAAAGGCGTCGCAACAGCCTTTGGCGTGATGATGGCCATCGAACCCCTCATGGCCTTAGCCACCATGGTGACTTGGATCATCATGGCTGTGTTTTTTAGATACTCCTCTCTTGCTGCACTGACATGCGCAGTCTTTGCGCCTTTTTATTATTTTTTTGGTGGAATGCTTGTGTGGCAATCCCATCTCGCGATTGGGATCGCATTGATCGTTATTGCAATATTTTTAATGTTTCGTCATAAAGCAAATATCCAACGCCTGATTCAAGGCACTGAGCCGCGCCTTGGACAGGGTAAAAAAAACTAAATAGTCTCGCTTATCGTCAGATTGAGGCCAAATCCCAACGGGGATGCACATCGAAACCATGTTTTTGAGCCGTTAAATCAATCATGCCCCGCGAGAGTCGCTGGGCAGCCGCAAACGCAATCATTGCGCCATTGTCCGTGCATAGTTCGAGGGGTGGAAAAAAAGCCTCGGCAGTGCGGCTTTTTAGCGCATGCGAAAGCTTGGCTCTGAGTTGGCGGTTTGCACCAACGCCACCTGCGACGACCAAACGCTTTAGGCCCGTCTGATCCAAGGCCTTAATAGACTTAGATACTAATACATCGACGATAGCCTCTTGCGTCGCAGCGGCAAGATCAGCCGCCAAGCGCTCACTCACGATAGGCTGTGCCTGCGCGTCTTTGAGGCGCGTCAATACCGCGGTCTTTAACCCACTAAAGCTAAAGTCTAAATTGCCGCTATGGAGCATCGGTCGAGGTAAGCTGATCGCATCTGGGTTCCCTTGCTCAGCCAGGCGCGCCAAAGCGGGCCCTCCTGGATAGCCTAAACCAAGCAGTTTGGCGGTCTTGTCAAAGGCCTCTCCGGCTGCATCATCCACGGTTTCGCCCAGTAAGGTGTAAAGACCTACATCATCGACGCGCATCAACTGGGTGTGACCGCCCGACACGAGCAAGGCCACAAAAGGAAATGCTGGACAAGGATCCGCCAAACGCGGTGAAAGCAAATGCCCTTCGAGGTGATGGATCGGAATCGCCGGGAGAGAAAGCGACCAAGCGAGGGACTGCGCGACACTCGCGCCGACAAGCAACGCACCCGCCAAGCCAGGACCCGCCGTGTAGGCGACGGCTGAAACGTCAGAGAGGGACAAGCCTGCATCTCGAAGCACAGTGCGCGTTAGAGGGATTACCCTTCGGACATGATCACGCGAGGCTAATTCAGGCACCACTCCGCCATAGGCGGCATGCATTGCGACCTGAGTGTGAAGCGCATGGGAAAGTAAACCACGCTCAGTGCAAACGAGCGCGACGCCAGTCTCATCACACGAGCTTTCGAAACCGAGAACAATCATACGTCGGTTAGTCCTCGATCCCTTTGGAGGCTAGGAATTCTTCGTAGGGCCCGCGATAATCTGTAACGTGGCCACTTGGCTGAATTTCCCAAATACGCGTCGCGAGCGCAGAGACAAATTCGCGGTCATGAGAAACGAAAAATAAGGTACCAGGAAACTTGTCCAACGCAAGCTGAAGCGATTCGATGGATTCCATATCAAGGTGGTTAGTGGGTTCGTCAAGTAGCAGGACATTGTGCTTTTTGAGCATTAAGCGACCAAAGGTCATGCGGTTTTTCTCACCCCCTGATAAAACATGAGGTGCTTTAGGAAGATCATCCGCCGAAAAAAGTAGGCGTCCTAAAACGGAGCGAATGGATTGATCATCGTCCGAAGGTTGACGATAGTGTGTCATCCATTCAAACAAGTTGCTGTCTTTATCCATGAAAAGCTCTGAGACGTCTTGAGCCATATACCCAAGATCGGCATTTTCAGACCATTTGACCGTGCCGCGGTCCGGGGCTAAATCGAGCGCCAGCATCCGCAGCAGCGTGGTTTTACCCGCGCCGTTCGCTCCAATAATGGCGATCTTTTCACCCGCCTCGACCATCGCTGAAAAGGAACGTATGACGGGCGCGTCAAAACTCTTTTCTGTCAGCTCAAGTGTCACGGCCTGTCGATGCAACATTTTTAATTGCTCGAACCGGATAAAGGGATTTTGGCGCGAAGAGGGTTTGACTTCGATTTGAGCTGACTTAAGACGGTCAATTTGCTTGAGTCGGGACGTCGCTTGTCTAGCCTTTGATTTGTTGGCGGAGAAGCGACGGACAAAGTCCTGCAATTCGCTGACCCGCTCTTTTGCTTTGGCATTGGCGTTAGAGACACGTTCGCGCGCTTGCGTCGATGCCAACATATAGTCGTCATAATTACCCGGATAAACGCGCAACTCACCAAAATCCAAGTCGGCCATATGCGTACATACTTGGTTGAGAAAGTGACGATCGTGGCTGATGATGATCATCGTGCTTTGATAACCATTTAAAACATTTTCCAACCAGCGAATGGTATTGATATCCAAGTTGTTAGTGGGCTCGTCCAATAGCAAGACATCAGGATTGGAAAAGAGCGCCTGCGCCAACAAAACCCTCAGCTTCCAGCCCGGTGCGATCTCACGCATGGGGAGTTGATGCTGTTCAACAGGAAATTCTAGACCCAACAAGAGTTCACCGGCTCGCGCTTCAGCTGTGTAACCATCGTACTCAGCAAACTTAGCTTCGAGGTCGGCCGCTTTCATATAGTCTTCGTCAGTCGCTTCTGGATTGGCGTAAATGGCATCACGTTGTGACATCGCCTCCCACATCTCAGTGTGCCCCATTAATACGACATCCAGCACTCTGGAGTCTTCGAACGCAAACTGATCCTGTCTGAGCTTGCCCAAGCGCAGACCTGGCTCGAGATGAACGTTACCTGCGGTCGACTCAAGATCGCCACCGATTATTTTGATCAGTGTGGACTTGCCTGAACCGTTGGCGCCAATCAAACCATAACGATTACCCTCCCCGAATTTGACATTGACGTTTTCAAAGAGAGGTTTTGGTCCAAATTGAATAGCGAGGTTTGATGCTGTTATCACGGTAGGCTACTTTAGTAAATAATGGAGTTACATCTTGATAGATATGTTTTCAGTGTAACAAGACGGGCAAAACTGCCCTTTTTAAATTCTCCGTCCCTATCATGCGCAGGGTCAGCAACCCATGCTGAACTCATTGACACATAACGAGGAGAAAAAATTGGATCAACTCACTATTTTATTTCATACCCTGGGAGGTTATGTCTGGGGACCCGTATTGTTGGTATTGCTTGTCGGCACCGGGCTCTATCTCACCATACGTCTTGGGGCCTTGCAGATTCGACTTTTGCCGGTCGCACTTCACATGGCATTTTCAAAAGGTAAAAATCCAAACTTGCCTGGCGATATTTCACAATTTCAATCATTAATGACGGCGCTGGCCGCGACAATCGGGACCGGCAATATCGCAGGTGTCGCAACGGCCGTGGTACTTGGCGGGCCAGGCGCCTTGTTTTGGATGTGGGTCAGCGCCTTTTTTGGCATGGCCACCAAATATGCCGAAGGCCTTTTGGCCGTGAAATACCGAATACAAGAAGCCGATGGGACGATGTCTGGCGGGCCGATGTATTACATCTCTCTGGGTCTCAAGATGAAATGGCTTGGCATGTCGTTTGCGGTGTTTGGCATGATTGCCGCACTCGGCACAGGCGCCTCGGTACAGTCCAATTCGTTAGCACAATCCATGCAGTCAAGCTTTGGTGTTTCAGGCTGGTTGACGGGTGTCGTGCTGACGGCGGTCACCTCTCTTGTCATTCTAGGTGGCATTAAAAGTATCGGACGTGTCACGGCCGTGATCGTTCCCTTTATGGCAGCGATCTATCTTTTAGGCGGACTCGTGGTTATTGTCACGAACATCGAAGGACTTTGGCCTGCACTGCGTCTGATTATGACGGATGCGTTTACTGGCTCGGCCGTCGCAGGTGGCGCGCTCGGCACCATGATTCGCTATGGTGTGGCGCGTGGCGTTTTCTCCAACGAAGCTGGACTCGGCACGGCACCCATCGCCGCGGCGGCCGCTAAAACAGACCAGCCGGTCAAACAGGCGCTTGTATCGATGACTGGCACCTTCATCGATACGATTATTGTCTGCTCTATCACAGGTATTGTGCTGGTCATGGGTGGACAATTCACATCCGGAGTGACGGGTGCCGCCCTCACCGCTCAAACTTTTGACGCCATGTTGCCTGGTCCCGGGGGCTGGATCGTGACCATTGGCTTGATCTTTTTTGCTTACTCCACGATTCTTGGCTGGAGTTATTACGGTGAAAAATGCGCGCAATATGCCTTGGGTAAGCGGATTGTTTGGCCCTATCGAGTGCTCTACACGGCGTTTGTGATGATCGGCACCGTCATTTCACTCGATCTGGTTTGGGCCGTTTCAGACGTTGTGAATGGTCTCATGGCTTTCCCCAACCTCATTGGCATCGTATTGCTTTCAGGGGTGGTCATCAAGGAAACTCAAACCTATTTAGCCAATCAGAACACTCATCAACACTCACATAAAAACTAAATCTCTTGAGGATGCTCATCAAGAACCAAGTGGGCCATGCCATCCTCAGTCGCAACGCCCACGCTGGCACCGATCGGCAAGGTCGCCTTCATCGGAGTGTGTCCAAAGGGCAGAC
>JANQYI010000015.1:100126-127513 GCA_030728985.1 Burkholderiaceae bacterium | reverse complement strand
ACGCTGGCACCGATCGGCAAGGTCGCCTTCATCGGAGTGTGTCCAAAGGGCAGACCTGGAATCACCGGGATCTTGACCGACTGTCTAATGAAGTCGATGGCAGAGAGCAGATCGTATCCGCGATCGTGCTCTGCCAAGCGATAATTGGTAAAACCACCAAGTAACAGCGCCTTTTGTTTACCTAATATGCCAGCCTGAGCGAGCTGATTCAGCATCCGCTCAACGCGATAAGGGTGCTCACCCACGTCCTCAACAAAGAGAATGCCACCTTTGATCTTTGGCATAAAAGGAGTGCCGAGCAAAGATGTGATCATCGCAAGATTTCCTCCCCATAAGACGCCTCTGCAATCCACCGCGTCGGCCTGCTCAGACTCAAAGCTCAGGATTTCAAGCTCTCCACGCATGACTTCACCAAAAATCTCAGTGGTGAGTATTTCAGGCTTGGGTGCGCCAAAGTCATAACAAGCGGTTGGGCCGGCGTAACTGACTAGGCCAGTTTTAGCCAGAAGAGCCAAATTAAAAGCAGTAAAGTCGCTTTGCCCAACAAATATTTTCCCCGATTCAGCCAACTTAGTCCAATCTAGATGAGGCAACAATCGAGTCACGCCATAGCCACCACGCGAGGCCATCACAATTGATTTTTTTTGTTTGATGGCGCGTCCAAATGCAGCGATTCTTTGTGTATCTGTTCCAGCAAAACGTTGTTCGCGAGCCAGCACGGTTCGATCCAGCGCAACGTCGAATCCCATTTTTTCTAATCGCTTGACCCCTCGGGACAATACTTTAGCGTCCTCCACTGCGCTCGAGGGACTCACAATATAAATACCCTGCCGTGCAGCTTTCGATGGACGCGACAAAGCACTCGCGTTAGCGGTTGTACTGGGGCTCAATCTGGCTCTCCTTGACGCGACGACGTTTGAAAAAATTGCGTAATATTTCGCCGCATTCATGCGCGAGTACGCCACCCTCCACACGCGTGTGATGGTTTAAACGCGACTCTGACGGCAAGTTAATCACACTTCCACAAGCACCTGTTTTGGGGTCCGGGGCGCCGAACACCACACGCGCCAGACGTGCGTGCATCATGGCACCCATACACATCACACAAGGCTCGAGTGTGACATAGAGCGTAGCGCCGGGTAATCGGTGATTGCCACTTTTTTTGGCTGCGTTTCTTAAAGCAACGACTTCAGCATGACCCGTGGGATCATGGTCTTGAATCGTACGATTAAAAGCCGAGGCTAGCAGCACACCATTCACGTCAACGATGACCGCACCAACGGGAACCTCGCCTGCCTCTTGTGCAAGACAAGCTTGCTCAAGCGCAAGACGCATGAATGAATCATCCACGGTAGACACGAGATTTAAGAGCGATTCGGCCTGCGAGGCTCGTTAACGCCTCTTCTAGCCACTGATACAGTTCGGCATCATCGTCATAGCGGGCTTGATTGAGGTTTGATACGCGTCCATCCTCGATAAATCCCCAAGCTCGGCTGCGTTTGTCACGGTGTTTAGGATCCCAAACACCAAACGCAAATCCACCTGAGCTGCGAATCACTGAAAAACACGGAATATCCGTATAGCCATCACCGACAAAAATCATTTGATCAAAGGGCACACGCAAACGGTCTTCGGGAATTTTACGGTTGACCTCGAATGGTTTGCCGATAAAGCTGGGTCCGACGATGCCCTTTTGGATATGGAAAAGGTAACGCGTTTTATCTGTAAAACTCACAATGCGACGGGGAAAAGTAATCCCGCCTTGTTCGTCATAGATAAATTCAGACGCCCAGATCGCCGTGAACTCATGGGCAATGCGAGTATGTCTGACGACGTCGCCGATCCCGCTCGAAATCAAATAAAACTCGAGTTGTACCTGTGGGTGCACTATTTTGACCTGTTCCCGCAAACGACGAAAAAGCGTCTCGACGCCCGCATGCAGAGGCAAAGACTGTCCCCACTGCTTTAAACGATCTTGGGTGATAGTGCCATGCGCATTCGTTTTGGAGAGCGCGATCATTTCGTGCAGGTATGCAGGCACGGGATCCCAGTCTTGCGCCAATAGGGGATCGACGCGACCAGACCAAAATTGCTGCGTATCTACACCAATGCTCTCGAGAAAGCCCGAAGTACTATCTGGAGCCAGCGTGTCATCAAAATCAAAAATCAGTGCGATTACATCAGACATCGTCTCTATCCGGCGGTTCTGAACAGCGTTATTGTAGCGAGCTTCGCTTCTAGACGCCTCCGAAACCGAAAAATATCAAGCTTCTAAGACTAAATCCGAAGTGCCCGGACAAACCCATCGAACCACATCTCTGGAGGCATCTATACATCCACCCTCGGCATACACCCCCCTCACATCACGATAACGCATCATCCGTTCAATAATCTGCTTGGCCTGAGCGGGCGTTTGTTTGGACTGAAGGACTTTTTCACGCACGATGTCCTCATTCATCTTGATCGCTCCCGAGGCATCGAAAAATACGCCATCACGCCAGTGATAAATTTCCAGGCACTTGTCAGACAAATTGAAGGGTTTGGCCCGTTCCCAAAGATTACAAAACTCGCCATTGCCGTGATAGACCACCCAAGATCCCTCGAAACCTTCAACATCTGCGGAACGGCTATCAGGATTTCGAAACCACAACCGACTACCTGGGACATAAAAGCGCATCGGCAAAGGATGCTCCAGACTACCTATTTCAAAAATAAAGGCATCATTGAAGTCATCCGCGAGTAACGCCCGCGTCTGCCATTGTTTTTCTAACGCTTTATAAAGAAGGGGATTATTTGCCTTGAGCTCTTGGGCGATAGCCAGCAACATAATGTACTCAGCAGCGCGGCCGCAGGAAAAAGTATAAAGCTGCTCACCCGAGACTTCAGGTTGTGTCGTTTTGATCAAGGCATCAACCATATCCACACCAGGCCTTAATAAAAAACCACTACTTTCATCGTAGGTCCAGCACTCTTGGGGTCGTTCGTATCCATCTGGATTAAAGGCTAGCTCAGTGCGACGCGCCGCATCGACTGCAAAATGTCGGACACGGACGGCTGCTTGTAACTCCTGCACAGACGGAAAACAATAAGCAATCGGAGCACGCGCCAGACAAAGGACGATTTCTAGGTCAAGCTGTTCAGGAGAGTTAAGCGTGTCCAAGCCTAGACGCATATTTAAATTGAGCGTATCGTGATCTGGCGTCAACGTTTTTAAGTCAGGAGAGGCTGTGACCTGAACCAACAGTTTTTCTTGGTATGAAACGATGGAGATATTGAGGTAAGCTTGAGCTCCAAGCTCGACGCACCAATCGGAGATTTTAGAAGCCGCGGTGTTCGCTTGGTGTTCCCGATCGAACAGCAGACAAATTCCCTCGAGCTCCTCTATCTTGTGTTTTGAATAATCAGCCATTGAGATAAAGAGCTCCTAAGTTAAACCTTTATTCGACATAAGTATGCCTGAACACGCACTTTATGTCATGCCTGTTAAACATGTCGATTCCTGAAATACGTCCAGAACAATCCATTGACTTGCTCAAAGCACTGCATATCTTGACTCGGGATGGCAAGCTCAATCAAGACAGCCGGCGCAAACTCAAACAGGTTTACCACTTGTTTCAGTTTGTTGAGCCTTTACTCAAGCAAATAAAAACCAAGCGCGAGGACTTTTGTGTCGTCGATCACGGCGCAGGTAAATCCTACTTGGGTTTTATTCTTGTCGATCTGTATTTACGCCACTATGCACCCCACGCATGCATGGTGGGGATCGAAACACGCGCGGAGCTCGTCGCACAAACACAAAAACTGGCATACGACCTGGGCTTTGGCCAGATGCGATTTTTAAACGAGTCCGTCGCACAGTCAATTCTGTCACCCTCGCTACCTAAAGAAGTCGACATGGTGACCGCTTTGCACGCTTGCAACACGGCGACTGACGATGCCATACGCTTTGGCTTAGCAAAACAAGCAGAATTTATGGTCCTCGTGCCATGCTGCCAGGCGGAAGTAGCTAGTGTGTTGCGAAAACATAAAGCAGAGCAACTTAAGGATCCTTTGGCTGAAATTTGGAGGCACCCACTCCATACCCGGGAATTTGGTAGCCAAGTCACTAATACACTTCGCTGCCTTCAGCTCGAGGCGCATGGCTATCAAGTCACTGTGACCGAACTTGTAGGCTGGGAGCACTCGATGAAAAACGAATTATTGATTGCTCAGCGCAAAGGCCCACCAAAGCCGCATTCGATCGCGAGACTCGAGGCACTACTCGAAAGACTTGGACTACAAGAGCTGAAAGAACGCTTTTTTGTCCCTGTCTTGACGGGTGATCACTCAAATTTCAACAAAGCGTGACGACATGACACAAACGCCCGTTCGCTTGTTAATAGCAGGTTGTGGAGATTTGGGGATGCGTGTCGCCAACCGCCTCTTGCAAGATCCTCAGCATCGAGTCTGGGGCTTAAGACGTGCACGCGTGCATGATCAAATAATGATGCCAGGCTTTTCTTGGATTGAGGCAGACTTATCCGAGGCCGACACCCTAACCGCACTTCCCGCAAATATTACCCATATTCTGTTTAGCGCAGCCCCGAATGCGCGCACCGAGTCTGACTACCGAGCCGTATATTTAAAGGGTTTACAGAACATCCTTGAAAAGGCCTGTCATCCCGCACTTAAACGCGTGTTATTTATCTCCTCAACGGCAGTCTACGGCGAGCATGGCGACGAATGGATCGACGAAGACACGCCCGTCAATCCTAAAAACTTTAATGGTCGAGTGCTGCTCGAGTGCGAGCAATGGCTCAAGAATTTTGGTCGTGAACGTGCGTTGACGACCCTCAATCTTAGGCTTTCGGGTATTTACGGTCCGGGACGCACAACATTGCTCGAAAAGCTAAAGCGAGGACAAGTTGGCGCGCCCACCTCAGCTGTGCACTGGGCGAATCGAATTCATATCGAAGATGCCGCCGCAGCCATTATCCATTTAATGAAATTAGAAAATCCTCAGTCGACGTATCTGATCACGGACAGCACCCCGCTCCCGATGCGTACACTGTATGAAGCACTGGCTCAGCTCGTCGGTGGGCCTGTTCCACCAGACTCAGCATCCCCCACCTTCGTTGGGAGTAAACGCTTGAGTAACGCGAGAATCCGTAAAACAGGTTTTGTCTTTCAATGGCCGGATAGTCGCGACGGATATCGAGATCTTTTTCAAGCCGGATAGGATATTTCAAGAATATCCAGCTCCTCTATTCCGCCGGGTGTCCTGAGCGTCACGGTATCGCCCAGTTTCGCTTTAGTAAGCGCTCGCGCCACGGGAGAAATCCAACTAATTCGCCCTTGCAAAGGCTCCGCTTCGTCGACGCCCACGATGGTGACGCGTTGCTCTTGGCCCTGTTGATTGGC
Source organism: Burkholderiaceae bacterium (assembly GCA_030728985.1). Classification (GTDB taxonomy): domain Bacteria; phylum Pseudomonadota; class Gammaproteobacteria; order Burkholderiales; family Burkholderiaceae_B; genus Zwartia. Next base: position 122,113 of record JANQYI010000015.1, on the reverse strand, counting down.
ATACAGCACAGTCGCACCAAAGAACACCTGCTCAAAATTGGTTTGTAAGCTTGGATCCACGACCTCGGCAAGTTCTAAACGTTTGGTTAAAAATCGCATGCGACGGTCAATTTCACGCAGACGTTTTTTACCATAGAGATAATCACCGTTTTCTGAACGATCACCGTTGGACGCCGCCCAGGAAACAATTTGCACCATGGCGGGACGCTCTTCGTTCATCAAATGCACAAGCTCCTCGCGTAACGCAGCATAACCACCAGGCGTTAGGTAGTTTTTGGTCCCGGCTGGAAGCGCTTGAGCCTCAGGAAGCTCATCGTCATCGACATCATCTTGCTCTTTGACAAAGGCCTTATTCATTTTCTTTTACACCAAGTCTTGCCACACGGGCTTCAAATCGGCGGGCAGCGGCGGCAAACTGCCAAGCTGCACACGACTTTCATTTGGACTATGGAAATCCGAACCACAAGAAGCTTGAAACCCATAGTGACGCGCAACCTGGGCATATTCTTGAAATTGCGGCACGCTATGGCTGCCTGTCACCACTTCGATCGCAGAGCCACCTAAGTCTTTAAAATGATCGAAGAAAGCGCCAAACTGCGTCGCGGAATATTTGTAACGACCTGGATGCGCGACCACAGAGGCACCTCCCGCGGCATGAATCCAACCCAAAGCATTTTCAAGACTGGCCCATTGCATCGGTTCATGCGCAGGACCGTCATCTTTGAGCAAGCGATCAAAAACCACCTGCACTTCAGGAAAATATCCCGCTTGAACTAAAAAACGCGCGATGTGTGTGCGACTGATCAGCTCCGGATTTCCGGCAAACGTGAGCGCGCCCTCGAACGCGCCTGGCATGCCCAGTGACGCCAACTTTTCTCCAATCCGCTTGGCGCGCTCCGCCCGGCCCGCCCGAGTTTGACGCAGTCCTTCGATGAGCGCGTCATGACTCGGATCAATTCCCAAGCCAACAATATGAACGGTTTGTTTGGCCCACGTGACAGAAATTTCAACTCCCGTGAGATAGTTGAGACCAATCTCACGCGCTGTTTCACTCGCTAAGGCTTGACCGGAGAGCTCGTCATGGTCCGTCAAGGACCAAAGTGTCACACCGGCATTTTTAGCGCGTAAAGCGATTTGATCCGGCGCGAAAACACCATCCGACACGGTAGAGTGACTATGTAAGTCAGCGCAAAAAGAATCTGTAAAGGTCGTCATCGTATAAAAGCCTTTAGCCCAGAGTGTCCGATCAAGGTTGACTCAATAAAAAATCAGAGACAACAGCGATTTGTTCAGCATCCATGAGAGTGGGCGCATGACCCACCCCTTCAATTTGTGTCAGCCGCGCCAAGGGTTGATTCGCCAACATTTTTAGACAGGTTTTTTCAGAAAGTAAATCGGACTGCCGCCCTCGTATCACCTGAATCGGTATCGTCAAAGCGTTAAATGCGTCCCACAAAAAAGCCTCGCCTTGCGCCGCTAGTTCTGGGGAGAGTTGTTTGAATCCTGCCGCGAGCGATAAATCATAATGCTTGATCCACCTTCCTGCTTGCTCAATATAAACATACCGGGTCAAGTCACGCCACTGCTCAGGCGAATGAGGACCAAAACTGGCGCAAGTCGCCTGAACATACACAACCGCCTCTTCGAAACTTGAAAAATCGACTGCTTCTCCAGCATAATGACCAATTCTCTCAAGCGAGACGGGTTCGATGTGCGGTCCTACATCATTGAGAATGAGCGAATCCAGACGCGCGTTCGACTCTTGAAGAGGGGTGTGGCGTTGCGCGGGGGTCAGAGCAGTAGAGTGGGCTTGATACTGGGTAATCAAACTTGCATAGACCAAACCGATCAATCCCCCCATCGAGGTACCTACCCAATGCAAACGCTTAGGCTCGATACGCGACAGTAAAGTCACCATGTCTGAGGCGTACTGTGGCAAAGCATAAAAAGAGGGATTGTTCAGCCAATCCGAAAGACCCCGTCCAACCACATCGGGGCAAATCACGCGAAAACGTGAAGAAAGCACAGTCGCGAGGGCATCAAAATCTCTGCCGGTTCGGGTCAAACCATGGACGCAAAGCACCACTTCCTCGCCCTCAGGATCGCCCCACTCGCGATATGCCATACGGTGCAAGCCTGCAGGACTGCTGCAAGTGACGCTATGCATACGTGGTGGCAACATGATTAGACCCCTAAAGCTTACAACCGCGAACACGCGAATTATTGTTTATTGTAGTCCTTGATCTGAAAATTCTTTTAAATCAACTAAGGGTTTTATGGAGGTCTCTCATGCCAATAGCGTTTACGCATTAAGGATTCAGCCCTCACATTGAGCCCCTGTTGCGTTGACTGCACCACCATGGCGCCGTGATGATCTGTGCGCCAAAACTGCACCTGCGCTGCCTTCCAGCGGCGCTCCACATCCTGAGTCGGATGCGCAAACCGATTGAGATAGCCTACCTGGGCAATCGCATGCTGCGCGCGAGTCTGAGCCACAAAGAGGGGTGAAGAAGACGTATTTGATCCGTGATGTCCCACAAGGACGACATCGGCAAAGGCAGTGTGCTGGGCAGCGCCAGAGTCAAACCGTTGCAGTATTTCATTTTCTTCCTTTACGCCGATATCGCCTGGAAGAAGAGCTGAATGATAGGAGCCTTGGATATGCAGCACACAACTCTGAGCATTGGACCGTGACTTTTTCTTCATTTGTGACTCATGTGAACGATATCGTTCATTTTCCGCTTCGTTTGCCGGATGCAAAAAACGAAATGTCACACCATCCCACTCCCAAGCATAACCAGCCTCGCAAGCCGACATCTGTTCGGGACGAGGGATGGACGAAGACACCTGAAGAACCTGTTGAGCTTGCGATAAGTGGCCCTCTAAATTAAAGCTTGAAAAAGCTCTTTTGACAGAAACCTCTTTCAACAATCCAGGTAAACCACCCGCATGATCAATATCTGAATGAGAAACCACCAGGACATCAAGGTTTTTAAAACCTAAAGCCCGCAGCACAGGTGCGATAACGCGTTCTCCCGCATCACTGGAACCTACCCGAGGGCCGCTATCGAAAAGCAATATATGTCGATGTGTTCCAACCAAGATGGCTCCGCCTTGCCCTACGTCGAGGGCTGTTAACCACCAGGCCCCTTCAGGTAGGCGTTGGGGCTGCCATGACAAAGCCGGTAATAATAAAGACCACCCTACCCACCTGACGGGAATGCCTGGAGGCTGTAACGCCCAACCAATGCCTAAAAGACTCAACACCAAACACCAAACTGGCATGGCGGCGACAGACAAGGATGACCAAGGTGCATTGGCCAGCCATGTGACAGGTAGCATGCACCAGTCAAAAGCAAGGTGCCCCAACCAAGCTGTCGCACCTGCAAGCGGCGCTAAACTAGATATGCAAGAGATCACCGCAGTGATCAGCGCCAAAGGCGTCACCACGAAGGTTACGACAGGAATGGCCACTGCGTTGGCAAACGGCGAACTGATCGAGACCTGATGAAATAAAAAGGCCAAGGCGGGCAACATAGCGAGCGTGATGAACCATTGCAGTCTGGCAGACTCTTTGAGTATGATCCAACAGCGTTGCCTAAAGTGCAGGGTCTCATCATGCAGCGCCTGTGACTGAGAACCCACATAAAATAAAATAGCCACCGCCGCAAAAGACAACCAAAATCCAGTGGAAATCGGTGACCACGGATCAATCAGTGTCACCACTGCCGCAGCGAGACACAACACGCTCGATGGACTCATCGGCAACCGAGTCATCATCGCGAGTCCTGACACCAACAACATGAAAAAAGTGCGCCTTGCGGGCACGCCCCACCCCGCAAGTAAGCAATAAAGCCAAGCGACAGCGAGCGCGGCAACCGCAGCCATGATTTTAGCGGGCACGATTTCACCCAACGCTCTGTCGCGCCAGCGCAATCGCTTCCAAAGCCAGAGCATCGATAGACCTCCAAAGGCCGCCAACATCGTGACATGGGATCCACTAATCGAGACAAGATGGGTGATGCCGGTTTTATTAAAAATATCCCAATGTTTAGCTTGGACGCTATCCTGATCCCCAATCGCCAAGGCGATCATCACGGCACCATACGTCATCTCTCCGACTTGTTTTCGCATCGCAGTTCTTAGGTGCTGCCGGGCAAGCGACACAATCACCTGCATCGACCTCCAGGAATCCTCCCCCAGTAAAACAGGACGCCCTCGAACACGTCCGATCGCCCGTATATTTCGACTGAACAGATGCGCTTCGTAGTCAAAACCGTGTGGATTCAGGGCACTGCGTGGTTTTCGAAAAATCAGTGCGGCGCGCCAGACTTGACCTGGCCGAACCTCTGTGGTCGGTTGTCCTGGATCAGGCTTGCGCCAAACGACTTGTATATGCCGCGGAATGCCTGGGGGAAAAACACCTGTTTGGTCATGCGCTTGTACGACAGCTTCGAAGCGCAGACTGTCGCCTTGATCTTGAACCAGGCTGTTCACGAGAAAAGAGAGGCGAGTGACGACATTTTCTTGCTCGGGAGACAGTTTGTCAGCGAGACGAACTTCAGCGCGCCAGCTAGACCAAGCAAGAGAGAGCAAAAAGGCAAAAAGAAGAATAAGTGCGCGACCGAGACAACGAGGCAATGCAAATGAATAAAACCGAGAAGCGACGACGAGAAGAGTCCACGATACTGCGACCATGGCGACCAAACCAATCAGTAGCCCACGCGCTGGCAAGACTGACGCGGTCTGCAAATATACGGCTGCCGCGACAATTGAAAGCGCAAGCAATCTGCCCATCGTACCCCCATTGAAATGCTGGATGGTGCAACAACTTTACAAGGCAAACAGCGTGCATTGAACGATTTTGTCCAGGCGCAATATTACGAATTGAGAGGGAGGTCGAGATGACATTCGAGCCCTTTCGAAACTCCGTTTTTCAACACCAGCGTTCCGCTATGCTGCTCGGCGATGCCGCGGGCAATCGTTAAGCCAAGACCGGTTCCACCATGTTCGCGGTTACGCGAAGCATCAAGTCGGTAAAAGGGATCGAACAACCGTTCAAGCTCCTCTACAGGCACCCCCGGTCCCTCATCGCTCACCACGATATGTATAGAAGATGGCAGTTGAATCAGACTTACCCGTGCTAAGTGTCCGTATTTAATAGCATTTTCAATCAAATTAGATAAGCATCGTTTCATTGACTGTGGACGACATAAATAAGGAACCGTTGTACGACCGAGGATTTCCACATGCTCACCCGCCTCTTGGAAATCAGCTTGCAAGCTTTCCAACAGCGCATTCATATCCAAAGGAACCGCCGCCTCTGTCGCTTCGAGCCCGCGCATAAATGAAAGTGTGCCGCTGACCATTCCTTCGAGCTCCGACAAGTCGCGTATAAATTTTTCTCGAACAGGCTTGTCATCCAACAACTCGGCTCTCAAGCGCATCCGAGTGATGGGTGTTTTTAAATCATGGGACATGGCTGCAAGAATGCGCGTTCGGTCTTGTAGATAACGAGACAAACGCGCTTGCATGCCATTCAGAGCACGAGCGGCCTGTACGACTTCAATCGGTCCAGTCTCAGGCAACGGAGGTCGATCAATATTTTTACCAAGCTCTGTCGCCGCAAGCGAAAAATCGTTGAGTGGGCGAGTCACCCAGCGGACACCCACAATTGCCAGCAAAACAACACAAGACAGCAGAACGAGCGCGCTAAGTAATGCCCTTAATGGCCAAGTCCATGTTTCTGGCTGCAATTGGGAGTCAAACGTTGCCCAGTTGCTGTCATCCAGTCTAATCTGAACAACCACCGATGCCGTCTGACGCATTCGATAGCGCCCTGCCGCCAAGCCTGGCTGAGGAACCATGCCAGAGGCTTGGCTTCGATGATGCGGCATCCCCCCGGAATGTTCAGCCCGAGGTAAAGATGACTTATCCGTTGGTTCGAGCAATACCAAGCGCATTTCGCGCTCGCGACCGAGCATTCGTTGCAATAAAGAAGTAAAAAACATTGATTGAGCTGAATTCACCGACTCAGGCGTCGGCACACTCGGCAACAGAGGCGGTGTCGGCGTAATGGTGATGCGCATCGAGGGAGAGTTCAAGAGCTTGACCAAACGCACCCTCTCGACAGTATTGACCGTATCGAACAAAATCACTGTATCCGCGATACGTCGCACAGATTGCACGCCACTCGTACGAGATAAAAATTCCCCCCTATCCTGCAACACGATGGTCAGACTGATGGCCTGCGCGACGATTAAGCCAATTAAAAAAACAATCACCAGACGACTAAAGAGCGAGCGAGGTAAAAAAGACATCAGCTTTCCTGAAATACTTCTGCGGTCAACACATAGCCTTCGCCGCGAGATGTCTTGATCAGAGAGGGCTCTTTTGGATTGTCATTTAACCGTCGCCTCAATCGACTGACTTGAAGGTCGATACTGCGATCGAAGGGACCCGCATCACGAGACTGAGTCAAGTCGATCAACTGGTCGCGATTCAAGACGCGATTAGGATGATCCAAAAAAATGCGAAGCAATTTAAAGTCTGTGCCGCTCAAGGAGACAGATACGCCTTGGGGTGAAATGAGAGTCCGTGTCGTGATGTCCAACGTCCAATCCGCAAAGCGCAATCTTTTAGCCTGATCTGGCTTTAAATTGGAAGGAAGAGACCGAGTCCGTCTCAGAATGCTTTTGATCCGTGCCACCAACTCCCTTGGACTAAAGGGTTTAGCCAGATAATCATCCGCACCCATCTCCAAACCCACAATACGGTCAACCTCCTCGCCGCGAGCAGTTAGCATTACGATCGGAATATCAGAGTGGGCTCTGATTTCACGACATAGGGTCAGCCCGTCTTCGCCTGGCATCATGAGATCCAGCACAATTAAATCGGGCTTGGCACGGGACAAGGCGCTTCTCATCCCACGACCATCGGCGGCCACGGTGGCACGGTAGCCTTGTTTTTGGAGATACTCGCTCAGCAGTTCCCTGATGTCGCGGTCATCGTCAACGATAAGAATGTGATCCATGGCGCTCATCATGCCTGTCGGACTCAACCGAGAACAAGAGATTTATCAAGTTAAATTGTATTGCAATGTATCAAAATTGACGTTGCATGGTTTTCGTTACATATTCAAGGTGAAACGACATAAAAAAACGTATCGATGCTGCTTCAATGTGTTTTATCCGCTGCACGGACTTCGACGTAGCGGTGTCTACACCTTAATAAGGAATACATCATGAAAAGCACACGCAACTTAGCAACAACGATCTTGGTCGCACTAGGTGCCACGTTGGCCATTGGCAGCGTCAACGCTCAATCTACTGCCGCTCAACCGAGTGATGCCGCGACATCACCGTCTGCCAAGACTTCTGTCTCAGGCTGTGGCGAGGGTCCAGGCCAAGGAATGCGTAAGGGTTCTGGCATGGGTCAAGGCCAAGGGATGCACCAGGGCATGGGCAAGAATCACGGACAAAAAGGTCTGAACGCTGAGATGAGCAAACTGATGACCCCCGAAGAGCGCGCGGACATGCGCACAAAGATGCAAGCCGCCAACACTTCCGAGGAGCGTCAAGCTTTACGCACGAGCATGCGCGCTGAAATGCAAAAACGCGCCAAGGAAAAAGGCATCACATTGCCTGATCATCAGGGTGGTCGCAAACATCAACATGGCCAGCACGCCGGCTAAGCCACTCTATCTGTCTTGAGGCTTGCGAGTCCCGCCAATCCAGGTAGGACTCGCAGTGCCGTATGGGCCGTTGCCTCCAACACCAGAGATTCAGTGACCTCTCGAAGCTGCGCCATACACCGGGCGATGGGGATGACTTGGCTCGGCTCGTTACGGCGACTGTCAACCATCCACGCGGGGGCTATATCAGGAGCATCCGTTTCCAGCACAATGGCGCTGAGCGGCAACTCCGTGGCTAAGCGCCGAATCTGTAACGCTCGCGTAAACGTCATCGCACCACCAAAACCCAAGGCAAAGTCTTGTTCAATAAATTGATGGGCTTGTTGCATGCTCCCGTTAAAAGCGTGTGCAATACCGCCCCGCACAGAATAACGACGCAAATACTTGAGTAATACATCCTGAGAGCGCCTGACATGCAAAATTACGGGCAAGTCAAATTCGCATGCGAGTGAAAGCTGAGCTTCGTAAAACTTTTCTTGCTTCGCGCGCTCAACGCCTACTGAGATTTCTGGGATGAAAAAATCTAACCCGATTTCTCCGACCGCCACAAGTTTTGGATCATCGCGATATGTTGCAAGGGCCAGACGCAGTTGTTCTATATGGTGTTCAGAAGCATGCCGCACATACATAGGATGAATGCCAAGCGCATAAAATCCTTGCTCAAAAGAATGTGCCAATGCTCGGACACGTTCAAAGTTCGCGTGCTCAACAGCCGGAATGACGATGGCTTGAATACCGGATTGTTGTGCGCGGCCGATGACTTCCTGACGATCAGGATCAAACTCCGTCGCGTCTAAATGACAGTGCGTGTCAAGGCGCATCGACCAGTCGCCCTGCATCCATATGCAAACGCCGGTCGGCGAGCGCTGCTAACTCAGGATCGTGCGTCACGATCAGAAACGCAGTATTGGACTCGGTATTCACTTGCTTTAACAACTTGAACATTTGATGGGCAGTGTGACGATCCAAATTGCCGGTTGGCTCGTCTGCAAGCACACACGCTGGACGCGCAACCAAGGCTCGCGCAAGTGCCACGCGTTGACGCTCGCCGCCAGACAACTGACCCGGATAATGTGTGGTGCGTGCCGACAAGCCCACCATCTCTAAAACCTTCAACGCCTCAACACGGGCAACATCACGCGGTTCACGGCGAACGATCAAGGGCATGGCCACATTGTCAAGAGCGGTGAACTCCGGCAACAGATGATGGAATTGATACACAAAACCAAGTTCACGGTTGCGTAACCGACTTCGCGCAGACTCACTCAAGCCCTCGGAAGTTTGTCCTGCCACCAGAACTGAACCCGAACTCGGTAAATCCAGCAAACCAAGCGCATGCAACAACGTGCTTTTGCCTGAGCCAGACGCTCCGATCACGGCGACTAACTCACCCCTGGCAATCCCTAGACTCACATCGCACAATACATCGATTCTGGCGATTCCATCATCATAATGTTTGGATAGATTTTTAGCCTGCAAAGCAAAATCAGTCATGGCGTAAAACCTCTGCAGGCTGAAGACGCGAGGCACGCCAGCTTGGGTACAAGGTCGCCAGCAATGACATGATCAATGAAGTCACCCCAATCGTGGTGATATCAGAAAGCTGTGGATCAGACGGCAAGGCATTAATGAAATAGATTTCACGCGGTAAAAACTGAGTACCAATGATGCGTTCAATTGCGGGGACAAGAACATCAACATTAAAAGCGATAGCCGCACCTCCGCCAACACCTAATAATGTGCCGATCACCCCGATCAATGCGCCTTGAACCAAAAAGATACGCGCAATCTCTCCTGGTGTGGCGCCAAAGCTCCGAAGAATCGCAATGTCGGACTGTTTATCTTTGACCGCCATCACAAGAGAAGACAGTAAATTGAACGCAGCGACAGCAACAATTAACGTCAAAATCAGAAACATCATCCTCTTTTCCGTCTGAACCGCCGCAAACCATGTTCGGTTGTTACGTGACCAATCAGCAATCGCGACATTGCTAGGAAGCAAGGCAATCAGTGATTGGGCGATTTCGGGTGCACGATGCATGTCGGCGACGCGCAAACGAACTCCAGCCATACCTGCGTCTCTGAACATTTTTGCAGCATCTGTAGCATCAACAAATGCCAGTGAGGAGTCATATTCATAATGACCTGAGCGAAAAGTGCCGACCAGCGTGAATTGCCGCATTCGCGGCGTAAAACCTGCGGGGCTAATATTGGCGGCGGGAGCAAGCATCATCACAGTCTGTCCGATACGTACCTGCAGCAAGTCGGCGAGCTCTTGACCTAAAACGATGCCGAAAGAACCCGACTTCAGATCAGTCATTTTGCCTCGGACCATTTGACTGCCTGCCTCGGATACTTGTTTTTCAGCGACAGGGTCAATGCCACGCACCTGGACTCCGCGCAAGTCTTGTCCCCGCATCAGCATGGCCTGGGCTGCGACAAACGGCGCGGCACCGATGACCTGCGACGACTGACGCGCCTGTTTTGCCAACGTCGACCACTCTTGAAGAACCATTGTTGGATCCGTGCCTGGCACATAAATTTCTATATGAGGCAACACAGACAGCATGCGATCGCGGACTTCTTTTTGAAAGCCGTTCATGACGGACAATACGACGATGAGCGCAGCTACGCCGAGCGCGATCCCGACCATAGAGGTCGCTGCGACAAACGAGACGAAGCCATCGCGTCGGCCACCTCGGGCACGAGAACGAGTCAAACCCGCGTAGCGGGCGCCAATCCAGAATTCGTATGGTAGTTTAAGCACTTCATTATTATCGCATCAAACCTCCATCTCTTTGTTCCTCCCACTACAATTCGGCTTATGCATCTGATTATTCACGGTTCTTTACCGCCCTCCAATGTTGCGCCCGATCTTGCTCCCCATCTCGAGGCGTTTTGCCCCGCGCTGACAAGGCGATTCGCTCGACTTTTCGCTAGCGAGACGACTTGTCCACCCGAAGAAACAGGTTGTTCCGCCTCGGAGTACCTTGAGCTTTTCGCGATGGGTTTTCCCGTGCAAAAAGGCAAAAATTTAAGTGATGCTTTCGGCCCCCTGCGCGCTGGCATCCATGCCCAAAACGAGTCGGTCTGGATCGCGGATCTCTGTTCAGTGAACATTGGTCGCGATGGTGCAAAACTAGCGATTCCTGAATCTCTCCAGCTCGATATCCAAGACGCAGATCTCTTGTTCGATGCCGTGAAACCGCTCTGGTCAGATAGCCAAATATCTGCCTTGCCAATTGGCTTAGGTCGCTGGCGCGTCTGGCTGCCTCAATCAGCTCAGCTGACTTCAATTACTCCCGCTGCCGCCTCCCTTGCATCCGTTGCGGACTGGTGGCCCCAAGATGCATCCATGCAATCATGGCGAAAGCTCCTCAACGAAATTCAAATGGTCTGGCACCAGCATCCGGTTAACGTGCATCGGGAGGCGCGTGGACTGGAACCTATTAACAGCTTATGGCTTTACGGAGGCGCTTCGGGCTGGAAACCTCAACCCCCCGCCTCGCCCTCACTCTATTATGACAACTTGACCAAGTCTTTCTTAGATTACGATTGGGCTAATTGGATTGAGCAGCTGCCTGCTCTGTCCAAGTATTTAGAAAGCTTGCCGGCAGACACGTCAATCACGCTCACGGGTGAGAGAAGAATCATCACCCTGACAGCTCCACAACCGCGTTGGTGGAAGTCTTTTTTGCCGCAACGCACTCAGAATTGGATCACGTGGTGGACACACCAAAACTGACAATACGGCCCACGGACCTCGCCACGACTGAGCATCTTCAGGCTGCCGGAATTCACCCCTTGCTTGCCAGACTCTGGGCGGCCCGCGGTGTCAAGCGCCAAGAAGACGTGCAACTTGACTGGCCTGCGATGCTGGCCCCCAACACGCTCACGCAAGCCGAACAAGCAGCCCGCCTGCTGGCCGACGCAATTCATTCCGGTCAACGCATGCTCATCGTGGCCGACTACGACTGCGACGGAGCGACTGCGTGCGCGGTTGCAATGCGGGCGTTGACTGACATGGGCGCGATCGTCGATTTTCTGGTTCCAAACCGTTTTGAAACCGGCTATGGACTCTCGCCTGCTGTTGTTGAGCTTGCTTGTCAACATCACGCCGGGCGCCCTGACCTGCTGATTACGGTTGACAATGGCATTGCAAGCGTCGAGGGCGTCGATGCCGCCAATGCCCAAGGCATCGGAGTGATCGTCACGGACCACCATTTGCCTGGCGATCAGTTGCCTAATGCCTTGGCGATCGTCAATCCAAACCAGCCCGGCTGCACATTTCCTTCAAAAAATTTAGCAGGCGTGGGCGTTATTTTCTACTTGATGCTTGCCCTTCGCGCCGAACTCAGAACGCGAGGACACTTTCCTGCGAACGGCGGCCCCAGGCTGGATGCGCTCGCTGACTTGGTGGCATTGGGTACGGTCGCCGATGTTGTCAAACTCGACGCGAATAACCGACTCCTTGTCACTCGCGGGCTCGAGCGCATGCGTCGCGGGTTGATGCAACCAGGTATTCGGGCGTTGTTTGCCGTGGCCTCAAGAGATCCTCAAGCCGCGAGCGCGTTTGACCTTGGGTTTGCCTTGGGTCCCCGTATCAATGCTGCGGGTCGCCTCTCCGACATGGGGCTTGGCATTCGCTGCTTGATTTCTAATGATGATATGCAAGCTTTGGAGCTTGCGCGCGAACTTGACACTATCAACCGTGAGCGGCGTCAGATCGAAAGTGTCATGAAAGAACAAGCGCTGGCGGCCACCGAGTCCGTGCAAGACGGCCCATTAGGCGCCTCTGTATGCGTTTTTCACCCAGAGTGGCATCAGGGGGTCGTCGGCCTCGTCGCATCAAGGCTCAAAGAAAAGTTTTTTCGTCCCACCCTGGCCTTTGCGCCTGCGGGGGATGACGAGTTACGGGGTTCTGGGCGCTCGATTCCCGATGTTCATTTGCGCGATGTACTCGACCTTGTCTCCAAACGGCATCCTGGCCTGATTAGGAAGTTTGGCGGACATGCCATGGCGGCAGGCCTGACCCTTGGTCGCGAGGATTTCGATCGCTTTGCGCCTGCTTTTGATTTGGCCGTCACCGAACTCACGGGACGGACTAGTTTTGAGCCACTCATTGAAACCGATGGTTCTCTAGAGGTCGGCTATGCGAACGCCCACGTTGCCAATATTTTGGAACAACAAGTGTGGGGAGCAGGATTTACGGCGCCCCTCTTTCTCGATGAATTTCAGGTCCGCAGCCAGAAGCTTGTTGGAGAAAAGCACCTCAAACTTTCGGTCCAGCGAGGACATCAGCGGTTTGACGCCATTTGGTTCAACCATACCGACCGTCTGCCTGAGTTTGTCAAAATAGCCTACAGACTAGACCAAAACACATGGAATGGTGTGGTTGCAGTCCAGCTGGTCATCGAGTACGCCCAGGGGATATAGCCCTTGCTTGATCGGCTCATCCTATGCTCACAGGGTATCCGTGCAAGACTCCGTTAAAATACTCTGCTAAACATGCACATTTAGTGGAAAATCAAAGCTCATGGAAGCAGAACGTCAAAATCAAATCTCCTCGCGTCTCTTAGATTATGCTGCTCGCGAGGCCGCTCTTCGGAGGTATCTTTGACTACGATGTCAAAGTTGAAAGACTGCATGTCGTCATTGCCGAATTAGAAGACCCCTCCGTCTGGAATGATCCCAAACGGGCACAAGATCTCGGACGTGAGAAAAAAAGTATCGAAGATGTTGTCGTCACGCTCCAAGCGCTTGCTCAGTCCATCGCCGACTCTTGCGAGCTTTTCGAACTCGCCTGCGCAGACAACGACGACCCGACCTTAGAAGCGATTGAACACGACGCCGAGCAATTTCAGGCGACCCTCGAGGGCATGGAGTTTCGTCGGATGTTTTCCAATCCGGCCGATCCACTGAATTGCTTTTTAGATATTCAAGCCGGCGCCGGCGGAACCGAAGCTCAAGACTGGGCTTCCATGTTGCTTCGTCAATATCTGCGTTACGCGGAACGCAAAGGGTTTAAAGCCGAGCTTCTAGAGGAGTCCGAGGGCGAAGTCGCAGGCATCAAATCCGCCACGATTAAGATCGAAGGTGAATATGCTTTTGGTTTTCTTCGGACCGAGAGCGGTGTGCATCGACTCGTTCGTAAAAGCCCCTTTGATTCTTCAGGCGGGCGTCATACCTCTTTTGCGAGCGTGTTTGTCTACCCCGAGGTCGATGACTCGATTGAAATAGACATCAATCCAGCAGACCTTCGTGTCGACACCTATCGCGCGAGTGGCGCGGGCGGCCAGCACATCAACAAAACCGACTCCGCGGTTCGCATCACTCACCTACCCACCAATATTGTTGTGCAGTGTCAAAACGATCGCTCACAGCATCGAAATAGGGCCGAAGCCATGCAAATGCTGAAATCGCGTTTGTTTGAGCTAGAGATGCGCAACCGGATGGCCGAGCAACAAAAGATGGAAGATGCCAAAACAGATGTGGGCTGGGGTCACCAAATTCGCTCTTATGTTTTGGATCAGAGTCGTATCAAGGACTTGCGTACCAACGTCGAAATATCCAATACCCAGAAAGTGCTGGATGGAGACTTGGATCCATTTATTCAAGCCAGCCTGAAACAAGGGATATAAACCATGACAATCATCACAGTATTAACGGGTACTACCCGGGGTCTGGGCGCCGCCATGGCGGAGCAGCTCGCCGCCCAAGGCGGTCATCTTGTGACCTTATCTCGCAAGAAAGATCCCGCGATCGCAGCATTGAGTGCCAGCCACGGCACGACCTTGACTCAACTCGAAGTCGATCTTTCGGCCTCGCAAGCGGTCAAAGATGCCGCATCGTCGCTGATCCCATTGCTCAAAGCTCACTCTCATGTTCGCTTCATACACAATGCGGGTGTCGTCAAACCCATCTCGCAGGTACAAAATCTGACTGATTTAAACAGCATCAATGACGCTTTTCATGTCAACATCACGTCAGCTATTTTTCTGACAGCCCTCATTCTTGGCAATACACCTCAGGCAATCGACCGACGCGTGATGCTGATTTCATCGGGTGCGGGACGCAATGCCAGTTCAGGTTGGGCTGTTTATTGCGCGACAAAAGCCGCAATGGATCGTTTTGCCGAAGCGGCTCAGCTCGACCAAGCTGGACTGGCACGTATTGTATCGATGGCGCCCGGCATTATCGACACACCAATGCAAGAAACCATTCGTGCAACATCGAAAGAGGATCTTCCTTCTTTGGAGCGGTTTATTGGTTTTAAAGAAGCCAAACAACTTGCGAACCCCTCATCAGTCGCACAACGATTGCTAGCTGTTCTCGAAAGCGAAGCTTTTGGCTCTAAAATCATCGACGACATTCGTCAGCACAACGCCTAATCATGACAGATACGAACACCCCCCCGCACGACGAAAATCACCTGATCGCAGAACGCCGCAACAAGCTTGTTGGCTTGCGCGCACAAGGTATTGCCTTTCCAAATGACTTTGTGCCAGAACATCGTGCCGACGCTTTACACGCCAACTTCGACCAACAAGAGCAAGCCACACTCGCCGCGGCGGCCCATCCTGTTTCAGTCGCTGGTCGAATGATGCTCAAACGAGTTATGGGTAAAGCAAGTTTTGCGACGTTGCAAGACAGTACCGGGCGTATCCAGATCTATCTTGAGCGCACTAGCCTGGGAGAGGATATTTACGATGCGTTCAAACAATGGGATATCGGCGACATCATTGCGATCAACGGTCATATTTTTAAGACCAACAAAGGTGAGTTGTCCATTCATGCAACACAGGCTCGGGTGCTGGCCAAGTCCTTGCGTCCCCTTCCCGATAAGTTTCATGGCGTTTCCGACCAAGAACTAAGATACAGACAGCGTTATGTCGATCTCATCATGACTGAACAGACGCGCGAAACATTTTTGGCTCGAAGCAAAGCCATCAGCGCGATCCGCCAGACTATGGTGAATGCGGGTTTCCTTGAGGTTGAAACGCCCATGCTACATGGCATTCCTGGCGGTGCGGCTGCGAAACCTTTTGTGACGCACCATAACGCACTGGACATGGAAATGTTTTTGCGTATTGCGCCTGAGCTCTACCTCAAGAGACTCATCGTGGGAGGCTTTGAGCGGGTTTTCGAAATCAATCGAAACTTTCGTAATGAAGGGGTCAGTCCGCGTCACAATCCCGAGTTCACAATGATGGAGTTTTATGCCGCTTATACGGACTATCAGTGGCTGATGGACTTCACCGAGCAAATTATCCGTGACGCAGCGATCCATGCGTGTGGTACCGCTACGCTTACCTATCAGGGCCGCGAATTGGATTTGTCCAAACCTTTTCATCGTTTGACGATCGTAGAGGCGATTCTCCAGCATGTTCCTGAATTCACAGAGGCGCAACTCGCGGATATTGATTTCGTCAAAAATCAGCTCAAAAAACGTGGGGTCGATATCACTGCCCCAAACTTTGCCCTAGCGGGACTTGGTGCTTTACAGCTGGCCTTATTCGAAGAAACTGCGGAGTCGCAACTCTGGCACCCCACATATATTATCGATTACCCCATCGAAGTGTCTCCACTCGCCCGCGAATCGGATACGCGTCCTGGCATTACCGAACGTTTCGAGCTCTTTATGACGGGCCGGGAAATTGCAAATGGTTTTTCAGAGCTCAACGATCCTGAAGATCAGGCCGCACGATTTCATGCTCAAGTACAAGCCAAAGACGCCGGAGACGAAGAAGCCATGTTTTATGATGCGGACTATATTCGCGCACTCGAGTACGGGATGCCTCCCACAGGAGGCTGTGGCATTGGTATCGATAGGCTCGTCATGCTGCTGACCGACAGCCCAAGTATTCGTGACGTTATTTTATTTCCACATTTACGCAAAGAAGACTAACAGCTGAAAACTGTACGCATATCTAAGTGATGTATGGGTCCCGCCACTTCAGCCCCTCTTCAACCGTGGTGCGTGGCTTGTATTCACAACCAATCCATCCTTGGTAACCCAGCGCTTCGATGCGTTTAAAAATGGCTGAATAAGCCACCTCTCCTTCATCCGGCTCTGCACGCGTTGGCACTGCGGCTATTTGAATGTGTCCAATATGCGGGATGTAGCGCTCAAGCTTAGTGAGAATATCTCCTTCCGCAACACCAACGTGATAAACATCAAACATGAGTTTGATATTGTCGCGTTCACATTGTTCGCGAATCGCATTGGATTCAGCTTGCGTTGAGTAAAAATAGCCGGGTTTGTCGCGTTGATTAATCGCTTCGAGCAAAATAGTGAAGTCGTGCTGAGCGGCCAAATCAGCCGCCCACCGAAGATTACCTATGAAGGTCGTTGTGGCTTGAGCGCGTAGCTCTGACGGCACAATTCCTGGAAGCACATGTATGGCGTGCGCTCCAGCGTGTTGACACCAAGTCATGGAGGACTCAAAGGCTTTTTTAAACTCATGCTCGCGTCCAGGCAAGGCGGCCAAACCAGATTCGCCTAACGCGCTGTTTCCGATCGGCGTATTTGCAGCAAGTAGTTTCAACCCATGCTGTTGGCAAGCGGCTCGGACTTCGTTCGGAGACGTGTCATAAGGCCAATGCAATTCTATGGCGGAGAAACGACAAGCAGCTGCTCGCTCGATGCGGTCAAGCAATGGCAGCTGCGACCATAAAAACCCTAGGTTGGCGGAGAAACGCAACATTGAATGCCCTTGATTAATATCCAGTCTTTGACGTTTCGGCTGGATGCGCACCACGCGCCGTAAGTACCGCGGCTTTAGCCGCATTCGCCATCAGGGCCGCTTCGTTCCCCGGGGTCACCATCTGAAAACCTTGTTTGATTCTCATGGCGGCCGCTTCGCCCGAAGAACAAAAAATCCCGGCGATCTTACCGTGCGCAAGAGCGCGTATACGAATATGCTCTACGGCCTTGATGACAACAGGATCGTCAGATTCAGATTTAGGGACAGAACCCAGTGCAAGGGCGAGGTCATTGGGTCCGATATAAATACCGTCCAAGCCTTCGATCGCAAGGATTTGTTCAAGATTATCAAGACCGGCTTGAGTTTCGATCATTCCGAGCGCCAAGATCTCTTTGTCGGCATGCGGATAGTAATCAGCGCCACCATAGAGCATTGCGCGAGCGGGTCCAAAAGAACGCTGACCAAGTGGAGGATAGCGACAGGATGAAACAAAACTCATTGCATCGTCCACAGTAGAAATCATTGGACAAATAATGCCGTAGGCGCCGCTGTCCAACAAGCGCATGATCTGTGCGGGGTCGTTCCATGGAACGCGTGCCAAGGGAATCGCCGGAGTTGAGGAGAGTGCCTGAAACATCGGAAGCGCGGCATCGATGCCTATCATGCCATGCTGCAAGTCTACCGTCACTGAATCGAAACCTTGATGACCGATAACCTCCGCGGAATACGAAGAGGGGATCGCCAACCAACCATTGATCACGGGTTGACCAGAAGCAATTTTCTGACGAATGCTGTTGACTCTCATGTTATCTCCACTGTTATTGATGTGCGAGATACTTTACACGATTACAGCCCAGACGTATTTAGTGACTTTCTTTGGCGTGATTGATCGTATAGCGTGGAATTTCAATGGTCAGATCTGCATCCGCAATTTTGGCCTGACAGGCGAGTCTAGAGGTCGTTGATAGTCCCCAAGCGCGATCTAACAGATCCTCTTCAGAGTCAGAGGCCTCAGCCAGAGACTGAAAGCCTTGTTTGATCACGACATGACAAGTCGTGCAGGCACACGAAAGCTCGCAAGCATGCTCAATTTCGATATGATTGTCCAACAACACGCGGCAAATAGACTCGCCGACGGGCGCATTTTCGATGACCTGGCCCTGCGGGCAGACTTCAGGATGTGGCAACACAGTAATTTTTGGCATGATAAGTCCTATAGATCCTCTAATGACCGGCCCGTCAACGCTGCACGAATACTTCGATCCATGCGGCGGGCGGCAAAATCATCGGTCACCGCAGACAGTGCTTTAACCGCGTCGCGAATCGCATCGACTTCGTCACCCAAAGCGATCTCGGTCGTCATCTGCAATTGTTGAGCGATACGGGTTTGTTCTGCCGCACTCAACAAATCCGCATCCGCGGCAAGCGCAGCGATCACCGACTCGATCAACTGCTGCGCATCGACCTGCTGCTCGCGAAGCATACGCATTTGCGCATCGTCATCCGCCTTGGATATACCCTCAGAAAGCATACGAGAGATTTCCTCGTCGCTTAGACCAAAAGAGGGTTTAACCGTCACAGAGGCCTCGACCCCCGATCCAAGCTCACGGGCAGAAACACTCAGCAAGCCATCAGCGTCGACCTGAAACGTCACGCGAATTCGGGCGGCACCGGCGACCATTGGGGGAATACCCCTGAGCTCGAAACGCGCCAACGAGCGAGAATCAGAGACCAAGTCGCGCTCACCTTGAACAACGTGCACGGCCAAAGCAGTTTGACCGTCTTTGAACGTTGTGAATTCTTGCGCGCGTGCCACGGGAATCGTACTATTGCGAGGAATAATATGCTCTACCAATCCACCCATCGTCTCAAGACCGAGTGTGAGCGGGGTCACATCAAGCAACAGCCAGTCTTCTCCGGGATGACGGTTACCGGCCAATAGATTCGCTTGCAGTGCGGCACCGAGAGCCACCACTTGATCCGGATCTAAATCGGTTAAGGGTTGGGTTGCGAAAGCCTCTCCGACGCACTTGCGCACGATGGGCATACGCGTCGCCCCTCCCACCATCACGACACCCTTGATGTCTTGAACGGTCAGTGATGCGTCCTTGAGAGCTTGCTGGGCGCAAGAAAGCGTGCGCGCCACCAGCGGCTGGGCGATCTGCTCGAAGGCATCGCGCGTCAGCGTCAATTGCAAGGTTTGGCCATCGAGCACGAGGGACTCGGTATGCGACGTCTGGTCAGAGAGCGTCTCGCGAAGACGTCTGGAGACACTCAATAACGCGCGACGAGATGGAAGACTGACGTTTTGCAGACCTAGAACTTCTATAAAGTGATCTGCAATCAGCGCATCAAAATCATCCCCGCCTAGCCGCGTATCCCCACCTGTAGAGATGACCTCAAACACGCCGCGAGAAAGGCGTAAAAGCGAGACATCGAAAGTACCGCCGCCTAAATCATAAACAGCATAAACACCTTCCGAGCCATGATCCAGGCCATAGGCAATGGCCGCCGCCGTTGGTTCATTGAGTAAACGCAAAACATTCAAGCCTGCGAGTCTTGCGGCATCACGCGTCGCTTGACGTTGCGCATCATCGAAATAAGCCGGAACAGTGATGACGGCACCCACCAAGGCGTCACCAAGCGTGCCTTCCGCAAGGACTTTAAGCTTAGCTAAAATTTTCGCAGCAACTTCAACCGGAGACAATAATGCAAATTGGGTCTTGATTCGGACGCTCTGCCCATCTTCCATAAACTCGAAGGGCATGCCGGAATTGATCGCCTCTTGATAGGAGCGCCCCATCAGACGTTTAATCGATACAAGCGTATCGAGAGGAAACGCCTGCTGCTTTGCAAGCGCATCCGAGCCGACTAGAGTCTGACCACAGGCCTCGACAAAAACCGCAGAAGGGACCAGTGCACGACCACGTTCATCCGTTAAGACTTCGGGCACACTGCTACGAACCGCAGCCACAAGAGAGTGCGTCGTACCTAAGTCAATCCCGACAGCCAAACGACGCTGGTGTGGGGCGGGTGACTCTCCCGGCTCTGAAATTTGCAATAAAGCCATAAATTTGATTAAGTTGCGCACTCTGTGCAGCGTAGAGACCGCAAGGCCTAATTAATTGCGCGCAATTGCGCAATCATCTTATTAATAAACATCCATTCACGAACAAGGGGGGACGCGCGATCAAAGCGACCTGCGTCAAGGTCATCACCGACCTGTAAAACAATTTTATTTTCAGCTTCTGCAAGTTCTGCATTCAGCGTCTCTTGCGCGACATGCCGAGCTGAGGAGTCACGGCCCAGCTCAAGCAAGGCATCGAGCTGCTCATGCCAACTCATCTGACGAAATAAAAAATCGGAAGACATCGCGGTATTTGTTTCAACCTGCAAGTCGACGCCCGCAAGCTCGCATAAATACCTCGCACGAGACATCGGCTCTCTTAAAATACGGTAAGCCTCGTTGGCCTGAGAGCTCCACTGCATGGCGACACGTTTTTCAGCAGCAGAGCGTGTCGCGAAACGATCAGGGTGCACCGCAAGAGCCACCCTCTTCCAAGCAGCCTCAAGCGTGTGAGGTTCGATACTGAAACTACGAGGCAATCCCAGCAAATCGAAATGATCCTGCACGGCTAGGGAGCGATCAGGGGTCGCGTTCAACACTCTTTATACCGTGAAGGATTCACCACAGCCACAGGTTGCCTTTTCATTCGGATTCCGGAACTTGAAGCCTTCATTGAGACCTTCGCGGGCGTAATCAAGCTCGGTACCATCCAGGTACGAGAGACTCTTAGGGTCAATAAAAACCTTCACCCCAAAACTTTCAAATACCTGATCTTCGGCGGCAGCTTCGTCGACATATTCGAGCTTATAGGCCATTCCCGAACAACCCGTTGTTCTTACTCCCAAGCGCAATCCGATACCACTACCGCGCTTTTGGAGATATTTACCGATATGGTCGGCAGCCTGAGTGGTAAGTGTGACGCCCATGTTGTTCATCCCGTATGCTTATTTTTGTAATCCTCGACCGCAGCTTTGATCGCGTCTTCTGCAAGAATAGAGCAATGAATCTTGACAGGTGGCAATGCCAACTCTTCGGCGATTTGCGTATTGCGGATCGTTAAAGCCTCGTCTAGCGTCTTACCTTTGACCCACTCGGTGACGAGTGAGCTCGAGGCAATTGCCGAACCGCAGCCATATGTTTTAAAACGGGCATCTTCAATGATGCCTGCGTCATTGACACGAATTTGCAGTTTCATCACATCGCCACAGGCGGGCGCGCCGACCATACCCGTGCCAACTTGCTCGTCGCCTTTGTCGAACGTACCCACATTACGCGGATTTTCGTAGTGATCTAGTACTTTGTCGCTGTATGCCATTTGTTTTCTCCAACCAGTGCGTTTAGTGGGCAGCCCACTGAACTGAATTTAAATCAATACCATCCTTGGCCATTTCCCAAAGAGGTGACATGTCTCGTAATTTACCAACACGCGCCTTGAGCAACTCAATTGCAAAATCAATCTCTTGCTCAGTCGTGAAACGTCCAATCGTGAAACGAATCGAGCTGTGCGCGAGCTCGTCGTT